>JAKSJP010000009.1 GCA_024398105.1 Bacteroidales bacterium | reverse complement strand
TTCCCTGCACCAGGTCCCGCCGATTTCCCGAGACCGGGTGCGCCAACCAGTCGCCAAGCCCTGCAGAAAGGCCTTCCCTGCACCAGGTCTCACCGTTTTCCCGAGACCGGGTGAGCTAACCAGTCGCCAAGCCCTGCGGAAAGGCCTTCCCTGCACCAGGTCTCCAGAAGGAAACCAGCAAAAGGCAAGACAGCAGGACCATAAAGGTGGGGCCGACCTTTTCCCAAGTTCATGGGAGCCCCGACCTTCATGGTCCTGCTGTGTGTCTGTCCGCTGGTAGCCTAGCCCTCGTCCATCACCTCGTCGGCCTCTTCTTCGAAGTCGTCGACATCAAGGTCGTCGGCCTCTTCCTCGAGGTCGTCGACATCAAGGTCGTCGGCGTTGGAGGCGCCGTAGAGCTTGGCCATCGAATTGAGACCCTTCATGAGAGTCTCGCCAAGATCCTTGTCGCCATAGTCCTTGAGGACGTCCACCAGATAATAGAGGCAGTTGACGCAGAGGTCAAGCTCATTCCTGGCGTAGCCATAGTACTCGAGATAGAAATTGATCGAGGTCATCAGCTCGACAGCATAGTCCTCGGCAAGCGCCCTTGCCTTGTCCTGCGCACCGAGGATGTAGTAGTCCTCGATCATATGGATGACATGGACATCGTTCTGATAGAAGCCGAGACAGATTGACTCGAGAGGGAAATTCTCCTTAGGCACGCACTCCTGGGCCCTGTCAAGTGTCGCTATCGCCTCATCGACGCGGCCTTCCTCCATGTAGAGTGACGCGAGGTTCACAAAGAGTTCCCTCTGAGGCACCACACCAAGGAATGTGTAGAGGTTCTGATAGTCGACATACCAGTCAGTTCTCTTGAGAGCATCCCACTTGTAGACATTGTCCATCAGGTCGATGACCCTGTCGATGTCGACCCTGCCTATACCCTTCTTGCTTGAGATGGAGTTCCTTATAGGGACGAGCTTGTGTGAGAGACCATCGTACATCAGATAGTCCTTCTGGCCGACATTGAGGTCGCCGCCCTGGCTGAGCATATTGATAGGCCTGTCCCACTGATATCCGTCAAGGAGATCGAGGAAGAACAGCTCAGGCTTCGAGATGTAGTTCTTGTCCTCAGGGATGGAGAACACTATCTCATCCGGAATCTCATCCGCGAACTTCTCTGAAAGGATGCCGTACTTGAGGACGTTCTCCTTGTTCACAGGGACGCTGAACTTCCTTGATACGAGATAGTCCACCTTCGAGCCGTCCTCGAGGGTGACCTTGGCATCAGGATGCTTGAGCACTGCCATGACCTCAGAGAGAGGAAGTACCTGGTTGCGGGTATCATAGATACGCACAAAGTCATTAGTTCCATTGAGGTACTGGCTGTCAGGAACCGTAAGAGGAAGCGGCTTTGACTCGTTGATGGCATATCTCATCTGGTGGATATACCAGTCGGTTCCAAGAAGCGAGGTGTTGACGATCCTGACATCAGGACGTATACTCTCCACCTCCTGGGCATACCAGAGAGGGAATGTATCATTGTCACCGTGGGTGATGAGAATGCCGTTCTGACCTACGCCTGAGAGATAGTTGTATGCCATCTCGACCGCTGTAGCTCGGTTGCTTCTGTCATGGTCATCCCAGTTCTGCTGTGCCATGAGCGCAGGAACATAGAGGCAGCAGGCGGTGGTGACAGCGGCTGCAGTCTTGCCGGCCTTGCCCTTGGTGACGCTGCCGAGCCATTCGAAGATGGCGATGACCGCGAGACCGATCCATATTGAATAGGCATAGAACGAGCCTGCATATGCGTAGTCTCTCTCCCTCACCTGGAAAGGCGGCTGGTTGAGGTAGATCACGATGGCGATACCTGTCATGAAGAAGAGCAGGAATGTCACCCAGCAGCCTCTCTTGTCCTTGTCGAACTGGAAGAAGAGTCCGATCAGACCGAGGAGAAGAGGAAGGAGGTAGTAATGGTTCTTGCCCTTGTTCTCGCTGAGGATTGCCGGAGCGTCGCTCTGGTCGCCGAGACGGAGGTTGTCAAGAGGCTTGATACCGCTCTCCCAGTTGCCATAGAATATCTCACCCGGATCCGGGCTGTGTATGTCATTCTGCCTTCCGGCGAAGTTCCACATGAAGTACCTCCAGTACATCCAGTTCATCTGGAAGTCGAAGAAGAACGCGAGGTTCTGTCCGAAGGTCGGCTTCTTGTACTTCGCGCCGCGCACTGTCTCGCCCTTGCCGTTCATGTATGACTGGTAGAACTGTATGTACCTGTCGTCCGCACTGCACCACATGCGAGGGAAGAGCATCTTGCCTGAGGCAGCATACTTTGCGTCCACAGGTCCTGTGACCTTCTTGTATTTTCCGTCCACCACGGTGTAGAAGTCCTGTGTGAAGAGATCGTCGTACGGAGCACCGAAATACTGGCCGTAGATGAGCGGGTTGGAGCCATACTGCTCGCGTGAAAGGTACTTCGCGAGGGCGAAGGCGTTGTCAGGCTGGTTCTCGTTGGTAGGAGGCATGACGTTCGCCCTTATGACCACTATGCTGAACAGGCTGAATCCGACCAGGATGGTAGTCAGGCACAGGGTCACCGTCGTGATCAGGACCTTGTTCCTCTCATAGGCCCACCATGTTCCCCAGAAGCCCAGGGCCATGAGCGCAAGCATGAAGAAGGCCGCTCCCGAGTTCAACGGAAGTCCGAGGGTATTGACGAAGAAGATGTCCACATAGGCGGCGATCTTCGGGAGGTCAGGTACGAGGAAGAATACAAGTACTCCCAGGATGACGACCGAAAGGATGATCATCTTGATGCACTCCCAGAGGGTGTAAGTCCCGTTTTCCTTTTTCCTGTAGTAGAAAAGGAACACCAGTGCAGGAAGCGCGAGGAGGTTGAGCTCATGGATTCCGATGGAAAGGCCCATCAGGAATGAGATGAGGACTATCCACCTGTTCGCATAAGGCTCGTCAGCGACCTCGTACCACTTTGTCATCGCCCAGAATACGAGGGCTGTGAAAAGTGACGACATGGCGTAGACCTCGCCCTCAACGGCTGAGAACCAGAATGTGTCGGAGAAGCAATATGCAAGGGCACCTACGGCACCGCTGCCGAATATCGCTATCGCATGGGCTGTCGAATAGTTGCCATCCTCATCCTTGCGCACGAGCCTCTTGGCGAGGAACACGATGGTAAGGTAAAGGAAGAAGATGGTAAGGGCCGAGCAGAGTGCGCTCATCGCATTGACGGCCACGGCTGCATGCTCCGCACCGGTGAACATGGTGAAGAAGCGCGCGATCAGCTGGAACACAGGGTTTCCAGGAGGGTGGCCGACCTCAAGCTTGTATGATGAAGCGATGAATTCTCCGCAGTCCCAGAAGGAAGCGGTAGGTTCGATTGTGGAGAGGTAAGTGAACGCCGAGATGACGAACACCACGGCGGCAGTGATCCTGTTCCACAGGTTGTATTTCTTTTTGTCCATATTTTGCTGTTCAGTAATCTACAAAGATAGCCGAGAATAGTTATCTTTGCAAAAATCGGGCTTAGAAATGGCTGAAAACGACTGGAAGAAAAGACTCGGCGTAGTTTACTCGACAAACGCCGATTTCAAATATGAAGAAGCAGCGGAAGAAGAGGTCCAGACCCTCTCTCCCGACAGGCAGAAGCTTGTCGTATCGATCGACAGGCGCAACAGGGGCGGCAAGCAGGTGACCCTCGTCAGCGGCTTTGTCGGCACTGAGGACGACCTCAAGGAACTCGGCAAGACACTCAAGGTCAAATGCGGAGTCGGCGGCAGCGCCAAGGACGGAGAGATCACCATCCAGGGCGACCTGCGCGACAAGGTAGTCGCTCTTCTCCAGGGAATGGGCTATACAAAGGCCAGGAGAGGTAACTAGAAATCTACCATAGGCATAGGAAACGATGGCGGACATCACAGGCATAGCAGACTCGCTCGCGGTCAGGAGCGTCGACGAGGCTTTCCTCAGCGGAAGGCTTCTGATGGACTCTGATGCAGCGGCAGACCTTGCGGGATCGCCCCACCTATGGAGCGACGCCCTGATCAACTGCGGCCTTGTATCCGTCACGATCATACTCGCGATCCTCTGCGTCTCGCAGCTGATCGAGGTCTTCCCCATCGTTTTCGCCGGCATCTTCCGGACCAAGCCGGTCCTGACCTTCGAAAGCAACGTCCGCCTCGGTAAGGAAAGGGACATGGTAGCATGGGTGGCATACCTCGCGCTCTGCCTCATATTCGCCAGATTCGATGTAATCTCGCTCCGTTTCATGGAGAAGTTCCCGTTCGGAATAAGTACGCTTTTCGTCATCGGGATAATGCTCGCCTATATGATGATCCGAATGAGCCTCATCAAGGCCTTCGAGCCGAAAAGAAGGGGAAAGGAGTACTATATGGCGTCGAACAACCTCTATTTCAATTTCCTCATCCTGCTGGCCGGGGCGATGTGCGCGACCGTGCTGATCTGCCTCTACAAAGATTTGAACGACCTGATTGTCAGAAGGATTCTTCTGTACGAGATTGCGGGCACCGCAGCCCTTCTCGCACTGCGAAAACTCGAAATATTGTCTAATTATTGCAATCTATTCCTAGGATTTTTGTATCTTTGCGCCCTCGAAATTTTCCCTGCGGGTCTGCTTATCGCGGCATCGCTCCTATTTTAGGCGTTATATGAAGGTTAGTAAGATCATTATTTCACAGGCGGCTCCTATGGACCAGACTCCATACGCTGCCCTTACAGAGAAATACGGAGTCCAGATAGATTTCAAGCCATTTTTCCTCATCGAGCCTCTTTCATCAAGAGAGTTCAGGGCACAGAGACTCAACATTCTCGACTATACAGCAATAGTTTTCACAGCCAGACAGACGATCGATGCGTTCTTCCGCCTCTGCGAAGAGCTCAGAGTGACCGTCCCTGAGACAATGAAGTACTTCTGCTCTACCGAGGCAGTGGCTCTCTATCTCCAGAAGCACATCGTATTCCGCAAGAGAAAGATCTTCTTCGGAACCGGAACTCCTGAATCAATCGTCGCTCAGATCGGCGCGAAGCACAAGGCAGAGAAGTTCCTCATCACGACAAATGCAGCAAGCAGCAACCTCGCCATCCGCGCTGCATTCACAGCCGCGAAGCTCGACTACACCGTCGCTGACTTCGTGAAACCCGTCCCACAGGACATCAAGGACGTAGACATCAAGTCATACGACCTCGCAGTAGTATACAACGCTGCAGACATCGTATCCCTCAAGGAGAACTTCGAGGGTTTCGAGCCTGGCAACCTCAGGTTCGTGACCTTCGGAAAACAGATCGTAAAGGCTATGGAAGAAGCCGGCTACCCTATCGAGATCCAGGCACCTACACCTGAAGCTCCGTCAGTAGCGAAGGCTCTCGGCCTCTACCTCGAAGCAAACAAGTAGAATGGGCAATACTCTCACCAAGCAGGAAAGGCTCTACACGAAAGAAGCCATCGACACTCTTCTGAGCAAGGGTCGCTTCGGTACGCTCGGTGAGATGAAATATTGCTACAGGACCGGTACCGGCGAGCCTGTCAACAGGATCATGGTATCCGTCTCCAAGAAGTTCTTCAAGAGAGCAGTCAAGCGAAATCTCCTCAAGCGCAGGATCAGAGAATCGTACCGTACCCAGAAGGATCTCCTCCAGGGTACCGGCACCGACATCCTCTTCATCTACAACACGCGCGAAGTCCTCAAGTCAGAGGTGATACGCGAAAAGGTCGGGGAGATACTCAAGGCGATCAACGCATAGTCCTCTCTGCCTATGGGAAAGTTCAGGGACACTCTCAAGAAAGTTGCAATCGCACCTTTCGTACTTCTTATCATCTTCTACAGGAAATGCATCTCGCCGTACACTCCTGCGAGCTGCCGTTTCACGCCGACCTGTTCGGAATACGCCCTCCAGGCCTTCCGCAAGCATGGTCCTTTCAAGGGTATGTACCTGACCGTGAGACGACTTCTCCGTTGCCATCCATGGGGAGGAAGCGGCTATGATCCGGTACCATAATCCAATCATCCGACATGACGACCATCGACAAAGCTTATTTCGAAGAATACAGCCAGAGACTGACAGAACACCTTCTCAAGGCATGCACCACCGCTGAGCTTCTCGGCGGCACGCTCCTCAATTCCGTCGACATTGATGCCAAGTGGGACGAGATGGCGCCCGAGTATTTCGGTGACGCGGTCAAGGAATTCAATGCATATCCTGAGTTCGTGCTCGCCGCCGCAGGTTTCCTCGGAATGGGCGTAGCGCATATGTGGGACAAGGACTGGGCGACCGCTTCGGTCCAGGGCTATGAGTTCTACCACGACGACAGAGGCTTCGACTATATGGACGAGTTCATCGTCCCATGCATCCTCGAGGCCGACGAGGCTGCCGCCAAGAGAGTCAACGACGCCATGAAGCTCTGCTCTGCCACCGCCCTGAGCTACCTCCGCCACGAGGCCGTCGAGCCCGGCAGCATCAGCTCATACAAGCTCGTCCTCGCCACAATCGCCGTCATGTTCCGCATCGGCGAAGCCCTGGAGCTCTATCGTCTGGGCTATAAATTCGAACGGGTAAACCTGTCGTAGGGTGTACGAAAAGAAGCGACGCGGCATGCAGACACAGGCGCGTAGCACGTGATGCGGAGCCGTAGAGAGTGTCGCCAAGAATAGGCATGCCTAAGCCGGCAGGATGGGCGGCATGGACGCGAAGCTGATGCGAGCGGCCGGTATGCGGACGGAACTCCACAGCACTGCAGCCGAACGATTCCACCTTCGAGAGACCGAAAAACTCAAACACAGCCCTGGCCTCATCCCCTTCCAGCACACGATATTCCGTGACAGCGCGCTTTCCCTGGACCGGGTCGACCTTCTGACGAGGCTTGTCCTCGTAGTCAGGAGCAAGCGGCAGGTCTATGGTACCATGATCCGACGCCAGGCGACCGTCGACGACGGCCAGATATGTCTTCTCGACCTCGCGGTCCTCGAACTGACGCTGGATGATGCCCTGGGCACGGCGTGAGCGGGCAAAGACCATGGTACCTGACGTATCCTGGTCCAGCCTGTGGATCTGGAAGATCTCGCCTTCGAAACGGGTCCGCAGCCAGGTCTCGAGAGACTCGAGACCGTCAAGTCCGGGAACGGCGGGCATTCCGGACGGCTTGTCGACTGCAATTATCGCCTCGTCTTCGTACAGGATGCGAGGTTCCCCGCAGAGATTCACGGGGTCTTCTACATCCAGTCCCTGAAGCATGAAATTCAGTATCGGTCCACACTTCCATGAGCACGCAGGGTAGAAGCGTCCCTGGCCTCTGACCGGGCCTTCCGGAGAAATGCCGTACCAGAACTCGCCGACCTCAAGAGGCATGAAGCCCCTCCCGTATGCTTCCTGAAGAAGCTTCGGAGCTGCGCAGTCGCCGGTGGCGGCAGGCGGGATGAGGTTCTTGTCGGCATAGATGTCCAGCACGCTCTTCTCCTCTCCCCTTGCATTCAGCAGTCTGTACTGCCCGAAGGTCCAGCGCTGGAGCTTCACGGACTCCATCGCCCGGCGCAGCTTCAGCTGCTCAACCCTGTCGGCCAGGTCGTCAGTCTGCCCTTCCAGCGTCTCGGAGAACTTTCCTTCAAGAGCCTCGGCGATCTGGCGGTTGATATCGCTGATCTCGCCTTCCTTCTGGCGGAAGTAGCCGTCGGTGATGTCGTAGACCGGAGGTACGAACGGCATCACGGTACCATGGACCTTGACCCCTTCGGCAGAAGGGTTTCTCTTGCCCGAATACGCAAGCAGCCAGCCTTCGTCAGAAGAGGCATTGCCAGCAGTGGCGTACCTCAGCAGACCGAGCATCTTGCCCTCACGGAACAGGCCGTCCAATACGGGATCCGCAGCGATCGCTGCCGTCACATCCTGCATCATTCCGACCATTGCGGCCGATGGTCTGTATCTGAAAGGGTTGTTCATCGAAAGCAAATATACAAAAAAGAGAGCGGAACTTTCGTTCTGCTCTCTTGAAGTCGGGGTACTGTGACTCGAACACAGGACCCTCTGGTCCCAAACCAGATGCGCTAGCCAACTGCGCCACACCCCGGATTCCCTGAATGGGATTGCAAATATAAGGTCGTTTTTTGAAATTCCAAAAATATTTTCGAATTATTCACTATATTTGACCATTATGATCATTCAAGCACAGGGAATAGAAAAGAGTTTCGGCACCTTGAAGGTGCTTAAGGGCATTGATTTCTCAGCCGAAAAGGGCGAAGTAGTTTCAATCATGGGAGCATCCGGAGCGGGAAAGTCCACTCTGCTGACCATCCTGGGAACCCTTTCCACCCCTGACGGAGGTTCTCTCGTGATCGACGGGACCGACGTCCTCAAGCTTGACAGCAAAGGTCTGTCCGCCTTCCGCAACCGCAAGATCGGCTTCGTGTTCCAGGCACACCACCTTCTTCCTGAGTTCACCGCTCTGGAGAACGTGATGATCCCGGCTTTCATCGCCGGGCGCAGCGACAGCGAGGCCAAGGAAGAGGCTACCCGCCTTCTCGCCCTGATGGGACTCGCTGACAGAGTCTCCCACAAGCCTTCCGAGCTCTCAGGTGGCGAGCAGCAGAGAGTGGCGATTGCAAGGGCTCTGATCAACAATCCTGCGGTGCTTTTCGCGGACGAGCCTTCCGGAAACCTTGACAGTGCGACCAAGGCCGAGATCCACGCCCTCTTCTTCGAGCTGAGGGAGAAGCTCGGACAGACGATCATCATCGTAACCCACGATCCTGAACTTGCCGCCATGTGCGACAGGACTCTCAACATGAAGGACGGTCTCTTCATCGACTAGAAGATGGCCGCGGGGGTATTCAGATTCAAGCGATTCGAAGTTCGCAACGAGCGCTCGGCGATGAAGGTGAACACCGACGGAGTTCTCCTTGGCGCCAGCGTACAGCTATCCACCTGCAGCCCCTCGTCGGAAGGTCCCTTCGAAGTCCTGGATGCAGGTACAGGTACAGGTACCATAGCCCTGATGGTCGCCCAGAGGCTCTCTGACCTGGGAGTGGACTTCCACGTGACAGGAATAGACATCGACGAGGCATCGGCACAGGAAGCGGGCGAGAACTTCGGGAACTCGCCATGGTCCCCAAGCATGACCGCCGCCCATATGCCGCTCTGCAAGAGCGAAGGCCTTTTCGACCTGATCGTGTCGAACCCTCCCTACTACGACGACTCCCTCCAGAACCCGGACGGGCGCAAGAACACTGCCCGCCATACCGTCGCCGCCGACGAAGAAGGGATGGAAGGCGCACCGATGTCGTGGCGCACGCTGCTTGAGTTCGCATCGACCCATCTCAAGGACCATGGTACCATAGCCCTCGTCCTGCCTGCCGACCAGGAGTCTTCCCTGCTGCGGCACGCCCGGATGTATGGTTTCTCCCCGACATTCCTGCTCCGCATCCACACGACCGAACGCAAGCCTGCGGCCAGGATCGTCGTCCAGCTGGGCCATAGAACGACTGAACCCTCTGCTTTCGCAGAAGGTTCAACCACTTACCGTATTAACCAACTAATTATTCAATGTTCAGGAGACTATACAGACGAGTACCGTCTTCTGATGAAAGAATTCTATCTCTGGGCCTGACGGCCACCCTGCTGAGGAGGATTAGGAGCTCCTGGAACGTGAAGTCTGTGGATCTGGTTCCTTCTGAACTTCTCCTCTGCGACATAAAGTCTTGCGATCTTCTCCTTCGAAAGTACCTTTCCGTACCTTGTCATAAGTGATGCATCGAACTGGTTCCTTGCATCGATCGCCTTGTTGTAGGCCTGGAGCTTAGCCTCGATCTCGGATTCAGAAGCCTTGGAGTCGAGAGCCTTCTCGAGTGCCATGTAAGCTTCGCCGACTTTCTGGATGAGCTTCATCTGCTCCTGCTCGGCCTGATTATGTACCGGCCAGAACACCTGCGCCTCAGCTGGAGTAAGTCCGATTTCCGAGGTATAGAACGCGATCATCTCTGAGCGCATCCTGTCACGCCATGCATTGGCAGCTGCTGGAGCCTGGTTCTGCCTCTGCTGCTGTGCAAATCCGCTGATAGAGGCCAACATAAGCGTCAGTACGACCGCTGACGCAATCTTAAGAGTTCTATTCATATACACCGACATATCCTAACTGATTAATTGAGACTCCTGTCTCGATCAGATAATTGACTACATCTTCTTCAGACACCTCTGTATAGAGGCTCTCTGCGAGAGATGGATCATAGATTGAATACGGTTCCGTGATCGGGGTCATCGCATAGGCGTACTCCAGGAACTCCATATCATTCATCTTTACGTTACCGGCAGTCTTGCTGAGGATCAGCGTACCGCAGGTAAGGAGGATAGCGAATGAGGCCGCAAGGGCAATGACAGGGCGAACTCTCGTCCAGACTGTAACACGGCCTTCAGCCTCTTCTTCCATGGCAGGAATAGCCGAAAGTCTCGTCTGGAGGCTCTCGAAATACCCGCTAGGTACATTATACATTCTGTTCTTGTTATCTGTCATACGAACTATTTGACACCGATTGTTGCAAAAGGTTAAAAATTTTCTTTCAATTCTCCCTTGATTTTTTCATATGCGAAATGATATGATGCCTTGAGGGAGCCGACGGAGGTATCAAGTATCTCCGAGATATCCTCATATTTCATGTCGTCGAAGTAGCGCATCATGAAGACCATGCGCTGCTTTGTCGGCAGCTTCGCGATTGCCTTCATCAGCAGACGCTCAGCTTCGGTACCGTTGAAATACGGGTCCGAGTCGATCCTTCTCTCCTCCATTTCCGTGATGCTCTGGAAAGTCAGGGCGGCACGTACCTTCTGCTTTCGGAGGAAGTTCAGGGACTCGTTGACGGAGATCCTCCATATCCAAGTAAAAAGCTGCGACTCTCCTCTGAACGAAGAGAGCGCAGCCCATATCTTGATGAATATTTCCTGTACGAGGTCGTCTGTGTCCTCATGTGATCCGACCATGCGGCGGACATTCCAGTACAGCCTTTCGCTATAGTTCTTCACTATCTCGTTGAAGGCCTTCTCCTGTTGTCCGGCGGCAAGCAATGATATGATTTCATTATCGGTCACGGGCACAGGCTACCTCAAGAAACATGCCGATTAAAGCATTGCCTTAACCTGGTTGTATACATTCTCAGCTGTGTATCCGAGCTTCTCGTCGAGCACCTTGTAAGGAGCTGAGAAACCGAATGTCTCGAGACCCCATACCTTAGATGCCGGGTCAGCACCGATAAGGAAGCCCTGGAGATTTACAGGGAGACCTGCGGTCATACCGAATACCTTTGAGCCTGCAGGAACTACAGACTGCTGGTACTCAGCGCTCTGGCAACGGAACACGCCCTCTGAAGGAACGCTTACGATGCGGCACTTCACGCCATCCTTGCGGAGGAGCTCAGCACCTGAGATAAGTGTAGATACCTCAGAACCAGTAGCAACCATCACTACATCAGGATTCTCATCTGAACCTGCCACTACATAACCACCCTTGCGAGCCTGCTCGTAGTCGTTGCCGGCAGGGAGGTTGTTGATGTTCTGGCGAGAGAGGATGAGAGCGGTAGGGCTCTCCATGTTCTCCATAGCCATAGCCCATGCAGTTGTAGTCTCAGTAGCGTCAGCTGGACGGAGAACGAGTGCAGAGTTCTTGCCATCGTGTCTCTTGAGCTTCTCCATGAGACGGATCTGTGCCTCGTGCTCAACTGGCTCATGGGTAGGACCATCCTCACCTACGCGGAATGCGTCATGTGTCCAGATGAACTTGACAGGGAGCTGCATGAGAGCTGCCATACGTACTACAGGAAGCATGTACTGGCTGAATACGAAGAATGTACCGCAAGCTGGGATCACACCACCGTGGAGTGCCATACCTACGCAGCAGCAAGCCATTGTGAACTCTGCCACACCAGCCTGGAAGAATGCGCCTGAGAAGTCGTCAGCTGTGAGAGCGTGGGTCTTCTTGAGGAATCCGTCTGTCTTGTCTGAGTTAGAAAGGTCTGCAGATGCGCAGATCATGTTAGGAACCTGCTCTGCGAGAACTGAGAGACATGCTGCAGAAGCGTTACGTGTTGCATCGTTGTCCTTCTGTACGCACTTGCTCCAGTCGATCTTTGGAGCCTTGCCTGAGAACCAGTCAGCCTGCTGTGCAGCCTTCTCTGGGTTAGCCTCAGCCCATGCCTTCTCCTCTGCATAGCGCTCTGCGCAGATTGCCTCGAGCTCCTTTGCACGGTTAGCATAGAGTTCCTTTACATCGTCGAAGATCTGGAATGGGTTCTCAGGATCGCCGCCGAGGTTCTTGATTGTGTTGACATATGCGTCGCCACCGAGTGGAGCACCGTGGGTCTTGCAGTTTGCCTCGTAAGAGGTACCGTCAGCCTTGAGGGCACCCTTACCCATGATACACTTACCGATGATGAGGGTCGGCTTGCCCTTGACAGCCTGTGCCTTCTCGATAGCCTCGCGGATCTGGGCAGCGTCGTTACCGTTGATTACGATAACCTCCCAGTTCTGAGCGCGATACTTGGCAGCTGTGTCCTCGTTCATGACGTCCTTTGTCTCAGTAGAGAGCTGGATGTCGTTGCAGTCGTAGAACATGATGAGGTTGTCGAGACCAAGGTTACCTGCGATACGTGCAGCACCCTGTGAAACCTCCTCCTGGATACCACCGTCAGAGATGTATGCGTAGATGGTCTCCTTTGCGAATGTAGGGTTGCCGGTGTGTGCAGCAAGGAACTTTGCAGCGATAGCAGCACCGATAGCATATGCATGACCCTGTCCGAGAGGACCAGATGTATTCTCGATACCACGAGCTACTTCATACTCTGGATGACCTGTGGTAGGTGAACCCCACTGACGGAGCTGTGCGAGCTCGTCGAGAGTGAACTTGCCGGCAAGGCAGAGCTGTGAGTAGAGCATTGGAGCCATGTGGCCAGGATCAAGGAAGAAACGGTCACGACCAACCCACTCAGGGTTCTTTGGGTCATACTTGAGGTACTCAGAATAGAGCACGTTGATGAAGTCAGCGCCGCCCATTGCACCACCTGGGTGACCAGACTTTGCCTTCTCTACTGCCGACGCAGCAAGGATACGGATGTTGTCCGCTGCGTGGTTAAGAACTT
Source organism: Bacteroidales bacterium (assembly GCA_024398105.1). Classification (GTDB taxonomy): domain Bacteria; phylum Bacteroidota; class Bacteroidia; order Bacteroidales; family UBA932; genus Cryptobacteroides. The sequence continues at coordinate 63,189 of JAKSJP010000009.1, read as the reverse complement.
TGATGTCGTTTGCCATAAATAAATATGAGTTATATTATAATTTGTTATAGTCGATCTGGAAGATCTGATAGCCCTGCTTGATGTCACCTGTAGTGAGGCCCTTCTTGAGCCACTTCATACGCTGGGCTGAGGTACCATGGGTGAATGCCTCTTCAACCACATAGCCCTGTGCCTTCTTCTGGAGATAGTTGTCTCCTATGACCTCTGCACACTGGATCGCCTCCTCGATGTCGCCATCTTCAAGAGAATGATACCTGCTGTTGTCGTTGGCAGCCCATACACCTGCAAGGAAGTCCGCAAAAAGCTCAAGCCTTACGCTGAGCTGGTTTGCCTTTGCCTTGTTGCCTGCCCTGTTCATCTGCTGATGCACCTCGCCGAGCACGCCGAGAAGGTTCTCGACATGGTGACCTACCTCGTGGGCGATCACATAGGCGTAGGCGAAGTCACCGTCAGCTCCGAGGGACTGCTTCATGGTACTGAAGAATGAGAGGTCTATATAGAGACACTCGTCCGCTGAACAATAGAATGGGCCCATGGATGCCTGTCCGGTACCACAACCGGACTGGGTAGCACCAGTATAGAGGACCATGGTAGGATTCCTGTACTCACCGAGGCCGTTCTTCGCGAAGTATGCAGACCAGATGTCCTCTGTTCCTGCAAGGATCTTCTTCGAGAACGATGCAAGAGCCTGTTCCTCCGGAGTGAACTCCACGTTCTGACCGGTCTCGTAACCTGCCTGAGGGACCATTATTTCCTGGAGCGCAGCAGGGTCGATGTTGCCTCCGCTGAGGAAGGATATGAGGAGATAAATGAGGATACCTCCGATACCAAGTCCGCCTACAGCCTTTCCTGCAGACGAGCCTCTGCGGTCCTGTACGTTGGTGCTTTCTCTTCTACCGTCAAGTTGCATAAGCCTTTATTTCTTTTCAGTTGAACCACCGAGCTTGAGGGTCGGCTTGAGTACGATAGTCTGTGCTTCCTTGCCCTGGATCATGTCGATAAGTACCTCGACAGATTTCTCTCCAAGTTCCTTGAGAGGCTGGACGATGTGGGATACGGTAGTCTCATAGAGGCTGTAGATATCACTCTCGTCGAAGCCTACGATGGCGAGGTCGCCAGGAGTCTTGAGGCCAAGCTTCTTCATCACTGTGAGGACCTGGGCTGAAAGCGAGTATGTAGGAAGGAAAAGTCCGTCCACACCACGCTCGACAGCATCCTTGATGATATTCTCGATATCCGATGCTGCGGTCGCATATGTAGTGTAGTGCACACGCGCCTTGTCATAGACCTCATTGTCCATCATCGCCTTGCGATAGCCGTTCTCACGTTCTGAAAGGCTGGAGATACCGAGTGTATAGGAAATCATCTCGACGTTCCTGTAGCCGTTGTCGATCAGAAGCTGGGTAGCCATCTGACCGGCTGCGACATCGTCCAGAAGGACCTTTCCGACAGAGTCGAGTCCCTCGATGTCCCTGTCAAGGAGTACTACCGGAACCTTTGTTTCCAAAGCTCGGGTAAGAGCGCTTTCGCCATTGGTACATGGTGCCACGATCAAGCCGTCCACGTTATGTGCAAGCACTGCATCGATAACGCTTGTGAGCCTGTCTGCACTTTCCTCAGAGCTGGCGAAGAATACGGTATAACCAGACTTGTTTGCCTCCTCCTCGATACAGCGCGAGATACCCGCGAAGAACTTGTTGGAGATGTCATTGGGAATCACCGCAATAGTGTTGGAGCGACCACTTCGCAGCGAAGCTGCTGCAAAGTTTCTCCTGTAGCCAAGTCTCTGCGCAACTGCGAGAACTCTCTTGGCGGTCTCAGGATTTACAGGACAATCAAGACGTCCGTCCTTGTCCCGTTTTGCATTCATGACGAAAGACACAAGTGTGACTGACACACCTGCCTCTCTGGCCACGTCGCGGATCGTGATTCTCTTCATTTGTATATAAGATTAGTGTATGGCTTTGTTGAGCACAGACCCCTATGGTCTAGTACCTTGGGAGGAAACCCTTCTCGATGAGCACCTCTGCGATCTGGACAGCGTTGGTCGCAGCACCCTTGCGGATGTTGTCAGCTACGCACCAGAAGTTGAGACCAGACTTCACTGAAGGGTCCCTGCGGAGACGACCTACATAGACCTCATCGTGACCGAGAGAGTTGATAGGCATAGGGTAGATGTTCTGTGAAGGATCGTCTGATACGATGACGCCTGGGGTCTTCTCCCAGATGCGACGTACGTCAGCAAGGTCGAACTCCTTCTCGAACTCGAGGTTGATAGACTCTGAGTGACCACCCTGTACTGGTACACGGGCACAGGTAGGGCTTACTCCGATAGTCTCGTCCCTGAGTATCTTGTGTGTCTCGTCAACCATCTTCTGCTCCTCCTTTGTATAGCCTGACTCAAGGAATACATCGATGTGAGGGATGATGTTCTGGTCGATAGGATGAGGGAACTTGTTGAGGAACTCACCCCACTTCGCTCCGGCACGCTCCTGCTCCATCTGATAGATTGCCTTGCTGCCGGCTCCGGTCACTGACTGGTATGTCGATACGACGATACGCTTGATACCATAGATCTTATGGAGCGGTGCAAGCGGAAGCATCATCTGGATGGTTGAACAGTTAGGGTTTGCAATGATATAGTCATCCGGGCCAAGCACGTCGCCGTTGACCTCTGGGACAACGAGCTTCTTGGTCGGATCCATTCTCCACTGTGATGAATTGTCGACTACGCGGCAACCTACAGCCGCGAACTTAGGTGCAAGCTCCTTTGATGTGCTTCCACCTGCTGAAAAGATTGCGAGATCAGGCTTTGCTGCGATAGCGTCGTCAGCACTGATTACTGTGTATTCCTTTCCATTGAAGGTTACCTTCTTGCCAACTGATCTCTCAGATGCAACGGGGAAAAATTCTGTAACTGGGAAGTTTCTCTCTGCGAGTACTTCCATCATTCTGGTACCTACCAGACCTGTTACGCCTACTACTGCTACTTTCATTTTATATTACGTCTAAAAATAATTCCAATATATTATATAAGTATGTCATTAAGCACACCGCTCGCCGTCTGATATGCTCCGGCACCGGCACCCTGGACTACCAGAGGTGAAGGATAGAACTCGGTGGTAATGATTGCGGAGTTGTTGGTTCCGCAGAGGTTGTAGAGCGGATGCTCAGGACCGACGGTCTTCAGGCCCATGGATGCACGATATCCGCTGTCTGTCTTCTCGAGCGAAGCGATGAATCTCTGTCTGAGACCCTTCGATGCAGCCTCCTTGTATGAAGCCGCGAACTTCTCCTCGTTCTCGGCAAGCTTTGCGAAGAACTCAGGGACCTTGCCCTCGAAGAACTCAGGTCCGAGGATAGGGTCAATCTGCACGTCAGCCTCGTTTACTGCGACGCCGGCCTCACGGCTGATGATAAGGAGCTTGCGGAGAACGTCACGGCCGCTCAGGTCAAGACGTGGGTCCGGTTCAGAATAGCCGGCCTCCTTCGCAAACTTCACGATATCATGGAAGGTCTTTCCGTCCTCTCCACCGCAATATGTCGAGAATATATAGTTCAGGGTACCAGAGAGCACCGCCTCGATCTTCTGGATCTCATCTCCTGAATTGACGCTGCGCGCAACGGACTCGAGGATAGGGAGAGCCGCACCTACCGTCGTCTCGTACTTGAGGGATACTCCGGCCTTGACAGCGGCCTGCTTAAGCTCCTGGTACTGCTTATATGGGGCAGCGAATGTGATCTTGTTGCTTGCTACCACCGAGTAACCGCTCTTGAAGAGGTTGAGGTACTTGTATGAGATGTCGGAGCTTGCGGTGATGTCCACGAACACTGAGTTCTGGAGCGAGGTCTTCGCAAGTTCCTCGAAATATGCTTCATTCGCAGCGCTTCTGCCGTTTGCCAGCTGCTCCTCGATATTTTCAAGGCTGAGGCCTTCCTTGTCGAGAATGAACCTGCGGCTGTTTGAAAGGCCTGCAAGGTGGAGTCTCTTGCCTGTACGCTCAGCGATCTTGTCCCTGTTCCTGGCAAGGATGTCGATGAATGCCTGGCCGACTGTGCCATAACCCGCGATGAAGAGGTTGATGTCCTTGTACTGCGACTTCTCGAAGAACTCGGTATGGATGAACCTGATCGCTGACTTGACCTCGGACGACGCTACGATGACAGATATGTTCCTGTCAGAAGATCCCTGTGCCACCGCCCTCACTGTGACGCCTCTGCGTCCGAGAGCAGCCATCATACGGCCTGTGGTGCCGCTGTGTCCGAGCATGTCGTTGCCCACGAGGCAGACGATGGAATATCCTGTCTCGACCTTGAGCGGAGTTACCTTGCCGAGAGAGATGTCATATGCGAAAGCCCTGTCAGCTACATCCTTCGCCTTGGCTGCGTCCTTCTCGTCGACTGCCACGAGTACGGTATTGACTGAAGATGCCTGGGTGATGAGGATGATGTCGATGTCATTGTCGCTGAGCGCGCGGAACATCCTTGCCGCCATGCCAGGAACGCCGACCATGCCGCTTCCCTCGAGGGAGATGAGCGCGATGTTGTTGGAATTCGAGATACCGATGGTATGCTGGTCAGTCATCGGTGGGTTCTGCTCGATGACCGTGCCCTCTCCATCCGGATCGAAAGTGCACTTCACCAGGATAGGGATGCGGGCCTTGACCACAGGCTGGATGGTAGGAGGATATATCACCTTGGCACCGAAGTGCGAAAGCTCGAGAGCCGCCTTGTATGAGATGTGCTTTACGAGTCTTGCGTCAGGTACGATCTTAGGATCCGCGGTCATGATGCCAGGGACGTCCTTCCATGTCTCGAGAGAACGTGCCTTGCTGCCCACGGCATAGATCGATGCCGAGAAGTCCGAGCCGCCGCGGCCGAGGGTGACCATCCTGCCCTTCTGGTCGGAAGCGATGAAGCCAGGAGCCACGAAAAGCATGGTGATAGGGTTGTTCTCTATCATCTTGCCTACATTCTCGTAGCTGAGCTCCATGTCGACTACTTCCTTTCCGGCCACGTTGTGGGTACGAATGATGGAGGTGCTGTCGATCCACTTCGTAGGGACTCCGAGAGAGGCCATCTTGGTCGCGAGGATGCGGCTTGAGACAAGCTCACCGCAACCCTGGATGGCATCGAGGCTCGCAGGGCTGAGCTCACCGAGAAGGTACACTCCGTATGCGACGCTGTTGAGGATCTCGAAGATTCCGTCACATGCCTCGATCGACTCCTCCACCTTTTCCATAGGTAGGAGTTCCCTGATGATGGTATGATGTCTTTCCTTGAACTCGTCAAGGATGTCCTTGTAGGACTTGTCTTTGTCTGCTGCCAGATTTCCGACGCGGATGAGGGCGTCGGTAAAACCGGAGATGGCTGACGCTATCACGATGGTCCTGTCCTTTGACACGGCCTTCGAGATGATGTCTGCACACTGGCCCATGCTCTGCGCATTTGCCACCGATGTGCCGCCGAATTTCAATACCTGCATAAAATCTTTCTGAAAATATCTGTTGTCCGTTCTATAGTCTTTCCAATACAGGAGCCATGATCTCTGTGATCTGGTCTGCCTCGAGGAGGAATCCGTCGTGTCCGAAAAGGGAGGTGATCATATGGTAATCAGCTCCCGGAACCATGTCTGCCATGTCCGCCATCGCATGTGCAGGGAAGATCACGTCCGAATCGATCGAGATCATGGTGACCTCCGCCTTGATCTGTGCAAGGGCAGCCTTGACGCCACCTCTTCCGCGGCCTACGTTCTGGCTGTCCACTCCATAGGCAAGATACCAGTATGAGTAGGCGTCGAAGCGGTCTGCGAGCTTCTTGCCCTGGTATCTCTGGTACGACGCCGACCTGTCTGCGAAGATGGTGTCCACGTCGGTCTCAGGCTGCTTGATGTTGTAGCCCTCCTCGCTCCTGTAGGAGATGAGCGCTATCGAGCGGGCGCACTTGAGACCCTCCTTTCCACCGTCGAGGCTTTCACACGCACGGAATGTCTGGTCTGCCTCGAGCGCCATCCTCTGCGACTCCTCGAACGCGGTGAGCCACGGGGTCACTCTCTCGAGGGTAGCGATGAAGGCAGCGTGACGGATCAGGTCCGGGAACATCACAGAGTACTCGATCGCCTGGAATCCACCGATGCTTGCACCGATGAGAAGGTCGATCTGCGGCACTCCCGCGTGCTCTCTCATGATGTCGAGAGCCTTCACGATATCCCTGACGGTAGTCTTAGGGAAATCGAAGAAGAATGTCTTTCCGGTAGCCGGATTGATCGTCGCAGGACCTGACGAACCGTAGCTTGAGCACAGCATGTTTCCGCACATGACGAAATACTTATCAGTGTCGAAAAGCTTTCCCGGACCCACGAGCTGCGGCCACCAGTCGGACGGATCCGAGTTCGCTGTGAGGGCATGGCATATCCATATCACCTTCTGACCATGGTAACCTCCCTCAGAGCAGTGGTACACGAGCTCGAGGCCCTTGACTGAGCCACCTGCCTCGAATTCGAAATTCTCTTCGTATATGAACTTATGTCGTTCCATTCCTGTTCTTTTCTATTTAACTTTCTTCCAGAACGCCACGACGGTCTGACCTGGATGAACCTTGACCTTGCGGTTGCGCGCCTTGCCGGTCTTGTAGTTCACTTCGTTGAAGAAAACTCTCTCCACGACCCTCATGTCTGTCCTGAACACCACCCTGCGGCGGTGCCTCTTGCTGCTGGTCACTATCGTGATGTATCCGTCCGGTGTCTTCAGCAGCTGCAGCGCGATACCTGTGTAGCGGCGCCTGAAACTCATCGGCATCTCATCCACGACAGCCTCAAGTTCTCTCTTGAAGAGCCTTGAGATCCTGCTCTTGTGGCCTGATTTCAGAGCGCCCATCCCGATCACTGACGGAATCCAGAGCACTGAGCCGCGGCCATACCTGTTGCGAAGGACCCTGAGTGATTCTCCTGAAGCCTCGTTGTGGATCACGCCCTCGAAGAGGTGTACCCAGAAGCGCTTCTTCCCTATCCTCAGCCTGAACTTGCCAGGACGGCAGTTGTATTCCTCGACATAGCCTCCGAACACATCCTTGAGCGGGAATTCAGAACTGAACACCGAGTTCATGTTCTCGTCGTAGCAGAAGCTCAGGCCTTCGATGATGACCTTTCCGCCTCTCTTGACGAATTCCCTGAGCTTCGGGTAGTACATCACCGGCACAGACAACTGTCCTGCGAATACCACGCACCTGCCCTTGCTGTCCTCATCCCATGGATATTCCGAGATCTCGCGGAAACCCGGTCTGATTCCTCTTTCCATGAGTACCTGGTAGATCGCCAGAGCATCCTTCATCGAGCCTCCCTTCTGCCGGACCTCATAGTCGTCGTCCGGAAGGTCGTCTCTGTGCATCAACGTCTCTGCCAGGGCACTTTCCTTCGTGTATATCATCGTTACCGGCGATTCCACCGGAACGGCGTTCTCAAACAGACCAGCGTACTTCTCAAGGGTCTCCACCACGCTCTTGACAGCCTCAGACCTCTCGGTCATTCCTCCCTGCATGTTCAGAAGGCTCATCTCTCCTGCTCCAAGTCCGTCCTTCTTTGAGTTGACAGACTGCATGAAGACTCCCTTCGCACCTGCTCCGACCGCAGTCCAGAGCCACTGGGTTATCTCCGCTGCCGACGGGCTGAAGCATCTGCTTCCCACGTAGAGGTTGCTTCCACCCTGGAGTCCAGTGATCCAGAAAGGCTTTCCTCCTGAGGCCGAACGTGCTTTCTCACATTCCGCCGTCACCGCGATCTCGTATCTCTTCGCAGGGATTCCTTCGAAGTCGATTCCCGGGAGAAGCGATATGCCCCCGGTGATGACCTCATGCCCTGGGTCGACAGCCTTGACGGCCGTCTCCATGGTACCGTCTGCGTCGTCAGACGGAGCGAGCTCCCAGGCAAGGAGTCCAGGCTCGGCCTTGAAACGGGCTGCCATGGTCCTGCAGAAGTCTTCGTCTCCCCTGAGCGAGGCGACTATGTCTATGCCGACCTTCGCTGCGATGCGGAAAGCTGCGTCGTACTGCTGCTGCGCGCTGATGCCGTAGGCAGAGTCCAGGATTATGCGGCAGACGGTCATTCCACAGGCTTTCATCGTCTGGAAAGACTTCTCTATCTGCCCCTGGGTCTGGCCCGGGTCTATGTTCAGCAACGCACCTATACGTGTCATCTGACGCACCCTCTCAAAACGCTAATTATTCAAATTGCTAATATAGTAAAATTCTTATTAAAATTTTTTAATTTTGTTTAAAACAAGTAGATTCGCAGCAATATTATGAATCGTTTTTACCAACATAGCTCAAATTTGCTCCTAAAGGCAGTCCTGACGATGGTTCTGCCTGTCATTCTTTGCCTTACCGGCTGCGACAGGAAACCGTCCGCCACGGAACTTGCTGACCTGGGATCGGCCCAGCTTGCAGCCAAGGACTATGCCCAGGCGACCATCAGCCTTTCCAAGGCAGAGAAGCTTGCGAAGGAAGAAGAGGACGCCTTCATCCTCGGCAGGATCTACCGAATGCAGGGCGAATGCTGCGACGCTACCGGAGACTATCCGAATGCCATCAGGGCATATATCAGGTCCATAAGGGCTTACGAGATGGCCGAGAAGCCGGCCAACGCAAGGCAGTCTCTCTACCAGGCCGGCCTAGCCTACTACAATGTCGAGGACTACCGCCAGGCAGAGCAGGCCTTCAGGTCAGTCATATACGAGGCTCATCAGGCTGCGGATTCACTGATGGAGTCGAACGCTCTCGATGCCTACGCGAACCTTTGCCTCGAGCAGGAGGACCAGGACCCGGCACTTGCGATCAACATCCTCTCCAGGATCAGCCAGGAGCTGGGATATCCTCTCCAGAGCCGCGAATACGGAATGCTGGCCTATGCCAATTCCCTCCTCGGCAACGACAAGGACGCCCAGAGATGGCTGAGGGCGGCGAACCGCTTCGCCTCTACCGACGAGGAGAAGAACCAGGTGAAGTTCCGCGAGTACCAGATCGCCAGCCGCAACGGAGACTATAAGACAGCGCTTTCTTCCCTCGAGGAAGTCATGCAATACAACAGCAAGGTCGAGCTGAACGGTCTCAGGGACTCTGTCATGAGATACCAGATGGACTATTTCAGCGAGCAGAGCAACACCGCCCAGGAGAAGCTCCGCGCCGCAAGGCTCAGGACGTTGCTCATCGCCGCGATCCTTCTCGCAGCCCTGTTCTCATTGCTCGGGTATTTCAGGGTCAAGAAGATCGACACCGAGAGGATGCTCGAGGAAGAAAAGCAGGAAAGGGAGAAGTTCATGTCCCTTGCCGAGGAGCTGAAGGGCAGGCTCAAGTCCGCCCCTAACTTCGATGTGCTCGAGCGTCTCTGCGAGAAGTACTATGTCTACGAGGGCACCGAGAACCTGCAGCCGAAGATCCTTTCCGAGGTCAAGTCGGTGATCGTCGGTCTGCGCGAAGACCCTAAGCAGGTCGAGACCCTGGAGAAGATGCTCGACAACAGCCGCGACGGAATCGTGACGAAATTCAAGGAGCAGATCCCTCGCCTCAAAGAGGATGACATACGCATTTTCGTGTTCGCCGCATCGGGTCTTTCGAGCACCGCGATGTCGACTTTGCTCGAGCTCGACAAGCCTGTCGTATATAACAGGATCTACCGTCTGAAGGGTAGAATTGCCAAGTCAGAGGCTCCAGACAAGGAGATTTTCCTTGATGCGCTAAACTCTTAATTATCAATACTTTACGAAAACGCGAGAGATTCTTTAAAATCACGCGACATGTAACTTATTGATAATCAATGGGGTAAAAATAGCCCGCGAGAGTTTATTTCGGGCCATTTTTTTGGTGCAGGACTTGATACTATGTATCTTTGCAACAGAAAAAACATTAACCCATTCGATTATGGAAATTAAGAAATCAGCCAAGGCAAGTCTTGAAAACAAGAAGTTGCTTTTCACAGAGATCGGTTTCATTGCCGCTCTTCTTGTGCTCTACGGTGCTTTCGAGTACACAGCAAAGGAGAAAAAGACCGCTATGTTCGAGGAAGTTGAGCAGATCGTAGAAATCGAGGATATGGTTCCTATCACTGAGGAGACACCTCCAGAGCCAGAAGCAGCACCTAAGATTCCTGTACTTTCTGACGCCATCGACATCGTGGACGATGACATCGAGGTAGCTGACGACCTCTTCATGAACCTTGAGGACAACGACGCACTCGGCGTTGAGATCATGGACTACGTAGAGGAAGTTGAGGAAGAGGTTGTGGAAGAGGAAGCTATTCCTTTCCAGCTCGTTGAGGAGAAGCCTTCATTCAATGGCGGTGACGCTAACGAATTCTCAAAGTGGGTGAACTCAAGACTCGTTTATCCTGAGATCGCAAAGGAGAATGGTGTTCAGGGTCGTGTAACTCTCCAGTTTACTGTAAACGCTGACGGTACAGTATCAAACGTAAAGGTTCTCCGTGGTGTTGACTCATCACTTGACAAGGAGGCTGTACGTGTTGTATCAAGCTCACCTAAGTGGAAGCCAGGAAAGCAGAGAGACCGCGCAGTAAAGGTAACCTATACCTTCCCTGTAATCTTCCAGCTCCGATAAGCCAGGCTTAAAGATTCTTATGCGAGTGACCGGCAACGGTCGCTCGTTTTTTATTTCCCCTTTTCTCCCGTTCCCGAGCGTTGATCATTTGGGAACGGGCTCTGTCCATCCTCTGCATAACAGGCCAGGACGCAGCTGTTCCTCCGGTCAGCGTCGATGCGGCTGCTCGCTGCCCTGCGGTCTCCTCGACGGCTAACTCCTCCCTTTTAGCCGCTGCGCGTCTAACGGTCGTCAGACACACGCCGTCGCAAGACGGAGCCCTCCGGTTGCTCGGCTTTCCGCCGCATCGACATTCCCTCCGGATCCAGCTGCGTCCTGACCTTTCAACAGGGACGCCACAGAGATGACCAAGGACGGGGATATCAGCGAAGGGCGGCGGGATGCTGAAGACATAAGGGGCGACCTCAGCCGCAGCAGACAAGTTATGAGTGGAGCGAATGACGCAGGATGCGAGGATGGACAGAGCCCCGTTGTCTTACAGCATCCCGCCTGAGTCTTAGGCTAAGATTCCCTAGTCCCAACAGTCGAGGTCAAGGTCGGGCATCTGGGAGCGGTGGAAGACGGGATCGCTGATGCCGGCGCGTTTCTGGGCGTTGTAGTCGGCCAGGAGACGGAAGACATACTTGCCGAGGAGGACGATTGCGAAGAGGTTGACCGCTGTGAGCAGAGCCATGAAGAAGTCGCCTATGCTCCATACGAGGTCAAGGCTGGCAAAGGCGCCGAAAAGTACCATCACACCGCCCGAGAGGATGCGGTAGACCGCAAGCGCGGACTTCCTGCCGGTGAGGAAACGGATGTTGACCTCGCCATAGTAGTAATTGCCGATGATGCTGCTGTAGGCGAAAAGGAGGATGGCGACGGCGATGAAATTCTTGCCGAAGGCACCGATCTCCGCCTCGAGGGCGGCCTGGGTGAGAGCGATTCCGTTGAGGCCTGACGTGGTGTCCAGACCGCTGAAAAGGATGATGAAAGCCGTGCAGCTGCAGACCACGAGAGTGTCCGTGAAGACTCCAAGTGCCTGGATAAGACCCTGCTTCACAGGGTGGCTGGTATCTGCGGTAGCGGCAACGTTAGGTGCTGAACCCTCACCTGCCTCGTTCGAGAACAAGCCCCTCTTGATTCCGTTCATCATCGTCGCTCCGATTCCGCCACCTGCAATCTGGGTAATGCCGAAGGCGTCCTTGAATATGACGCCGAATACCTGTGGGATAAGAGTGACATTGCTCAGGACGACATAGAGCGCAAGGACGAGATATCCAATAGCCATGACCGGAACAATCACGCTGCTGACCTTTGCAATTCTATGGATTCCACCAAGGATGACAGCCAAAGTGAGGAGCGTGAGGATGATTCCCACCACTTTCGGGTCGAAACCGAATGCCACATCCATCGCGCTGCAGATAGTATTGCTCTGGATCGAGTTGTTGGACAGGCCGAATGTGATTGTGATGAGGATCGCGAACAGGGCCGAGAGCCATGGCATCTTCAGGCCTTGCATGATATAGTAGGCAGGGCCTCCGATGAAGGAGTCCTTCGCTTTCTTCTTGAACAGCTGGGCCAGAGTAGACTCGACGAAGGCAGTCGCAGAGCCGAGAAGGGCTATCAGCCACATCCAGAACACAGCGCCAGGTCCTCCGACAGCGATCGCTGTAGCCACTCCGGCAAGGTTTCCGGTTCCGACTCTTGTCGCCACTGAGACAGCAAAGGCCTGGAATGAAGAGACGTGCTTCTGAGACTTGGAACTGGTGGCAGACTCTCCGAGCAGGCGTACCATCTCACGGAACATCCTGAACTGGACGCCGCGGCTCCTGACGGTAAACCAGACGGCGCAGCACAAGAGGACAGCGATCAGGACATAGGTCCAGATTGCGTCACTCGCTGTGTTGATTGTCTGGCAAAGCCAGCCGTCGGCCGCAAAGATATCTGTCATATCTATTCTTGTTCCCTATAGATTCTCGCCCACTCGACGTACGACTGTACGCCATTGTCGATTGACCTTGCGACGAATTCGGGCGTGATTTTCTTTATGAATTTCGCAGGCACCCCGCCCCAAAGTTCGTTCGGGCCGATGACGGTCCTTCCAAGTACCAAGGCGTGCGCTGCTACCATGGACCCGTCGCTTATGACCGCGCCGTCGAGTATCGTAGAGCCCATTCCGACCAGGCAATGGTTTCCGACCGTACAGGCATGGAGGGTCGCATTATGGCCGATGACGACGTCGCTGGCGATATGGACGCGTCCGCCCTCCCCTCCGGAGACATGGATGACCGTGCCGTCCTGGACACTGACCCTGTCCCCGATCTCTATCGAGTTGACATCCCCGCGCACGACAGCACTGTACCAGACTGAGCAGTCCTCGCCGATCACGACGTCGCCCAGGACGGCTGCCGTCTCCGCCACGAATGTCCTTTCGCCTATCTGAGGCGTCTTCCCGTTGATTGTCCTTATGACCATGGTACCTTCGCTACGGGCGTAAGTGCCCGAGGCTTATTGACAAAGATAACATAATGATTATATTTGCAAAAAAATCGGTTATGGAAATCACAGAGACTATAGCATTGGTAAGATTAGGATTCAGTCTCCTTTTCGGAGGAATGATCGGCATAGAAAGAATGATTCATAAGCACCCAGCAGGAATCAGGACCTTCATGCTCATCTGCCTTGGTTCGACTCTCGCGACCTTGGCTTCGATCTATATCTGCCAGGCCAACATGGACCTCCATAACGGAGATCCGGCACGTCTCGCCGCACAGATACTCACCGGCATCGGTTTCATCGGAGCCGGCCTCATCATCAAGACACATGACGGTGTGTCAGGACTGACCACCGCCACCTGTATCTTCATGACTGCAGCGATCGGCATAGCCGTCGGTGTAGGAATGATCCTCACCGCAGGTGCAGTCACAGTTGCCTCGATCCTTATTCTCTGGTCAGGCAACTATATCCATAAGAAGTAGGAAACCGACTTACTGCTCGTTCTTCTGCTCGAGGGTATAGAATGAACTACCGTCGAAGCAGTGGGTACATACGTCGCACTTAGGAAGGCCGATAGCCTCGATGATTGACTCGAGAGTACTGTACTTGAGTGAGTCCAGATTCAGTCTCTTCGCGATTTCTGCCACCATCCTGTTGTACTCAGGAGAACCGGTAGTCGCATAAGCCTCGACATTCTTGTCTGAATCGCCCTCGAAGTCACGGATGACACGACGGGTGATGAGCTCAAGTTCGCTCTTGCTTGCAGAGAAGTTGATGAACGGACACGCATAGGTCAGAGGAGGACATGCGATACGCATGTGGACTTCCTTGGCTCCAAGGCTGTGGAGAAGCTTCGTGCTGTCCCTGAGCTGGGTTCCGCGGACGATGCTGTCGTCGCAGAAGAGCACCTTCTTGCCGTCAAGGATAGCCTTGTTAGGGATGAGCTTCATCTTGGCTACGAGGTCACGCATGGTCTGGTTTGAAGGCATGAACGACCTTGGCCAGGTTGGAGTATATTTGCTGAATGCTCTCTTGTAAGGGACCTTGTGGCCTTCTGCATAGCCGATAGCCATACCGATACCACTGTCCGGGATTCCGCAGGCGCAGTCTACATCAGTATCATCTGACTGGCCCATGAGCACACCGCTGGTGTTTCTCATATCCTCTACGTTCTTGCCCTCGTAGACACTTGTAGGGAAACCGTAGTAGATCCAGAGGAATGAGCAGACCTGCATATGCTTGTTTGCCTTGCGGAGGATCTCGTAACCATCGGCGGTCACCTTGACGATCTCACCAGGACCGATGAAATGCTCGATCTCATATCCGAGGTTCGAGAAAGCGGTAGTCTCACTTGCGATTGCATAGGCACCGTCCTTCTTTCCGATCACGATAGGTGTACGTCCCCAGCTGTCACGTGCAGCTATGATGCCGTCCTCGGTAAGGAGGAGCATTGTGCACGAGCCCTTGACTATGTCATAGACCTTCTCTATACCATCTACGAAATTCTTTCCCTGGATGATGATGAGAGACACAAGCTCTGTAGGGTTGATCTTTCCGCTGCTGAACTCGCTCAAAGGCAGGTTCATCTCAAGAAGACGCTTGGAGATGCCTTCCTGGTTGTTGATCTTCGCGACTGTGACGATAGCGAACTTGCCAAGATGCGAATTCATGAGGAGAGGCTGAGCATCAGTATCGCTGATCACACCGATTCCTGAGTTTCCCTTGAACTTTGGAAGTTCCGGCTCGAACTTGGTTCTGAAATATGAACTTTCAAGGCTGTGGATGCTTCTGAAGAATCCCTCTTCTTTGCTGAAGGTAGCCATTCCGGCGCGGCGGGTACCAAGGTGCGAATGATAGTCCGTTCCGTAGAACAGATCAGTGGTGCAAGGTTTTTCCTTTGCAATGGTTCCGAATAATCCACCCATATGTAAGACTCGTTAACTAACGGGCACAAAGGTAATTTAAAATCCGGTTGCTACAAAGGAAAATCAATCCTTTTGCAACAACCGGAACAAGAATATTTCTATCTGGGAGCTGTACCGTAGTTTCCTGACATGCCCTGAGGATTCTCTGCGGACAGGAGAGGATGTACCATGAAACCGAAGATTCCGAGACGGTAGTTGATGGTGACGAGGACTACGTCCTTATTTGCCCACTCCTTGCCGTCGAACTCGATCTCATAGCCCCAGCCACCTGTATATGCGCCGCCGTGGATCCACATACTCCAGGGATCTCTGTCTCGACGCCCTGGACCTTTCCGCCCTCCACGCTTACTATGGTAGGATCAGAAGAGCTGCCATGAATTTCTTCATCATACGCGATTAGATGACCTCGAAGTCGTAGGCCTTGAGATCTGAGTCATTTGAAGAGCTGCCCACGAGGATCTGGTACTTGCCAGCCTTTACTGAAAGCTCATCGATAGCCTCATCGTAGAACTCGAATGCACCTGCAGAGAGCTTGATTGTGACGTCAGTTGTAGCACCGGCCTTGATGTTGACTCTCTTGAAGCCCTCGAGGGACTTGATAGGAGCGTCAGGGTTGTTGAGGGCCTTGATGTAGATCTGGACGACCTCGTCACCGTCACGGCTACCTGTGTTGCTTACAGGAACAGTAACGTCAACGTCTACTGCGTCAGCCTTTACAGAAGTCTTTGAGAGCTTAGCGTCACCGTATGAGAATGTGGTGTAGCTGAGACCGTAGCCGAATGCGTAGAGAGGCTTGCCTGTGAAGTAGCGGTATGTACGCTCGTTCATGCTGTAGTCATAGAAATCAGGAAGCTGGTCTGTAGAAGCGTAGAATGTGACAGGGAGACGGCCTGCAGGGTTGTAGTCGCCGAAGAGGACGTCTGCAAGTGCGATACCTGCACCCTCACCGCCGTACCATGCCTGGATGAGTGCGTCATACTGGTTCTCAACGTCAGCGAATGCGATTGCTGAACCTGAGCAGTTAACGAATACGACTGGCTTGCCTGTAGCATCCATTGCAGCGAGGAGCTGCTTCTGGGTTGCAGGAAGCTCGATCCTTGTACGGTCACCACCGTCGAAACCGTCGAAGTTGACTGGCATCTCCTCACCCTCGAGACGGGCTGAGAGACCACCTACCACTACGATCACGTCAGCATCCTTAGCCTTTGCGGCTGCTGCCTGGTAGTCAGGAAGCCTGCGCTCGCAGAGGTTGAAGTTGATGAATGCGTTACCCTCGTTGCTCTTGCTGTAGGTAAGCTCGACATTGTAGGTCTGGCCCTTGACTACAGGGAACTTGGTTGTAGGAACCTGGTTGCCACGGCCTCTTCTTGCGTTAGGGTTCTCGGCAGCGTTCACGATCTCCTTGCCGTTCACCTTGAGGACGACAGCACCCTGTGCATTGAGGAGGTAGAACATGTCACCTGTGTAGTCAGCTGTGAAGCTTCCGGTGTACTTTGCAGAGAAGTCAGTTGCGTTCACGCCCTCAGCGAAACGGTAGTCACCCATGGTACGGAGGCTGATAGCCTCTGCGTAGTCTGCAGATGCGACTGCAGCACCTTCGAACTTCTGGTTGTTGAAGTACTCAGCGTGGAGACCCTTGCCCTCGTTGAGAGAGGTGAGGCGGTTGATTGTGAGATATGGGTCAACGAGCTCGCAGACCTTGTCGAAGGTGATCTGTGCACCTGGGGCAGCCTTGCGGATAGCGTCGATGATAGAGAGGGTATGCTCTGCGGTAGGAGTACCGCTGTAGTTACCGTTCTGCATAGAAGCGTCGTCTGCGTTAGGACCTACGACAGCGATCTTGAGGTTCTTTGCGAGAGGGAGTGTACCGTTGTTCTTGAGAAGGACGATAGACTCGCGTGCAGCCTTGATCGCGAGCTGATGGTGAGCCTCGCTTGAGATGTCGTCAGCACCGAGGTTTGCCCAAGGGTCCATAGACTTAGGATCATGCATACCGAGCTCGAAACGTGCGCGGAGGATACGACGTACAGACACATCGAGGTCAGTCTCCTTGATGAGACCCTTCTCGAGGCTTTCTACGAGGTGGGTGTAGCTTGTACCGCACTCGATGTCAGTACCTACGAGGACTGCGTCAGCAGATGCGGTAGCTGCGTCTGGATGAGTCTCGTGCTGACCCTTTGTATAGAAGTTGTTGATAGCGCCGCAGTCAGAGACGATGAGATCGTCATAGCCCCACTTGTCGCGGAGGATATCGGTAAGAAGACGGCCGCTGCCGCAGCAAGGCTCGCCCTCATATCTGTTGTATGCACACATGACTTCCTGCACCTTGGCGTCCTTCACGAGCACCTTGAATGCTGAGAGGTATGTATCCCAGAGGTCTCTCATTGAAACCACTGCGTCATATCTGTGGCGGTCCTTCTCAGGGCCTGAGTGTACTGCGTAGTGCTTTGCGCAGGCGTGGGTCTTGAGATACTTAGGATCGTTGCCCTGCATACCCTTTACGACCTGTGAGCCCATGACTGCTGAGAGGAATGGGTCCTCACCGTTTGTCTCCTGTCCACGGCCCCATCTTGGGTCACGGAAGATATTGATGTTAGGACACCAGAAAGAAAGACCCTGGTTCCAGATACCGCCTGTAGCGGTTGTCTTGCCGAACTGCTCATGGTCAGTGGTGTTCCATCTTGCACGGGCCTCGTCAGAGACGGTCTCGTAGATTGCGAGCTGCTGGTCAGCATCGAATGTAGCAGCGAGGGCGATTGCCTGTGGATAGACAGTAGCGCCTGGTGCGCAGATACCATGGCAAGCCTCACTCCACCAGTTGTAGGCAGGGATGCCAAGGTTGTCGACTGATGTCGAACCGTTCATCATGAGACCGATCTTGTCCTCAGGAGTAAGACGGCTCAGGAGATCCTCTACTCTCTCATCGATAGAGAGCTTAGGATTCTGGAATGGATACTCGTAAGAGTTTCCTCCGCAGGAAGCGAGAAGCAGAATTGAAGCTGCTACGATTCCAAGATTCTTAGTAAGCTTAAACATAACAGTACTATTTTGGTTTAGTCGAATAATTTCAGGTCTATGCCCTTGCCCATCTTCTCATAGCCCTTGGCATTGAGATGGAGCCAGTCGTTCTCGAAGAGGAATGAAGGATCGAGCCTGAGGGGATCCTCGGTGTCTCTTACCATGGCATCGAAGTCGATGACGCCGTCGAAGACGCCGCTGGTACGGATCCATTCGTTGAGAGCAGCACGGCCTTCCTCATGGTTACCTCTGCTGTAGTTGTTGCCCTTGAAAGGAGTGACGGTCGCGCCGAACACCTTGATGCCACGCTCATGAGCCTTGTCCGCGATCTCCTGCCATACTTTCTTGATGTCTTCGGCGGTCTGCATCGCGTCGCGTGAGCCACCGAGGTCGTTGACACCCTCGAAAAGGATGACGTACTTCACACCGCACTGGCCGAAGAGGTCACGCTCGTATCTGCTCTTCGCTGTAGGTCCGAGACCTCCGCGGAGGATGCAGTTTCCACCCAGACCGAAGTTGAGCACGCTGAGGTTCTTTCCATTTGCCAGAAGATTCCTCGAGAGCTGGTCGGTCCAGCGGTCCTGTCCGTTTGTAGTGGTACCACGGCCGTCGGTGATAGAGTCACCGAGGACGCAGATCGAAGCCGCCTTCTTCACAGGGATGACATCGATGGACGCGATGGTGTACCAATGGTCAGTCTTCGCTGCAGGCGAAGAGAAATCGCTGGTATTGCCCTTGGCGATGTAGGAGGTCGTACGGGAACCAGGGTGGCTGGTGAGGGTGGTCCTGGAAATCGAGCCATAGTGTATTGTGATGGCGAGATTGGTCCTTTCGCCTGTCTTGAACTTAACAGGGTCGGACACCACTGCAGAACCTGCCTCCATGGTCACAGAACTCTTTCCCCCGAAAGTGAGAGCGACAGTCGTAGACTCGTCGATCTCAGGAGAGGATCCCATGGTCTTTGCTACTGCGATCTCGACACCCTTGATCTCGGTAGCGTCCTCATTGAAGATGTTGGAGAGGTGGAGACGGAGTTCCTTGCCGGCGATCGAGGTCTGGATTATCTGACGGAACGAATTGTCTGCGAGGTAAGGGTCCGGTGCCGTGTTGTGCGGCTCGGCCTTCTGGACTGCCGTCGCCCAGGTCGTGACCCACTTGTCCTTCTTTGCCGACGCAGATGCGCAAAGGGCAAGCGAAAGGGCGATCAGGGATACTGTTGAAAGAATTCTTTTCATGGTGAGTGTATTCTATTCGAAACGGAGCCACCGCTCAGGCGATGGCTCCCTATGGTATTTACTGCTTGAAGATAAGCTGAGCGAACTTATAGAGGCCGTACTTCCAGACTACGAAATTGTGTCCTTCGCCTGGATACTCGATGAGGGTACAAGGGACACCCTTCTGGTCGCAGTATGCCTTGAGGCGTGCGCTGTTGTACATCAGGCCGTCCTCAGATCCGCATACCATCCAGAGGAGTGTGTTCTCAGCCTTTGTCTTTGCCACGTCAGGGATGAGTTCCTCAGGCTGCTTTGTGTTCGGTGCTGAAGAGAAGCCGCCGACATAAGCGAAGAGGTCCATGTGTGCGAGACCGAAGTTGAGAGACTGTCCGCCACCCATTGAAAGGCCGGCCACTGCACGGTGAGCCTTGTCTGTATAGACATTGTACTTCTTCTGGATGAAAGGAATGAGGTCGTTGATGAGGTCGAACTCGAAGTTTGCGAAAGCGGCTGAGCCTGCATATACGTTTCCGATAGCTCTGTCGTCCTCCTGTGCACGGCCGTTAGGCATGACGATGATCATGTCCTGTGCAAGACCCTGTGCATAGAGATTGTCCATGATGATGTTAGGTGTGCCACCCATGAGCCACTCGAGGTGGTCACCGCCGATACCGTGGAGAAGATAGAGTACAGGGTACTTCTTCTTAGGGCTGTACTTAGGAGGGAGGTATACGGTAGCCTTTCTGACTGTGCCGACAGTCTCAGACTTGTACTCTACGGTCTCAAGAGATCCGTATGCGATACCGTTGGTAGCGTAGTCAAAGCGTGCCGGCTCTGCTACATATGGATCGAAATCACACTTCACCTCAGGGCGTCCCATCATTCTAGGGATATTAGGCTCCTGAGCGAAAGCTGCTGCACCACATACGAGGGCAGCAAGGGTAAGAATGGCTTTTTTCATCACCTTTGTTCTGTTTAATTTGATTTGTTTTGAATAGGATTCAGTTTTGTGTACTCAAAGCTACACAATTATTTACAAATATCCTATACGACATAGTGGCCAAGAGGTCCCAGCAATGCCTCCATGTCAGGTTTCTTGCCAAAGAATGCCTTGTCAAGCTTGTCATGGACCGTTTCGTCCAGTTCCTTTATCTTCTCCATCATCGACTGTACAAGCACTGCCGCCTGTGAAGGATACTTCCTGGCTGTCTCTTTCGCGCCCCACAGATGAGTGAACAGATCATTCTTCTCATCAAAAGGATTCTCGATAAGACTGTCGATACGGATATTCTTCTGGGTCGCGCACATCGCCAGGATACGTTGCTCAGCAAAGACCATCTGAGAGACCATCTCCATAGGCATGTCATGGTTCCCTTTCATAAAATCCATTGCCTTGGACAGGTAGTAGTCCTTGAAAGTCTGATCCTTAATGTAGGCAATTGCTGTATTTGTCGGGCACACGGTCCAGTCCCAGTCAGGGTCGAACTCGTAATTCCTTCTTGTCTTAAGCACTTCCTTCGGAGGATAGACGTCATTTATATATTCCCTATGAAGGACCGTCAATTCAGAATCCTTGAAGATTCCGCTCAGATCCTTCCAGAATATGATATCCATATCAATCATGGCTACCGGTGCAGGTTCGGCATCGAGAGCCAGCAACTTTGACGAAGCCCAGAAAATGATCGGGCTGATATCGTCAGGAAGATTGTCGAGCACATCGGTATCCACCTCATCCCATACATCCAATATGTCAAGCTGCCTGAAATACTCATACGCAGGAGTATCCAGGTAGAACTTGACCGGGCCATTCAGCTTCTTCCACATCAGGGCAGAAAGGACCGCGCACACAACCTCGAACGGAGGAGGAAGACATGCGTCATTGCCCTTCATCCTGGAAGGAGCCGTGCTCAGGATATGAATTGCTTTCGTCATCGATACCTCGTGGCTTACTCTTCTTTTGAATTTCTTTCGTTCTCTTTCCTTACTATTTCAAGAAGTTCATCGAACATGAGTCCACTGTTGGTCTGATAGCCTGATATCTTCTTGGCGTAGCCCTGCCAACTGTAAGACTGGCCCATGACCCATCTGGTTCTCTGGGCGGTCTTGACAACCTTGACACCGTTGCCATTGACCTGTTCTTCGTAGATATATTTCGGTACCACCTTCCCATCTGCAGACTTCTTTACAGAAAGCAGGTCTGTAGAAGGACGTGCCGAACAGTACTTACCATTGTACCAGATCGGCATACGGCCCCTTCGGAAAATGATCTCTCTATGCTCTCCCTTCATCCTCTGAGGAAGGAATGGAATCCAGTTGAGAGGAACCCTGTTCTGTATGAGATATGAGTACTCGGCATCTTCCTCAGGAGATGTCGGTTCACCTTTCTGATCATCGACGACTGTCAGCACCTTGTCAGAGAATGATCGGCCATCCAAAGTTCCTCCGCACTGGTCAGGAATGGTATTCTCAACTCCCCAGATCATGTTCGTCATCTCATCTTTCAGGAACTGAACTTCCTCAAGAGGCGCACTCTCCTCAGAACGGAGGACTGTAGGCGGGAACAACAGACCAGGGTCTGTAGTGAAGTCTCCCTTGACATAAGCGTCCTCCTTGGCAATGGTATAGAGCGACCATCTGTCAACAAATGTCGACTCGCCATTCTCTGTATCAGACTCAGGAGTCCTCTTGATGGAAACATACTGTCCGAACGTATCCTTGACTACTATGGAATCAACTGACATGATGGTGCCGAGGGAAGTCTCCAGCGGAACGACCAGCCAGTCGTTTCCATACATGGACGCATACTGCATCATGACTGCGCTGGAAAGCTGTGACACATCATCGTTGGCAAAATTTCCGAACTGCACCTTGTTGTCCTCAAACTCCCACAGACGTCTGTTCGGAGCTGCCTTGAAAGAAGCAGGAGCAGGAAGATACGAAAGATACTTGGTCTCTGTGTTCTTCTCTCCACACTCTGGGCCCTTGTCAAAGCTATACCATGACAGCCTTCCGCTACCATAGTCCTCCGCGGACAGCCTGTTGCCTGCATAAAGATTCACATCATAGCCAAGCTTATGCCCGTTCCATGCACCTTCGCTTCCTGCTGGGAGAGGATTGTATTTTTTCTCGAACCAGGAGACATACTGGCGCTGCAGGGCAGATGTACTTCTTCTCCTGAAGTCCTCATATGCCTTCACGCCGTCGAACATGCGACGTCCATATACGGCCCAGAGCTTCCTGAGACCTTCATTCTCTGTGAGCTTGAGCTCCTCAAGATCCTCGACGTCGGCGTCGACACATTTTGTGAAATCATCCAGAGGATATGATTGCAAGAGAGAATCCTGAAGCTTCTTCAGGGCAGCCTTGTCCGAAGACGAATTCTGAAGCATTCTCAGATAATGTTTCGCAGACTCGATGCGTACATAAGGAGTCAATGGGACATTGCGTTTTTCCACATCGAACTCCAGAGGCCTGTCCGCTGAAAAAGGTGTTGACTCCTCGTTTATCTCGACATGGTCAATGCTGGTCCTCTCCGCCTTGACCTTGACGATGACGGCAGATCCGCAGTCATTGCCTTTGAACCTACCCATCTGCCACTGGCGGGAAAGCATCCACAGAGGATCATAGACCTCGTATGAAAGAGCCTGCGAGTAATCGCTTGTCCTTGTCACAGGCTCGATCCTATGGTATTTCTTTGGCTCCGAGAGATGTGCCTGTGCCATCTGCAGGAATTGCACATCGTCTGGATTAATTGTAGTCGAGACCTTTCTTGCAGGTCGTGAGTTTTCGGAATTCCTGATGTTCTGAGTATTATCTGCCATAATTCATTCTATTTTAAAGACCTGCCCAAAATTGATCCTCCTGGCATCTGACGGAATATTTCCTCTCCGACACGTGCCACATACTCATCTTGCTTCAAGGTAAATGATATCAGGCTGCCTCCGATTCCGGCTATGAGCTTGAGGTTCGCATCACTCAACAGAGGCAGGACCTTCGACAGTTCTGCATCGGTGCTGATCACTTCAGGATCGACTGCTCTGTTCTGGAGCATGAACCTCGTTGAATCAAGAATCTCCGCCACCTTTGTGATATCCCATCTTTCTTTGTAATTCGTAGACCCTGGAATATCAGGATGTACAGCCAGAAGAATAGCCTGAGGTGCCTCTGCGTCCGGCTGGTCGATATGTATGGACATTCCGGCTGTATGCTTCTGATAAGGTATGTATTCTATCCATGAATCTATGACAAGGCCACTGTTTGCAGAACCTTCTTTCAGGTTGGAACTTGACAGGATCACCATTGTGTCTGCATCATCGAGTTCCGATTCAGATGACACGGTTGTTCCAAGCCACTCGTTTCCGGCCTTGCCGTCGGCCTTGATCTGATAGATGCTTGACTTGCCCGTCTCGATTCCAGCAGCCAGGCTGAACATTGACGCCTTGTCCCAAAGCATCATTCCAGGACGGACAGAAGCAGTCTCTTCGAGCCATTCGTCAAGAATCTGGTCTGTGGCATTGCTGAAGTTCTGTTTCACCGACCTGCCCAGAGATCTGGAGAGTATGGATTTCTCATTATCCTCCAATGCTTTCTCAAGTCTGAACAGAGGAAGTACCTTGAATGAAGCAAGGGTAAGCTTCCTGATCGCTTCACAATATGATTCAACACTGCTGAGTGCAATCTTTGAACTTGATGTCAGCTTATCATCAATAAGACTGATTATTGAAAGCAATGAATTCCTGAGATCTCTCTGGACTTCTACACACTTGTCCCAGACCGGTCTTTCCAGAATCTTGTCATACTGGCTGATCATCAGTTCCGGACGATATGGAACTGAGGCTTCATAGATTCCACATTCAATGGCAACGGCCACAAGGGAATACATCTCCATCAAAGTCTCATCATCTATGAATTCCTCTCCATCGGTCTCATCATAGACAAGCTGTATCCTGGACCTGAGACTGTTCAGGTAAGAAGTCGTGGACTCGAGTCTCTTCCTGAGATCCTCAACATCTACGGAAGCCTCATCGTTGACATCCTTTCCAGGAGCGAAATCGCTGGCCCTGAGCGGACGTGAGCCAAAGACAAGCGCACGGAGATTGTCAATTCTCATTGAATCCTCATAGATTGAGAACTCGTTGTCTTCCTTGTCAAGGACTTCTCCTGGTTCAAGCTGCGACGGATCTCCGGTCACAATCCTGATCTTCTCAGTGTAATGTCCGTACTTCTTCCTCCATTTGATCTCAAGAAGGGTCATGAACGCATGCTCGGAAGAGCTGGCATAGAGATACTCAACAGGATCTATGTCGAGAATCTCCAGATTTGACTTCTGGATCAGGTCTCCCATCTCGACCCAGAACACGACTGTGGACATCTTTCCTATCATTCCACGGAGCCATTGATCAACCCTAGGTTCAGCATTGGCAAGCACCGAAAGCGGCTTGGCAGAAGCCGCCGGCATCGGCAGCACTGTCTTATGTGCCACTGCCACATACTCAAGCGGAGTATCAAGGATCGCAGGAGACGGGATATTGCCGGAGCCCTTTGCCATGAAATTGGAAATTGCAGCAAAAGATGCCTTGTCTCCAGCTACAAGTCTATATACTCCCTCTCCGAGAAGAAGGTCGTTCAATGCGTCATATGAATCGTACACTCTCTCGATGAGGGCGCACAAGGTAGCTATCTCCTCCTTGTCCTGACATTCAGGAAGGCTCTTCAGCTCATTCAGAGGTGAGACCTTGTCAAAATTCTCCACCAACCATTCTGAAAGTCTTCCGCTGTTGTTCCAATAAATCTTGTTCTTATCAGAAACAATGCTGTTCAGAAGCGACTCGGCATTGATGACATTCATTGTATAGTTCTTCGCCCTGCTGTCATTCGGAGAGAAGATGTCGACTGACTGCGGATACAGTTTTCGCAGAGGATAGATGAACTTGTCCATCTCCAACTTGTATTCCGAATTCTTCGCCACGTCGTGGAGGTACCTTTCGAATTCAGTTCCAAGGACTATGCTCGTCGCCATTCCATCCTTCACGCTCTCAAGGATCCTCAAAGCCTGGCGAGCCCTGGCTGAAGAAAGATTGATGCACATGCGTGGATCCTTTCCCCTGCCGTCAGAGCCGACATAGGCACTTCTGAGGACTGCAGCGGTGATCGCATGCTGGACAGAAGGTGCTACTATATATTCTGCAGGACTCGATTTGGAATCCGTAATGACTGTCGAATCCTTCGGCAGCTTCATATCTTTGATCACCTGATCCTTGTCAGGGTCCTCGGTACGATTGTCAGGCTTGAGATTGAACACCCAGCCATATGCACCGATCGCCGGATGGGCAACGCCTTCAGGATATAGCTTCCTCTGTCTGTCCATGAGATAGCACACCATGGCCGTATACCATGCATCCAATCTGTATGACATGGCATCGATAAACTCTCCGACAAGTTCCGCTGCTCGTTCATCAGATATCAAAGGGAGGTCAACTTTGACCACGTCGATCATATCCTTGATATCATAGTCTTCAACGATATCAGTCAAAGACGACTTGAAATAGTCGGGAGTTTCCTCCTTCAGTCCGATCAGGTCTGTCTTTGCGTTACCGCTATTGATAAGAGGCGTGCTTATGCACAGTCTTTTCCTATATTCTACGGAACGGGCATTCTGTGAGACAAGCTTCAGATAAGCTATTTCCGAATTCTGACCAAGATTATCCACGGTGTAGACACGGCCGTTCCTCAGTTGCTGCCATCTGGCACCCAGCTTAGCAATCGTATAGTACAGGTACTTGATATTAGAACTTACCGAATCACAATGGATCATTGACTCAAGCATTGACATATAGTCAGTCACAGGAAGGATACCGTATGGATTCTTTCCGACTCTCAAAGTGGGATAGACGCCCGTCGACCTGACATAGTCAGCAAAGAAGGCTCCTACCTCCGTAATGAACGACTTGAAGCTATTGCCGCTTCCTTGCACCCTGTCCTCCACGAATCTGCGCCAAAGGCCTCTCATAGCCACGGCTGATTCCGTCAATTCCATATTGTCATGGCCAGGGACTCTTGAGAAGTCCGTACCTCTGAAGTTTCTTGAGAGGACAGTACCGGCATCAGCGCCCTGGAGGACGCTCGAAGAAACCGAGCCAGATGATGTTCCGGTCGACGGAACACTTGCCTTTATCTCGACATTGAACCTCAGACGCATTATCTCCTCGTCAGAGAGGTCCTCCATCGGAGCCGCCCCATCTACCTGATTGGTAGGTGTGCCTTTCCTGACAATGCTCATGCCTTCGCCAAGATAGTTGTGTCCAAGGAACAGCTCTTTCAGCAACCTTTCACTGCTAGTCCACTCGATTACATGGTGCCCTGAATCCTGAGCCTTGATACCCAGCACGTAAATATAGTTGAACGGAGTC
Source organism: Bacteroidales bacterium (assembly GCA_024398105.1). Classification (GTDB taxonomy): domain Bacteria; phylum Bacteroidota; class Bacteroidia; order Bacteroidales; family UBA932; genus Cryptobacteroides. The sequence continues at coordinate 36,546 of JAKSJP010000009.1, read as the reverse complement.
GAGCCGATGTCTGGGAGCGTGATAGCCATTCCGCAGGACTCTGCCTCGTCATAGTCGGTCATCCAGGTGATCTTGCCGGTCTTTGTCAGATTGGAATCAGCATCCATCTTGAAATCTTCGCTCATGTCCTTGGATGGGACAAGGCCCAGGTCAAGGTCCTTCTTGACAGGATTGCCATATCTGACATAGGTCTTACCGTTCTTTGCCTCCGCGAAAAGGAGGAACCTGTCCGGTAGAAGGTCTGACTTCACTGAAGCAGGGAAATCGCTCGTCTCTTCTGTGACAGAAGGGAACACATCCTTATTCTTAGGGTCGTCAAGATACATCTTGACCATCTCAGCAAGGGAAAGCCTCCTTCCTTCGAACTCAGACGCAATGCCAGACACCCTTTTCTGCATACCAAGAAGCTCGTTATAGTCAGTATCCCAAAGCTCCATGGTCTTAAGGTCTCCGACGAATTCCGACTCACACTTGGTATAGAAATCCACGAACAGCCTTATTCTCTTCTCGAGATAGTCAATCACCGCAATTATAGCGTCATAGAGATAATCCACGATGTATTCCGCATTGCGGACACAGTTGACTATGGTTGAGAGGTGATCGTCTATCTTCTGGAGATTCTCCTCCAGTTTCCTTTCCTGGACACTCTTTTTTATAAGGTCCTCATCAAGGAGCGTATCTCCCAGGAGAGAGTATGTATCATGGATGGCAGCTTCGACATTGTTGATGCGCAGATATGGTCGTCTTGACATGAAGTCCGACAGAGAGGCTGGGTGAAGACACCTTGCCAGCCATGCCGCCTTGTCTACATCATATCTTGAGCAAAGCACCTGCCACGCCTCAAACTCGCGGGTGTCACTTCCACTCGCGATGAACCACTGAAGCCAGAAATATTTGGCATCGCTGATTTCCTGGGCTGTCAGCTTCTCATTATAGTAATTAAGGAGTATCTCATCCGGAAATATCCTGACGCACAGGTCGGTAGCAGATACCTTGGTACCAGTCTGACTGCCGGCAGGTCTTATCGACCGCTCAGCCTTACGATACACGGTCTCCAACCTTACTGGGAAAAGGAGAATCGGTCTTTTGCTACTTATCGAGTTCAGAGTGTTCTGAAACGCTCCTGCAAGAGTTGACTGATCTATTGTTCTGTTCATAGCTGTCCAATCTAAATAAATAATGAGATGTGCTTACCATAACGGGATGGCTCGTTGACGACATCACGCGCGACATCAGCCGAGTGCTCTGCACCATCATAAGACTTCTCGCATGTGAAATTCAGGTCTTCAACATTCTCCTTGAATGTCAGGATGTAACCATAGTCCCCAGCGGAAGGGTTGCCCATCAAAGTCCCGATATCTGTCTTGAATCCTACCAGGAAGATATCCTCGTTAAGGAATGACTGCATCACCGGCTGGATCACAGGCTGAGAATCATCGAAGCCGACCTTTCCCTTACCGGCCAGCTTTGCCTTGGTAAGACAGATCTCCGTACTAGGATATAGTCTCATCAGCTTACCCTTGACAGCAAAGATGAGGAGCCCGTCCTTGGAAGCCATATGGTTCTCTCCAAGGTTCTTGTCCCATGAATGCACCGTCTTGATGTCAAAATAGTTGCCGGACGAAATGCTCTTCTCGTCGGTTTCCGAATCCCAGAATTTCCTGAAGTAAGAGCCTCTCTGATCTGTAGGATACTCTCTCCACAAGAGCTCCTGACCCATCTCCGTATTCATTCCGCAAAGATATGCCTCCTCGAAGAGCGGATTGCTCATGACCATGGAAACCGTATCCGTAGGGATATCTGCAGCTCCAGGGAGAACGAATCCCTCATCCACCAGTTTAAGATAATGGAATGTCGGCTCCGGGAAGATAGGATATGCGATGATAGGATATTTTGATGTAAGAAGCTCATCTATATATTCATCGCGCAGCCTCTTTCCTACCTCTGTATCCGAGAAGAAGATAGAATAATACGCCTGGGCGACTTCCTTCATTCTTGCGAATGCCTCTTTCTGGTTGAATTCCTTGCTGAGCTGCTTTGCATCAGCCTCGACCTCAGCCGAAGGTGCAGGCTGAGATTCCTCCTTTGCCTCTGCGGCATGAGATGTCGCCATCGACTCGAGTTCTTTTTCCAGATCAGCGATCAACTTCACGAGCTGAGTCATTCCAGGCTTTGGGGTCTCCAGGAACTTCATCAGGTCTGAAGGTTTCTCGAAAGTCTGGCAGATCGAGTCGTCAAGACGGCTGGTATCAATAGCGAAGCTTACAGGCAGTTCAAGGTAATCACGAATCTCAGCTAAAATGTCGCTTTTCATCCCAGCCTCCATGACAGCAGTCCTTTCAGATGTGCTAAGTCCATCAAACATGGTTTTAGACAGATAGTTGTCGAATGATTTCAACGATGGTTTATTTCCACCAGTAAAATTTAGCAACGACAAAGACAATTCTGTCTGGCTCAATCTACCGTCGGTAATCACGAGGAACATATCCTCCTCAAACAACTGATCTGACACATATGAAGGCAAAGCATGGATCCAGAACAATGTGTCATCTTTTATTTTCATCTCACCATGTCTGACCTTTTTGGTCAGAACCTTGATGTTCACATAATAGCGAGCTTTGCTGTCCTTCCCGAGCTTAGTGATCAGTTTGTCCTTTCCGAACAGCATACCATACTCCTCTGGCTCCAAACAAATGACATTACTTGAGCCTACATACTTCAACATACTGCTTGGACCAAGCCCCTTGACCCCGGCAGGGAAGCCTTTGAATTGCTGAATTCTTTTCTGGACCTCTTCCTTCGACGTAACATTCACTATAGCAGGCATGTATACTGCCTGCTCTGACGGCATCAACTGTTTACGTGCCTCGATGAAGTCCCAAAGAACTGAAGGTGACGCAAATCCCGTGATACTGCTACTTCTATACAAATTGTCTAAATTTTTACATACATTCTCTAGAAGCGTCTTTAAAGATCGTCCACAGTTCTGTTTCCCTTCCTTGATGGCCGCCAGGAAAGGGTAAGAAGCTCTCGGGGTTGGCACATCAATAGCCCATTGCGGGTTGAAAGCGTCCTCATACAAGGTGCCTTCATTTTCCCATACAACATATCCGATATCAGAATATCCATGTATCGGGGACTTACTGTTCGTAAGGACCGCATATGCAGCACCCTTCATCCTGGCAAGTGCTTTCTTCAGGTCCTGGATAGAAGAAGTACCGGACATCAATGTCTCTCCTATCTTGAATGTCTGGTTCTTTACTATATTCTCCATCAACGTCGTCTCGTCGAGAGCAGCCACTCTCCTGGCAACACTGTCAGTGAGATTATGGAAGCTTGCGCTGGCAAAGCCTGAGGGGATACGCTTGTCACTGATGATGGACGAAAGCGACACATCTCCTCCCGCATTCTTCATCGTCGACAGATAATTGATCATGCTTGCAATGAACTGGTCACCGCTTCCGAAAGAGCCGACAGTCTTGTTATACAAAGACTGGTTCGCCCTCATGCTTACAAGACGGTTGTAGAGAATCACGTTCAAGGCCTTGACAGCCTCGACCTGCTTCCATGCTCGGTTGACAAGTTCTTCCTGATTGTTCTGGATGACCTTCTTTCCAAGTCCGGCCGCAGCTCTGTTGTGTATGTCCAGATTGATCTCATCGACCCATTTCTTTGTCTTATCTGAACTTTCAAGTTCCGTGGCAAGGGCATGACGGGCTCCGTAGACAGGAGGTACAACCATAGGGTCGTCATCTCCCGGGTCGATTTCTCCCATGAACGCTTTTCCTTCAATTGCGCTACGGTTTTCATTGAATACAGGACTGTTCCCAAGAAGGGCCTTCAGATTCTGGTATGTAGCCTTCTCCTCCTTGCGTGATGGAGATGGGAATGGCTCTTCTTTAGCGTCAGAATCCAACGGTGCAGTAGCTGCCGGCATAGAAATGCTCTTTCGTCCCTTGCTGTTGACATCATAGTCAAAGCCCTCGCCCATCTGGCTTACGTCCAGCTTTATGCCTGACTTAGTATTCTTATAGGACGTCAGTTTCTGGACCAGGACGTCAAAACTGTCTGATGCGGACCTGAATGTCCACTTGTAATAGATCGGGAAATCAAGAGGACGCTCCGAGTGAAGGGCTTTCTGAGATTCCATCGTGCTTTCCCAGGCAGGAGCCTGGGCCGGGACATCCTCGATCTCATTGATGCCAAGTCCTCTGAGACGGCCGGTCTCGAAAGTCGGAATCAGAAGAGCAGTATACATGGTCCCTGGTTCCAGCATGACCTTGTCTTTCCTCAAAGAAATAATTCTTGAGAAATCCGGTGCCTTATCATCCCTTCCTTGAGCATGTGCAGTCTTGTGGAGCTGAGACGGATCGACGAACAGCTCTGCGAAGCTTTCCTTATCGCCCTTGAAAGTAAAGTATTCAAGGCCGGTTGCCGGTCTCTGTACATCGATGTCGCTGCTCTTGCATACAACAAGGGCAAGCCAAGGACGAAGCTTGTTCCCATCCGGAGCGGCCGGTGTATATCTCCATGGGAAATCCGGCTCCCAGAATTCCAAGTATGGGAAATACTGCATAGGGAAGGTATCGCTGTCCGGTGCAGGGTTGACCTTCATCACCGCCGACGGGCTTACTGAAAGCACATCTCCAGGTCCGACGAACCTGACAACCTTCTTCTGTGTCAATTTCACAGGATCAGGCCTTACCTCTTTCTTGTTTTCATCAAGATGAGGAAGCCCATAGGCCTTGAACTCTGTCACGACCTTGACCTCAGGACGCGCAAGAACACTTCCTGAGCCATTTCCCAATGTATCAGTTTCAGTTATGCTGTTTCCGAGACCTTTTCTGTACCACGGAAAATAATATGTCTGCTGTTCTGCCATAACTCTATTTCTTGCTTATTATCTTTTTTGACGCCGCCTTCTTGACGTCCTTTGCTGTAAGTTCTTCAATGACAAGAGGCTGAGGAGCAACCAGGACTTCATCCAGGTTCTTGCTCAGTATCTTGTCACGACGGATCTCAAGTCGTCCATATTCACGCTTGAGCTTACGCTCGTCAACGATATGTCTAAGGTCCTCCCTGGATACTCTTACCGGCCTGATGACGCGTTTATTTCCACTTGTCTTTGAGCCGTCGTCTGTCGCAGCCTTGTTGATAGCTTCGATTGCAGAATAATCTTCCTCTTCAATGCATTTGATGATATCCGCAATCTTTATCCTGGTCTCTACGGTATAGTTGCTGTCAAGTTCCTTGATGTATCGGTTGAAGCCCGTAGCAGTTCGACGGGATGACGGCCTTACAGACTTCTTTGTCATAGCCATAGCGGAGGCTTCCTCCGTAGTGGTCGAAGCAGCCGTCACTTTCTTCTTCACACCAGCTGCCTTTTTCTCCCAGGCTGCCCAGATATCAGGATCGATATCCTGTACATCTGACTCCAGTACGGAAGCATAAGAAACAGAATCCGGCATCTGGACGGCATCAGGGTCGACCTTTACATTGAATCCGGCATTCACATCCTTATAAGAAGGAGCATGGAGTTTCTCGGCATCCGTCATCTTCTTTGTAAGTGACGGTGCGAATGAAGAAGTAAGGTCTGAATGTGCTGCCTTTACTCTGTCACCCTCAAATCCGACAGTGTCAAGCTCAATGCGCATGACATCTCCAGGAAGATCTTCGCCATATTTCTCGATATCGGTTCCGAAAGGAACTTCGCTCTGGTTGAAATCAAGAGTATCGAAAGGATTCATGACAAGACCCATCTCCTTCTCGAACTTGGCGATGTTGACAAGACCGTCAACAAGGTCTCCTCTGACCACAGCCCAGTTCTCATCCTGTTCGAACGACTTGACGAGGAGTGACTGTATGTCGATATATTTCTTGTCTGATGTACTCTGGCTCTTGCCCCAGGTCTTTGAGAAATCAATCTTGATCTTGACAAGGATGAACCAGAAGGACGCCTTGCCCTTGATGTGCCATTTCGCAGGTCCGCTTACGTCAAGATCAGCACCGACTGACATAAGGGTCCAGCTTCCACACTTCACTGCAAGGCCGACACCCGCATCGAAACGGAATGCGAACGGATTGAACTGGAAGAGTACATTATAGTACATGTAGCCGCTGAGTCCGAACTTGTCCCAACCGATCTGGAGACGGGTATCGGATCCGAACTGGACGGTGTTCGATGTCACAGCAAAGTATGAATCCATCGAAAGCTTGAGGATAGAGTAATCGAGCTTCAAGCCCATTCTCTTCATCTTGCCCACATTGAATCCAGGCTCAGGGGTGTATTCAGGATGGAAACCGCCTGCTGAAAGAATGAAGCCCTTGGTCGTGCCTCCCCAATAGATGCGGAGCGCAACGCTGCCATGAAGCTCGATTCCCACGATGCTTGAATCAACGAGCTCGGCATCGAAGGAGATTCCGACGGCAGGGTCGAAGACGCCGAGGAAATTGGCATTGATTGCCAGCAGCTTGTCAACCGCCTCGGCGATAGTCAGGTGAAGACCTCCGGCGAGCAGTATCTGGACAGGAGAAGGAGCCTGGACGAAGAGACCAGCCTCAATCGTGAATATTTCAGCCCATTTGAGCTGTGCAAGCGCACCGAAGAAGAACTGGTTCTTCTTGACCGGATAATATGACGTCACATTGGCAAGAACCTCTGAGAGATGCTTGTCGAGGTCCTTGACGAACAGTATGGAAGTAAGCGAACCGTCCTTGACGGCATTCCTCATCTTATCTGTATCGATTCTCCTATGGATACCGAGAGAACCTCCGATCGCAGAAAGTGAGAAGCCCATTCCAAGCTGGATGCTCGGGGTAAAGAATACGCAGAGCGCTCCCATGAACGAGAACGGAGCTCCATCCACCGGCTTTGAATTGAGTATGAACAACGCACTGGCGCCGCACATCTCGAGAATGCGCAGCTCTGCAGCTCCCATGATCTCGCCAGTCTCCTTGTTCCATTTCAATGCACCGGTTCCGGTAAGGGTGCCCTCGATGTTGATTGAAAGGCCGATGCCATCAGGCATCTTGAACTGTGGTGAGATGTCGAAATCGCCGAACTTATAATCCTCGGTAAGAAGGTTCATGTCCAGTGCGAAGCCGATGTCCGCCATGGTAAGCTTGACTCCGCTCAGGTCTGCAGTGATATTGGTACCGAATCCAAGGCTGACTCCACGAAGCTTAGGAAGACCTACCTCGATGGCCAGGTTGTCAAGCTTGACGGCCTTGAAATCAATGGTCTTGTTGATAGGGATACGTACAGAAGCATCTCCATTGAAGGTAAAGCCATCCTTGTAGCCATAACCGATCTCAAGCGACTCCAGATTAAAGCTGATGCTATCCTTCATGATAGCCTCAAAGAATGAGTTCACCTTTGCGAGATCCAGGTTGAAGACAAGGTTCTTCACACTTCCCTTATAGCCGAAATCCAATCCGTCCTTGTATCCGATGTACAAAGTCTGAGGATAGTCATCCATGGTGATGGAGAGGACCTCGGAATCGTAGATCTCAAGTTTCTTTGCCTCCTTTTCTCCAGCCTGACCTCTTCTGAATGTCATCTGGAACCAGGCTTCGATCGCCTTGGTAGAGAACAGAGGTTCACACTCAGGCTCCCACTGGGATCCATCCTTCTTTGTCACGAAGAGACCGATGGCACCGTCTGCCAAGGCCTTCTGGATCTCCTTGGACTTGTCGTCCTTCTTCGACGCCTCGCCTGCAAGCTTGTTCATGGAAGCCGCAGCGGACAGTTCAAGCCTATGTTCCTCACCAAGATTGAATTCCTGGTTGTAGTCACCATTGATTGCAGGAAGCAGGTAAAGACCCGAGCGGACCTTAGGATCGCCCTCGGAATCCAGTTCAGGAGAACCGTCTTCCTTAAGGACAGCCTTGTCACCTACGAAAGCGAGCAGCTGGAATGAGACTCCTGTCTTGATATGGTTATCTTTCTTATCTTCATAAGAATAGTCAAACAGAGACACTGCCAGGAACTTGTTCTTCATGTCAAGCTTATAGTCAGGCAGCTTGACAGAATCGAAATTCCACTTCGGAAGCGGAATCAGATCCTGGACATATTCCTTCACGGAATCAGGGATGGCCGAATAGACACTGAATGCGAATGCAAGTCCATCCTGCCATGAGCTTATACCCTTGGCTTTCTCCGAAAGCATAAGGATATCTGAAATCATAGCCGTAACGTCCTGAGCAACGGCCTCTGCCTCCTTCTTCACACTGTTGACGAGAGCGACGGCGTCCTTGACATCCTCCTGGACCTCCTTGAAGACATCCTTATATTCGTCATATGCGAGAAGCGCCTGCTTCTTGACAGCGGCGATGACCTCGGTGATGACTTTCTGGATAAGCTCGCGCACCCACTTCCTGACGACGGTCTCGACGAGTGATACCAGAGGTCTGACCACAAGTTTGTAGACTGCAGACTTAAGTTCCTTCCAGTAAGCAGAGAAAATATCCTGTGCAAAAGACTTCAGCTGGTCATTATAGTAGCTGATATCCTTCTTTGCCTTCTTAAGGGCTTCCTGGATATCGCCCTGCATAGCCGAAGATCCGGCCACCATCTTCTCGACAGCAGCAAGGGTCGCTTCCTTGAACTTAAGATAATATGCATCAAGGTCAGTAGGCACCAGCTCCTTCACTCCGTCAGCGACGATCGTGAAATATGCATTGAAATCGAATCCTGAGAACGGATTCTTAAGGTCTTCGCCCTTGAGAAGCTTGTCAAGAGAATCTGTGCCGAACTTCTTGAGAGCATCATAATCCTTAGGAATTCCGGCAGTCCGGGACTCAAATTCCTCCTTGAGGGATTCCATGACAGCCGTAAACTTGGTCTGATAAGTCTTCGGATCGAAGATTGTGCGCACACGCTCATCGATCTCCTGAAGGATGGACTTATAGTCGGCAAGAAGGGCCACGGCTCCGTCTCCGCCTGCCTTAGCCTCCTTTACGACGTCTTCCCAGGATGAAGTATCGAATCCCTTGAAGAGATCATGCTCCTTTGCCTGCTGCTGCACAACTTTGATGAAAGGTTCAGCAAAGAGCTGATACATCAGGGTATCCGGCTTCACATCGAGTCCCGGGATACTCCTAAGCTTAATATTGGTGTCTGGAAGAAGGGATTTTCCTTTGGCCTTAGCCTCATCCAGAGCCTCATTGACAGTCTTCAGAATATCGTCCTGAAGTGTCGCGATAAGGCCTTTGGCTTCGTCTGCAGCTCCGAGGACATCTTTCTTGAACGAATCAAACGCATCCGTCAGCTGCTTCTTCACCTCCATGGCGAAAGCCTCCAGGACCTTCTTGATATCAAGTATGAACTGCTGGACCTTCTTAAGCTTGGCAAGGACTTCCTTCTTCGCTTCCTGATATGCCTTGTCGGCAGAATTCACGATCTCATCGATCGCCTTCCTGATTCTGGCGAGAAGCATATTGATGATTGAAGAAACCGAACTGAAATCCGGCACACTTGCATTGAAGGCCTTTGCGACCTCATATATCTTGGCAAGAATAGCCTCCGCGTCATCAAGATCCTTCAGAGGGAATACTTCATTGAAATATTCAGACGGCTTTGTGAACAGCTGCTGGACTCTTGAGAAATCTATGACATTTATCTCAACGGTCGGGCACATCGACTTAAGCTTTGCGAGAGCCTCGTCTGTCTTCTTCTGAGCTTCCTCTACAGCATTCTGGACGATCTTGCCAGGATTGATATCCTTCAACTTGTCGACTTCGCTCTTGATGTCACTGACGTCCTTTCCAAGTTCAGAGGCCGCATCTGAGCCAAGATTTCCCGTACCTGTGACGCCACCCACTGCATCGAGAGCTCCTACGATACCCTCTGCAACAGGTTCTGCATCCTTGATGAAATCCTTGATGTCCTTGACAGGGAACACATCGAACGCATCTTTCAGAAGACCGTTCACGTCGTCCATGTCGACACTAGGAAGTGTGACTGTATCAGGAATATATTTTGCAATCTCGATTGTCTGAGTCTTCAGAATACCGAAGAGGTCAAGGATCTTATGGATCCTGTTAAGGACTTCTCCCACTTTACCGAAGTCGCCAAGAGCTTCCTTTGTGAGCCTTGACATCTCGGCCTGGATGAAAGTGTACTGAGAATAGAGATCCGATGATGCCTCCTTATAGAAATCTTCCAGCGTCCTGGTGAACTCCTTTCCTGCAGCCTCCGCCGCCTTCTTAGCATCATCATACAGCTTCTGGGCGGCCTTTCTCAACTGCTTATGGATTGCGTCAAGCTGAGATTTCAGCTCATTTATCTTGTCTATGATTTCCTTTGCAGCAGCCTCGACAGTGCCTTCGACCTTATCCTTTGCTTCCTTGAGAGTGTCCTCTATGAGCTTCTTGAAATCACCGATCGACTGGGAAATCATCTTGATTTCCTCATCAAAGACTTCCTTCGCCTTTGAAAGAAGGACTGAAATCACATGGTCGAAAAGGCGCTCCGCGAACTTTTCATTGAAATATGTGCTTTCAATGAAATCACCGAAGTCCTTGTACTCTTTCCTGATGCTGTCCCACTCAAAGTCACGGAAAGACTTGATCAGCTTGATCAGATCCTTGATTGTGGTAATGAGGGCACCGACGTCACCGACACCTTCGATGTCGACGAAAGAAACCGTCAGAGAATTCCCTTGCTTACCGGCAGTGAACGCCAGCTTCTCATCTGCAGCCTTAGGGTCGAGGAAGAACTCATCAGTGGTGAACTTTTCCCCGTTCTCACCCTGGACATGGGTCATGACCGTCTCGAATTCTTTCTGCCATTCTTCCTGGCCCTTCCCGGCCAGCGTCTTCACCGAGGACCCAAGAGAATCCACGGTCGCGAAGATCGAACTGACGAGATCGACCAGCTGCTGATTCTTCTCGAATGCAGTAAGATCATAGCCCAGTCTGGTACAGAGATACTCGACAAACTTCGACAGCTTGTCTTTCTCTTTTGACAGATTGGCCTTGAACGAGTCATACGAATCCGACTGGTCCAGGACAGAGACGTCAGGAACATATTTTGGCATGTCGCCGAGGAAATCGGCAAGCAATGCGTCTTTGGTCAAAGAAAGGACAGTACCCAGCTTAAGCAGGAAACCATCTAGCACCTTGTTATCCATAAGCACGTAATTAGCAACTGAAAGAAGACTGAAAGATCGAATATCGGCCTTTTAGGTCATCAAGGATGCAAGATAGAAATAATTCTGCTAGTATCCAACAACTATCTCGTTTTTAATCAGTTCCTATACGGCATCAGGATCATCCTGGTCATCAAGGGAGATGCCGTATTCCTTTGCCTTTCTTGCTACCTTGAGAGCGGCTGCCGCTGACAGTGCCTTGAGGTCATTGATGGAATCCAGTGCATACTGGAGAGCCTCCTTGGACTCCTCGACCTTGAGCCTCACCTTGGCAAGAGCGTTCTCGGCAGAAGCCAGCTCGTTCTCCTTGGTCTTTGTTGAACGGCCTGCGTCCCTGGCAGCCTTGAGGGCAGCCTCCTTGACCTCCACCTTTGCAAGAGCTTCCGCCGCCTTTGCCTCGAGACCTGTGATCATGGCAGGATGCTCGGCGATTATCTTCTCAGCCTTTGCGATCTCTGAGACCATGGCCCTGGCCTCCGCCTTAAGGCCGGCAAGCTCGCAGCCACGCCACCAGTCACGGTAACGGCACCATGCGTGGAGCCATACCTTGGCGATGCTTTCGACTGCATCGTTGAGGATGATGGTGGTGTACTCGTCGAAATGCTCCTTGTAGGCATCCGTCTTCTTGTAAGATGCAGGAGTGATATCCTTTGGTTTCCTGTCATCCGGAACCAGTCTTGAAGCCATGAGATATGAGTACTGTGAGATACCGCTCATGTAGTCCCATGTGTTCTTGCAGTCAGGTCCCCATGGCCATACGAACTCCCTGTTGACAAGTTCCTTCTCGACAGCCTCAACCACAGGATGGACCGTCTCGGATTTCAGAGGATAGCCTTCCGGATCATAGAAGAAGCGGTTGTTGTCCTCGTCGATCTGATAGGACTCACGTACCATGTCATCCCACTGCTCCTCGATGAAGCCATGGACGGCATTGCTGTTCGCGAAGGATCTTCCGTCGCAATGCAGAGGCATGTGGCAGTCGGCGATGTAGTGCGAGAGTATGAAGAACCTCATTGCGATATGGTTGCATGAAGGTACGATAGGCTCTCCTGAAGCCTCGCTGTCAAGGATCTTGAACGAGTCGATCAGGCTCTCGGCGAAGGACTCCACCCTGTCGCAGAGATTGCCCTTTGTGATCTTGAACGCATCGCCGAGCTTGTCGGAAGTGAGACCCATCTGATAGAGACCGAGAGTCTCGGGCATACGCCTGAAATAGCTGCTTTCCTTGGTCTTGTCAGGCTCGTATTTGACGATATGGCTGGAGCTCATGTCCTTGAACACTGAATCAGGGTACCATGATCCTGAGATCACGAAGTCCCTGTAGTCCTTGAACCATTTGACAAGTGCCTTGGCATCTGATTTCTTATCCTCCGGAATGGCAGATTTCTCGATTCGCTTCATCGCCATCATGGCGAGCCACGCATGGGTGTATTTCTTCATAGACTGACTGCTGGGGTTTTTATATCAAAAGACAGGCTGGTCTACTCGGCCAGCCTGTCTTTATTACTTTAGAAATTACTTCTTGATAACTACAAGCTTACCGCTCTCCTTACCAGGAATGATCTTCATCTGGAGGATACCGGTGATCTGGTCACCGACACCGAGGAGTGTAAGGTCTGCCTCGACTGTAGGTGCAGGGTTTGCCTCGTTGCTGATGAGCTCCTTCTCTGTGAGTTCACCTGCCCAGAGGACTGGACCGTATGAGTGGTTGAGGATCCAGTTACCAGGAACTACGTTGTCGAATACATACTCGCCTGGACCGTCCTTGAGCATCTGGATGACAGCATTGCTCTGCTCACGGTATGCAGAGAACTGGCCCTGCTTTGGACGCTGTGCAAGCTGGATCTCAGCACCGCTGCCGAGGGTCTCGAGAGAGTTCTCACGGTATGTGTCAAGACCGCTGTCGAATGCCTCTACCTGGAAGTAGTACTCAGGGTTGGTGTTGAGGCTGTGCATGTAGAGAGTGTTCTTGTCGTATACGATGTAGCTGTTATAGAGCTTGTCCTTCTCGATACCGTAGCGTACTACGTAGCCGTCTGCACCTGGAACAGGGTTCCAGAGGAGGTTGGCCTCACGACGGTCCTCAGGATTGCGGACTGCGAGGAAGTCATATACAGGGGTAACCTTTGCCTTAGGAGTGGTACCGAACACGCGGAGGTCCTTGATACAGAACTTGGCACCGTCGTATGTAGATACGTTGACTACCTTTACGTAGCGAGCCTCTACAGGCTTTGCCATCTCGGTGTAGTCGTGCTTGCGCTCCTCAAGGTTGCGTGGCTTGCTGATGATCTTTGTCCAGTTCTGGTTGTCGAGTGAGGTGAAGACCTCATAGCACTGGTATGTAACCTCTGGCTGAGCCTGTGCAGGCGCGCTGTTCTGACGGCCAGGAGCAGGTGTTGCACCGATGTGGTCCCAGTTGATCTGGATTGCGTTGATAGATGCCTTTGCACCGAAGTCTACGATGAAGTACTCACCTGGATCGCCGGTAGCTGCTGCCCAGCAGGTCTTGAAGTCCTCGTCGAGGGCATTTGCTGCCTTGTACTTAGGATCGAGTGTAGAAGATACGATAGGCTTCTTGTTGACTGAGAGAAGCTTCCAGTCAGTATAGTTCTCAGTGCCGCCTACGCGTCTGTACTCAGCATAGTACTGAGGATAGTCACCGTATGCGGTGTTAGAATACATTACACCGTCAGCATCCACTGCTGTAGGATAGATGGCGAGCTCTGAGCCACGGCCACCCTCACCGTACTGTGCAGGGATCATACAGATTGTCCAGAGGTTGCCCTTCTTGTCATGGAATGTGCTGCCATGGCCTGCACCTACCTGGAAACCGCTGGTCTTGAAGGTAAGAGGGTTGTGCTCTGAGTACTTGAATGGTCCGAGAGGGTTGTCGGCTACGTATACACCGTGTGAGTAAGAGATGAACTCAAGACCGATGGCTGCATACTGGAGGTAGTAGAGGTTGTTGTGCTTTATTACGTATGGACCCTCGATCCAAGGAAGCTCCTCAGGGTTGTAGTCACGTCTGCCGTTGAAGATAGAGTAGATCACATCCTCTGGCTTACGTACCTCGAAACCATGGTTCTTGATGTCGCTCCAGAAAAGTGGAGTAGGCTTTGTCTTCTCCTTGAAGGTCTTCTTGTCAAGCTCGACTACCTGGAAAGGCATGATCTGTGACCAACCGAAGTAGAGGTAGAGCTTGCCGTCGTCGTCAACGAACATGTTGGCATCGCCGTAACGGTCACTTGAAAGCTCTCCGATCTTCACCCACTCGCCCTTCTTAGGGTCAACTGCACGATAGACGTTCTTGTTGTTCATCGAACAGCCGATGAGCTGTCCGTCCATCTCGACTACTGAAACGACTCCGCCCGGATAGTTCGGAGCGTCGACATAGGTCCAGTTCTGCATGTCCTTTCCATACCAGTAACCCTTTCTGTGGGATACGAAGAGATAGTAATCATCCTGATAGATGAGTACGATAGGCTCACCTCCACGATATGCTCTCTCATTGCCGATGATGACGTCGAGAGGGTTCGCGAAAGTCTTAGGCTGCTGCGCAGGCTGCGCAAATGCTGTAGCGCCCATGGTAAGAGCGAATGCAGCTACTGCCAGATTTCTGAGAATGCTAGTTTTCATATTACGAGATTTAGTGTTCTATGTGTGTGGCCCTATCGGGCTAGTTTCCGTTAAAATTAGCAAATAATTCTGTAATAAAGCAATTATCGTATCTTTGTCTGACAAAAATTTGAAAGATTATGGTCTATCTCATACTTGCCATCCTTTGCGGCGCATCCCTTTCCGTATGTTTCAAGATGTTCCGTAAGATCGGGATCGACACCTTCCAGGGCGTTTTCGTGAACTATCTGACGGCGATCGCCGTCAGCCTTGTACTCAGCGGGAACGGAGCTGAAAGCCTGAGTTCCAGCATCATGGCGGCAATCAGGGCACCATGGGCATGGCTCGCCATAATCGAAGGTCTTTTCTTCATGGGAGGAATCCTAGTCCTTGCCGTAAGTACCCAGCGCTCCGGAGTGGCGGTGACGAACGTCTCGGCAAGAGCGTCGATGGCCTTCGCTGTCGTCGCATGCTATTTCGCTTTCCATGAGCAGGCGCCCAACTGGCTGGCGATTGCGCTGGTGCTGGTTGCCATGTACCTCATATTCGGCAATGTAGGAACCAGGAAGGAGAAGTTCGATATCGGTGATTCGCTGATGCCGGTGGCTGTTTTCCTGACCTATGGCATCTGTGATTTCCTTCTCAAGTACCTCAAGGCGCAGATCGGCACGGACGGCAACCAGGGCAACATAATGCTCTTCATCTTCAGCACCGCAGCCGTGTTCTGCGTCGTGGCATATCTGGTGCGCGGCCACTTCAGCGAGCATCCTTTCAGCTGGAAGGCCATCCCGGGAGGCATCATCCTCGGACTTTTCAACTCTAGCTGCACAGCCTTGATGCTCAAGGCGCTCGGCCTGATGGACTCAGTCGTCTTCTACCCTCTCTACAACGTCGGAGTCGTATTCCTCTCGCTCCTTATCGGCGTGATCTTCTTCAAGGAGAAGCTCAGACCTGTCCAGATCGGCGGCATCGTTCTCGCTTCAGCAGCGATTGTATTGCTGCTGATATAATTCCTTGACGCAATTCACTGAATATCAGATAAATAAAAAATTGCTTTCGGCTTTTTGACCGAAAGCAATTTTGTAATATCCTGATTCAGAGCAAATTAGATTGCTACATCTACTGTCTTGAGATCAGCATCGAGTGATGAACCACCGTAGAGGAGCTGGTAGCGACCTGGACGGAGAGCAAGCTCGTCAGCAGCCTCGTTGTAGAACTCGAAGGCCTCGTTGCTGAGCTCGACTGTCACGTTCACGGTCTGGCCTGCTGCGACAGGGACTCTCTTGAAGCCCTTGAGGGACTTGATAGGAGCACCTGGATCGTCAAGTGACTTCACATATACCTGTACGACTTCCTCACCATCGACAGAACCTGTGTTGGTAACAGGAACAGTGAGGGTCATGTTGGCAGCCTTGCCGGCAACCTTTGCGTCACCATATGCGAATGTGGTGTAGCTGAGGCCGTAGCCGAATGCATAGAGAGGCTCACCCTGGAAGTAGCGGTATGTACGGTTCTGCATTGAGTAGTCCTGGAAGTCAGGAAGCTGCTCGGTAGAAGCGTAGAATGTGACAGGGAGACGGCCTGCAGGGTTGTAGTCACCGAAGAGGACGTCAGCTACGGCTGCACCTGTAGCCTGACCGCCGTACCATGCCTGGATGAGTGCGTCGTACTGGCTCTCGACGTTGCCGAAGCCCATTGCTGAACCTGATACGTTCACGAGAACGACTGGCTTGCCGGTTGCGTCCATGGCAGCGAGAAGCTGCTGCTGTACCTCAGGGAGCTCGATGTATGAACGGTCGTGACCCTCACCCTCGATGTCTGAAGAGATACCGCTGACCATGACGATTACGTCTGCCGTGCTCACCTTCTCCACAACTGGTGCAAGATCAACGTCCCTGCGGCTGTAGATATCGAAGTTGAAGTTAGATGTCCTTGCCTCTGGCTGAGAAAGCTCGATGGTGATCTCGTAGGTCTCACCAGCCTTCACAGGGAAGGTGGTAGGAGCCATGCCACGGCCGAAACCGAAGCGTCCGCGTGGAGCCTCGAGCTGCTCTGCTACAGTCTTGCCGTTTACACAGAAGGTGTACTTGCCGCTACCGCGTACAGAGTAGACCATGTCACCTGTATAGTCAGCGACGAAGCTTCCGCTGTACTTAGCTGAGAAGTTGCTGAGGTTCATGCCCTCCTCCCATGCGCAGTCCTCGTGTGCGAGAGCCGGAGAGGTGGTGTTGAGAGTCATAGGCTGGGTATAGCTTGCTGTAGCTACGACCTCACCGCTGAAATCAGTGCTGTTCCAGTACTGAGCCTGGAGACCCTTGCCGTCGTTGAGACGTGCGAGATAATGGGTGGTGATGTATGGGACATCAAGGTCACAACCCTTCTCATAGATGACCTCTGCGCCTGGAGCAGCAGCCTTGATAGCCTCAAGGATGGTCTGCTTGTTGGCAGCTGTAGGATAACCGTTGTAGTTACCGAGGATTACACGTGCATCGTCTGCGTTAGGACCTACGACAGCGATCTTGATGCCGCTCTTCTTGAGAGGAAGGACGTTGTCCTGGTTCTTGAGGAGGACGATAGCCTCGTGTGAAGCCTTGTTTGCGAGAGCTGTGTGCTCTGCGCTGCTGAGGGTCTCGAGACCAAGGTTTGCCCATGGGAGGTTCTCAGCTGGATCGAACATACCGAGCTCGAAGCGGGCGCGGAGGATTCGGCGGAGGTTGACGTCGATCTGAGCCTCGGTGATGAGACCCTTCTCGATAGCCTCCTTGAGAGACTTGTAGGCTGTACCGCACTCTACGTCAGTACCTGCGAGCACTGCATCTGCCGAAGCGTGGGCAGCGTCAGGATGGGTACCATGGTTACGTGTA
This sequence comes from Bacteroidales bacterium, assembly GCA_024398105.1. Taxonomy (GTDB): domain Bacteria; phylum Bacteroidota; class Bacteroidia; order Bacteroidales; family UBA932; genus Cryptobacteroides. The sequence goes on along the minus strand of JAKSJP010000009.1, from coordinate 18,917 downwards.
TTGTAGAAGTCATTGATAGCACCGCAGTCAGAGACTACCATGCCCTCGTAACCCCACTTCTCGCGGAGAATGTTCTGGAGGAGTCTTTCGCTGCCGCAGCAAGGAACGCCCTCGTAGCGGTGGTAAGCGCACATGACTTCCTCGACCTTTCCTTCCTTCACGATCTTCTTGAAGGCAGGAAGATAAGTCTCCCAGAGGTCACGCATCGATACGCTGACGTCGAACTGGTGACGGAGTGGCTCCGGACCTGAGTGGACAGCATAGTGCTTTGCGCAGGCGTGAAGCTTGAGGTACTTCTTGTCAGTTCCCTGCATAGCCTTCACGGTCTGGGTACCCATGACAGCATTGAGGTATGGGTCCTCACCAGGAGTCTCCTGGCCACGTCCCCACCTTGGGTCACGGAAGATGTTCACATTAGGACACCAGAATGAAAGACCGTTGTGCCAGATACCGCCGCTTGGCTCGGTAACGCCGAGCTGGTGGTGGTCTGTAGTGTTCCATACGGCACGTGCCTCATCAGACACTGCTGTGTAGATCTCGTACTGCTGGTCAGCATCGAAAGTTGCACCGAGGGCGATGACCTGTGGGAACACGGTCACGTCGTCGTAGCAGATACCATGGCAAGCCTCATTCCACCAGTTGTAGGCAGGAATGTCGAGCCTGTCGATAGAAATTGATCCGTTCATCATCAGACCGATCTTCTCCTCAGGAGTAAGGATGCTGAGAAGGTTCTCGACTCTCTTGTCTACAGAAAGCCTAGGGTTCTGATACGGATACTCGTAATGTTTGCAGCCTGTGAACATCATTGCAGCGGCAATGACGAAGGCGCCAGTGATCAGTTTACGCATAGTAATATGTAATAGTGTTTGTGATATATCTAGAAAAGTTCCTTGACCTGGCGGATGACCTCCTCTGCAGGAAGCTCAGGGTCGATCACAAGGTCAGGCTGCTTGAAGACATAGCCCTTGCTCATCGCGAGCATGGTACCGCCACCTGTGCAGTTGAGCATGACGTACTCGTCCTTCGCTATCCTGCCTTCCTCGACTGCCTTCGCAAGTGCTGTGACTGCGGCGCATGATGCAGGGAGGAGGTCGTAGCCCTCGAGGTTGCGGAACTTCATCAGCCAGTACATGATATCGTCGTTGTCGGCAAGGAACACATCGCCGTTGCTTGCCTTGAGGGTGTCATAGAGGCCACCGGCCACTGAGTAAGGCGGCTTTCTGTTCGAGAGGACCTTCGCAAGGATGATCTCAGCCTGACGGCGTCCCTGCTCCGGATCAAGGTCGACAAGGGCACGGCTGTCAGCTTTCCATGAATCGTACATAAGGGTGAACGGAGAGTTCTGCGCCACGTATACCCTCATGTTGTTCTTGCCATAGTCGCCTGAAGCCTCGAGACGGCAAGCGTTCTCGTATGCCGCGATTGCGCCTGTACCTGAACCTACTGCCTGGAAATATGCATCAGGAATCCTTCCTGTTGCCTCTGCGAAGCTGAGGATGGTAGTTCCCATACCGTCGCGCCTTGCGACATTCTTGGCACCGCCCTCAAGGAAGAAGTCTGGACACTGGGCGAGCTTCTCACCGAGTACGATAGCGTCGTAGTAGTCACATCCGTGAGGCGCCGCGATGAGCTTCACACACTTGTTGAGAGGCTTGCGGAACCAAAGGTCGTGGCCGCTGTCCGCAGGGATGCAGATCACTACCGGGATCTTGTTGTCCGAGCAGACCTGTGCGAATGCCCTGGCAGTATTGCCTGCAGACTGAACGATAAGGGTCCTCTTCTCCTTCTTGTCCATTCGGGCAAGGATGGTATATGCCTCGGTCTCCTTGAAAGAGCAGGTCTTCATCTTCGCTCCGAGCTTCGGATTCCATCCCGAGAATGTGATGTAGAGGTTCTCGAGTCCAAGATGCTTGGCAAGTCCCTTTGACTTATAGGTCACAGGAGCGCATGAGCCCTTGAGAGTCCTGTTGATCGGCATCCAGTCCGCATAGCGGTAGATACCGTCGAGGTCGTTCCTGGGGTTGAACTTCTTGTTCTGATACACGGCTCTTATGAGTGAAGGATCTCCACCCATAGGGTCGCTCAGGGTCCAGCCCTTATCTTCGAATTCACGTCCCGTCTTGATGTTGACAAGCGAGTACTTTGTTGCCTTGAATCTCATATTATCAGGTTGTTGGGGTTGATTGTCTGTCAATGATTTCCGCGATGTCCCTGACAGGACGGTCTGAATACCTGCTCAATGTCGCCTGGCAGAGAGGGCATGCGGTAGCAATGGCGTCAGCCTTGCTGGTATATAGATTCTCCAGGGCAGCCTGGGTTATCTTTTCACGTTGTCTGAAACTGAGGGAAAGCGAGCCGAGCGAGCCTCCGCAGCAGATGCTTTCCTTATGGGACTTGTCCGCCTCCGCGATCGCAGCCGACTGGCCCACGAGCCTTCTAGGCTCCTCGTAGATGCCGCATCCTCGGCCAAGTTCGCAAGGATCATGGTACACATAGCAGAGGTCCGACTTGACAAGGTGGAGCCTTCCCGCCTTGACGAGTTCGTCGAAATAGACACTATAGTGCACTACCCTGACTCCTGGCAGGGTGTAATTCTCCATGAACATACGATAGCATATAGGACAGCTGACGACCAGGGTGTCGGCGCCGCTCGCGAGTATGGCCTCCTCGTTCTTGTGGACAAGAGCCATGGCCTCGTCGGTCCTTCCGGCAGTCAGCATAGGACGTCCGCAGCAGAGCCCGCCCTCGCGGTCCATCCACACATTCTCGACGCCCGCCTTGTCGAGGATCGAGACGACGCTTCGGCCTATGGAAGGTGTCAGCTGGCTCATGCAGCCGCTGAAATAGAGGACCTTTCCTGTACTTGATGGAGCAGCTACGCTGATGTTCGAATAGTCCTGGGAGATGTTGAACTTACGGGCCTCGCGCTGCTTGATGCGGATCTCAGGGCCCTGGACGCCAACCTGGCAGAGTGCCTCGCACTTTCCGCAGAGCAGGCACTTGTCCGAGATCTCTGCGATGCGCTTCTCGTTGCCACGCCTGATCTGACGTGTAAGATAGACCGTGCAGTCCTTGATGTTCGCCTTGCTGACGCTCATAGGGCAGGCGTCGATGCAGACGCCGCAGTTAGGACAGGTGAGGACCTGAAGCTTGGCAAGACCTTTCCTCGCATGACGTATCTTCAGACCTGCGTTGCGCATAGGGATGAGCATCATCTCGGCAGGGATGTGCATGTATCTTGAGAACGGAAGCAGGCACATGAACACGCAGAGGCAGATCGAATAGGCCCACCATGTAGGCATATAGTAGAGATCATTGCCGAGAATCTGGCGGAAGAGCCAGTTGCCAGGGCCCGTGAGGAACGAGCCGCCGCTGATATGGGCGGTGAAGGTCTCGGCGAGAAGTCTCAGAGGGAAGATAGCCCAGAGGGCGTACATTGCGATTCTGTTCACAAGCGACGGAACCGCGGTCCTGCGCATTCCGAAAAGCCTTGAGCGTATTCTCTTCACCCAGGCGAGCACGATTCCGCAGAGGACTACCAGAAGGAAGAAGTCACTCAGGAAGAAGAGGAACGCACCGTTCATCGTCTGGTCGACCTCAGCTACGAAGTAATTGAAAAAGATCGGATAATAGAACAGGTTGATCCTGGTCGGCACGAAAAGGAAGACCTCGATATGGCCGAGCAGGATGAGCATGAACCAGCCGAATGCGATGCTTGAGTGCATGAAGCCCAGCATAGGATTACGCTGCCAGAGCTTGACATGGAGAAGACAGTCGCAGAAGATGTCACGTACATTCTTCGCCGCTGTCACAGGGTTTATAAGTGAGAGGAGGAACTTCCTCCTGTCTTCGTGCGGAAGCTGGAACAGGATCCTGAAGATACCGTACACACAGTACAGCAGCACGAACGCCATGCCGATGAGGAACGGCAGGACGAACGGATGGAAGCCTGATGGTATTCTATCTATCATAGATTCTGCAGATTGAAAGGATAAGATGCCTTGTGTTGATTCCACGAGGGCAGACCATGGTGCATTTTCCGCAGAGCATGCAGTTGCTGAGCATAGGACGTACGTCCTGGCCTCTCTGCAGGCCGAGGATCACTTTCCTCATGCTCATACCGCTGAACGGGGCGGCAGTGCAGGTCGCCGAGCAGGAACCACAGGCCATGCAGGTCCTGGCATCAGGGTCCGTATCGCAGAGGCGGTCATAGACCTTGGTGTCGATCCTGTCAAGATCCAGGGTTGAACTCTTGCTGAGCCTGAAACCGAAATCAGCCATTTCGCAGATAGTTATGGATTTCTACAGCTGCCGCACGGGCCTCAGCGAGAGTCTCAGGGACAGTCTTGGTCCCGGTACATGCACCGGCATAGAAGATTCCCGGACGGTTGGACCTGAGGATGTCATAGATGTTGTCCTTGCTCCTGAGGAAGCCGTCGTCGTCCATGTCCAGGCGCACCTGGGGCGCAAGTTCTCCGACAGACTTGTTGCAGACCATCCCGGACATCAGCACAAGGGTATCGAGCTGGACCTTGAGAGGCTTGCCCGAGAGAGTATCCTCGGCCTTTACCTGGATACGTCCGTCGATTGTCTCACCCACCTCAGAGACGCGTCCTCTGATGAAATGGACACCGAAGTCGCGCTGTGCGTTGATATAGAAGTCCTCGTATTTCTTTCCGAAGAGACGGAGGTCCATGTAGAAGCAGTAGATATCTGCCTCCGGGAACTTCTCCTTCATCTCGATCGCCTGCTTGATGGCAGTCGTACAGCATACCTTGGAGCACTGGCTGTTACCGGCCTTGAGGTCCCTGGATCCCACACAGTGGACGAATCCCACCGCCTTAGGACTGCTGCTGATACGCTTGTCTGCCTTTCCGTTGAACCACGCCTCGAGATCGCCGTTGGTCACGACATGGTCATAGACACCGTAGCCGTACTCCTCCTTCTTTGTCGCGTCGAAAAGGCTGAAGCCGGTCGCGAAAAGTATCGCCTGGGCAGAGATCGACACGCCGTTGTCGAGGACGACTGCATATGACTCCCTGTCCTTTGAGATAGAGACGACCTTTGTTCCGGTGAAGACGTTGGCACCCGATATGTCCTTGCGGAGCTGGTCCACTATCGCCGAAGCAGGGGTCATGTCCGGGAAAAGCTTGTACCATGATGCCACATGGCCGCCGAGAGACTGAGCCTTCTCGACGATCATCGGGGTATAGCCCAGCGAGAGAAGCTGCTTTGCAGCCTCCATTCCTGCGACTCCGCCGCCTATGATCACTATATTCTTATTCATGTCAGAAGCACTTTAATGAGGTTGGAAGTTCAGGACGCATGATATCCTCCTTGTTCAGGCCAAGATACTTGGCCTTAGGATCGTACTCGATGCCGATCTTGTCCAGGAAAGGCTCGACGGCGACCTGATGGAGCTGGAGGCCGAGATCCCATGGATCGTAGCCGAGTATGAGGCCTGCTATCTCCTCGTAGGTGAAGACAGGGATTCCGAAACCGTTCCTGCCATAGGTCTTGCCGGTCTGCTCGGCGATGACATACTGCCATCTGTCGAGGAAGTAAGGGCAGCCAGGGCAGTTGGTGATGATTGCGTCCGGATGGAACGGTTCCATCGACTCGAACTTCTTATGTGTATTGGATACGCTGTATCCGCGGTTAGCCTTCACATGGTACTGACGGAAGCCGTAGCCGCAGCAATGGCGACGTTCAGGATAGTCTACGACCTGTCCGCCCCAGCTTTCTACCATTCCGGCAAGTACATAAGGATACTCTGCTCCGCCGACAGCCTTGTGAGGGAACATCTTCGCATAGTGGCAGCCGATATGCTCCACGATTCTCAGAGGCTCGCCCGTCTCCTTGTCGACAAGGCGGAACTTTCCAAGCTCAGCGATCTTCTCCCTCCAGTGATAGATGAGGTCAGAGGTGTGCGCGAGGTTCTTAGGCTTGTTGAATTCCTTTTTGCAGGCCTTCCAGAGATTCTCCCTGATCCTGGCCTCGAGTTCAGGGAACTCACGCCAGGTCTCGAGGATCTCGGCATAGTTTCCGAACGAGGTGATGCAGCTTGCCACGTAGTTCTCGTAGCCAGCCTCGGTCATAAGGGCGAACTGGCGCGCAACGATCGTCATGACAGTCTCCTGCGGAATGGTGTCACAGTGATAGGCGATGCCGCCGCAGGTGGTATGGTAAGGGTTCTCGTAGATATCCTTGCCGAGACGGTTCCTGGTTATCTCAGTGAACATTCTCTCACTTGCAGGGAAAAAGTTCTGACGGATGCAGCTGCGTACAAAGTACCAGTGGTCGTCAGGTATCTCTTTCTGGTAATCGCTCCAGATTTTCTGTTTTCCTTCGTAGATCATGGCTGACTAGTCGTTGAAATGTTCGTCCGAGCAGTGCTCGAAAGCATAGCGTTCATATTCCTCTATGGTCATGCCCATCTCCTGAGCCTTCTTCCTGGAATACTCCTCCACCAGGGCGATCCTTTCGGTTCCGCCTGTGACGTCGAAGATGGCCTTCAGGTCGTCGAGGGACTCCTGCGGGATCTTCCTCAGCACTCCAGGACCTTCACCCATGTAATTTGCGCCGAGACGTTCCATGCTTTTCTCGAGATGTTCGGTGTGCCATTTCCATACAGGACCGGACTCCTGGTGGTCCTCCCACTTGAATGTCTTAGGATGGACGCAGTATCCGTAATTGAGGATATTGCCGGTCATGGCATGTGTGAGAGGGAGCATCTGGCGTCCCTTTTCAGAATCTGTGAAATAGCCCAGACGGACGCTCAGGTCCCTGAGGGCCATTATGACAAGGCCGGGACCGTTCTTCCTCGGGCAGCGGGTAAGGCAGCTCATGCACTCACCGCAATACCATATGGTTTCAGAGCGGAGCAACGCCTCGATCTGGGCGTTGTCTCTGCTCTGTACTGTATTGACGATCTTTCTCGGATCGTATCTGTAGAATTCCGCAGCAGGACAGATTGCCGTACAGGTACCGCAGTTGATACATGTATGCAATCCTTCCTTGAAACGATAATCCTTACTCAGTTCTTCGTAAAGATCCATAGGTTCAGGTCTGTTTAAGTACAATTCTGCTAATATAGGAAAATCTACACGGATTACGCACTATTTGAAGATCATCGGTACGAAACGGTACAGTGACCTTCTCCAGGTAAGCCACTCATGGTCTGTTCCCGCTGACTGGTAGAAGACATGCTTCACGCCCTTGCCTGCAAGGATGTCATGGAAGTTCTTGACCGTAGCGTACATCTGAGGAGACTCCTTTGTACCTGTGCTGATGAACAGCAGGTGGAAGTCCTTGTTGAGTGATTCGTCATAGAGGTCTGCTGTGGCGCCAGGGCCCTTGCCTGAGCCGCTGAAGCCACCGAGCCAAGAGAACTTGTCACGGTTGTTCATAGCGATGGTCCAGCTCTGGAATCCACCGAGTGAAAGACCTGTGATGCCACGATGGTCTCTGTCGGTATAGGTACGGTAGTTCCTGTCGATCATAGGGATGAGCTCCTCGATCACGACCTTCTCATATGCTGTGAAGTCAAACATGCTTGCAGACTTGATGGAAGGGATGTTGGCTACGCCATGGTCCATCACGACGATCATAGGGACTGCCGAACCTTCGTCAATGAGGTTGTCCATGATGTTGTACATCATTCCCTGGGTCGCCCAGCCTGTCTCATCCTCACCGGCTCCGTGGAGAAGGTAGAGTACAGGATACCTTGCATCGAGGTTCGTGTCATAGTCCGCAGGGACATAGACGTTGCAGACTCTCCAGCTCTGGGTGAGCTCTGACCAGTAACGCTGCATCCTGACCTCGCCGTGAGGAACGTCCTTGTCGAGGTAGAAGTCTACGTTGATCTCAGGGATCTCTATTCCGCTGCTCCACGCGTTGCTGCCGTAGAACTGCTTGCTGTTGGGATCCGACACCCTCACGCCGTCGATAACAAGTGAATAGTAGTGGAAGCCTGGGACGATTGGGGTAGTGGTCACCTCCCATACGCCTTTCTCTCCCTTGACAGCCTGATGCACGCCACCGAGATTGACTGCGACGGTCTGTGCCTGAGGTGCGTTGATACGGAATGTCACGGTACGGTCTGGATTGACCTTAGGATATTCCTTGCCTGTGATATTTGTGCTTGCACTCTCCTGAGCGTTGAGAAGAGCACCTGACAGCAGCACTGCTGCCATGGACATTATAATCTTTTTCATGGTCGACGTTGTTATTTCTTGAACAGGAGCTGGACATAGTTGTAGAGACATCTTCTCCATGTGAGCCACTCGTGGGCTGTCTCAGGAGACTGATAGAAGGTGTTCTTGATGCCTGCCTTCTTCAGAGTCTTCGACATGTTCGCAAGGTGCGAGCCCTCGGCCTCGCCGTTGGCGATGAAGAGTACATCGAAGTCCTTGTTGAACTGCTTAGGATTGCTGAAGATTCCGTTATACGCAGCATTTCTCTGGGCCTTGTCAAGGATGCCAGGATTTGCTCTGTTACCGAAGTCTCCGACGACGATGATTCCGCTGAATCCACCGACAGCCGAGTAGTACTGTGGGTATCCGAAGGCGAGGTCATACGCCTGCTTCGCTCCCCATGAGAGACCTGCGGTAGCACGATGCTCACGGTCTGCGATGGTACGGTAGCGCTGGTCTACGAAAGGAATGACCTCCTCGGTCATCATCTGCTCGAAGGCATCGAAGCTGTCAGTGCTGCCAGGGATCTGTGCATAGCCGCTGTTCATGACGATGATCATAGGCTCTGCCTTGCCTTCCGCGATGAGGTTGTCCATGATGATGTCGGCTCTTCCCTGGAAAATCCAGCCCTGCTCGTCCTCGCCGCCTCCATGCTGGAGATAGAGGACCGGATAGCGCTTGTCAGGGTTTGAATAGTATTCAGCAGGAGTATAGACATACATCCTTCTCCATTCCTTACATACATCCGAGTAGAAACGTACTGATCTGACCGCTCCCTGAGGGACACCCTGCTTAGGAGTATAGTAGTCTGCCTCGGCAGCAGACTCCGGAACCTCGATTGCGCTGGAGTACTTGCTTGTGCCGTAGAATACAGCGCTTGCAGGATCGATTACGCTGAGGCCGCCGACCTTGACGGCATAGTAGTGGAAACCTACTACCTGAGGGTCTGTGGTGACAGTCCATACACCCTTTTCATTCTTGGTCATTTCATAGTCCTTTCCGAGGTTCAGCACAACCTTCGAAGCAGAAGGGGCGTTGAACTGGAATGTGACCGTCCTGTCAGGATTGACCTGAGGGAACATCTTGCCGGCGAGGTTGTACTCGGACGGCGTCTGAGCCATGGCTGCGACTGAGCAGAGGCTGCAGATCAATGTCAGTATTCTTTTCATAACAGTGTAATTATGTGTGTAGTTGTTTCAGTCTGTCAATTAAAAGACGAACATGAGTGAGATGCTGAGCTCGTTCGGAGCCGCGAACCACTTTCCGTCACGTCCGGTCATATTGTCCATCGCCGGTGAAGCGTAGGTACGGAAATCTCTGTAGCCTGCCCATCCGCCGATGCCGAAGTCAAGGTTGAATGATGGAGCAAGCATGAGTGAATAACCGACTGAGAGAGCAGTACCATAGGCGTCGCCTCTCTCGTTCCTCTTCTCCTTGCCGATGCCGCCGGCAGCATAGGTTGCGACCTGGCCTGCAGTGCGGATCCAAAGACCTGAATAAGTATACCATGGCCATATCTTCACACCGACTGCCGCTGTATGCTTCTGGTCCTCGAACTGTCCTTCGGTATCTTTCCTGAAGGTCCATGCGTTGACGCGGCCCATGGCATCAGCTGTCACATGACGGCCGAGTGCGTACTGGACCTCGACGTTCGCTGTTCCAAGTTCAGCCCATCCAAGAAGATTGGTCGATACGGCCCATCTGCGCAGACGAGGGAAGTCGTCCTGTGATGTTCCGTCGGCTGACTCCCATTCACGAGGTCCGAACTTATAGTTGACACCGGCCATGGCAGTTGCGCTGATTGAGTGCCCTGCCTGGGCGTCCTTCACGAAATCACTGCCATAGACAGCTGCTCGCGTGTCGACAAAGAAGTCGACTTTAGGATTGATCCTGAAGTTATTGATGAGACCGAGACCGCCGGTAAGCTCATGGCCGACAGCCTTTCTCTCGAGAGTGTTGGTAGCACTCTGGCCTACGATGCCGACATGGATATAAGGAATCGCCTCATACACTCTGTCAGGGCTGTAGCCTGCAATAGTGTTTGACAAGTTCCAGAGGAAGTCGCCATGGGCATAGACGAATGCGAATTCCTCGAGGTCACGAGGCTCGCCCTTGAACTCGCCATGCTCGATGAGGACGCCGTTGGTTGCCTCCTTGTTCCACTCTGAATACTTCATGCCCTGGACGCCGAAGCGGACTCCGAATCTAGGGTTGAACATCTTGCCGACAAAGATTTCCTCGGCAGGAGTAATACGTCCGTTGTAGCGGAGGCCGTTACGTCTGGTCGCGATAGTGTTGATACCCGCTGAGATACCGGCTGACCAGTTGTCGAAGAAGCCGTTCCACATCTCTCCCTCTCCAGAGTGGCGCTGCCATCCGGTGGTTCCGATATTATATCTCATACCAGCAAGGGCAGTGAGGCTTCCTGCGATGGTAGCCTTCCTGTCTCCGGTCACGATTCCGTTGAAGATCGCAGCACGGGCGTCGATATAGAAGCCCATACGGTCGGTCATGCTGAAATCGTTGATAAGGCCGAGACCGCCCATGAAATGACGGGCGATAGAATTGCCGCTGAGTATGCTGCGTGTCTGTGTAGCGCCGTAATGGACATAAGGGATGACATCCCAGAGCCTGTCCTCACGGTAGCCATAGATAGTATTCGCAAGGCTCCAGAGGATGTCTGCATGGGCATACAGGTTGAATACCTTCTCTGCCTCTGCCTGTACTTCATTCTTATTGATGGTGCCGGTCTCATGGACGGTTCCTGAAGCCGGGTCGTAAGCCCACTGTGACATCAGGTCACCCTGCAATCCAAGCCTTGCTCCGAAGGAAGGACTGAACCATTTTCCGAAATATGCGTCGGCAGCAGGGGTCACGCGGCCGTTCCATCCGTTGCCAGTACCCTTGTCGGCGATCGAAATGACACCTCCGGCCATGCCGATGAACCAGTTGTCACCGAAACCGTTGAGGACGACGTCGCGATAGGCCTCTGACTTAGGCTTGCGGACTGCCTTGCCGTCCTCCCAGCCATATCTGAAGCGGTCGACGTCGGAACGGTGGTCAGACCAGCCATATCCGCCCAGGTCATATGAAAGACCCGCCGTGGCTGTAGCTACGAATGTAGCACCTGCAGCAGCATCGCCGGTCACCTTGCCCGAGGTCCTGAGGGCTCTGAGGTCGATATAGGCGTGGGCTCTCTCTCCTACACGGAAATTGTTGAGGAGGCCTACGCCGCCTGCCATGTTGAGGATGCCGACATATCTCTGGGAGATGGCAGAGACCACATCATATGAAAGGAACGAACCCATATGGACATATGGGATGGCCTCATAGACGCGGCGCTCATTGTAGCCGGCGATAGTCGAATTGAGATTCCAGAGGAAGTCAGCATGGACGTACTGATAGCCGAATCTCTCCTTGAAGCGGGATTCGCCCTTGTACTCTCCTTCACCGACGATGACATGGTCTCCCGGCTCTCGTCCCCACTGTGAGAGGATCACGCCCTGATATCCAAGGCGAACTCCGGCGAGGGGGCTGAACCATTTTCCGAGCATCAGGTCGATTGCGGCGGTAGGACGGCCGTTGTAGCCAAGACCGTTCCTGCGGCTTGCCATGGTCGCGATACCAAAGCCGCCGGATACGAACCAGTTGTCCCAGAAGCCGTTCCATGCGAGACCGTCGGACTCATAGTATCTGTGGGATGCGTCCCAGCCATAGTCACCGAGATTGAAGAGGAAACCTGCCATGGCGGTTGCGCTGATGGCGTTCCTTGCGTGGGCGTCACCGGTGACATGTCCTCTGTACGCCATGGTACGGAGATCGAGGTTGAAGTCGACCCTGTCGCTGATACGGAATGTATTGAGCAGGCCGGCACCGGCTGCGAGCGTCTTTCCTGCAGATCCATGGCCTACGAGCTTTGTAGCCGCGATTCCACCGAGAGTGATGTATGGGATGGCGTTATAGACACGATCAGGATTGTAGCCGGCAAAAGTGTTGGATATGTTCCAGAGGAGGTCCGCATGGAAATACTCCTGTGCGATGGTCTCCTTGATCCAGGTGCTGCCCTTGAAAGTGCCTTCCTCGAACTTGACGCCTGGCATAGGATCATGTCCCCACTGTGACACGGTTCCTCCTGCGACACCCATGCGGGCTCCGAATTCAGGACTGAACCACTTGCCTACATAGATATCTCCGATAGGGGTGAAACGGCCGTTGTAGCCGCCACCGGTTCCCTTGGTCGCGATTGTATGGGTACCTGCACCGAATCCGACGAACCAGTTGTCCCAGATTCCGTTCATGGTCGCTTCGCGTGTCGGCTCGGCATTCTGAGCCGGGATCATGGTTGCTGCTCCGAGGAGTGCTGCTATAGTAAGAATAAACTTTTTCATAACCTAAAACTCCTCCTCGTCATCAAATCTGTTAAGTCCATAAGTCCTGATCAGCACGGATATCTCCGGATCAAGATTTCCTCGAGGCACGAAGGCCGGATCCTGGCGGCATGCCTGGAGATAGCTGTCGACTGCACTCTGGTCATCGCCAAGACGTGAGTAGAGGATCGCGAGCATATAGTTCACATCAGCGGTACGCTCCTCGTGCTGGAGGATGCTGAGCGCGCTCTGGTTGTAGTCCATCGCAAGATATGCGACCGCAGTGTTGATGTCATTGTAAGGACGGAGTACCTCCACTGCCTTCTCGAAGTCACGGTCGTGGAGAAGCTGGAGACCTCTCTGGTAGGTAGTGTCGAGAACGGTGGTCTGGATGGTATCCTTGACCATACCCTTGCGGTGGAGATGGAAGTTGAACTTCACGGTACGCAGACGTGGGTAGAGGGAATCGCTGAGATAGCCATAGAACTCCTGTCGACGGAGCTGGTTGTCGCGACGGTCGACGTTGCGGTCCCTTGACACAATCTTGCGATAGCTGTCCTTCTGGCTCTCGGTAAGCACCTCGTCTGCATCCACGAAGATGTTGAGGTCGTCCCAGTTCTCAGGGATGGAGTGTGAGACAAGGCGTATGTTGACGCTCTCTTCTCTTACCACATTGCCGAACTCGTCGATCTGGAAGCCATTCTCCGCGTCGAGAGAATCCCTGTAGGTGCGGATATACTGAGAGAAATAGTCTGTAACGCTGCGTGAACGTCCGGCACTGATGCGCTCGTTGACCGCGTAAGATCCCTCTGGGGAACCATGAGCGACGATCACTACGCTGTCGAGATCGAAGACCTTGTTCTCCATCAGCGCACGGAGATTATCCTTGATGCGGTTGATCTCGCGTGTATTGTCCATGAACTCAGGATCGATGTCGGTCTTGCCCTGGCGGAAGCCGATGTTATATGTCTGGTTGGCCTCGGCGCGACGCTCGATGACCTTGGTCATGTAGCGCTCACGTGGCTGGACGAACGATGCAAGAGAGCTGATGTAGAATGTCAGCGGATCGGTCGTCGGGATTGTATATATCTGCTTTACTGCATCCCTGATGTCTCCCGAGAGGACCACATCCACCTTGCGGAGCTCAGGGCGTGTCTTGATGGTCTGGGAGTAGCAGTAGGTCACGTCACCATTCGAATTGTTCACGATCGAGTCGAGACGGAGACCTTCCGTGACGATAGGGTTCTTGACATACTTGGCGTACATCGCGTCCTTGTTGCCGATACGTCTGCGGTTGCGTCTTACCCTCATGCCATAGGTATAGTGGTCCACTGCCTGACGGTCAGTCACTGAGAAGATTGTCTCGAACTGCTGCGGAGTGAGGAATGTAGAGTCTGTCTTGAGGGCCCAGAGGTCTGGGATGTTTCTCTGGATGAACTGCTCAAGAAGGAAGCGGTTCACGAAGCGGGTCGTATCGGTGATGATAGATTCCACATAGCGGTCGTAGAGCTCATATCCCTTGAGCTGCTGCTCACGGTACTTCTCTCCGGTGAGCACGATCGGCTCGAGGTGGAGGGTATCTTCAAGAATATACATCTCCGGACGGACGGTTGTCTGCCAGTTGCTTTCGATCATGGACTTCGGTACATGGACATCGAATTCCAGGGTCACCTGTCCGTTACGTTCTGCCTTATTGCGGAAGCGGGCGGTCACGACTGCGGCCTCAAGGACCTCGTTCGCTACCATCTCTCCTGTCTCATCATCTTTGATAGCCTTCATAAGGATAAGGTCCTCACCGTCGTCACCTTTGACCACGATCCTGTCAGGACGCTTGTGGGCAGAGACAGCCTCCTGGACGAACTCACTCTCCTTCGGAAGTGCCAGTCCGACAGATTCCTGTCTTTGCTTGAGCATTGTCGCTTTTCTCGATGTACCGCATGCATAGAACATGCACATACCGAGAGCCAGCGCGAGCACATAGCCGATTAGTTTTTTCATTATTCCTTTGTCTCTATTAATTTCAAAATAACAAATATAGACATTTTAGCCGATAGTTTGCAGAAAAAAGGTCCATAGCGAATTGCCGTGGACCTTAAGATTCATTTATGTGACAGTCAGCAAACTAGTTCTTGAGCCAGCGCTCAAGCCATCCGAACACCTCGCGGTGCCAGAGGATGGAGTTCTGTGGCTGAAGGATCCAGTGGTTCTCCTCCGGGAATACCACAAGCTTTGAAGGCACTCCCATCATCTGTGCTGCATTGAATGCCGCCATGCCCTGCTCGTAAGGAATCCTGTAGTCCATCATACCATGGATGCAGAGGATAGGAGTATGCCACTTGGTAACCATGGACGAAGGCGAGAGGCTGTAATGGCGCTGCGCCTTCGGATTGGTCGCATATGGTGCGCCGGCCTGCTGAAGGCCGCCGAAGGTCACTCCGTCGCCGGCAGGGCCCTGCTGACCTTCCGCATAGGCGAACTCAGAGAGACCGCCGTTGTCGAAGTTGGCGAACCACATCTCCTCGGTAGTGAACCACATCTGCTTCTCGTCGAAGATACCTGCGTGTGAGATGAAGCAGTCGTAAAGGTCGCCATGGAGACCCTCGAGCATATAGGCAGAATAGCCGCCGTATGACGCACCTACGCATGCGAGCTTGTCGACATATGGCTGGCTCTTGATATAGCGGCCTGCGACGAGGTAGTCCTGCATATTGAGACCAGGGTAGTCACCGCTGATCTGCTCCTTCCACTCCTGACCGAAGGCAGTAGTACCGCGACGGTTAGGCATGATCACGATATAGCCCTGCTGAGCCATGAGACGATAGCACCATCTGTAGCTCCAGTCCTGGCTGTTGGTTCCCTGAGGACCGCCGAGCACGATCTCGATGGCAGGATATTTCTTTGAAGAGTCGAACTTAGGAGGATAGAGTACCCAGCACTGCATCTGCTTGTGGTCGACTGTCTCGAGCCATACGCTCTCCGATGTCGGCTCATCCATCTGTGCGAAGAGGTGGTCGTTCTCATGGCTGAGCTGAGTCCAGCTTGCATAGCCCTCATTGCCAACTGTGAGGGTAATCATCTCCACCGGACGGTTGAGGCAGTAGTTGGTAGCGAGAAGAGTACAGGTGCCGTTCTCTGCGCTCATATGGAACGGGCTGAAGAAGTCATAAGGCTCAGCGTCTGCGGTAAGCTGGCGGAGTGTGCCGTCAAGGCCGACGCAATAGATCTTCTGGGTGCCGTTGTCAAGAGCATTGAACATGAGGCTCTCGCCTGCAGGTGTCCAGAAAAGACCTGACTTGTCACGGTCAAGCTCAGAAGCCAGTTCATGGATATTGGAGACAGAGAGAGCACCGTCGCCAAGAGTCTCGACGTCGCAGACCAGAATGCGCTGAGCGTCTGCCTCATAGCCGTCGCGAGGCATGCTGATCCACGCGAAATGCTTTCCGTCAGGGCTCCATACAGGGTCAGTGTCGTAACCGCCGTCACCCTTTACCGTGGTGGTCTTGCCTGTGGCGGTGTCATAGAGATAGATTCCGCAGTTTGTGCTGAAGGCATACTGCTTGCCCATGTGCTTGCGGCAAGAATATACGATATGACGGCTGTCGGTCGACCAGTCAAGCTGCTCTGCACCACCGAAAGGCTCGGTAGGGAGCTCGAAAGGCTCGTCGCCAAGGATGTCGGTCGAATTGCCTGGGACTATGGTACCGTTTCCGAGGGCAGCTACATATGTCCTTGGGGTCTCGGTAACCCAATGGTCCCAATGACGGTACATAAGATCCTCTGTCACGTATGCGCTGGCCTTGTCAAGGGCAGGATCGATGTCCTTTGCCTGGTCCACCTTCGCATTCTTGATTGTACTGATGTAGAGGACCTTGGTCTGGTCAGGAGAAAGCTTGAACTCGCCGATACCTGAAGGCACGTCTGAAAGCTGTGTCCTGGTACCGAGCTTGCCGCCATTGACAGGAGCCGACCACATCTGGCCGCCCTGAAGGAAGAAGATCGACTGGCCGTCGAGAGACCAGCGTGCATTCGATATGCTCTTGCCGTCCTGGGTAAGCTGGATCTTGTTGCTTCCGTCCACATCCATCAGGAAAAGATTCCTGCATGAACGGTTCTCCTCGATCGAGGTATAGCTGACTCCATAAAGGATGGTCTTACCGTCAGGGGAAACCTGTGGATCGGTAAGTCTTCCCATCGCAAGAAGAACCTCCGGAGTCATCACTCCATTTTCAATCTTGAGATCTGATGGACCGAT
The DNA here is from genome assembly GCA_024398105.1 of Bacteroidales bacterium. Lineage (GTDB taxonomy): Bacteria > Bacteroidota > Bacteroidia > Bacteroidales > UBA932 > Cryptobacteroides. The sequence continues at coordinate 2,103 of JAKSJP010000009.1, read as the reverse complement.
GTAGTTTCCATCGGTCTCAGCTGTCTTATTGCTGCAGTTCATTGTCGAGAATAAACATCCGGCTGCACATAACGCAGCCATCATTGTCCTTATTTTTCGCATGATTAATAGTTATTCTGTAAAGATATCCGCAAAGATAGACATCTTTTTAGATTATTTTTTACCTTTGGAAAAACATCTCGATTATGAAGAAAATCACCATACTTCTGGCAGCCGCCCTGGTTCTCATGGCTACAGCATGCAGACAGAAGGAAGAGAAGCCTGTAGTCCCTGAAATATACAACATCGGAATCAAAATGGCTTCGGTCCCTTCAACCGGAGGTGAAATGACCATCAGTTTTACCTCAAACGTCAAATGGACTGCAAGTTCGGATGCGAGCTGGATCTCTTTTGACAAGGCCAGTGGAAATGCCGGCGAGTATTACATCACCGCCAAGGCGCAGGAGAACAATACGGGAGATGTCCGTACTGCGGAAATCACCGTCTCAGCTGATGACAAATCCTTCGTCGTGCCTGTGGAGCAAGATCAGAATGACGTGTTCGGCGTCAGCGTCTCTGCGATCGACGCCTCATATGAGGGCGGAGACTTCAGCGTGACCGTCTCAAGCAATATCCAGTTTGAGATTAAGTCGTCAGCCGACTGGGTGACAGTGAAAGAGACAAAGTCCGTGACAGACAGCAGATTCACTGTTTCGGTGACAGAAAACACATCAACCGAGGGCCGTGAAGCAAGTGTATCTGTCAGCTCTTCTGAAGGAACCATATCAATTCCTGTAAAGCAGGAGGGTGGCCTGACCGACAAGATAGTAGCCGCTGAGTATATCTATTATGGTGACTACTATGAGAATGGGACAGCCAACTGGGTGCTTCATCTTTTCAATGAAGGATACTATTACGGCAATTCAGAGCCAAGTTGCTGCTACTCGTTTGACATCGTCGCTGACAAGACACTCAGCGCCCATAATTGCCCTGCAGGACTCCCTGATGGCGAATATATACTTGACAACTCTTTGAAGGCCGGCACCCTCAATATAGAAGAATGCTGCATACGCAACCACAGGACACTATGGAGCAAGGCAACCCTCAACATCCAGGACGGAAAAATTTCCGCTACCATCCTTGACGAAAAAGGAAAGACCCACAAAATCAAGTGGACAATTAATCCAGAAATGATGAACGTTGAGGACAACACCTACTCATCAACCATAGACAAGGATTATGACATTGCTTTCAATGAGTGCAGGATTAAGCCATATGGACAGTATTACAAGACCGAGTACGGCTCCGACATATACTTCACTATTTTGGAGTTCATCGGGGGCACCCCTGATTTAGGCAGCTCAGATGCCGCAATTGACACATTTGGAAGCATCGGCATATGTTCAGAGACCGAGGATATCACTGGAACATACGTACTGAAGTCTACTTTCGATACCAGCCTTACTCCAGGAACCATCTCCGGCCCTGATACCATGTTCTATAGTTACGACAGCGATTGGTATTTCATCGAAGATGGCGTCTTTAATCCTGCAAACGGAACTTTGACAATCACAAAGGACGGAGACTACTACATCATCGAAGGATCGTTCGAGGAAGACTATCCATACGGAGACAGGGATCTCCACAAACTGGCAATCCATTTCAAAGGTGAGCCTGAATTTGTTGACACGACCCCAGAACCAGAGTCTATCACAGCTCTCACAAACAGGAGTAAGACTAAGTCGCCTGTGTCTTTACTCCCTCTCCGCCGATAAGGTCCGCCTTCAACGACGGAGTATCCTTCAGGGCAAAGATATGCATCAGCTGCTCATAATGGCCGCCGGCACGCTCCTGAAGGCATTCCCACCACCATCTGTCAAACTCAAGGACCGCTTCGTCCTCATGCTTTCGGAAAAGGACAGCGGTATCATGGTACCCTGACCATGGGCCTATGCCCTTGCCAAGCAGGAACAGGACCGCCTTGCGCACGGTTTGCGATGGCTCAAGACCGTCTTTCCAGACTTTGAAAGCATAAGAATAGACATTCCGGAAAGCTCCCTTGCCCAGATCTGCATAGACAGAGCCCTTGGCCTGGAGTTCCTTGCAATGCTCGTAGAACGAGTC
>JAKSJP010000008.1 GCA_024398105.1 Bacteroidales bacterium | reverse complement strand
TAGCGTAAATGAACGTCAGATATGTTTGTGGAGGCCGAGTAATCGGCCTCCATTTTCTTGTTTTGCTAGGGTATGAAAAGTGTGTTTGCGTGGGCAAAGATATCTGATCACTCTGGTATCCGACAGATGGTGTAATTCACCTAGCGAGCTGATATGTCATGGACTACACAGAATGACGGTCTGCCGTCTAGGTGCAGAGGTCAAGTCTGCACCTAGACAGTGCAATTCGGAGAAAACAGTCACCCAATGCGTATTTGGCACATTATGAGGAAGAGCAGTCGCTAGGTGAATTGCGTTTAACCAGGATATCTGCATCCTTATAGTCAGAAGGCGGCATTTGCCGCCTTCTTTCGTGTCAGGGACTGAACTTCCATCTGGACATCGTGAGGACTAGCACATCTCCGCGTTCAGGGTACCACGAGCACGCAGAACGGAGGAACGGCAACCTGAGATCATTGACAAGGTACAAGGTTCGGTGTGTCTCAGGAGAGGCCCCTGTCCAACCGCCGTGTCAGAAGCGGTTACCTCAGCCGCATCTCCGGAATCCGCATAGAAAACTGGGCGGAGAGGGACGCTTGATTTGCTCTCAGACCTCACAAAGCCAGTCTTCGGCGGCCAGGTTTGTGATTCGTGAGAAATGGCGCATGTTATGTGTGACGACGGTGAAGTCACCGGCCAATGCCGATGCCGCAATCAGCAGGTCCATGTCTGCGACTGGAGTGCCTCCTGTTGCCAAAGAGGCTTTTATCTCACCGAACAGTTCTGCATCTTTACATCCATCCTTCCCGAATGGAAGGATATTGAAGATTGTCTGTATGAACTGGACCTCGAACAGTCCTCTCTCTGATTTCATCTTATGGGCACCAGAAGATAGCTCAGCTACCGATACAGCACTCACATAGCAGTTGTCCAGACCGACGTGGAGGGCTTTTTTTCTCAGCCCGGTCTTGTCAGTCCTGTCCCTGAGCATGGTTATCAGTATGTCGGAATCGATCAGATACCTTTTTCCCCTTACCATGTCATGATAGTCTTGTCGTTCCTCTCCTTCCTGACTGCATCCACATACTGCAGGGCATCCTCGACTGAACATGACTCTTCATGGCAGTTCTCGTCGCACCATCTGTCCAATGCTGAAAATGGAGTCAGAGGGATTCCGTCCTCTGTTTTTCGGATGACGATGCTTCCTTCGGTCTCGATAATGCATACTGAGTCTTTCTCGTCAAGTGCGAGTGTCTTGAGAATCTTTGATGGCAGGATGACGCCTTTGCTGTTTCCTATGCGAATTATGTTTGTGTTTATGGTCATGTCACAAAGTTATAACAAATGCACTTAAAAATGAAATTGTCATAACTTTTTCTCCGGAATCCGCATGGAAAACTGGGCGGAGGAGGACGCTTGATATCGCGGGACCACTCCGTTATGTCTGTAAAATGACTATCTTTGGTCAAAATGTATGTTTATGAGAATCTTACGCTTTTTTGTAGTTGCGGCGGCAACCGTGCTGGCAATGTCATCAGTTCAGGCATATGCCCAGGAAATAAGTAAAAGCGACTCTCTTTCCGCAGCGATTTCTTCCGTCAAGGGAGAGGAACTGTGGAATCTTTCCTATAACGATCCGGTCAGGGCTTTGACTGGAAAGATGGCTGGCGTTCTTGTCCTCAACACGTCAGGCGAACCAGGTGCGATGCCAGGGCTGAAGATACGAGGATTCTCATCTTTCATTCGTGATACAGAGCCGTTGTTCATAGTGGACGGCCTGAGGGTCAAGGATGTACAGTACCTTGCACCGGAAATGATAGAGTCCATCGAGGTCCTCAAGGGGGCAGCGGTTGCGCTGTATGGCGCTGAAGCAGGCGAGGGTGCCGTCATCATCCATACCAGAAAGGGCAAAGGAGGGAAAGGACATGTATTCTACCGGAATGAGTTCTCTCTTGCAAGCCTCGCTCATAAGAGCCGTATGATGGATGCTTCTCAGTATATCGATTTTGCCAAAGAGTACGGACTGGGGCAATATATCAAAGACGTCAATTCCGGCGTGGATACTGACTGGCTTGGGGCGGTGACTGAACCTAGCTGGAACTCTCGCCACACCTTCGGAGTCCAGGGAGGAAATGACAAAGGCGCATATTTCGTCAGTGCAAGCGTAATCGGGAATGACGGGATCTTCGCTGGTGACAAGGACAGATACAATCGTATGTCTGCCCAGGTCAACGGCTCATATCAGCTGACTCCATGGCTGCGCCTTTCTACGTCGAATTCCCTTGAGAAGCACAAGGGCAGCACCATAATGACCGGTACTTATGATACACAGTCACCATTCATATCGGCTATGGTAGCCCCTCCTATCCGACCGGTTACCGTTGATAAGGATGGACTGACATCAAATCAGATCCAGTACTTGGGAGGAGACGGAAGCGAACTGGCAAAAGATTCTTGCTCAGGCCTGTATCTGGCTGACCTTTTTGTGTCCATGACCGGACATCCTTTCCTGCGAAGGGACTACTGGTCAAGATCGTATGACGGATACTCATTGCGAGGGATGTCTTCAGCCGTATTTACTCCATTGTCAGGTCTTGAGATAAGTGCAAAACTCGGATATTTCCGTGACAGATCCACTTCGCTGATGGAGGTCACTCCGTTTTACTATGATTTCATCAATCATGCAGATTACCGTGATACAGAAAATACTGACGATGAGTACAGCGGATATCAGGGTGATCTGACTGTATCGTACAACCGGGATTTCGGGAAACATAGGATTGAAGCCATGGCGGGCGGGGAGTATATAAGCGCTGTCATCAATTCTTTGGAGCGGGGGAGCCAGTCGGACAGAAAATACAGGTACTTCGGACATCTTGGTTATGTGTTCTCCGGCAGATACGCTGTCAGCGCTGCTTTCAGCCGGGGCACTCAGATGATTGAGGAACCTCATATGTCATATTCAGTCTCAGCCAGCGCAGGGTCCTTTGAATTCCTTTCTCTTCGTGCTTCATATGGCAGAAGTCAGAATGAGTTTTCAGACTTCTCCAAGGCTTTTCCAGAGACTTCACCTTCTCAATCTATGTTGACTGACAGGAGTTTTATGGATGCCGGGATTGATGTTCGCCTGCTGGACGAGAAGGTTTCTGTGTCGGTGGATTACTTCCATAACAGGAGCCAGCAAACTTTCTGTTATAAGGACTATCTCCTTCAAGCAGACCCCAGGATTGATATGGCGTTCACTAATTCAGGGGCGGAACTCTCCTTGTCGGCCTCTGACAGGATAGGAGAGGTTTCATGGTCTGTCTCAGGTAATGTCTCATATCTGCGTAACAGGACTTCATTTCTCGAACCTGATATAACAAGGCTCATAGGATCCTATAATACTGGTATAACTGACTTTAATGTAAATACGGTCATCGAACAGGGTTATCCGATGTGGAGCTTCCGTGGATACAAGGCTGTTGGAGTCGATCCGCAGACTGGAAAAGGAATCTATGCCGAGGTCGTTGAAGATGGCGAATACAATTACGCTGATGAGCAGGAGATAGGCTCAGGAATTCCACCTCTGTCCTATGGCATCAGTATCAGTCTTGCGTACAGAGGTTTTGATCTTGCGGTGACAGGCTCCGGCGTAGCGGGAAATCAGATATACTCATGTCTTTGGTCCGCGGTGATTCCGATGCAGAATACCTATGCCGAGTTGTGGGAATCTACCTGGCAGGCCCCTGGCGATAATGCCGCTTACCCGTCAGTCAATAATTGGAGCACCTTTGTGAACAAGTCTTCCTTCAATCTATGGAATGGTTCTTTCTTCAAGCTAAGGCAGATACAGTTGGGTTACTCTCTGCCTGAGAGTCTCCTTAGGAAAATATGGACCAAGCAGATCCGTATCTATGCTTCCTTGGATAATTTCGTATGTCTCACGAATTATCCGGGTCTTGATCCGGAAACAGTCATCACGTCAGATCCTTCCATCGGAGTCGAAATGGGAGCATTCCCTGATCCTAAGCAGATTTCCTTCGGAATCAATCTTGCTTTCTGATAAGCACCAGGTTGCTTTCGTAGATTCTGTTGAAGTTCCTGGCAACTGTACGATAGTCCTCATAGGCTTCTTTCGGGAAACGGCCAGGCTTTGCCGTTGTCTTGACGGTGATGGTGACGACGTCGCCATCTTCCTCGACTGACGATGAGATGTCAAAGAACTGGGTGCTTGTGTCGTTGAACTTAGGGAGTGCTTCGACCTTGTATCCTTCCGGTATATGGACTATGATCTTGTCAATCGTAGCAGAGGAACCTGTGACATACATCTCATGTACTCGTTCCGAACGGCTGACGGACAGGTTTCTGGAGAATATCGGCACAGGGACGAAAAGCCTGTCACCCATTACCTTGGAATACATGTTGGAACTCAGCTCGAAACTGATGTCAATCTGTGGGACGTAGTCAGTCTCTCCTGCCCAGGCCTCGAAGTTGTCAGATACGCCAAGCAGCCTGAAGTCTCCTACGGAACCGCGGAATCCGCCCGTCAGTCTGGACAGCTGCTTCTTGGCTTCCCACTTCCTTATGTCGGCGTATGATTCTGCGTCGTCAAGCCTGAATGAACATAGGCAGGATGCTTTGACAGATCCGTCCGGACTGAGCGTAAGCTCTGCCTGCTCGAAGGAATACTTCAGGGAATCTGGATAGTCCGGGACTCGCACCATCTTGCTTTGGCCGTCTTCCTTGACGAGAAGTACCTGGTGGCCGGCTATCCCGCTGTGCCTGTATCCGAGCGGCAGGGACGGATTTGTACATTCGACCCAGACCGTGTCCTTCCCGACAGGGACGCATAGCATCGCATGGTTCATCTGACCCATCGCCGAGTATCCTTCAGCAAAGTCTCTGTCCTTTGTGCTCAGCGTGACATAATGGGAGTTGATCCCGATTTCCTTGAGCAGTGTGCGCATGAAATAAGAGAGCGCCTTGCAATCGCCATAGCCGGTCTTGCAGACTGACTCCGGCGATGATGGAGCATATCCTCCAATCCCGAGCTGTATGCTGACGTACCTGGTGTTGTCCCGTAGGTATTCATAGACCTTCCTGATCTTGCTTGCATCGTCCTTGCAGCCGTCAGTCAGGGCTGTTATCTTGTTCCTGACATTCTCCGGAACATTGTCGGCAGGGAACAGGGACGAGTTCCAGGTACCGAGGTCCAACCATGATCTCTGTGACCCTTTGGATTTCCCCCAGGAGAATTCTTCGGGAGATGCACGTACGTATGGCACCAGTTCCAGCACCGGAGGCATCAGTGCCTCTTGCTTGAGAGGTGGGATGTCGCGATATGTCCAGACGTACAGGTCCTTCTCTCCGCCTCGGGTGACTGTGGGCTCATCCGTGGCGAGGTACATTATCCTGGTCCCTGAAGGCACGGTGATCGAGAAAGACGCGCTTGTCACAGGAATGTCGTAGGTCCTTACTGGAAGGAACGCCGGGAACGAAGGGACTCCGTTCCTGTAGGATATCGTATATTCATATTCGACGGTGTAGGGGTAGGCGGCTTCCGGGACATAGTAGTTTGATACTATGTCATCGACAAGAGATCCGGAGGCATGGGTCTTCTCGACGTCTGACAGCTTGGCTTTGATCTTCTTGCCGTTGACGCTGATCGTCGCGGAGAAAGACGTGAGAGTCTTGTAGCTGTCGGTCGTCTCTGAGAACACGGACGCTTCCTTTCCGTCCTCGGAATTCACGGTGATGCGGCTTTTTACGGTATGGACTGCATTGTCGCTGGATGACATGACGAAATCTTCCTGAAGCATCTCTACGACTGCCGGAGCTTGCTTGCTCTGAGCGTCGGCAATCAGTGGCATCGCCAGGACCGCCAATATGGATATCAGTAATCTCATCTAGTCTGCTTTTCGGATGATTATCATCGACTCATAGGTGCTGCAGAGGGCCTCCCAGAATTTCTGAAGGTCGTGGTAGTCTTCAACACCCAGGAACGTCTCGTCCTGCTTGTACCTGAACTGCAGGGTGGCTGTAGTGTCACTGCTCCTGGTCGCCTGCAGAAGGACTGAGGCTCCGAGCGGAGCGAACGCCAGTCTCTGCGAAGCTGGCAGCTGGTCAATCACATAGCCGTCGGCTACTTCCAGATAGAACGCGTAATTGCATAGCTCATTGCAAGGGAAGTCCACTGGATACTGCCTGTCCGGATTTTTGAAATCCGACTTGTTGTGGAATTTGTCGATGAACGCAGGGACATAGATCATGTCTCCAGCGACGTCACAGGCCTTCTCGAAGTCTATTCCAATGCTGCAGACCTTGGTATAGTCATCCATGTTCTCCGTCGTGATGGACTTGACCTGGATCGACATGTCGTTTTCGAAGAGGTCGATGAATTTTTCCTCGTCATTGGTGTCGTGGTATGTTCCTTTCACGGAATAGGAAGGGATACCGATATACTGCATACGTATGTTTCCGTCCATGGTACCTTCAGCGCCGACTGTTACGCGTACAGACACAGTCTCGGTGTTGGCCTTGGAGATGCTGCTGAGATCTTCCCAGTAACCGCTTCCGTCGGCACCAGGGATTCGGCCCTGCTTGACAAGATAGTCTGCAGGAAGTATGTTGAAGTATGCGTCCTTCCGCGCTCCGTCCAGATAGACAGGATCCATTCCGTCGCCTTGGACCTTGAGCACGAAAGTATTGAAGGAATTGATGCTGGGATGGAAATCCATCACCATGCCATTGCTGCGGGTACGGATGAGGACCGGGTCCACCTTGAATCCGGCATGCTTGAGGGCTGATCCCAGGATGGCGTTGATGTCGGCACTGTCACCTGTCCCTGCCGTCAGTACTTCTCCGACGCTTCCCGGTACCAGCGCCCTGTTCTTGTTCCATGTGACCTTGCTCAGTGTGAGCTCCATGATTCTGCCGACCTTGTCCAGCGGGGTGAGGTCCTGTGCCATGATGTCGTCGACCTCCGCCCTGAACCTGCAGTTGGAGTTGAGCACGGTGTAGATGTCGGAATCCAGTACGGCCTTGTCCACGTCATCCCATGAGTTGCTGTATGTCTTGAAGTTGCCGGGCAGCTCGAGCGCAAGGAGGTCGTAAGTCACTGAAGACATGTACTGGGAGATGCCATAGACATGGCCCTCGGACTTCATCGCAGGTATGTCTGTTCCTGTGAAGTGCTCCAGATGGGTGTCCAGGATCATCCTGTCTCCCTGGACTGAGATGACGGATGACTTGTCTTCTTCCTTGAAGGCAAGGGTCAGAGGACCGCGCGTGTTGCGGCTGAACCTCAGCCACTTCGGAGTGTTGACTTCCAGTTCGCTGCAGTTCACCGGGACGGAGCGCTGGAAATAGTAGGTTCCGATGTCCCAGTAGTCTTCGGACTGTGTCTCGTAGGAAACTTCAAGTACCGATCCCACTCTTACCTCCGGTGCTGAGAAGGTCAGAGAGGTGGTCTCGTTCTCCCTCGTCTGGTAGATGGACTTCTTTGGCATCTTTGTAGCCGTGACGCGGCCGCCGTCCATGTTGTAGGTGGTGACGTTGATGTTGTACATGTTCTCATGGTAGGCGTCATAGAGCCTGAAGGAATAGTCTCCCCAGTCCTTGCCGTCTTCCTTGAGGATCTTCACTCTTTCGACATGTGTGCAATGCCTTCTCAGATTGCCGTCATTCGTCATCTCGACAGCAATCTCTTCTCTTTCCCAGAGAACCAGGACCGAAGCACTTGTGTCCTTGTCGAACGAGGTCATTGCGACCTCCTCGTCAGACACCTTTCCAACCTTGCGTGTTATGTCGATCGACTGCCCGTACATCATGCTCGAGAGCAGCAGCATCGTTGCCAGTGAAGAGAGTATTTTGTTCATGGTTGACAGTTTTTCCAAATATAAGCAAAATTACCTTATCTTTGCTCCATGCAGATCTGTATACTGGACATACTTGAGCAGACCATGGCCGACGGCCCTGGCTTCCGCACGGCGATCTACTGTGCGGGATGCGAGCACCATTGCCCGGGCTGCCATAATCCTCAGTCATGGGACAGGAAGAACGGCCACTGGGTGGACGTGCAGGAAATCCTTGACGTCATCAAGGCCGACGAGATGAGCAACGTCTCATTCTCCGGAGGCGATCCTCTCTACCAGGTGGAGGCCTTCACCGAGCTTGCGCGCCGCATCAAGGAAGAGACCGGCAAGACAATCTGGTGCTGGACAGGCTTCACCTACGAAGAGATACTTGCAGACGAGCGACTCTCCATGATCCTGCCATACCTCGACGTCATCGTGGACGGTCCTTTCAAGATGGAGCTCCGAGACACGCAGCTCCTGTTCCGAGGCAGCTCGAACCAGAGGATAATCTATCTCCATGGCGAGCAGCCGGACGACAGCATTCCCGGAACGGTTCCGATTGTCGGAATAAAATAAATTCCCGATCAGGCACTTGCTTTTTCAGAATTATCGCTATATTTGAAAACGTAAAACAACACAAATGGCAAACAATTCTTTCTTCTGGTGGCGCTGGCACTCAAGACATACACAGTCGTGAGGCTTTTCGGCGTACAATGAAGAATAGAAAGGATATAGAAAGTACGAAGGAATCTGCGGGCACGACTCACAGATTCCTTCTTTTTTTGAGCAATAACGAAACAACACAATAGACATGAAATCTTTTCTGGTAGATGAAAACGGCTTCTACGGCGAGTTCGGCGGAGCATACGTGCCTGAGATCCTCTATAAATGCGTCGAGGACCTGAAGAAGGCATATCTCCCTATCATCGAGAGCGAGGAGTTCAAGAAGGAGTACAACGACCTTCTCAGGGACTACGTCGGAAGACCGTCACCTCTTTACTTCTCCAAGCGCATGAGCGAGAAGTACGGCTGCAAGCTGTATCTCAAGCGCGAGGACCTCAACCACACCGGTGCACACAAGATCAACAATGCGATAGGCCAGATCCTTCTTGCGAAGAAGATGGGCAAGACCCGCATCATCGCAGAGACCGGCGCAGGTCAGCATGGTGTCGCAACTGCGACCGTATGTGCCCTCATGAACATGCCGTGCCGCGTCTACATGGGTGCGACCGATGTGAAGCGCCAGCACGTCAACGTCGAGCGTATGAAGATGCTCGGAGCGGAGGTATTCCCGGTTGAGAGCGGTAACATGACCCTGAAGGATGCGACCAACGAGGCTATCCGCGACTGGTGCTGCCATCCTGCCGATACATTCTACATCATCGGTTCTACAGTGGGTCCTCACCCATATCCGGACATGGTGGCAAGGCTCCAGAGCGTCATCTCCAAGGAGATCAAGTGGCAGCTGATGGAGAAGGAGGGAAGAGACTATCCTGACTATCTCGTGGCCTGCGTAGGCGGCGGTTCGAATGCCGGCGGTACAGTATATCATTATGTCGATGACCTCCGCGTCAAGATAGTGCTTGCAGAGGCTGGTGGAAAGGGTGTGGACTCAGGTCTTACAGCAGCCACGATCGCTGCGGGAACCCTCGGAATCCTCCACGGAAGCCGCTCGCTCGTCATGCAGACTGAGGACGGCCAGATCATCGAGCCATACTCGATCTCCGCAGGTCTTGACTATCCGGGAGTAGGCCCTCTCCACGCCAACATGGCACAGCAGCACCGCGCTACAGTCCTTCCTATCAATGACGATGAGGCTCTCCGTGCCGCATTCGAGCTCACACGCCTCGAGGGAATCATCCCCGCTCTCGAGTCGGCCCATGCCCTCGGCGCGCTTCCTCACCTCAAGGGCCAGCTTAAACCTGAGGATGTGGTCGTGCTGACTGTATCCGGCCGCGGCGACAAGGACCTTGACACATATCTCGCCCATAAGGACGACCCAGGAATCTTAGACTAGCATTCCCCATGAAATATACATACTTAACAAATTCCAGGAAGATTCTCGGTGACCTCTACACACCGGTCAGCGCGTACCTGAAGATCAGGGACATGTTCCCTCAGAGCGCGCTGATGGAGTCTTCCGACTACCACGGCGGAGAGAACGGCCGCTCCTTCATAGGAGTCGAGCCTATCGCCCATGTAAGCGTGGGCCATGGTACCGCGACCCTGCAGTATCCCGACGGCTCCGTCGTAGAGCATCCGGTCGGCCGTGACTACACTGTCGACATGGCTGTCAACGAGTTCCTCCACAGCTTCGACGTCCAGGGCGAGAACTCGCAGTACTGCGGACTCTACGGCTACACTACCTTCAACGCCGTACGCTACTTCGAGAACATCGCCGTAAAGGACGAGACCCAGGAGAAGAACGACGCTCCTGACCTTCTCTACATACTCTACAGGTATGTCATAATGTTCGACCATTTCAACAACTCGCTTACTTTGATTGAGATGGTCGGCGTTGGAGAGCAGCCTTCACTCGAGAAGATCGAGAGGCAGATCGCACGTCCTGTCTCAGCGACATACGACTTCAGGCCAATAGGTACATACACCAGCCCTCTCACAGACGAGGAGCACAAGGCTAACATCCGTCGCGGCATCGCCCACTGCAAGAGGGGTGATGTATTCCAGATCGTGCTCAGCCGCCGCTTCGTGCAGAAATACGAGGGTGACGACTTCAAGCTCTACAGAGCCCTCAGGAGCATCAACCCGTCGCCATATCTCTTCTATTTCGACTTCGGAGGCTTCCGTATCTTCGGATCATCTCCGGAGACCCACTGCCGCATCGAGGGCAGGAGAGCCTACATCGATCCTATCGCAGGAACGACCAGGCGTACCGGGAACGCCGAGCAGGATGCACGCAACGCGGAGTATCTGCGCAACGACCCGAAGGAGAACGCGGAGCATGTGATGCTCGTGGACCTCGCCCGCAACGACCTCAGCCGTAATTGCCACGATGTCAAGGTCGAGTTCTACAAGGAGCTCCAGTACTACAGCCACGTCATCCATCTCGTCAGCCGCGTCAGCGGTGAGCTTGACGAGGGTGCCGATCCTGTGAAGTCATTCATCGACACCTTCCCTGCAGGAACCCTCTCAGGCGCACCTAAGGTAAGGGCGATGCAGCTCATCAGCGAGTACGAGCCACACAACAGAGGAGCCTACGGCGGCTGCATCGGCTTCATAGGCTTCAACGGTTCGCTCAACCAGGCGATCACGATCCGTACCTTCGTGAGCCGTAACAACGAGCTCTGGTTCCAGGCCGGCGGCGGTATCGTCGCCAAGAGCGACGAGGAGTATGAACTTCAGGAAGTGAACAACAAGCTCGGCGCACTGCGCAGGGCTATCGAAACAGCTGCATCGTTATGAAAAAGATAGTGATAATCGACAACTACGATTCCTTCACATACAACCTCGTACATCTGGTGAAGGAACTCGGCGCACAGATAACGGTCTATCGTAACGACCAGTTCGAGCTCTCAGACCTTGAGCCTTTCGACAAGATCATCCTCAGTCCAGGTCCGGGCATCCCGTCCGAGGCAGGCCTTCTGATGGATGTCATAAAGGAATATGCCGGCAGGACGCCTATTCTCGGCGTATGCCTCGGAGAACAGGCGATAGGCGAGTCCTTCGGCGGCACTCTCACCAACATCGGAGAGGTGTTCCATGGAGTCCAGACCCCTGCGACCATCCAGAAGGACGACTATATCTTCGAGGGTCTTCCCCAGACCATCGAGGTCGGCAGATACCATTCATGGGTGGTCGACACTAAGGATTTCCCTGACTGTCTCGAGATCCTGGCGACAAGCGACGAAGGCCAGGTGATGGCGCTGAGACACCGTACCATGGACATACGCGGCGTGCAGTTCCATCCCGAGTCGGTCCTTACCCCAGAAGGCAAGGCAATGGTAGCCAACTGGCTTGATAATTAATTGAAAAACAGAACAGATAGATATGAAAGCTTATCTCAACAGACTTATCGCAGGCGAGATCCTGACCCGTGAGGATACTCACACGATCCTGCTCGGCATCACTCAGGAAAAGTACAATGAAAGCCAGATCGCGGCTCTCCTCATGGCGCTCCAGACACGTGGAGTGACAGTCGACGAGCTCCTCGGCTTCAGGGACGGACTTCTCGAGACCGGCAAGTACATAGATTTCAGCGAATACAACACTCTCGACATAGTCGGAACAGGCGGCGACGGCAAGAACACCTTCAACATCTCGACCTGTTCGTCTTTCGTGATCGCAGGCGCAGGCTATAAGGTCACAAAGCACGGAAACGGCGGCAGCACCTCTGTCAGCGGAGCTTCAAATGTGCTTCAGGGCCATGGTGCCAGGTTCACCGACGATCCTGACATCCTCCGCCGCAGCCTTGACGAGGCCGGCATCTGCTACTTCCATGCTCCGCTCTTCGCGTATGGAATGAAGTTCGTGGGACCTACCAGAAGGGCGCTCGGCGTTCCGACCTGCTTCAATCTTCTCGGACCGCTGGTCAACCCTTGCCATCCGAAGAACTCCCTCCACGGTACGGCGAACCAGTCACAGCTCCGTCTCTATGTCAGCGCACATCAGAAGATCGGCGACAATTTCGGAGTGATCACCAGCTACGACGGCTACGACGAGATCTCGCTCACCAGCGGATTCAAGCTCGTGACCAACGATTTCGAGAAGGTATTTACGCCTAAGGACATGGGCTTCAACTATGTGGACCCTAAGGACATCTATGGCGGCGAGACCGCAGCGGACGCGATGAAGATATTCGATTCAGTCCTCGAAGGAACCTCTACCGAGGCTCAGAAGAACGTCATCCTTGCAAACGCTGCCTGCGGTATCGCAGTGCTCGACCGCAACAAGTCTATCGAGGAGTCAATCGCTATGGCACGCGAGTCGCTCGACAGCGGAAAGGCCCTTGCCGCATTTAAGAAATATCTTGAGATCAACGGCTGATGAAAGACATCCTTGAAGAAATAGTAGCTGCGAAACGCATCGAGGTCGCAAGGCAGAAGGAGGCAGTCGCTCCGTCAGTGCTCTACCGTCAGGTTGAGGCAATGATGGAGGAGCGCGAAGCTCCGCTGAAGATACGCTCGATGAAGCAGTCCCTTGCATCTTCGGATTCAGGCATCATCGCTGAGTTCAAGCGCAAGTCCCCTTCGAAGGGATGGATCCATGCGGATGCCCAGCCAGAGGATGTCGTTCCGTTCTATGCGGCAAACGGCGCTTCAGCGCTCTCCATCCTGACCGATGAGCCATACTTCGGGGGCAGCCAGGAATTCATCACGAGGATGCGCCCTCTGGTCGATGTCCCGATTCTCCGCAAGGACTTCATAGTCGATGAGTACCAGCTCTTCCAGGCCCGCCTGATAGGGGCGGATGCAGTGCTTCTCATCGCGGCAGACCTTCGCAAGGACGAATGCAGGGATCTCCTGCGCAGAGCCCATGACCTGAGGCTCCAGGTCCTCCTCGAGGTCCACAGCGAACAGGAGCTTGACTGGTACAGCGATGAGGTCGACATGGTCGGTGTCAACAACCGCAACCTCGGAACCTTCCATACCGACGTGCAGCGCTCCTTTGACATAGCCGAAAGGCTTCCTATGGGTACCGTGCTCGTGTCCGAGAGCGGAATCTCCTCGCCTGACACGGTTAAGAGCCTGCGCGAAGTCGGCTACCGAGGATTCCTCATAGGTGAGACATTCATGAAGGAACAGAATCCGGGCGAGGCTCTCGCAAGATTCATAGAGGCTTTGAAGAAATGACGTTCAAGATCTGTGGAATGCGCGATCCGGAGAATATCCGCGCACTCGAGGCGACCGGCCTGGTCGACTGGATGGGCTTCATCTTCTACGGGAAGTCCCCTAGATTCGTCGGATCCGAGCCGCCTGCCTACCTGCCCGCCTGCCCGAAGGTCGGCGTGTTCGTCAACCCGACGGTCGACTATGTCAGGACCATGGTACCCCGTTTCGGCCTCCGTCTGGTGCAGCTTCATGGCAACGAGAGCCCTGAGTTCTGCAAGGAGGTCTCAGAACAGGTCCCGGATGTCTGCGTGATCAAGGCTTTCAGCATATCGTCCGAGGCCGATCTGGAGAAAGCCCTTGAATATGAGAGCGTAGTGGACGGTTTCCTTTTCGACACCCCGACCCCTGGATACGGGGGCAGCGGTAAGAATTTCGACTGGAAGCTGATCGAGGGGTACCATGGACATATCCCATTCCTGCTGAGCGGCGGAATCGGACCTGACAGCCTGGATGCCTTGTCGAAGTTCTCGCACCCGCTGTGGTACGGAATTGACCTGAACTCGTGTTTCGAGACGGCTCCTGCGATGAAGGACGTCGAGGCACTGAAGGAGTTCCTCCTGGCTGTGAGAGAAAAATTAGGCCTTGTGGCCGATGTAAGATAAAGAACAACAATAGATATGAACAGAATCAACAATCTTTTCGCGACAAAGGGAAGCAATATCCTTTCGATCTATTTCTGCGCAGGTGCTCCGACTCTTGAGAGCACGGCGGACGTGATCCGTACCCTCGAGGCAAAGGGTATCGACATGATCGAGATCGGCATCCCGTTCAGCGATCCTATGGCCGACGGTCCTGTCATCCAGGCAGCCGCCACCAAGTCCCTGCGCAACGGAATGAGCCTGAAGGTCCTTTTCGAACAGCTCAAGGATATCCGTAAGGACGTCAGCATCCCGCTGATCATGATGGGCTACCTCAATCCTATAATCCATTACGGTTTCGACGCTTTCTGCCAGAAGTGCGCTGAGTGCGGCATCGACGGAGTGATCATCCCGGACCTTCCGTTCAAGGACTATATCGAGGAGTTCAAGCCTGTGGCTGACAGGTATGACCTACGTGTCATCATGCTGATCACCCCTGAGACCAGCGAGGACAGGATACATTTCATCGACGAGCACACCGACGGCTTCATCTACATGGTGTCTTCGGCTTCGACCACAGGTGCCCAGAAGTCATTCGACCAGGCAAAGCAGGCCTATTTCAACAAGGTCAACTCAATGTCTCTGCGCAATCCGCGCATGATCGGCTTCGGAATCAGCAACCGCCAGACACTCGAGTCTGCGCAGGCCAACGCTGCCGGCGCTATCGTCGGCTCTAAGTTCGTGAGCCTCCTCGAGAGCTCAGCGACCCCGGCTGAGGCTGTCGACAAGCTTCTCGAGGCTCTCGGCAACGACTAGTCTTCCGCAGGCTGTTCCTTGTGACTGAGCCAGATTCCGGCAAGGTAGCCGTGCAGAGTAAGCGCCAGGCTCCTGCCGTTCTTCCACAATATCGGACTAAGGTCCTTTCTGACAGGCGTCGCTGCGATCAGCAGGACGCCTTCGTCGTATCTTACACACTGGTGGGACATCAGCATCAGCTGGTCCTTGAACCACCAGTATCCTTCGCCGGAGCGCACGGTCCCGAGGAACCTGCCGCCATTCCTGGTGATGTAGGCATACCTTCCGTCGCTTATCCAGAATCCCGCGTAGTCGGTACCGTAGGTGACGACCGATCCTCCGCCGTCTTTCCAAAGGCTGCTTTCGCTCGTCCCGTCGTTCCTGATATGTCCCTCGTAAAGATAGATATTCCCAGCGGATGGGACTATATGGCAGAAGCTCGTAGCCCTGACAGGGTCTTTCCAGGATGTGTAGACCCTGCCATCACAGACATGGACGGCACGTCCTCCGTAGGCGGCTGAAGTCCCGCTGACATGGAGAGTGCCGTCGACATACCTGAGGTCAAAGATATCGCTGAGCTTCACCCCGCAGTCGACCGCCTCGGCCTTGCCGTCCCTGACTGTGTACCATCTTGCCTGGCCGCCTTCCTCGGTCCTGTATCCGAAGCATACCATGCCCTGGTCAAGGTACATGGTACCTGTCTCTACCGGCGTGCTGTATGGGTCGCCGACAAGTGAGCCTCTGTTGTCGGCAAAGATAAGTTCCCCGTCTATCCTGTACGAAAAGCCCTTGCCCGACCGGCTCTGCCCAAGGGTATGGACGGCGCCGTCATGTACCATGAACCCACAGATCATCTCGTTCCCGTCGTAGCGGAAGATTTCCTTGCCGTCCATGCTGAAGATGGTCTGCCGGCCGTCGGAGAAGTCGGAGTACAGGTGTCCGTCCCATATCCTGTGCATGTCAGGGTCGGCTCTGAAGATGGTCCCTGGGCCGGCATTGACCTCGAGTATCCTGCGCTGGTCGGCAAAGACGATGATCCTGCAGGATACATTCCCGTAGGCGGTGTCTCTCTGCCAGTCGTAGCTGTCGGGATATTCGATGCCCAGCGTGTAGACGGTCGTGTCCCGCTTTGCCGAGGGGGAGTCCTCGTCACGGCTGATGTGGTCAGGGTCGTCGGGTCTTCTGTGGTTCGGGTTGTCAGGAATCCTGTCGCAGGAAATCCAGAGCAGTGCGGTGGTGAGGACCGCTGCCAAAAGTGTCGTGCTTCTCATGTCGTTTTTTCAGACAAAGGAAGCATATATGGGAAAAGCCCCGAAATCCTTTACGTCAGGCTCGGGGCTTTCGCCACAATTTCATGAATGCTGTCTTTTTTCAGGATTCTTTACCAGGGAAGAAATTTTCTTTACCAGGTAAAAGGCGGACTGTACTTCTCTAGAGGTTGAACCTGAATCCAAGCTCAAGGTTCATCATGAGCCTCTGCTGGGTCCTGATGCTGACAGGCTGCTTGCAGTCGAAGTAGTATTTCACGCTTGGATCGATGTAGAATCCGAGATGGTCGGTGATGAGGAAGTTCACGCCTATACCTGCATTCGCAGAAGCTTGGATGCCGGTGACGCTTTCCTTATAGAAGATAGGATCGGAGCCTGTCGGGATGCGGAACTTGTTGACCAGAGCCTTCTCGACTGCTCCGCCGGCGAATGCGTAGAACTGGGTCTTCCTGCTGCTGACGATGTCGTATGTGAAGTTGACAGGGATTCCCACATAGTGGAGGGAACTGCGGATGTCAGTGTTGATTACAGTGTCCGGGCCTCCGTCGACAGCCTCTCTGTAGACACCTGTGAAAGTCCTCTCAAGGAAAGAATAGCTCAGTCCGGTCTCTACGGACCACTTTCCTGTCACAGGGACCTTTACGCCGAGTCCGAAAGATACAGGTACCGAATAGGACGATTCCTTGCTGATCTGGGTGATGCTGTGCCTTGTGTCTCCAGGTCTGCTCATTCGCGAGTGGCTTACGCCTTTCGCGTCCGAGTTGGTGGCGACATCACCTCCTACCTTAATTGAGATTCCGCGACGCTCAGGCCTCTGAGAGTCCTCAAAGGCCATCTGCGAGAACGGATCCGTTGCTGATACAGGACCTTCAGGCGAAGTCTCTTCTTCCTGCTTTGCAGGGACGGTTGTCTCTTCTTCGGTCATGGCGCTCTGTGCGTCGTATGCAGGTAGAATCGCTGATTGTGCAGCTGCTCCGCGATTTGACGGAGCAGACTGCGCGATCAGGTTCTCGCTGCCTTCACCCGAAGGGATGGCATCGAAGACAGGAACTGCCTCGACGGCTTTCCTGTCCACTGACAGGTCAGCGACCATGTCAGTCTCAGTATTAGTTTGGCTAATGGTTGGTTTGCCGAAGATAAAGACACCTGCGACGACAGCCGCAGCTGCAGCTACGCCTGCTGCGATGCGCTTCCAGCTGAGCGCAACGACCTTTGGCGAGCCTGCCTTTCCGATCTGCGAAGATACAGACGACCATACGCGCGAAGGAACCTGCTCCTCCGCGTCAATCATCATCGATCTTACTATCTGATCGAATTCCTTGTCGTTCATCTGCATCTTAACTATCCTTTATCTTTTCCTGCAGCATCGTACGGGCTCTCATCAACTGCGATCGCGATGTGGCCTCACTGATGCCCAGCTCTTCTGAAATCTCCTTGTGGGAATAGCCTTCTATCACATACATGTTGAAGACCGTCCTGTAGCCCGAAGGCAGGGATGAGATCATCCGAGTCAGCTCCTTGTACCCGATGTTCTGGATCTGCGTCGTGGCGTCGCTGCGGACGTCCCACGCAGTCTCCAGGTCGTCGCTCATCTTGAGAGCGTCGTTCTTCCTCAGGGACATGAGTGCAGTGTTTACAAAGATCTTGCGTGCCCAGCCCTCGAAGGAGCCTTCTCCGCTGTAGGTGTCCAAGCGGGTAAAGAGTGTCACAAAGCCGTCCTGGAGTATGTCCTCCGCGTCGTCCCTGTTGTCCATGTACCTCAGGCACACTGCGAACATCTTGGGTGCGAGCATCTCGTAAAGTTCTTTCTGTGAGGACTCTCTGCCTTTGCGGCATCCTTCCAGAATCTTTCCGAGCTTGTCATCGACGGACGTAGCTGAGTTTCTTTCCTTTTCCCGATTGGTTAGATGCAGTTTCTTTCCGAAACGTTGCATTAGCCTGTCATTATTTTCAAAAAGGGGGACTGAAATCAGTCTCTCTTTTCAAAATTAGCGAAATTTTGTACTATTTTTGTATAGTATCGTCATCAGTTATGAAAATGAGAGTCTTTATATTGTCGTTAGTGGTCCTTGTCATGGGCCATCTTTCCGTCTCCGCACAGGTGAGGGTCGACAATTCCTACATCGATGGCGTACAGGAATATTCCTCAGGAAACTGGCAGAAGGCGGCCGACCTTCTTGACAAGGCCATAGCAGCCCAGCCGGACAATGATGCGGCCCATTACTACAAGGGTCTGAGCCTCATGCGTCTGCGCCGCAACGAAGACGCTCTCGCGAGCTTCCGCAAGGCCGTCTCCCTCGATACGTCCAACTACTGGTACAGGGACCGCCTGGCCTTGGTCTATTCCGTATTGGGAGAGATAGAGGTCGCGGAGAAAGAATATGAGGACCTTGTGAGGATGTTCCCTCGCAAGCTTGAATCGTACTATACCCTGGTCAACCTGTATATCGGGCGGAACGAGCTCGACAAGGCTGTCAGTGCCATAACTTCGATAGAGAACCTCCAGGGCAAGAACGACGGTACGGTGATGACCAAGTACCAGATCCTTCTCCACCAGCAGAAGCAGGAAGAGGCTCTTGAGACTCTCAAGGACTACAGCCGTGAATATGCTTCACCCCAGGTACTCTCGATGCTGGGTGACCATGAGACCGGAATGTACAACGACTCCCTTGCGGTCGCATATTATGACCAGGCCCTCGAACTTGACAGCTCTTATGCGCCGGCGCGTCTTGGAAAGGCCGAGGTCTTCAGGATGACCCGCAGGTATCCGGAGTATTTCTCGATCATCCAGGAGCTTCTTGCGGACGACGACATCGTCGCCGATGCCAAGGCTGACTATCTTACCCAGCTCATGCAGCATGTGGATCCTAAGTTCATCAGTTCACACAGAGTCCAGGTCGACTCGACTTTCGATATCATGCTGGAGCACCATCCGGCAGACACGTCGGTCCTCAGGACAGCAGGCATCTACTATTTCTCGACAGGCCGCCAGGAAAAGGCGAAGCAGATCTTCAGGACAAACAAGGAAAACAATCCAGGAAATCTCCAGGCTCAGCAGTATTATGTCCAGGTCCTTTCTTCAATGAATGATTTCAAGGAGCTTGCGAAGGAGTGTGAAGAAGCCTCGAAGAGGTTCCCGGGCAACCCTGATTTCGACAGGGTATATATCTATGCCGAGATAAATCAGGACCATTATGACGCAGTCATCGCCAAGTGCGAATCGATGATTGCCAGGAATCCTTCCGACAGCCTCACCTGCCTTGAGGCCTATGCGTCCATCGGTGACTGCTATAACCTCAAGAAAGACCTGCCTAAGGCATACAAAGCCTATGAGAAGGCACTCAAGATCAATCCGGACTACGCTCCTGTGCTTAACAACTATGCCTACTATCTTTCCCTCGAGGGCAAGAGTCTGAAGAAGGCGTACAAGATGAGCCGCAGGACTGTCGAGCAGGAACCGGACAACGCTACATTCCTCGATACCTTCGGATGGATTCTCCATCTGATGGGCAAGGACGTTGAGGCAAAGCCTCTGTTCAAGCACGCCATGCTCTATGGCGGAAAGGACAGCGCTACAATCCTTGCCCACTATGCGATCGTACTTGAGGCTCTCGGCGAGAATGACCTCGCGGAGGTCTACAGGAAACAGGCGAAGGCCAAAGCTGCGGAGGGCTCTGAATAATGGGAAGGAAGGGACTGGTCGCTTTTGTGCTGGCAGTGGTGTTCACCATTGCATCCTTGCCGGCCCTTGCCCAGAACACACGTACTCAGGAAAACAAGAAAGCTAAGCTTGAGAAGGAGATCGAGCAGATCAACAGGCAGCTCAAGGAGAACACATCCAGGAGCAACACCGCTCTCAACGAGCTGACCCTTATCCGGAAGAAGATCTCAAACCGAAACGAACTGATCGCCGAGAGCGACCAGGAGATCGCCGAGATCTCTGCCCGCATCGCACAGAAGCAGCACGAGATCGAAGTCCTCGAAGGACGTCTCGATACACTTTCCATGTACTATTCCAAGCTGGTGAGGAATGCCTACAAGAACAGGGATTCCAAGGTCTGGTACATGTATATCCTCGCCAGTGACAACGTAGGCCAGGCATTCCGCCGCATCGGATATCTCCGCGACCTCTCCCGCCAGATGAACGTCCAGGCAGAGAAGATAAAGGCTACAAGGAACGAGATCGAGGAGGAGAATGCGAAGCTGATGGCGATGAGGACCGAGGCTCAGGCAGTGCGTAACCGCCGTCAGATAGAAGTTGACGCCCTCCAGAAGGAGGAGACCCAGTCAAAGGGCCTTGTGGACCGCCTGAAGCGTGACCGAAGGAGATACGAGAATGACCTCGCCTCGAAGAAGAAGCAGGTCGAGGCCCTCAGGAAAGAGATAGAAAGGATCATCCGCGAGGCCACCCAGGGAAGTGCCAAGAAGGGTTCGACCTCAAAGGCCAAGCCTATTGACTATACGCTCGACGCCGAGTTCTCAAAGAACAAGGGCAAGCTCCCTTGGCCAGCAGACGGTCCTGTGGTCGAGAAGTACGGCCAGCACTACCATCCGGTATATACCAACGTCAAGCTTCCTTTCAACAACGGTGTGACGATCTCGGTCGACAAGGGAACTGCGGCGAAGGCGGTCTTCGACGGAGAAGTCTCGAAGATAGTGGTCATGCCGGGATATAACATGTGCGTGCTCGTCCAGCATGGCAACTATTTCTCGTTCTACTGCAAGCTCGGCAAAGTCAATGTCAAGGTCGGCGACAAGGTCAAGACCGGAGATACTATAGGAACCGTCGATACTCTGGACGGTGCGACCCAGCTCCATTTCGAGATCTGGAAGGGAACTACACCTCAGAATCCTGAGACCTGGCTCAGGTAACCATTGCAATATGCTGCGTATCAGACTGATTACAATCCTGGCGGCTATCTCGCTCCTGCATGCCCTCCCGGCCTCGGCGCAGAAGGGCGCTCTGAGCTTTGAATCCACACTCTGGAACTTCGGCACGATCAGCGAGAGCGAGGGCTCGGTCATGCATACCTTCTCGTTCCGGAACCATGGCAGCTCGACCATCCGTCTGGACCGAGTCTCCGTCAGCTGCAGCTGCGTGAAAGTCTATATGGGCGAGACTTCGTTCGGCCCGGGGGAAAGCGGAGAACTGTCCGTCTCATTCAATCCTGACGGCCTGTCCGGCGACCAGCAGAAGACCGTCACCATCTTCACAGACGGCCCGAAATATACGCTCGAGATAAGAGGAAAGATCGTCAACCAGAGGGTGAATGACGGATATGCGGTCAATCTGGGCAACGGCCTCCGCGCACGTACCATGGACATAAGATTCGGTGTCATCTATCCTGGAGAACGTTTCCTCCGTGTGCTGTCGCTCTGGAATACTTCGGACAAGGCGGTCGAGGTGTCGGCGATGGGCATGCCTTCCTCTGTGACAGTCTTCGGCACAGGCAGCATCCCGGCAGGGGAGATGGCGGACCTCAGCCTTGTCTTTGAACTGCCGTCTTCATCGACAGCCTATGGCAGCCTTTCGGAGAAGTTCTGGCTCAATGTCAATGGTACCCCGCTCACGAAGCCTGTCAGCATCTCGGCCAGATGCATAGAGAGGACCGAACGTTCAGCCTCTGTCAAGCCGAGGATGGAACTTTCGTCCAAGGAACTGATTCTCAAGAAGTTCTTCTGGCAGTCGGCCGCTTCGGCAAGCATAGAGATATCCAATTCCGGCACCGGTCCGCTGAGGGTCCACAAGGTCGAGACCGAAGGCGTGTCGGAGTGCTCCCTTGCAAGCGGTACTGTAGTGCCTGCAGGCAGATCGGTGAAGCTGAGCGTGTCTGTAGCGGGGGATTCCGGCACCGTCCGCATATTCACGAACGATCCCGTCAGGCCATACATGGAGATTCCATGCAAGGCAAAGTAACATCCGTTTCTAGTAGTTGTCCAGGTTGAGGCTGGTCAGAATGTCCATGTGCATATGGTTGTCCTTGTGCTCAGGATGCTTGTAGAGCACGAGGTATTCGGTCATCATCCTGACGGCACTCATCGACATAGTGCCGGTCTTCTCTGTGATCAGGACGTCGACCTGTCCGTTCCTCAGCATGTCAAGGTTCTTCGAGAGGGCATCGAATCCGACGACCATGCGGCCGTCCGCATCGAAGTTCTCAAGGAATCCGGAGATGAGGTGGATCCTGGAGTTAAGGACGACGATGTGGCGTACGCCGCTTCCTTCCAGCGCTTTACTGATGGTGCCGGCGATCTCTTCCTGGCTTGACGTAGGGTCGATCATCACATTGATGACTTCGCATCCAGGGTAGTTCTCTGTCATGAAGTCAAGGAATCCTTCCCTTCGGCTGACAGTAGGGTCGGACAGTCCGGCCTTGTCTCGCTTTGCTCGGATGATGGCTGCCTTCATGACCTCTTCCTTCCTGGACTTCAGAGTCAGTACTGATGCGCAGAGGTAGCCGCTCTGGTACTTAGGCATACCGATGTAGGCAAGGCAGTTCTCGTCCTCGAGCTTGGTGTCTATGAAGAGATAAGGGATGTTCTTGTCGTGGAGCTTGCCGGCGAGGGAACTCGCCTCGCTCATGAAGAGAGGGGCCAGGATGACTCCGTCGGGGGTGCTGCCGAGGACTTTCTCGCCTGTGCTCATGAATGAACTGAGATCGTCCATGTCGTAGAAGAACATCTCGAGATGGACGCCCAGGGCTCCGGCATTCTCCTGCTGGGACATGAGCCCGTCATGGACGTTTCCCCAGTACGTTCCCTCAGCTCCTTCCGGTATCATGCACGCGATGACCTTCTCGTTCTTTGTTGCGAGAAGTGCGGCATGGAGGTTCGGCTGGTAGTTGAGTTCCTCGATGGCTTTCCTGACCTTCGCGGCTGTCTTTTCAGATACCTCGCCCCTGTTATGTACGACTCTGTCGACCGTGCCCTTTGACACTCCGGCACGTCTTGCGACGTCGTTTATCGTAGCTACTTTATCCATCAGTCCAGGTTTGTACGGGGGCAAATATAGGAAAAATGTGCGAAAGTGTGTAAAATGTTTTATCCTAATTCCGTGAACGGTAACGAAATTGACGGAAAATTGCTATATTCGCAGGGGATTCTGAAAGTTTAGTATATACTGAAAATCACATATAAAGCTTTATGAAAAGAACACTTATCAATCTTGCTGCCTGCGCACTGCTCCTTGCAGCTGCCGGTTGCAGCAAACCTGTGCCTCAGGCTCAGGACGGAAGCGATCTCTGGTTCGCGAATTCGCGTCCGTACGAGGAGATCCTCGCATCTGTCGAGACCAAGGTTTCCGACAATCTTGCAAAGGAAGAGTACCATGTCTATGATTCAGAAGGAAAGAGAATCGTAGAGGGTGGTTCTGACATCGCTGTCATGTATGGTGTATATGCCATCCAGAGGGCAGAGGTCCTCGGCCAGGCAGGCGCCGGCATGGACATCCAGGAGAAACCGGCCTACGACTACCGTCTCCTCAACCACTGGGACAACATGAACGACTCTGTCGAGAGAGGCTATGCTGGTCTTTCTATGTGGGAGTGGACCGCAGAGGACATTCCTGTCGAGAGAATCCACAAGTACGGCCAGCTCTGCGCATCGGTCGGCATCAACGGTTCAGTCCTCAACAACGTGAACTCAAACCCTGTAGTACTCGACGCTGAGCACATCGCCAGGATCGCAAAGATCGCTGACATCCTCCGCCAGTACGGTATCAGGACATATGTATCAATCAAGTGGACCAGCCCTATCGCTCTCAGCGGTGTCAAGACAGGTGACCCTCTCGATCCGACTGTACGCCAGTGGTGGAAGGACAAGGCTGCTGAGATCTACGCAGCCATCCCTGATTTCGGTGGTTTCCTCGTAAAGGCTAACTCAGAGGGTCAGGAAGGTCCTCAGGACCATGGCCGTACCCATGCTGACGGTGCAAACATGCTCGCAGAGGCTGTCGCTCCGTTCGGTGGTATCGTGATGTGGAGAGCATTCGTATACCAGGCAACCAACCCTGACCGTGCCAACACTGCAGTAGAGGAGTTCGAGTCACTCGACGGCCAGTTCCTTGACAACGTCATCATCCAGATCAAGAACGGTCCTATCGACTTCCAGCCAAGAGAGCCTTTCAACCCTCTCTTCGGCCGCATGCCTAAGACCAATCTCATGATGGAGTTCCAGGTTACCCAGGAGTACCTCGGTTTCTCTAACCACCTTGCATATCTCGGAACAATGTACGAGGAGTGCCTCGACAGCGATACATACGCAAGAGGCGAGGGCTCTACCGTCGCTAAGATGATCACCGGTATCGCAGGTGTCGCAAACACCGGCCAGGACAAGAACTTCTGCGGCTATATCTTCGCTCAGGCCAACTGGTACATGTACGGCCGTCTCGCATGGAACCCTGAACTCAGTGCAGGCGACATCGCTGACGAGTGGATCCGCCAGACTTTCAAGACTCCTGACGGAATGTCACAGAAGGCATTCGAGAAGAAGTTCATGGCTCCTGTGAAGGACATCATGATGAACTCACGTGAGGCAGTCGTCAACTATGAGATGCCTCTCGGCTTCCACCACCTCTTCACAGGTACACACTACGGCCCAGGCCCATGGGATATCTCATCACGTCCTGACTGGTCTCCTGTATACTACCACAAGGCTGACGAGAACGGTATCGGTTTCGACCGTACAAAGGCCGGCTCAGCTAACACCCAGCAGTACCACGAGCCTCTCGCATCTATGTACGAGAACATCGAGACATGTCCTGAGAACCTCCTTCTCTGGTTCCACCATGTTCCATGGGACTACAAGATGAAGTCAGGCAGGACCGTATGGGATGAGATCTGTCTCCACTACGATACAGGTATCTCACAGGTTGAAGGCTTCCAGAAGACATGGGAGACTCTCAAGCCATACGTGAGCGAGTCAATCTTCAACGAGGTTACCGACAAGCTCCAGAAGCAGCACAACGATGCTGAGTGGTGGAGAGACGCATGTGTAGGCTACTTCCAGCAGTTCTCCAAGAGAGATCTTCCTGCAGGCGTACGTCCTCTCATGATCCCTGCCGACACTATCCGTGCAAAGAATCTTGTCTCAGACAGGAACGGTATGCCAGTCTATGGCGAGGACAACAGAGTAGTGCTTGAGAAGCGCCGCCCTCGTTTCCGTCCTGGCCAGATGCCTGCAGGCCCAAGACCTCAGGCTCCAGCAGCTAGGTAATTCGAAATGAAGACATATCTTAAATTGTCATTGGCCTTGATGGTGCTTCTTATGGCACCATCGGCCATTGATGCTAAAGTAAGGCTCCCTAAGGTCATCTCCGACTGCATGGTGCTCCAGCGTGACACCGAGGCAAATGTATGGGGATGGGCCGACCCGGGCGAGAAGGTCACCGTAAGGTTCGACGGACAGCACTACTTCACTCAGGCCGACGCCAACGGCGACTGGATGGTGAAGCTCGCTGCCCACAAGGCCGGCGGTCCCTATGTCCTCGAGGTC
Source organism: Bacteroidales bacterium (assembly GCA_024398105.1). Taxonomy (GTDB): domain Bacteria; phylum Bacteroidota; class Bacteroidia; order Bacteroidales; family UBA932; genus Cryptobacteroides. The sequence continues at coordinate 54,432 of JAKSJP010000008.1, read as the reverse complement.
AATGAGATCATCCTGAGGGATGTGCTCGTGGGAGATGTATGGCTCCTCTCAGGCCAGTCGAACCAGGAGACTCCGATCGAGAGACTCGTCGACAGGTTCCCTGAGATCCCAGTCTCAAACAACCACATGGTACGCATGTACAAGGTGCCTACCCAGAACACTCCTGGAGTCCTCGACGAGGATATCCTCGCAGGAGACAGGTGGCACTCTGCAGTAGCGTCAGATGTGATGAACTGGAAGGCTCTCGCATATTTCTATGCGATGGAGGCATACGAGAAGACGGGCATCCCTCAGGGTATGCTCGTTTCAAGTCTTGGTGGCTCTGCGATCGAGAGCTGGGTCCCTGAGGAGTATCTCCTCCAGATCCCTGCCATCGCCAGGCAGAAGGCCGATGCCGATGCTCAGTTCGCCGCTCAGCAGGAAGCCCAGCAGGACAATGGCCAGGTAGGCGGATGGCAGAAGGAGAACTTCGACGACTCGGACTGGGCGACAGTACAGCAGCCTGGCTATCTTGAGCGTCAGGGCATCAGCAAGGGCGTCATCTGGTTCAGGAAGACCGTCGACGTGCCTGAGTCCATGTCCGGCCGCCATGCAAAGATCTATATGGGCCGTATGGTGGACGGCGATGAGGTGTATGTGAACGGCGTGCTCGTCGGCTCGACATCCTACTTCGGACCTCCGCGCAAGTACGACATCCCTGCCGGAGTGCTCCATGCTGGAAAGAACGTAGTGGCTGTAAGGCTTACCGCAAATGCGGGCGACGCAGGTTTCGTTCCGGACAAGACCTACAAGATCGCCGGTGACGAGGCTGAGGTCGACCTTACGGGAACTTGGAAATATAAAGTCGGACGTGCCCCTGTTCAGAGGAACGCAGGCTTCGCCGGCCCTCAGAGAGGCGGCGCTGCCAGAAGCAGCTTCACAGGTGCTGGTCTCTACAACGGTATGATCTATCCGGTAAGGAACTACACCATCGCCGGAGCCCAGTGGTACCAGGGCGAGACGAACGCATCCCGTGCATCAGAGTACGAAGTGCTTCTCACCAAGCTCATCGCTTCGTGGAGAGATGTCTTCAAGATGCCGGACATGCCTTTCCTCATCTGTCAGCTCCCTAACTACATGGACAAGTATGACCATCCTACCGACAGCGACTGGGCAAGGCTCCGCGAGGCACAGTTCAAGGTTTCCCAGAAGGTTCCGAACACCGCTCTCGCAGTATGCTACAACCTCGGAGAGTACAACGACATCCATCCTCTCAACAAGAAGGACCTCGCAAAGATACTCTTCACCGATGCCCGCAAGCTCTACTACAAGGAGAAGGTCGTCGCATCCGGCCCGGCCTATGAAAGCATGAGGGTCGAGGGTGACAAGATCATCATCACCTTCAGGAGCGAGAGCGCTCTCAAGGTCAATGGCGGAGGTGCTCTCAAGCACTTCGCGATCGCTGGCGCGGACAGGAAGTTCGTATGGGCGGACGCAGTCATCAAGGGCAACACAGTCATCGTGTCAAGCCCACAGGTGAAGAATCCTGTCGCAGTGCGCTACGCATGGGCTGACAACCCAGACGATGCGAACCTCGTCAACAAGGAAGGTCTCCTTGCGTCTCCTTTCAGGACTGATGACTGGGAGTTCGAGCCCAATTCGGAAAGAATGAATTTCACTACATAGAAACAAAGAAATCAAGATATTATGGAAAAAACCTGGAGATGGTTTGGAAAGAAGGATAAGATCACCCTTTCCATGCTCCGTCAGATTGGAGTCGAGGGAATCGTAACAGCGCTTCACGAGGTTCCTAACGGAGAAATATGGACAGAAGAGGCCATCATGGACCTCAAGAACTACATCGAGTCATTCGGTCTCAGATGGTCAGTAGTCGAGAGCCTTCCTGTATGCGAGGCTATCAAGTACGCCGGCCCTGAGCGCGACAAGCTCATCGAGAACTATATCATCAGCCTTGAGAACCTCGGCAAGTGCGGCATCAAGACTATCTGCTACAACTTCATGCCAGTGCTTGACTGGGCCCGTACGGACCTCAAGCACAAGTGGGACGACGGCAGTACCTCACTTTACTTCGACTATGCACGCTTTGCGTACTTCGACATCAAGATCCTCGAGAGAGAGGGTGCTGAGAAGGATTTCCCTGCTGACATAGTCGCTAAGGTCGAGGAACTCGACAAGACCATGACCCCAGAGGAGAAGCACGACCTCGTATATACCATCATCGTGAAGACCCAGGGCTTCGTCAACGGTAACATCAACGAGGGCGACAAGGAGCCTATCAAGAAGTTCAAGGGCCTCCTCGACCTCTACAAGGGTATCGACAAGGCTCAGCTCCGCGAGAACATGAAGTACTTCCTCAACGCTATCATGCCTGTCTGCGAGAAGTGGGACATCAACATGTGCGTACATCCTGACGATCCACCTATGGAGGTCCTCGGTCTTCCTAGAATCGTACGTACAGCTGAGGACATCCGCTGGATGCTCAACGCAGTCGACAATCCTCACAACGGCCTTACATTCTGCGCAGGTTCACTCAGCGCAGGCGAGCAGAACGACGTCGTGGCAATGGCCAACGAGTTCGCATCAAGGACACACTTCGTGCACATGCGCTCATGCAACGTCCTCGGTGGCGGTAACTTCATCGAGGCTCCTCACACAGGCGGCAGAGGCCACCTTGTAGAGCTTGCAAGGATCTTCACCAAGGAAGAGAGACGCCGCAACGCCAACAATGGCATCGGACTCCCTATGAGAGTCGACCATGGAAAGGATATCCTTGACGACGCTGTCAACGACTACAATCCTGGATATGGTTTCTATGGCCGTATGCTTGCCCTCGGACTGGTCGGTGGTATGATGGCTGCAGTAGAAGATGAACTTAAATAATTATTATCCAGATAGGTAACATGAAGAAATTAGTTATCGCATTGGCATCAGCACTTCTTTTGATGCCGGCAGCGTCTAAGGCGCAGAGCAATCTTCCTTACATGAACGCCCAGCTTCCAAGGCAGGAGCGTATCGAGGATCTCCTCTCTCGTCTTACCGTTGAAGAGAAGATCGGAATGATGATGAACGGCGCAAAGGGCGTCGAGCGTCTTGGAATTCCTGACTACAACTGGTGGAACGAGGCTCTCCACGGCGTAGGTCGTGCAGGTCTTGCTACAGTATTCCCACAGGCTATCGGTCTTGCTGCTACATGGGATGTAGAGGGCGAGCTCGAGACTTTCACAGTAGTTTCAGACGAGGCTAGAGCAAAGTACAACGATGCCATCAGCAGAGGTGAGCACAAGCAGTACTATGGTCTTACCTTCTGGACTCCTAACATCAACATCTTCCGTGACCCTAGGTGGGGACGCGGCCAGGAGACTTACGGTGAGGACCCATTCCTTACATCAATGATGGGTGCTGCCTGTGTAAACGGTCTCCAGGGCAATGACAAGAACTACTACAAGCTCCACGCTTGCGCAAAGCACTATGCAGTACACTCTGGTCCGGAGCCACTCCGTCACAAGTTCGACATCGAGGTTTCTCCAGTGGATATGTGGGAGACTTATCTTCCTGCTTTCAAGAAGCTCGTCGTCGACGCTGACGTAAGAGAGGTCATGGGTGCATACAACAGCTATGCAGGTGACCCTTGCTGCGGCAGTGAGCTTCTTCTCGAGGACATTCTCCGTGGCAGATGGCAGTATTCAGGACTCGTAGTCTCAGACTGCGGCGCTATCGATGACTTCTACAGAGCAAACGCCCACGCAGTATACCCAGACGCAGCAAGCGCATCAGCAAAGGCTGTCCTCACAGGTACCGACATCGAGTGCGGCCGTTCATACAACGCCCTCAAGGATGCTCTTGACAAGAACCTTCTCAAGGAGGCTGACATCGACGTCTGCATCCGCCGAATCCTCAATGGTATGTTTGAGCTCGGTATGTTCGATCCTGAGGCTCTCGTACCATGGTCAAACCTTCCTATCGACATCGTCGACAGCCAGGCTCACAAGGACCAGGCCCTCAAGATGGCCCGCGAGTCTATCGTTCTTCTCAAGAACAACGGTGTCCTTCCTATCATGGCGAACTCTGTCAACAAGATCGCTGTCGTAGGTCCTAACGCTGACAACGCGAAGATGCTCCTCGGTAACTACAACGGTACTCCTTCATCTTCAGTTACCATTCTCCAGGGTATCAAGAACGCATATCCAAACGCTGAGGTCTCATTCGAGCGCGGCTGCGACCTCGTCGAGGGCTATGTATCTCTTACCAACATCGAGAGAATGATCGTCCAGATGCTTGAGAACGGTGAGGACCCTAACGATCCAGCTCCAGCTGACTACGAGGGTGTATCTATCGAGCAGAGACGTCAGATGCAGGCTCAGAGAGAGAGAATGATGGCTCAGATCAAGAACATCGACATCAACTCTATCCCTAGACCTATCCCTGCTGAGAACTACACAGACGAGGCTCTCGCTGCTCTTGCTGCACGTGCAGCTGAGTCAGACGTGATCTTCTTCGTCGGCGGTATCTCTCCTGAGATCGAGGGTGAGGAGATGCGCGTACAGCTCGACGGCTTCGCCGGTGGTGACCGTACAAAGATCGAGCTTCCCGAGATCCAGAGCAAGATGCTCAAGGCTCTCCACGCTACAGGCAAGCCAGTCGTATTCGTCCTCTGTACAGGTGCTGCTATCGCACTTGCTGCAAACGAGGCTGACTACGATGCACTCGTATGTGCATGGTACGGCGGTCAGGCTGCAGGTACTGCAGTCGGTGACGTGGTGAGCGGTGTCGTTTCTCCTTCAGGACGTCTTCCTATCACATTCTACAAGTCTACAGACCAGCTTCCTGATTTCGAGAACTACGACATGGCAGGCAGAACATACCGCTACATGACAGAGGCTCCTCTCTATCAGTTCGGTTTCGGTCTCAGCTATGCGGACTTCAAGTACGGCAAGGCTAAGCTCTCTTCAAAGAAGATCAAGGCTGGCGAGTCAGTGACCGTGAAGGTAAAGGTTACCAACAAGAGCAAGGTCGACTCTGACGAGATCGTACAGGTATACGTAAAGCGCCTCGGCGACGCTACAGCTCCTAACAAGGACCTCAAGGGCTTCAAGAGAATCTCTCTCAAGGCCGGCGAGACCAAGGTCGTGGAGATCGAGCTTCCTGCTTCTTCATTCGAGTACTACAGCGAAGCTGACGGCGAGCTCGCAGTGAAGACCGGTAAGTACAAGGTCCTCTGTGGCAAGTCATCTGCAGACAAGGATCTCAAGGCTCTCAAGCTCAGACTTATCTAAGAATCAATCTTGGGCTTGAATTAAAAATAGTCTAAACAGTCAGTAAGAAATGAAACTTACAGATATCCTTTCTGAAAATTTCAATGCTTCCGAGTGGGAGGCAAAGGGATACGAGCTTCCAAAGTTCGATATCGCTGAGGTTGCAAAGAAGACCCATGACAATCCTACATGGCTTCACTTCGGTGCCGGAAACATCTTCCGTGCATTCCCTGCAGCCATACTCAACGATGCGCTCAACAGCGGCAAGTATGACCGTGGTGTGATCGTAGCCGAGAGCTTCGACTACGAGATCATCGACAAGGCATACCGCCCTTACAGCAACCTTGCCCTCCTCGTGAGCCTTCAGTCAAGCGGTACCATCGAGAAGAAGGTCATCGCTTCTGTCACAGAAAGCCTCAAGGCCGATTTCCAGTTCGCTCAGGACTGGAATCGCCTTGTTGAGATATTCCAGACACCTAGCCTCCAGATGATCACCTTCACCATCACCGAGAAGGGTTACAGCGTCGCACCTGCAGACCTCGAGAGAGGCCTCACACCTGTCCTCGCGATGGGTAAGGTGGCAGCGCTCCTCTATGAGCGATTCAAGGCTGGTCAGTATCCTCTCACCGTCCAGAGCACGGACAACTGCTCGCACAACGGTGACAAGGTCAAGGCCGGTATCATGGCATATGCCCAGAAATGGGTGGAGACCGGTCTCGTCCCTGCAGAGTTCCTTGCATATCTCCAGGATGAGAAGAAGGTGACATATCCATGGTCAATGATCGACAAGATCACTCCTCGCCCTCATGAGAAGGTGCAGGAGATGCTCGCTGCCGACGGATTCGAGGACAATGAGACCATCATCACCGACAAGAAGACCTTCACCGCTCCGTTCGTGAATGCGGAGGAAGTTCAGTATCTCGTTGTCGAGGACAACTATACCAACGGCCGTCCTCCACTCGAGCTCGGCGGTGCGCTCTACACGACCCGCAAGACTGTCGATGAGGTAGAGACCATGAAGGTTACGACCTGTCTCAACCCTCTCCATACAGCCATGTCCATCTATGGCGTGATGTTGGGTTATGACCTCATCTCAGCAGAGATGGCCGATGAGGATCTCCGTGGATTCATCCAGAAGATCGGCTATATCGAGGCAATGCCGGTTGTGACCGACCCAGGTGTGCTCAATCCATACGAGTTCATCGGTACAGTCATCAACAAGCGTCTGCCTAACCCGTTCATGCCGGACGCTCCGCAGCGTATCTCTACCGATACCAGCCAGAAGCTTCCTATCCGCTTCGGTGAGACCATCAAGAAGTATGTGGCTCGCGGTCTCGACATGAGCAACCTCGTCCTCATCCCTCTCACCCTCGCCGGTTACGCCCGCTTCCTCAAGGCTCTCGATGACAACGGCAATCCTTTCACTCCATCTACCGATCCATTGCTTGAAGAGCTTCAGGCAATCGTCGCTCCTCTCGAGCTCGGTAAGCCGGAGCAGGATTTCAGCTGCCTCAAGCAGCTCTACAGCCGCAAGGATGTCTTCGGCCTTGACCTCTATGAGGCAGGCCTCGGTGAGCAGATCGAAGGAATGGTCAAGGAGCTCTACGCCGGCCCTGGCGCCGTCCGCACAACCCTCCACAAGTACGTTTCAGCAAGATAAAAAATCCAGCGGCTTTATGTAAGTCGCTGGATTATAGCTATTTATGAAATGACTTTCGGTTTTTTAGCCGAAAGTCATTTTGTATATGCCTGATTCTCAGTTGCTTGCGAGTATTTGATTCCTTAAAGAAAGACCTCTGAAACAAGGGCGACATTTTCCAAAGTTCTTTGGAGCCCGGTTTCAGAGGTCTTTCTTTATTGTATCAGGGACTATTTCTTCTTCTTGCCTGCAGCGGCCTTTTCGGCTGCTTCGGCCTCTTCGCGTGCCTTGCGCATGGCTTCGAGTTGCTCTTGGGTGAAGCGAGGTCTCTCTGGACGAAGAGAAGGGATCACACCTGCCTCGGATGGACGGGCTACAGGGCTCTCTGTTCCGAAGAGATATGATTCCTCATAACCGCCGCAGTCGATGACGATCTTCTCGAATACGGTCGCAGGCTCGATCGGTCTGATGGTGAGGATATGCTCACCGGCACCCTTGATGTCGATCTTCGCTGTGCAGTCCACGACTCTCTTTGCTACGGTAGGGTAGTAGATAGAGTGGATGTTCTCAGGCTGCTCGTTGAGACGGCTGTTGAAGTTGATCTCCTGCTCAGCACCGCCGTCGACACTAACCATGAACCTATGTCCCTCAAGACGTACGAACGGAAGAGTCGAGTGGAGGATGAAGTGTACCTCTGCGGTCCTGACGTCGGATGTGAGAGCGAACTTGTAGCTGATCTCGGCACCTTCTGTGGCCTTGTTGTAAGGCTGAAGCGAGATTCCGCTGAGTGTACGTCCCATGTAAGGGATGACTGTCCACTGTGCATCAGCTGCGTTCTTTGCGCTGAAGTAATGCTCAGCCTCCATTGCTACGACGCCGTTCTTCTCCTTGAACTCGAAGAGACCGCTCTTGATCTCGCCTTCGAAGCGGCATACCTGTGGCTGGGTGTCAGCACGGAAGTTGTCGTTCCACTGGGTGTAACCGATATGCTTCTGGGTCATCATGCCGTCCCACTTGCCACCTGCGATGTCCTTGTTGTATGAGAGACAGAGGAGCGAGTCGCGCTTGAAGTCCTTCTCGCAGCGGTCTGCCCATTCGTTTGCAGCAGGATTGCCTTCTACGAAGAGCTTGTTGTTCATGGCCTGTGCATAGTACATGTCATATACGTTTGCAAGTGCCTGGGTAGGGAAGAGGATGATCTGCTGGTATACGTCGCGGTACTTAGGCTCGAGAGTCATGTACTGGCGGAGAGCCTCGGCCTCGAGTCTTGCCCACTCGTCAGCGACCATCTTCCACTCGCCGTTCTCGATGTTGTAGGTGTTCTTGTCGAGCATCTCGGCTGTGATACGTCCGCTGTACTTGCAGAGGAGGTTGAGGATACGTGCTGCCTCAGCTGCCTGCTGAGAACCGAACTGCTGCTCGCAGAACTCAAGTACATGGTCCTGAAGAGTTGCTGCAGAGTACTTGTGAGGGGTCCATGCCATGTCGAGGAAGAGGGAGATAGGATACTCCATAGGCTTGAGGTCGCCTACGTTGAGGACCCAGATCTTGTCGACACCGTAGTCATAGGTGAGCTGCATCTGCTCCCAGAGGTGCTGTACAGGGGTCACGTTGAGCCACTTGGAGTTACGTGGCGCACCTACGTAGTCGACATGGTAGTACATACCCCATCCGCCTGGATGCTTTCTTTCCTCCTCATTTGGAAGTTTGCGGACATCACCCCAGTTGTCGTCTGAGATAAGGATGATGACATCGTCCGGTACGCGGAGACCCTGCTCGTAGTAAAGCTGGACTTCCTTGTAGAGCGCCCATACCTGCTGGCGCTGCTCAGCTGGCTTGCCTGTCACCTTCCTGATGATGTTTCTCTGGTCTCTGAAGAGGCCTTCCATCATCTGGATGTTGTCTGCGTCAGATCCCTTGAGGGCTGCGTCGCCGTCGCCTCTCATACCGATGGTGATGAGGTCCTCGTTGTTCTTCGAACGCTCGATACCCTCGCGGAAGAAGCGCTGAAGTTCCTTCTTGTTCTGGGTATAGTCCCAGATTCCACCGTAGGCCTTAGGATTACGGGCCCATTCCTGATGGTTGCGGGCCATAGGCTCATGGTGAGATGTTCCCATGACTACACCCATCTCATCAGCTGTCTTGCTGTTCTCAGGATCGTCGGCATAGAAAGCCCAGTCCCACATCGCAGGCCACATGAAGTTACCTCTGAGACGGAGGATGAGCTCGAAGACGTCAGCATAGAAGGCCTTGCCTCCGCGCTGTGTGCCATAGTAGTTCTTCACCCAGCTGGTGAGGCAAGGAGCCTCGTCGTTGAGGAAGATACCACGGTACTTCACTGCAGGCTCACCTGCGGTATAGGTGCCATGGTCAATGGCGACGTCTGACTTGTGCTCGATAGGGGTGTCGGCGAAGAAATACCATGGAGATACGCCGATCTGCTCACTGAGCTCGTAGATTCCATAGACTGTTCCTCGTCTGTCGCTACCTGCGATGACAAGGGCTTCGTCTACGCCTTCCACAGGGTTCTTGACGACGGTCATGATATACTTCTCATTCTTTCCCTTGAGGGCATTGCCATCGATCTTGCCGCTGGCGATGATCTGCGAGATGTACTTGCTGTCGATCGAGCCTACGATGATCATCTGTGATGCATCAGGGCTGTTGGAAATCCTTGGAGTCGCGCCGCTGACAGCGGTGAAGTCCTTCTGGAGGGACTTGAGCGCGATCTGGATGGCAGAATTGTCATTCTCGTCTGCAAGGATCGCAGTCGGTCTGTTGCTCCTGATGACTGAGAAACGGCTTGAGGAATGCTCCTGGTGAGCTATGCCTTTGTTGTCTATAGCCATTGCCTGGAAAGAGCAGAGAACTGCGGCAAGAGCTACGGCATAGAGCCTTCTGGTTAATTTCATAATAGCGTGTAGTTGATGTTATTAAATAAGGAAGGGTCGTTTGCCGGCCCTTCCTCAAATATAGCGATTTTCTATGAAAATCTATCAGTACTACTGGTCAGCAGACTCATCGAAATCCTTGGTGTAACCAGGGTTCTGATAAGCATTCTTCTCAGCGTTTGTAGCGAGCATACCATCCATCTGGCTCTTTGGAATTGGGCGGAGATAGTGGTAGTTCTCATAGATACGTGTGAAGGTCTGAGGAGTTCTGTCGTTCTGAGCAGCACCGCAGATGGTGTACTTGCCTGCACGCTCGATCAAAGTCTGAGTACGTACGAGCTCGAACCAACGGAAGCATGAACCATAGTTCTCACGCATTGCCTCATCGAGGATGAAGTCGATGGTGATAGTCTCTGGAGTAGCGTCTGTAAGTTCCTTGCTGAAGTCAGCCTCATACTCGAAACGGCCTTCCTCCTTCATGCTCCACTTACCGGCACGTGCACGGAGGACATTGAGCATGTCGCGTGAGTCACCGTTCTTGCCGAGCTTGAATGCAGCCTCAGCAGCTGTGAGATAGAGCTCAGAGAAGCGAAGGATTGGGAAAGGACGTGTTGAACCGCAGTTAGGCTCACCGATACCGGTTGTGTTGGTACGGTATGGACCGAACTTCCAGAGTGAAGGGTAGTTGAGACGGCTGACACCTGCAGGGTTGATTACGTAGTAGTCATAGTTAGGTGAAACACCCATCACACCCTTACCAGAAGCGAAGGTGTACTCGACATCAGGATCTTCATCCATGAGGAACACGAGGAAGCGCTCACCCATCTTGATCTGTGCACCGTTAGGGCCGTCAACATATGCAACATCCTTGAAGTTGTTGTCCTTTGTCCAGTTGGTTGTGAGAGTCCAAGTGAAAGTACCGTCGGCACGTGAATCCCACTGATGGTTCTCAGTCATGATCTTGAGAGCCTCGTGTGTAGGAGCCATACGGGTCCAAGGACGACCGTCAACCTGTGCATCAGTACGGAGGACAGGGTTGATGTTCTTGGTTGAACCATCTGCGAGAGTAGCCTTTGCAGTCATACCTGGGTAGTTCCATGTCATAGCCCAGCTGACCATGTTTGAAGAACCGCTGGTATTCGAACCGGTGATAGGTGAACCGTTGTACTGCTGTGAGTTCTCAGTATGGTCAGCATAGAATACATTCTCAGTGTTCACGCGGTCGTAGCGACCATCATTCACCTGATAGAAGTAATCCATGAGCTTGAATGGACCTGGGTTGTCGATACCCTCTTTTGCCATATCGTAAGCCATCTGGTAGTACTGCTGAGCAGACTTTCCGTCAAGAGCCTTGCGGTCACACTCTGGATAGGTAGCGATTCCCTTAGGGTTCTCGAGCCACCAACCGAAGGTAAGATAAGCCTTTGAAAGGAGGATACGTGCGGCAGTCTTTGTGACAGCACCTGAAACACGACCCTTCTCAGGAAGGTTTGCAACAGCATACTCGAGGTCAGGGAAGATACACTTGCCGTAAACCTCAGGAACGGTGTTACGTGTAGAAGTACGTACTGCTGAACGGTTGAATGCAAGCTCACCTGAACCGAGGTCGAGCGGACAGCCACCGAATGAACGTACCATGTTGAAGTAGTCGAATGCACGGAAGAAGCGAGCCTCAGCGATAAGTGAAGGTGCGAGGTTCACAGCCTCAGCGTTCTCGATGATACCGTTAGCTGTGTTGATGTAGCTGAAAGACCAGTACTCACCACCGATTGAGTTTGATCCAGATGGAGCAGCTGCTGCACCTGAATAGTCGCAGAGCTTGAATCCACCGTCTGCAGACTCAGCGTAGGTAGCCTCATCGGTACCGCCTGAACCACTGTTGAACGGACCATGCTGTCCGAACATACGGTAGTGTGAGTAAAGAGCAGTAAGTCCACCCTCAATACCAGCAGGGGTAGTGAAGAACTCTGGAGTATACTTGTTCTTTGGATGCTCCTCAAGGATTGAGGTGCATGAGCTGAGGAGCAGGAGAGCTCCACAAGCACCAAGGACTATTTTATTCATATTTTTCATAATTCGGAATCCATTAGAATGTTAAGTTGACACCAAAGAGGAAGTTATGGGTCTGAGGGGTGTTGAAGCCCACGTATGAGAGACCTGATGGACCAGGACGACCTGTAGCGGTTGAGCCGCTGCTTGCGTTGGTTTCAGGATCGAGACCTGTCTCCTTGTGGAAGTCAGAGAAGAGCACGATACCAGGGTTCTGGATTGTAGCGTAAACGCGGCAGTTGCTGATGCCAGCCTGCTTGAGAGCAGCTACTCTGCCGAGGTTGTAACCGAGGGTGATTGTGCGGATCTTAGCATATGTACCGTTGAACTCACCAAGGAGTGATGCATAGTTAGGGTTATCACCGCTAAGGAGTGCACCAGGTCTTGGATAACGTGCGCCGGTGTTCTCTGGAGTCCAGTAGTCAACATCGAGCTGACCACGACGACCGGTAAGCATGTTGAGGTAAGAGTTGCTTGTGTGGAGAGATGAGAGGAGGACACCACCTGCCTGGAATGAACCGATCACTGAGAGATCGAGGTTCTTCCAACGGAGGGTAGTATTGAAACCACCTGCGAAGATAGGCTCTGTTGAGCGTGCCTGACGGTCAGCTGCAGAGATGCCTCTTACAGGAATGCCGTTCTCATCGTACTCACCGAAGTACTTGACTCTGACTGAACCGACAGCATCCTTGTAACCGGTAGCTGTGTTCATCTTTGAAGGCTGGAGCTTGTCCATGATAGCCTCCTCGTGGTCGTTTGCAGGAACCTGCCAGAGACCATCGTAAACATAGTCATAGATACAGTTGAGAGGCTTGCCTACGAACCAACCCTGACCAGTATTCTCCTGTGTACCGTCTGCGAGAGCGACGAGCTTGTTGCGGTTAGCGTAGATGTTGAGACCTGCGGTCCAGTTCCAGTCATCGTTGTCGATGATGGTTCCGTTGACTGTGAACTCGAGACCTCTGTTCTGTGTAGCACCGATGTTAGCAGTTGTTGAACCTACACCGGCTGTTGAAGGAAGACCGAGTGAAAGGAGGATGTCTCTTGTAGAAACGCGGTAGTACTCGACTGATCCACGGAGTCTGCCCTGGAAGAATGAGTAGTCGAGACCGTAGTTCCATGTGAGTGAGTACTCCCAGCCGAGTTCGTCGTTAGGAAGAGAGGTTACGCGGTAACCTGTTGAGTACTTCTCGTCACCGAAGTTATATACTGAGGTACCAAGACCACCAAGTGTAGCGTATGGAGAGATTGACTGGTTTGAAGTCTCACCGAATCCGACACGGACCTTGAGCTCATCGAGCCAGCCCTTTGTGCCTGCCATGAAGTTCTCCTTGTGGAGGTTCCAACCTGCTGAAACTGCAGGGTATGTATGCCACTGGTGACCAGGAGCAAGACGTGAAGATGCATCCGAACGTACAGCAGCTGAAAGCATGTACTTGTCAGCGTATGTGTACATAAGACGGCCCATGTAAGAGAGGAGGCCATACTGTGAGTATGAACCGCTACCTACAGTGATGTCAGTTGCAAGACATGCGCCGATGTTGTACCACTGGAAGAGCTCGTTAGGGATGTTCTTACCAGAGAGTGACTGACCCTGTGAAGTTGTCTGCTCAGCTGAGTAGAGAGCAACAGCATTGATATGATGCTTGCCGAATGTGCGGTCATAAGTGAGGAGGTTCTCGACTGTCCAGTTCTGGTTCTCGCTGAATGACCAGCTTGCGCTGTTCTGTGAGCCTTCCTGTGCGTTTACGCCTGAACCTGTGAAGCTGCCGCCTCTGGTGTTACGGTAGTTGAGACCTACGCTTACCTTGTAGTTGAGACCTTCGATCCAAGGGAAGTTGAACTGGAGGTAACCGGTGTTGTAGGTACCGAATGAACGTGACTCGTTGTTGTATACACCCTTTGCTGTGAGATCCTCGATGACGTCTCTTGTGAAGACATACTGGTTAGGATCGAGAGGCATGTCGATACGTGTATAGAGGTTTCCGTCCTTGTCGTAAGGATTTACGAGCGGAGACTTTGAAAGAGCTGCATAAAGGTCAACCTGGTTACCGTTGTTGGTGTTGTAGTTGGTGTTGGTCGAGAAACCGATCTTGAACCACTTGCCGATCTTCTGGTCAACGCTTCCGTTGAGAGCGATACGGTCGTATGCCTGTGTAGGGATGACAGCCTGATCCTTATAATAGGTTGTACCGAAACGGTAGCTACCGCTCTTTGTACCACCTGAAACAGAAAGCTCATAGTTCTGTGTGAAACCGGTACGGTAGAGGAGGTCCTGCCAATCTGTATCAACGCTGTTGTCCTCGTAGATAGAGTTGTTGTAAGAGGCAGCCATCTCACGCATCTTGATGAACTTCTCACCATGCATCATAGGATACTTGATAGCCTTCTTGAGGGTCATGTAAGAGTTGAATGAGATTCTTGCGTCTGAACCTTCGACACCCTTGTAGGTAGTGATCATGATGACACCGTTCGCACCTCTTGAACCGTAGATGGCGGTTGATGCGGCATCCTTGAGGATATCCATGCTCTTGATATCGTTAGGAGAGATATCTGAGAGGTTACCCATGAATGGAATACCGTCGAGGACGATGAGAGGGTCGTTAGAAGCAGAAAGTGATCTCTGACCACGGATGCGGATCTGCATTGAAGAACCAGGCTTTGAAGATGTCTGGGTCATCTGGACACCGGCAACTCGTCCTTCGAGGGCGCGTGAGATGTCGTTTGCAGGGATTTCGCGGAGGTCATTTCCACCTACTGATGAAATTGAACCGGTGATGTCTGACTTCTTTGCGGTACCGTAACCGATGACTACGGTTGCCTCAAGAGCCTCAGAATCTTCCTTGAGTACAACTGAGAGAGCTGTTCTGCCATTGACAGCTACAGTCTCTGTGATGTAACCCATGAATGAAACCTCGAGAGTGGCATTGCTGCCGACTGTGAGGGAGAAATTACCATCGAGATCGGTAACAGTGCCGTTCGATGTGTTGACCACGGAGACATAAGCTCCAGGGATCGGCTCGTTGTCAGTTCCGACAACGGAGCCTCGTACATTGATGTTCTGTGCAAATGCCATGACAGGCATGAGAAGAGCACAAAGCATCAGGCCCAAAGACCTAAATGACGATCTGTTCATAGAATAGATGATTGATTAAAAATATTTAGTGGTTTTGTTTTACTAATTAGTGCGTGAACGGTCACGGAACAGCAAACTATTATTACATAGGCTATTTTGGACAATCCAGTGCGAATATAGGAAGAATTTTTCGTGAACGAGCACGAAAAGACATGAAATCAGCATATTTTTCTTCTTTTTTGCACAAAAAAAGCCGTAAGTCAGTGGCTTACGGCTTTTATCATGGTTCCCTTACAGGGAAATTCCTAGTCAAGGAAGAAGTTCCAGTTGTGGGTATCCTCTTCGAGACCGTCCTGGATGCCGCGGATGCGGTCGTACATCTTGCGGCTGACCTTACCGCACTCGTCGCCGGAAGGGACGTTGTAGGTCCTGGTGATCTCTGTGCTTTCGAGGGTAGGCTTGTCGTCGACAGAGCAGATAGGAGTGATGACTACTGCTGTACCGCAGGCATTGATCTCCTCGAACTCGGCGATTTCCTCTACAGGAATGACTCTCTTCTCTACTGTCATGCCGAAATCCTGTGCAACTGCCTGGAGGGTCTTGTTGGTGATTGAAGGAAGGACTGAGTCAGAAAGAGGTGTCACGTAGGTGTTACCCTTGATTGCGAGGAAGTTCGATGAACCGAACTCATCGACCTTGGTCTTTGTGGCAGGATCGAGGAAGAGGAGCTCCCTGTAGCCCTGCTTGTGAGCGAGGTTGTATGGGTGGAGCGATGTAGCGTAGTTCGCTGCGATCTTGTATGAACCTGTTCCGTTAGGAGCAGCGCGGTCGTAGTTCCTTGCGAGCACTGCTGTGCCAGGGGTAAGGATCTTTGCACCTGAATATGTGCCTACAGGAGCGCACATCACAGCGAAGATCACTTCCTTTGAAGAAGCGATTCCGAGCTGAGGGTTGATGCCGATGATCACTGGACGCAGGTACATTGAAGCACCATATCCGTAAGGAGGAAGGAATTCGATGTTCTCTCTTACAGCCATCATGCAGGCCTCGATGAACATCTCCTCGCTAGGATATGCCATGTCAAGGTGTCCGGCACTTCTCTGGATTCTCTTTGCATTCTCATCAGGGCGGAAAAGACGTACCTTGCCGTCCACGCCTCTGAAGGCCTTGAGACCCTCGAAGCATGCGTTTGCATAGTGGAACACACCAGCGAATGCGCTGAAGTGGAAATCAAAATCCTTTGTAGCTGTCAAAGGCGACCATTCGCCGTCCTTGTAGTAGCTGACGATGATAGCATTAGTCTTTCTGTACTGGAAAGAAAGATTAGACCAATCCATTTCTGCCATAGTTATTGTAGTTTATTCTAGTTCTTTGAGATGTAGTCTGCAACCCAGTCACCTACCTCTGAGGTAGAGTACTTCTTCTCGCCTGGGGCTGCAAGGTCTTCGGTGACGATGTTCGCGTCGATCGATGCTGCGACTGCCGCGCGGATAGCCTTGCCTTCCTCCATGAGACCGAATGCGTATTCGAACATCATGGCTGCTGAAAGGATGGTTGCGAGAGGGTTGGCGATGTTCTTGCCTGCTGCCTGAGGATATGAACCGTGGATAGGCTCGAACACTGAGGTGTGCTCGCCCACTGAAGCCGATGCGAGGAGACCCATTGAACCCGATACGCAGCTTGCCTCATCGGTAAGGATGTCACCGAAGGTGTTCTCGGTCACGAGGACGTCGAAGAACTTAGGACCTGTGATGAGCTTCATCGCAGCGTTGTCGACGTACATGTAGTCTGTCTCTACGTCAGGATACTGAGGAGCCATCTCCTGTGCTACCTGTCTCCACAGACGTGAAGACTCGAGGACGTTGGCCTTGTCCACTACGGTGAGGTGTTTGCGGCGGTTGCGTGCGTACTCGTATGAGAGCTTGAGGATGCGCTCTACCTCATATCTGTGGTAGAGGTTGGTGTCATATGCGGTGTCGCCGTTGTCCTCGCGGCCCTTTGCGCCGAAGTACATGCCGCCGGTGAGCTCACGCATGCAGAGGAAGTCTGCGCCGTCTACGAGCTCTTCCTTGAGAGGACTTTTGTGCACGAGGCTCTTGAAAGTCTCGACAGGACGGAGGTTCGCGAAGAGACCGAGCTGCTTCCTCATTGCGAGGAGGCCCTGCTCAGGGCGTACCTTTGCTGTAGGGTTGTTGTCGTATTTAGGGTCACCTACTGCACCGAAGAGCACTGCGTCTGCGTTGAGGCAGGTCTCGTGTGTCTCCTGTGGATATGCGTCACCATACTTGTCGATGGCACATGCTCCGACGTATCCGAATGAATACTCGACCTCGTGGCCGAATTTCGCACAGATGGCGTCAACGGCCTTCACGGCCTGTTCAACGACTTCCGGACCGATACCGTCTCCTGGAAGCTTGGCAATCTTGAATTTCATCTTATTAAAGTTTAATGTCTGAGTTTTCTATAATGTTCAACATCTTCGAGGTAGCCTTGATGGCTGCTTCTGTCTGGTCGGAATCGATGCCGCGGGTCCTGAAGTTGCGGCCGTTCCATCTCCAGGTGATGGTCGTCTGCACGAGCGCGTCGGTCTTTCCTCCCGGAGGGATGCTGACCTGGTAGTCCGCGAGCATAGGGTGGTCCTTGCCAAGCTTGCTGTAGATCTTCCAGAGTGCGTTCATGAAGGCATTGTACTGACCGTCGCCGACAGCGCTTTCCTCGTACTCGGTACCGTCGATGCTGATCCTGAGGTTCGCCAGAGGACGGAGGTTCCTGGTAAGGTTGAGGCTGTAGTTGACGATCTGTATGGTTTCTTCGAGTTCATGGTGCCCGCCTTTGAGGACATCCGCTATGATGAACGGCAGGTCTTCCGCGGTCATGGTCTCTTTCTTGTCTCCGAGCTCGACGACTCTCTTCGTCACGAGCTTCATCTGCTCCGGATCAAGGCTGATGCCGAGGGCTTCGAGGTTCTTGACGATGTTGGCCTTGCCGCTGGTCTTGCCGAGGGCGTATTC
Source organism: Bacteroidales bacterium (assembly GCA_024398105.1). GTDB lineage: Bacteria > Bacteroidota > Bacteroidia > Bacteroidales > UBA932 > Cryptobacteroides. Next base: position 36,514 of record JAKSJP010000008.1, on the reverse strand, counting down.
GCGTACTCGGTTGAACCTTTCAGGAAGAAGGTCGTTCTGGTAGAGGCCGTCCTTCCTGTCTCCGTCGGCATGGACGCCGCTGGTCTGGGTGAACACGAGTTCGCCGACGATAGGCTTGTTGCCTGCGATGCGTATGCCTGAGATCGACTCTACTACCTTGCAGACATGTGTCAGCTTGGCCTCGTTGAGAGTGTTCTCGATGTGGAGATGGTCGTTGAGGATTCCGACTACGCTGGCGACAGGAACGTTTCCGGCTCTCTCTCCAAGACCGTTTACCGTGACATGGAGTCCATGTGCACCGGCCTTGAGGGCTGCGAAGACGTTTCCGGCGGCGAGGTCATAGTCATTGTGGGCATGGTAGTCGAAATGGAGATCAGGGTATGTCCTTACCATCTCTGCCACCAGCTCGCGTGTCTCGTCCGGATCGAGGATTCCAAGGGTGTCTGGAAGCATGAATCTCTTGATTCCTGCGTCCTTGAGGCCCTCCATCATGAACATGACATAGTCCTTGGAATGGAGCATTCCGTTGGACCAGTCCTCAAGATAGAGGTTGACCTCTAGTCCTTTGGCGTGGGCCAGGGCGATGTTGGAGAGGACATCTTCAAGATGCTGCTGAGGAGTCTTCTTGAGCTGTCCGGTGACATGCTTGAGCGAGCCCTTGGAGAGGAGGTTGATGACTTTTCCGCCCGCAGTGGCGATCCAGTCGACAGAGATGCCGCCGTCAATGAAGCCGAGGGCCTCGATCTTTCCGATGTGGCCGGCCTTGGCCGCCCAACCGCAGATCTTTGCGAAGGCTTCCTGCTCACCTCGTGAGACGCGGGCGGAGCCTACCTCGATCCTGTTGACTTTCAGCTCGTCGAGGAGAAGACGCGCGATAGCAAGCTTCTCGTCCGCACTGAACGAGACGCCGGCTGTCTGCTCGCCGTCACGGAGGGTTGTGTCAAGAATCTCTATCATTATGCTTTCTGTTCGTATTCTTCGATCTTGTCCTTCTGGGTGAGGAGGTAGTCGATGTCATCGAGCGCATTCATGAGGCAGTGCTTCTTGTATGCGTTGATGCTGAATGACTCGCTCTTTCCTGTCGCCTCGTTGGTGACTGTCTGGTTAGGTACGTCGACTGTCACGACTGTCTGAGGATCCGCAGCGATTGACTCGAACAGTTCCTGCTGGAACTCCTTGCTTACGATGACAGGGAGGACGAAGCAGTTGAGAAGGTTGTTGCGGTGGATGTCAGCGAAGCTTGAAGAGATCACTACGCGTACGCCGTAGCCTGAGATAGCCCATGCTGCGTGCTCGCGGCTTGATCCTGAGCCCCAGTTCTGACCGCCTACGACAATCTCGTGCACGCCCTCGTGAGGAGCCTCTGAGTACTCAGGAAGGTTCATCACGAAGTCAGAGACCGGTGCACCCTGTGCGTCATAGCGGAGATCATGCATGAACGCGTCGCCGAAGAACTTCGGATCACGTGTGGTCGATGCAAGATATCGTGCAGGAATGATGAGGTCTGTATTGCAGTTGTCGATTGCAATAGGAATGCATGTCGACTTGATGATATTGAATTTCTGCTTAGCCATGGTCCTAGATTTTACGTGGGTCTGTAATTACGCCTGTGACTGCACTTGCCGCTACCACGAGCGGAGAAGCAAGGACTGTACGTGCGCCTGGGCCCTGACGGCCTACGAAATTTCTGTTGCTTGTAGAGATGGCGAGCTTGCCTGCAGGCACCTTGTCAGGATTCATCGCGAGACATGCGGAGCAAGATGGGAGGCGGAGCTCGAAACCGGCTTCCTCCAGTATCTTGTCGATGCCTTCCTCGATGATCTGCTTGCGCACTAGCCATGAGCCCGGAACGAGCCATGCGACAACGTTCTCAGCCTTCTTCTTACCCTTGACTACGCTTGCGAACGCACGGAAGTCCTCGATACGGCCGTTGGTACATGCTCCGAGGAAGCAGTAGTCGACCGGATGGCCCTCGAGCTTCTCGCCCGGCTCGAACTGCATGTACTGAAGCTGTGAGAGGAACTGGCCCTGCTCTGCCTCAGGAATGCTCTCAAGCGTAGGGATGCACTCGTCGATGGCGATACCTGCGCCTGGGTTGGTGCCGTATGTGATGCGAGGCTTGATGTCCTCTGCCTGGTATGTCACTTCCTTGTCGAAGACTGCGTCGTCGTCGCTGCGGAGCTTCTTCCACTCTTCCACAGCCTTGTCCCAAGCCTCTCCCTTAGGAGCGTACTCGCGGCCCTTGAGATACTCGAAGGTGATCTCGTCAGGAGCGATGAGGCCTGCGCGGCTACCCATCTCGATCGAGAGGTTGGAAAGGGTGAGGCGGCCTTCCATGGACATGTTGCGTATGGTCGAACCGGCGTACTCCACTGCGAAGCCTGTGGCTCCTGCGGTAGTCATCTTTGACATGATGTAGAGAGCTACGTCCTTTGCGGTCACGCCGTTCTGAAGCTCACCCTCGATGTTGATGCGCATAGTCTTAGGCTTTGACTGGAGGATGCACTGCGATGCGAGCACCTGTGCTACCTCCGATGTGCCGATACCCATTGCGATCGCACCTACTGCACCGTGGGTAGATGTGTGCGAGTCACCGCAGACGATTGTCATGCCAGGGAGTGAAAGAGCCTTCTCTGGACCTACGACATGGATGATGCCATTGTCCTTTGTGCCCATGGCAAAATGCTTGATGCCGAACTGCTCGCAGTTAGCTGCGAGTGTCTCGACCTGCTTGCGGCCGATAGGGTCGGTGATTTCCTCCTGCTGGTCTGAAGGTGTGTTGTGGTCAGGCATGGCGATGATATGGTCTGCGCGGAAAGGCTTGATGCCCTTGTCGCGGAGAGTGTCGAATGCCTGAGGGCTTGTCACCTCATGACAGTAGAGCCTGTCGATATAGAGCTGGGTAGGACCGTCTTCGATCATATTGACTACGTGAGCATCCCAGATCTTGTCAAAAAGAGTATTCATTGTTATTTGCTGAACTTGTTAATACAGTCGATGTAAGCCTCGACTGCAGCTGTGATGATGTCGGTGTTCACACCGAAACCGTAGTAGACACGGCCGTCGCTCTCGACCTGCATATGCACCTTGCCGACGTCGTCGGAACCCTTGGTGATATTCTGGATCGTGAACTCCTTGATGGTCATGTTACGCTTGATGATGTTCTTGAGAGCCTTGATCGCGGCGTCCACAGGACCGTTTCCGCTTGCAGCCGCCTCGAACTTCTCACCTGCGATGTCAAGGCCGATGCTTGCTACAGGACGTACGCCCATACCGCTGGTCACCTGGAGATAGTCAAGCTTGATGTGCTGGTTCTCGGACCTCTCCACACCTGCGAGTACGAGAAGGTCGTCGTCGTTGACTTCCTTCTTCTTGTCCGCAAGCTTCAGGAACTCCTGATAGAGGATGTCGAGCTTCTCCTTCGAAGGCTTGATGCCGAGCACCTCGAGACGGAACTTGAGGGCGGCATGTCCGCTTCTTGCTGTAAGAGCGATGTTGTTGTCGTCGAGACCGATGTCCTTAGGATCGATGATCTCGTAAGTCGTGACATTCTTGAGCACGCCGTCCTGGTGGATGCCTGAAGAGTGTGCGAATGCATTTCTTCCGACGATCGCCTTGTTTGCCTGGACCGGCATGTTCATGAGGCTCGATACGGTACGGCTGAGCGGGTAGATCTTCCTCGTGTTGATGTCTGTGTGGAGGTTGATGTCGTTATGGCACTTCATGATCATGGCAACTTCCTCGAGGGATGTGTTGCCGGCTCTCTCACCGATACCGTTGATGGTCACCTCGCACTGACGGGCTCCGTTGAGGAGACCTGCCATGGTGTTGGCCGTAGCCATTCCGAGGTCGTTGTGGCAATGTGTGGAAAGGATCGCGTTGTCGATGCCGTCGACATGCTCCATGAGGTACTTGATCTTCTCGCCGTACTCGGCAGGGAGGCAGTAACCGGTCGTGTCAGGGATGTTGACCACTGTGGCGCCGGCCTTGATGACAGCCTCTACGACCCTTGCAAGATACTCGTTGTCGGTCCTTCCCGCATCCTCTGCGTAGAACTCGACATCCTCGACGTACTTCTTGGCGTACTTGACAGCCTTGACGGCACGCTCGATGATCTCCTCGCGTGTTGAGTTGAACTTGTATCTGATGTGTGAGTCAGATGTACCGATACCGGTATGGATTCTCTTGTGCTTAGCGTACTGGAGTGCCTCTGCAGCGACGTCGATGTCCTTCTCAACGGCTCTTGTGAGAGCACAGATGGTAGGCCATGTGACTGCCTTGGAGATCTCGACGACTGAATTGAAGTCGCCAGGGCTTGAGATAGGGAATCCTGCCTCGATCACATCGACGCCCAGCTCCTCGAGGGCCTTGGCTACCTGGATCTTCTCAATGGTATTGAGCTGACATCCAGGAACCTGCTCGCCGTCGCGGAGCGTGGTGTCGAATATGTAAACCTTGTTCTTGTCCATTAAAGGATGGTTTCTCTATTATTACTTGTTGTCGTTCTCAGGACGGAGTGAACGTACTGTGACAGCGGTCTGCCACATCTCGCTCTCACGGAGAGCCTTGAGCTCAGCCTCGAGACCTACACGGTAGTCTGGCTTTGAGTTTGCGTCGATAGAGATCTGAGCCTCGTTACCGCACTTTACAGAAGCGTAGAGCTTCTCGACAACTGGCTTGCAAGCGTCGTGGAATGGACCCATCCAGTCAAGAGCACCGCGCTGTGCTGTTGTAGAGCAGTTTGCGTACATCCAGTCCATACCCTTCTGAGCGAAGAGAGGCATGAGTGACTGGGTAAGCTCCTCGACTGTCTCGTTGAATGCCTCACTTGGTGAGTGACCGTTCTCACGGAGAACCTCGTACTGTGCGAGGAGGAGACCCTGGATAGCGCCCATGAGTGAGCCACGCTCACCTGTAAGGTCTGAAGTAGCCTCACGCTGGAATGTAGTCTCGAACATGTAACCTGAACCGATACCGATACCGAGTGCGAGTGTGCGCTCCATTGCACGGCCTGTAGCGTCCTGATATACAGCGTATGAAGAGTTGAGGCCACGGCCCTCGAGGAACATGGTACGGAGTGAGGTACCTGAGCCCTTAGGAGCAACCATGATCACATCATAGTCTGATCCAGGGACAACGCCTGTACGGTCGTTCCATGTGATAGCGAAACCGTGTGAGAAGTAGAGAGCCTTACCTGGGGTGAGGTACTGCTTGAGTGTCGGCCATACTGACATTACAGCTGCGTCAGAAAGGAGGCACATGATGATTGAAGCCTGCTCTGCAGCCTCCTCGATTGAGAAGAGTGTCTCACCTGGAACCCAACCGTCAGCGATTGCCTTCTCGAAAGTCTTTCCCTGACGCTGACCTACGATTACGTTGAAACCGTTGTCGCGGAGGTTGCAAGCCTGACCAGGACCCTGTACACCGTAGCCGATGACTGCGATCTTCTCGTCCTTAAGTACCTCTCTTGCGTGATCGAGTGTAAATTCGTCGCGGGTAACGACTGTCTCGTTGACACCGCCAAAGTTCAAAACTGCCATAATTGTTTACTTTTTTATATTTTTTGTTTACTTTTTTATATTTTTAACTTTTATCTGTTTTCTTCCATTCTGCTGTCGATGAGAGCCTGTACGGCTTCGATCTCACGGACATGCCTTTCATCATCGACGTAGTAGAAAGCCTTGTGTACGTCGACCTTCTTTTCAATCTGCTTTACGACCTGGAGGATCTGCTCTTCAGTCGTACGGCTCTTGATGGTGAACTTGTGCACTCCTGGAATCTCCGAAGGGAATACCCTGAGTGATTCGATGTTGATGCTTCTTCTTGTGAAAGTGTTTGCAATGAAGCTGAGCAAACCGACCTGGTTTTCCGAGTAAACGGTTATTTCGTATAAATTATTCGCCATATTCAAGCCAATCTTTCTTGTTCAACATGATTTCGCTCACGCTCTTTCCCGGAGGTACCATAGGGAATACCATTCCCTTCTCCTCCACCTCCACGTTGAGGAGGTATGGCTTGTCGTCAGCGAACATCTCTTCGACTGCAGCTCTGAGGTCTTCTCTCCTGTTCACTACCTTGTAGCTGATTCCGTAGGCGTCGGCGATGAGCTTGTATTCAGGATTGAGCATCCTTGTGAAAGAATATCTTTCGTTGAAGAAGAGCTCCTGCCAGAGACGTACGTTACCGAGCCAGTTGTTGTTGAGAAGTACGATCTTCACACCTGTATGCTCCTGCATGATGGTGCCGAGCTCCTGGATCGTCATCTGGAGGCCACCGTCTCCGACGAAGAGGCAGACTGGTCTCTCCGGTGCACCGATCTTTGCGCCGATCGCTGCAGGAAGGCCGAATCCCATGGTGCCGAGACCACCGGAAGTGATCATGCTTCGTGTCTGGTTGTAGCGTGAGTATCTTGCGCCGATCATCTGGTTCTCACCGACGTCGGTGATGATGATGGCTGAGTCTTTGGTGACTTCTGCCACGGTCTCTACGACCTCACCCATGTTGATGTAACCCTTGCCAGGACGGCATTCAGGACCAATGACCTTTTCTTCCTCGATCTCGCGGCACTTGGCTGCGACTTTCTTCCACTCGCTGTGGTCCTTCTTCTCGAGAAGAGCCTCTATGCGTGGAAGGACGGTCTTGGCATCGCCTATGATTCCGAGGTCGACCTTGACGTTCTTGTTGATCTCTGCTGCGTCGATGTCGATGTGTATGATCTTCGCCTGCTTTGCATATTCGTCTGTCTTACCTGTGACACGGTCGTCAAATCTCATTCCGACTGCAATGAGCAGGTCGCATTTCTGGGTCATCACGTTAGGTGCGATGTTTCCGTGCATTCCCACCATTCCTAGATAGTTAGGGCAGTCGGAAGGAATGCCGCTGAGTCCGAGGAGTGTGGATCCTGCAGGGATGTCTGCCTTCTCGATGACGGAAAGAAGTTCTTTCTCCGCATTGCCCAGGATGATGCCCTGGCCATATACGATGAGAGGCCTCTTCGATGCGTTGATCATGTCCGCTGCCTTGGCGATGTCAGCGAGCTTCACCTCCGGATACGGATCGTAGCTTCTGATGAAGCTGCACTGCTCTTTCTTATATTCAGCCATGCCTGTCTGTGCGTTCTTGGCGAAGTCAAGGACGACAGGGCCCGGACGGCCGCTCTTTGCGATGTAGAATGCCCTTGCAACGGCCCATGCTACATCTTCCGGCCTGCGTATCTGATAGTTCCATTTTGTGATAGGGCCGGTGAGGCCGATCACGTCAGTCTCCTGGAACGCGTCTGTTCCAAGGAGGTTGGCGCCTACCTGTCCTGTGATGACTACAAGCGGTGTCGAATCGATCATCGCGTCTGCGATGCCGGTGATGACATTTGTCGCACCTGGGCCTGAAGTTACGATCACGGCACCAGGGAAGTGCTTTGCCCTGGCATAGCCCTGAGCTGCGTGGATGGCACCCTGCTCATGTCTCACGAGAATGTGCCTGAGACGGTCTCCATAGTCATAGAGCCTGTCGTAGACCGGCATGATTGATCCGCCAGGGTAACCGAAGATGGTATCTATTCCCTGGTCGATGAGGGATTGGAGCAGAATGTCCGCTCCAGACATTATCTTATTTTCCATAAATACTTGTGTTCTGTTGGTGTGGTGCTAGTCTTCGATGATTCTGACCGCACCCTTGTCAGCAGAGCTTACCATGGCCGCGTATGCCTTGAGGCTCTTGGATACGACTCTGTTCCTGATAGGAGGTGTGAAGGCCTTCTTTCCTCTTGCGAGTTCCTCGTCGCGTCTTGCCTGGAGCTCCTCGTCAGATACCTTGACGTCGATGCTTCTTGAAGGGATGTCGATGACGATGATGTCTCCGTCCCTTACGAGACCGATGTTTCCGCCGGCTGCCGCCTCAGGGGAGATGTGGCCGATGCTCAGACCTGAGGTACCGCCGCTGAAGCGACCGTCGGTGATGAGCGCACATTCCTTGCCCATGTGCATTGACTTGATGTATGAGGTAGGGTAGAGCATCTCCTGCATTCCAGGTCCGCCCTTAGGTCCTTCGTATGTGATGACGACGCAGTCGCCCTTCTTTACCTTTCCTCCGAGGATGCCGTCGCAGGCTGCCTCCTGGCTGTCGAATACCACTGCAGGTCCTTCGAAGTGCCAGAGCTCCTGTGCGACGCCTGCGGTCTTGACTACGCAGCCGTCCTGTGCGATGTTGCCGAAGAGGACTGCCATTCCGCCGTCCTTTGTATATGCGTGCTCGAGGTCGCGGATACATCCGTTCTCACGGTCTGTGTCGAGGGTCTCCCAACGAGCGTCCTGGCTGCCCATCCTGATGCTGAACTTACCTGCAGGTGCGCTGCGGTAGATACGGTCGGCCTCAGGGTCGATCTGCTCGCCTGTGATGCTGTACTTCACGATGTCCTCTCCGAGGGTGGCACCGTTGACTCTCTTGCAGCTGAGGTCGAGGAGGTCTCCCTTCGCGAGTTCTCCCATGATACCGAGTATACCGCCGGCACGGTTCTCCTCCTGGATGCTGTATTTCTGCCAGTTAGGGGAAAGCTTGCAGATGAACGGAACCTTGCGGCTGAGCTGGTCGATGTCGGTCATCTTGAAGTCCACGCCTGCCTCGTTTGCGACTGCGAGAAGGTGGAGGACGGTGTTTGTCGACGCACCCATCGCGATGTCGAGGGTCATGGCGTTGAGGAAGGCCTGACGTGTGGCGATGCTCTTAGGGAGTACGCTCTCGTCGCCGTCCTGATAGTATGCGTAGGCGTTCTTCACGATGAGCTTTGCTGCATCCTTGAAGAGCTGGATACGGTTCACGTGTGTGGCGAGGATGGATCCGTTGCCCGGAAGTGAAAGACCGATGGCCTCGGTGAGCGAGTTCATCGAGTTTGCGGTGAACATTCCTGAGCATGCTCCGCAGCCTGGGCAGGCTGTACGCTCAACTACGTCGAGTTCCTCGTCGCTGACGGTGTTGTCACCACCCTTGATCATGGCAGTGATGAGGTCGGCGTTCTCGCCGTTCACCTTGCCTGCCTCCATAGGGCCGCCTGACACGAATACTGCAGGGATGTTGAGTCTCATCGCTGCGAGGAGCATTCCAGGGGTGACCTTGTCACAGTTGCTGATGCATACCATTGCGTCGGCCTTGTGCGCGTTGACCATGTATTCCACGCTGTCTGCGATGATGTCGCGTGAAGGGAGGGAATAGAGCATTCCGTCGTGGCCCATTGCGATGCCGTCGTCGACTGCGATAGTGTTGAACTCTGCAGCGTAGCAGCCGAGCTTCTCGATCTCAGCCTTTACGATCTGGCCGATCTCGTGGAGGTGGGTGTGGCCCGGTACGAACTGGGTGAAGGAGTTCACCACTGCGATGATAGGCTTGCCCATCTGTTCCTTCTTCATTCCGGTCGCAACCCAGAGAGCCCTGGCTCCTGCCATTCTTCTGCCCTCGGTGGTAGCTGCGCTGCGCAACTGATGTTTCATTTCCATATTGTCTTCTGTAAGAATTAAAAAAGCCTTTTTCAGTTTGACTGAGAAAGGCTCTTTAAATTATCATTGTTCAAATCTTAGGCGCGCTTTCCCAGTCCTTCTACCTTTAGGGTAAGGACGACGACGAGAATGACGACGATAAGATTGGACATTTTATTCCTGTTGTTAAAGTTTCGGGTGCAAATCTATTAAATGATAAGATAAATTCAAAGAAAAAACCAGTCAAAAACGATTTAGCGGAAGATAACTGGTTCATAGCGCCCTAGATGGCAAGTTACAATTTATTTCTTACTTGGTAAATAATAATCTTTACCAGGTTAAAAATCATTAAATAGTTAAGGAATTTTAATAATGTGGCGAACAGATTGTAAGTGTGGTGTATTGTTTTGCTTAAATATTGATAATATTTTTCTTTGGTCCTGAAACAGGTTGCACGGCTCGTGCAATCAGCAATTCAGACACTTATGCTTATCAACATCAATGCTGCTAGATGCATCGGAATAGATGCAGAATCCGTTACTGTGGAGATTGACATCAGCAACGGAATTGGTATCCACCTTGTCGGACTGGCGGATGCCGCCGTGAAGGAAAGCCTTCTCAGGACCATCACCGCTCTCAACGCTTCAGGCTTCCGCGTCCCGGGCCGCAAGATAGTCATCAATCTCGCTCCCGCGGACGTCCATAAGAAAGGAGGCGGGTACGACCTTCCCATAGCCCTGGGAATCATCGCCGCGTCCGACCAGGTCTCCCTTCCCGGCCTCGGGAAGTATATGATCATGGGGGAACTCGGCCTTGACGGCTCCGTAAGGGACGTCCCGGGTGCTCTGCCGATCGCTGAACTGGCCGCCCGCAAGGGCCTTTCCGGCTGCATCCTTCCCCTCGGCTCCGCCCTTCAGGTCGCCGAGGTCGAAGGCCTTGACATCTTCGCAGTCCGGGATATCCACGAGGCATTGCTCGTCCTTCAGGAAGAGGACGACCCCAGCGACCTCCTGATCTTCAACCGGGCCCGCGAGATATTGGCTGGCGGTACAGGTTCCGGCAGGGCCGATGGCCGTACGGGGGCAGGACCGGCACCATGCCCCGAGAGTGCTGCAGGACCGTCTTCCCGCTCCCTCAGGAACGACGCCCTGGATTTCGCTGACATCGTCGGCCAGGACGGCGCGAAGCGCGGGCTTGAGATCGCGGCCGCCGGGGGGCACAATGTGATCATGGTCGGTGCCCCTGGGAGTGGCAAGAGCTCCCTCGCCAAGGCCCTGCCTGGGATACTTCCTCCCATGACCAAGAAGGAATCGATAGTCGTCAGCAAGATCTATTCGGTCGCAGGAAAGGCTGTGGACGAGTATGGGCTGATGAAACGGAGGCCTTTCAGGGCGCCGCACTACAGTTCCTCGCTGCCGGCGATCCTTGGAGGAGGCAGCGGCGACAACATCATGCCAGGGGAAGTGTCCCTGGCCCAGTCGGGCGTACTGTTCATCGATGAGTACATGCAGATGCCGAAATCGGTGGCAGAGGCGCTCAGGGGACCTCTTGAAGACAGGGTCGTGACGATCTCACGCCTTCGCTCCAAAGTGCAGTACCCAGCCTCCTTCATGCTTGTCGCCGCAGCGAACCCTTGCCCTTGCGGCTATTACGGAGAAGGGGAAAGATGCACCTGCTCCGTGGGCGCCAGAATGAACTACATGAGCCGTCTGTCGGGCCCTGTCCTGGACAGGATCGACCTGCAGCTCTGGCTCCACAGCGTCGACCCGTCCCGGCTTGTCCGCCGCACCCGGCGGGAAGAATCCAGCGCTGAGGTCTCGCTCCGAGTGAAGAAGGCAAGGGACATCCAGCTGCAGCGCTTCTCCGCACTTCCCATCACGACCAACTCCGAGATGAATTCCGAACAGCTCAAGGAGTTCTGCCCCCTGGACAAGGACTGCATGGACCTTCTTGAGAAAGCCATGAAGAGAATGGGCCTGTCCGCACGTGCGTATGCGCGAATCTTAAAGATCGCGCGGACCATCGCCGATCTCGAGGGCAAAACCCAGATCGAGGTCTCCCATGTCTCTGAAGCAATCAGCTACCGCTTCCTTGACAAGGTGATGTAGGGACCTTTTATGCCGGCGGATGCAAACATGAAAATCACCTTCCACGCGGATATGCCGTATAACTGCTTTGGTCTATGGTTGGTGTGGAAGGTGAGACAAAATTGCCTCACCTGCCACCAAGAATGGCAATATACGTAACACAATGAGGTTTCAGGTGGAAGGTGATTTTCGGGTTTCATTCGAGATGTCATTCATGGCATCCATACGCTGGCTCCTTGCAGTAGTATTTGAGAGTCTGTCTTTGCAACAGGTCCCGATGAAAGTCTTGGGTCTACTATTGCCGTAGACTCGGGGTCCCTGGCTGGCTATAATTATAAGATATATGAAAACAAGTAGTTATGATTGAGCTCAATGATGATTCTTTGTCCCTGATTGAAACTGATCTGGGCATCAATGTCCCATATGTGAGTGGGTCGAAAGTGAAGGTCAGGAAATGCTGGCATTTTACGACTGATGGCAATGCGGTTGATGCAATTTTCATGAACGACAAGGACTTTGCCGCCGGCATGAACCGTATCTATGTGCTGGCCGCCAGATTCCAGATAGTGATATTGGCTTTCTGCTTGATGGATACGCATATACATTTCATCCTGTATGGTGAGTTTGACGAATGCAACCGATTCATGCATGAATATATAAAGCTGACATCGATGGCGATAGCCCATGATCATGGTGACATGAAAAAACTATCCGATGTCCCGGTCAATTACCAACCTATCACGGATGATGTATATCTTAAGACAGCCATATGCTATGTCCTGAGAAATCCTACGGTAGGTGGGCTGTCCTACAATCCTTATGACTATCCATGGTCAAGTGCGGCTTTGTATTTCAGGAAACAGGGTTTGTGGACCAGCCCGGTTTGGACAAAATATTCAGATGGTCTGTTGAATCCTGGAATAAGATTCCAACGTGACCTCCTGCGGACTCGTAGAACTGGTTATGAGAATCTGGAATTATTCGAGGGCATGGTGGTACCGTCAAATTATGTTGCCTACGAACTGGTCGAGGCCGTATTCAGGACCTGCAGGAGCTTTTTATATTTCATGGGGAGGACGCGTGAGGATGATATCGAGCAGCGTGGTGGAACTATATCGATGCTGTCTGTCCCTATGCAGGAGATGAGACAGAACAAGAACGAGATGTGCCAGAGGATGTTTGGTGTGCAGACGGTCAGAAAACTGTCTTCAGCTCAGCGACTTAGACTTGCCAAAGCACTCAAGGCTAAGTATAACAGCTCGGTAAAGCAGATTGCCCGCCTTTGCGGATTGGTCTATGATGAAGTCAAGACTCTCTTGTGAATGCAGTGACATGCACAGGATAGGGTTGCGCCCTGAGTTCAGCGAGCCAGAAATCCATCTGCCCTCTGCTGCTTAACCGCTTTCCCTGGCTGACCGGAACCTACGGAATGACCGACACCTCACTGTATGACCGTCACCTCCTGCATGACAGAAGTTGCTTGCTTGACAGGTACCCCTGCTTAACCGAAACCTGAAAATCACCTTCCACGCTGGAATGCACTGTATCCGCTTGGAATCATGGTTGGTGTGGAAGGTGAGACAAAATTGCCTCACCATCCACCAAGAATGGCAATATACGCAACACAATGAGGTTTCAGGTGGAAGGTGATTTTCGGGTTTCATTCCAGTATGGATGAATCACGGCTCTGCACCACATGATCCACTTGAGATGCCTTCCAGGTGCAAAAAGCACCTTGATTGCACCGCTGGGCATCGGTCCTATGGACGTCAGTCCTCCCAGCAGACGGTGCGGGAGAGGTCAGGGTTGGCTGTGATGCTGACACGGAGGGTTTCCTCGGGGAGTATCTCCTCGATGTTCTCAGGCCATTCCATGATGCAGAGGTTGCCGCTGTCGATATAGTCGTAGAAGCCGATGTCCAGCGCCTCCTCCGGGCGGTTGAGTCGGTAGAAGTCGAAGTGGTACATCATCTCGCCACTGGCTGTGCGGTACTCGTTCACGATTGCGAAGGTAGGGGAGCTGACTGCATCCTCCTCGACGCCAAGCTGGCGGCAGATCGCTGTTGTGAAAGTTGTCTTGCCAGAACCCATAGGTGCGAAGAATGCAATCAGCTTGTTGTCGCCGATCTCCTCGAGGAACTGCTTGGCAGCTCTGTCAAGGTCGTTCAGGTCCTTTATCGTGATGATGTGTTTCATACTATTTCTTATATATACCGAAAAGTGCAGAGCCGCTTCCGGACATTGATGCGTAGGCTGCACCGCAGTCATATAGCGAGCGCTTGATTGCTGTGAGCTCTGGATGGGCTTTGAATACGGTGACTTCAAAGTCGTTGGAGAGAGACTCTTTCCATGATTCTACATCGCCTTTGAGCAATGTGCGAAGGTCCGTTGCCGGTATTGCAGGTACGATTCCCTTGTAGGCTTCAGCTGTTGAGACTGCTATACCCTCGGGTACTACAACCTTGAGTACGTAAGAGCAGCTTTCCGCTCCATCTTGACCGTAGTCGATATCCTCAAGTGGATAGGCGTTAAGGATCTCGCCTCGGCCTTCGCCGAGCATCGGTCTGTTGTAGATGAAGAATGCGCAGTCGCTTCCGAGCTGGGCTGCGTAGGCGGCAAGAGCCTCTTCGGAAAGACCGAGCCCGAACAGCTCGTTGAGCATCTTCAGCGCAAATGCCGCGTCTGCTGAACCTCCGCCGAGTCCTGCTCCGACAGGAGAGGTCTTCTCAAGGAATATCTTGACGGGTCCAAGCCCGAACTCCTTGTCCAGCAGGTAATAGGCCTTCGCTGTAAGGTCCTTGAGAGGGTCCCAGTCGACGCCTTCCTTGCGGGCGATGGTGATCATCAGCTTGCCGTCCTCAGAAATGGCCTGCGCAATCTGGGTACCATGCTCATAACGCTTCGCGAGGGAAGCGCTGGTCTCGCTGAAATCGTCGCCCTTGATGATCTCGAGGACGTCGTGGATTCCGAAATATGGTACGAAGAGGGTATCAAGATCATGGTACCCGTCCTCACGCTTTCTCAGGACGTTGAGTCCGAGGTTGACTTTGACGTTCGGTTCTGTTGTCATTGCTGCTGAATGCTGAATTCTGCCAATCCTGAATGCTGAGTTCTGCCGCTGTCCCGGCCGCTACGCGAGGCTGCGGATGTTGCTTTCGACTTCGGCGGCGACCTCTTCCCTGAGGGATTCGTCGGCGATGTGGGCGAGGACAGGGGCGACGAAGGAAATCATCTGGAGGATCTTGGCCTCCTTCTCGCTGATTCCTCTCGAGCGCATGTAGAACTGCTCGTCCGGATTGAGGCTGCCGATGGTCGCTCCATGGGAGCACTTCACGTCGTCGGCGTAGATCTCAAGCTGAGGCTTGGTGTCTACCTTGGCGCTCTGGGATACGAGTATGTTGTGGTTCGACTGGTATGCTTCTGTCTTCTGCGCATCAGGTGCGACGGCGATCCTGCCGTAGAACGCAGCGCGCGAATCTCCGCCTGCGATACCGTTGAAGAGCTGGTCAGAGATGCAGTTGCCGACCCTGTGGCGTACTTCTGTGCGGAAAGTGACCTTCTCGCTGCCGCCGCAGAGATAGATTCCGCTGAGGCTGACATGGGCGCCTTCTCCCGCGAAGTCGACATAGACAGGGACCTCGATGTCGACGCCTGGCATGACGATGATGCAGATGTCGGCACGGGAATCCTTCAGCGCGACTATCTTGCTGAAAGGAAGGGTCTCCGAACCGGGACGTACGATGAAGACCTTCTCGAGGACTGAGCCCTCTTCGACGGTCATCACGCCTTCTCCCGACGGAATCGGAGCGTCGATGTAGTGTCCGTAATCTACCATGGTCCTAGAAACTGTCAAATCCTACGGTCTCGATCGTGTCGATGATCTCCCTGCCGCCTGTAGCGACGATGCGGCCGTTCTTGAGGACATGCACCACGTCAGGGACGACATACTCGAGGAGCTTCTGGTAGTGGGTTATGATTATGGCAGACTTCTCAGGGGTATGGAGGGAGTTCACTCCTTCTGCCACGATCTTGAGGGCGTCGACGTCAAGTCCGCTGTCGGTCTCGTCAAGGATCGAAAGGGTAGGGTCGAGCATTGCCATCTGGAAGATCTCGTTGCGCTTCTTCTCTCCTCCGGAGAATCCCACGTTGACCTCTCTCTTGGCGAATTCAGGCTTCATCTTGACGAAGGCCATCTTCTCCCTGAGCAGCTTGAGGAACTCTGCGCCCTTCATAGGCTCCAGTCCCTGTGACTCACGTTTCGCGTTGATCGCGGTCTTCATGAAGTTGGTGATCGATACGCCCGGAATCTCGATAGGGTACTGGAAGGACATGAAGAGTCCTGCCCATGACCTTTCCTCAGGGCTCATCGCGAGAAGGTCCTTCCCAAGGAAAGTCACCTCGCCTTCGGTCACCTCGTAGAGAGGCTTTCCGGTAAGCACTGACGAGAGCGTACTCTTGCCCGCTCCGTTAGGTCCCATCACCGCATGGATCTCACCCTTGCGTATGGTAAGGTCCACGCCCTTCAATATCTCCTTTTCTCCTACCTTCGCATGAAGGTTCTTTATCTCGAGTAGAATATCTCCCATATCATAATCAGTCTTCGACTACAAAGGTAGCCTTTTTATGTATTAAACTGCCATCTTCGGTGACTCCTTCGACAACCACGTTGAATCTTCCGAAGTAATCCGGTGCCTGGCATTCCATGCTGACGCTCTGCTGAGGAGCGACCTCGAGCTCAGGTTTCCAGAAAATCGTCTGCCGTATGTCTTCCTTGCCGTCCTTGGCATATTTCTTAGTGAACTCCATAGGGTAGCATACACCCTGGAAATCCACGATCCTTACGTTGCTTCCGAAATCCATGAAGGCCATGTTTCCCTTCTTCGAGATGAAGTTGACGACTCCGTAGAAAGTCCTGTTGCCGAAGATGTACCTCTCTCTCCATACGTGGATCTCCTTCAGGAGCATGGCGTCATAGTCCATCATCTCGAAGTGCTTGAATACAGGGACTCCGTCGAGGAGTACGAGGGAAGTCTCCCATGACATGCTGAGATTTCCGTCTCCGTCAAGCTCCTTGGTGAGGACCTGGATCCTCTGCTTCTCGTTCCTGCCTCGCACACGTACGAGGTTGGTGATCTCCACGAGGACCTCCCTGACCGTAGGGAACCTGGTATAGTCGTCGAGATTGTAGACGATGGCCTCGTCATCGGAGTATGGGAACGCCTCACGCCTTGGCTTGAACTGGGCGAGGGAATCGCTGTATTCCATGCGGAACATCTGCGCTTGGCGTCCTCTCTCGACCACAGACTTCTGGATACCTTCAGAGAGAGCGAGCATAGGGACGTCTGCGTCGACGCTCACGAACGGGCTCTGCAGGTCGATAAGACCTGTAAGAGCGGCATTCTCAAGGTCTGCGACCTCTGTCACAAGCTCCTTGTTGCCGTAGATGTTGTTCGTGGCGAATATGATACTTCCGTCTTCATGGATGGCTGCTGTGTAGGTGTCACCATTGCTTCCTGGGGTCGAGATATAGGCTGTAGGCATTGACTCCTTCTGTATGATCTCATCCCTGTCCTTGCCGCTGAGCGTTCCATAGATGTACTCGCCTTCTGTCTCGATCCTGTATCTTGGCTCATACCTGATTCCGCTGACAGACGGAATGACGAATGATGTGATCGCCTTGTCCTCAGGAGATGCAATGGCATCCTCGTGGAATACAGATACGCTGAGGGACGCGATCTTCGCTCCATTGTTCTTTATGCCTATTGAGAAAGGCTGGCCTCCCTTGTTGAATCTTGGCACATCGATGGTGATATCGCCATCCTCAGGGTCGGCAGCTACCTTTTCTTTCCTCTGGGCGTAGATCTCGTCTGATACGATCTCTACCTTGTCCTTTATCTTGGCCGGGAACTTGGCGTTGAGTACGGATACCACCTTTGAATTCTGAAGGAAGTCATATTCCACCTCGTTCTTGTTGGCTGCGGTGAAGGCGAACATCCTGTAGTTGCCGGTAGGCATGGTCTCGGGGAGGTCCAGATATCCTGAGCCTCTGCCGCCGTCAAGATATATCTTCGCGGTCTGGAATATGTCTCCGGTAGGAGAGACAAGCTCGACATACGCTACGGAACTCTGCCTTGAAAGGCCGATGCTGTCGGCCCTGAAGCAGAATGCGGAGCACCATATCCTGTCTCCTGCCACATAGGCATCCTTGTCTGTCGCTATATAGGTACGTTCAAGCACAGGTGCTTCCTGTGCGTGCATGGCCGTGATTGAAAGGACGGCCGCTGCTATGATAGTCGCAATTCTTCTCATGGCTCTATTCGTGATATGTAGGCCAGTCATCAGGACGTTTCTTCGTGCCTCCGAAAGACTGACAATAAATGCAGTTCGAAGGACCCCATCCCACTATTGTGCTCGACATGCCGGTGTCAGGATCAGTGACATAGACGTCCATGACAGGTCTCAGGCCATTGTTATAATGGTCAAGAAGTGTCGTCTTCTCGTCAACTGTCGGCTCATAGAGCAGGGTAGGCAGCGGAGCTATGTAGAAAGTGTTCTCTCCCATACCGATGTACATCCTGTGCTTCTCGATCTGTACCGCACTGATATAGCCGATCACGAACTCCGTAGAGTCCTGCTGGCAGATGATATTGCCTCTCATGTCGTCCGGGCTTGGGGCGAAGAGGCTTCCTGTGATGTTGGAAATCTCTTTCATGTTGCGAAGGTAGTCGTAGGCATCCTTGTCGAGGCCTCGTACAGTCACGTCCATCCTGTAGTGTGACTGGTACTTGATGCTCCTTCTGCTGTCAGTGACGAGAATCTGCTTGTCCAACCTGTTCTGGCTCTGCCTCTCAGTGGATGCCAGACCGAATTCCTTTGATATGGCCCTGTTCCAGCACCAGTAGTTAGAATAGTCAGGGAGACCGTCGTTATAGTATCTCGCCCTGAATGTGATCAGATCGAAGATGTAGGTAGGGGCGTATTCAGCGTGGTATTCCCAGTCCTCGACATAGTCCCATCTGTAATAGTTGGTATCGTTGCCCACGACGTCCATCCTGATATTCACGTTCTCAAGATCATAGTCGAAGCTCATGTCTGTGACAGTCGGTGCCTTGATGACACTCTGCCAGCGGCTGATGTACTCGTTGCCGGTACCATAGTCCTGGAAATGGAGGCGGTAACTGCAGTCTGCAGAAGCCTCCCTTGTGTCGAAGGTGAATGAGGACTTTAGCAATGGAGCGGACTGGTCCTCATAGGTGAGTCCGTTGCTGTCTTCTATCCATGCCCTTCCGACGGGTGTGCTCATGTCGAATTCCTCATCGTAGATGATAGGCATGGTAGATCTCACGTCGACTTCGGTCATTCCGCCGATGAGGATGTCACCTTCGATGACTATCCTTCTCTGCGATACGATTCCTTCCGGCTCGAACGAATAGACGCACGAGGCAGCCAGGATCGCTGTCAGGATGATATATATTGCTCTTTTCATTAGAATCTCATGTTTATGTTAAGATATGGGATCTGGCAGGCGAATACTGAGACCATGTAGCCGGAAAGTCTCGTGCCGCCCTTCGTGGTGTAGTAGACAGAGTAGGCGTTATTCCTGCCTGTCACATTATATACACCGAGAGTGACTGAGAAATATGTCAGTTTCCTGAGGTAGTGGCTTGGCTCGAAATTGAGCGCAAGGTCAAGCCTGAAGTAGTCCGGGATCCTGTATCCGTTCCTGTCTGAGTAGGCGAGACGGTATCCGCCTCCGTAGAAGTACCTTCCCACAGGGATTGTCACAGGGCGTCCTGTCGAGTAGTCAAGGTTGAACGAGAGGCTGTAGCGATGGGTGAACTTATAGTTGCCCACTACCTTCACGTCGTGAGGCTTGTCGAACGCTGCAGGGTACCACTTTCCGCTGTTGATGGTCGATACTCCTCTGTCATGCATCTCCTTGAGCATGGTTCTCGAATAGGTGTATGAAACCCATCCGTTGAGCTTTCCGAGAGGCTTCTTGAACATGAACTCGGCACCGTAGGCACGGCCTGTCGTCTCGACGAGGGCGTCGGCGATGTTCTCGTTCATGACGAGTGTCGCGCCGGACTTGTAGTCGAGGTAGTTGTACATCCTCTTGTAATAGGTCTCGAGCGAGAGGTCGATCTTTCCTCCGTCTATGCTCCAGTACGCTCCTGCCGCACCCTGGAATCCTCTCTGAGGACGGATGTCCTTGTCGGAGAGCTTCCAAGTATCCATAGGGGACACGGTAGTGGTGTTGGACACCATATGGATGTACTGGTTCATGGTGTTGAATCCGCCCTTTACCGAAAGGTTAGGGTTGAAGCTATACTTTCCTGAAAGCCTGAGCTCAGGGAGCGCATAGAACTTCATCGGCTTGGTGGCGAGGAAGCTCGAGAGTCTGGTACCATAGTCAAATGACAGCTTGTCGTCTATCTGCCATGTGTCCGACATCCAGAGCGAAGGCTCGAGTGCGAATTCAGTTCCGAGACTGACAGGAATGACATATGACTTGATGCCGAACTCTTCGAACTCATCCGTGTTGAGCGGGTCCATGTTACCTCGGTCCAGGGCATATCCTATGAGCTGACCGCCGTACGAGAGGGTATGGTCGTCATTCAGCTTATGGGTGAAGCCAAGCTTGGTGTAGGCCTGACGTATCACTCCCTGGATGGAATATGCGTCATATACGTTCGCAAGGTCATTGACCTGGGTCTCATACCAGTCGTAGCCGCCGGAGAGCGCGAAGCTGGTCTCGTCCGAGATCTTCTTCTTCCAGCGTGCGGTCACGTTGACGTTGTTGTAATGGAAGCTCGTATCCTTGGCAAACGAGAAATTGTCGTGTGACCAGTAGGCGTTCACGTTAAGGGTGTTGTCCTCCGCGAACTTGTGGGTGAAGCCTGCATTGGCGTCGTTGAACTGGGCCTTTCCGCCTGAGTATCCGTTGCCTTCAGGGAGAAGGTCGAGCATCCAGTTCGAGTAGGTCGTACGTCCTCCGAGCGTGAAGCTGGTCCTCTCTTTCTTCAGAGGCCCCTCGATGAAGGCATGGCTGGTAAGGAGTCCGATGCCGACCGATCCCTTGAACTTCTGCATGTTTCCTTCCTTGCTCCTTACGTCCATCACAGACGAGATTCGTCCTCCGTACTCGGCAGGGATGGAACTCTTGTAGAGTTCGACGTTGTCGACTACGTCAGGATTGAAAGAGGAGAAGATTCCGAACATATGGCTCGGATTGTAGATCGTGCTCTCATTGAAGAGGATGAGGTTCTGGTCTGTCGATCCGCCTCGTACGTTGATACCGCCGGACGCCTCGCCGACAGATTGTACACCAGGGAAGGTCTGCACTGCCTTGAGCACGTCGCCCTCGCCGAAAGCCGTAGGGAATTTCTTGATCGAGGAGATGTTGATCTTCTCGATACCCATCTTGGCTGTGCGATGGTTCGCGCGGCTCTCGGCAGAGATCATCGCGCTCTCGAGGAGTTCGCTCTTAGGCTTCATCTCGACGTCCATCAGAGCATTGTCATAGACAATGACCTTGACATGGAAGTCCTCGACTGAGTATTCACTGAAGTTGATGACATTCTCTCCGACCGGCAGGTTGAGGCTGAAATGTCCGTTCCCGTCCGATGTGATGTACTGTCCGGTGACATTGTCGTAGATCGTGACGCCTGGCATAGGCTCATCGTCGGACATGTTGTAGACTGTTCCGCTGACCGTCGCCCTGGAGATTCCGGTCTTCGTCTTGTCTCCGAGCTCGTAGGTCTTGTTGGCGTGGATGGCCTTGGTGACAGAGCCGGCTACATAGTTGACGAGGTCTCCGTCGTCGGAAAGTGTCAGCCATCCTTCAGGAAGAGAAGTGATCAGCTCTTCAGGCACGTTGCCCTTTGGGGTCTCGAGATACCCGGAGTTGCGGGTGATGTCTCTTTCCTTATGGAATGGATAATGAGGAATGACGGAGGTCTGGACTGAACTGTCCTCTATGCCTGATACGACCGTGTTGAAGTAAGATGCGTTCTTGAGCCTGACTCCATAGCCCTGGTGGGCATTGACGATCTTCCTGATCTGTTTCTTCTTGTCGGGATAGATCAGCTTGATGTCCTTCTTGTTCTTGAGCTTGGTGATCTCTCCGTCCTTGTAGTACCAGTAGCTGCGCTGCTTCTCGAAACAGGTCGTGATGTTCGGATTGTAGTGCTCGTCGTAATAGCCTATGACAGCACCGTTACAGTTGTCTGTCCTGCTGAGTATCACCTTGTCGATGTGCTCGAAGAGCATCGCGCTGCCGCTGTAGAGCAGCTTGTAGTATCCCTTCGGCGCTTCCTTGACACCGACTGCATTGAGGTTGACATAGGTAGTGTCCCTCAAGGTGAACCATTCGACGTTGTCCCTTTCCACTATCATCGCCATCGCGTCTCCCTCTCTGATGAGGAGGAGCTCCTGGAGATGGGCGTTGACGTTGAGGGTGAGATTGTCATAGACCCTGCCGTCGTAGCAGAGCTTCTGACCTTGGGAGAATGGAGGTGACTCCCAGAAATAGGTGCCGTTGAACCTCATCATGTAGCGAGGTGCTATCTGACCCCTGAAGAAGGCGTCATAGTCCTGCGCCGATGAGGATGCTCCCGCAAGTGACAGAAGCATCGTAAACAGCATGAGGATTTTGTTGAGTCGTTTCACGATATCTAGGCTTTTTTTGAATAGAGTCTGAACCAGGTTGCAAGTGACCATACGCCGTTGATCAGGTAGAGTCCGCATACGATAGGCATGAAGACGTGGCCGACGGATATATGGAGGATTATCTGGGTGATGTTGACGATCAGCCATGCGAACCAGCAGTCCCACTTCTTGAGTGCGGATAGCAGCTGGGCCATCAGGATGAATACCGTCACGCATGAGTCTAGGTATGGATGAGGGTCAGCAGGGAAGAGGCTGTCAAGAAGCCATCCCCATGCCGCGGCGATCATCAGGACCGAGATTATGCAGAATGCACGTCCAGGCCATGTGAGCATGGTGACTTTCAGTGCGGAGCTGTCCTGCGAACTCTTCTCATCCTCGCGTGGGTGAGTCCATCTCCAATGTCCCATAAGGTTGATAGCCAGGGAGATAGGCTGAAGAAGAAGGCTTGCGTACAGATTCTTGTTCCAGAACATCAGGAACAGGGCGGCTGTGTAGAGATAGCCCACCCAGAAATTGTACTTGCTGTTCCTTCCTGCCAGGAACACGCAGGTGAGTCCGAACACCGATGTGATCAGGTCGATCAGCAGCACCGGTGCCGAACCAAGGTAGAATACTGTAGTATTGATCCAGTCCATCTGTCAAGTTCTTTTCCTGTTAACCTACCGATCCCTCGAGTGAGACCTGAAGAAGCTTCTGGGCCTCCACTGCGAATTCCATAGGGAGCTTGCTGAGCACTTCCTTGGCGTAGCCGTTGACGATGAGTCCGACTGCATCCTCAGGGCCGATGCCTCTCTGGTTGCAGTAGAACAGCTGGTCTTCGCTGATCTTGGAAGTAGTCGCTTCGTGCTCGACGGTTGCTGTAGGGTTTGCGTTGCGTATGTCGGGGAAAGTATGTGCACCGCACTGCGAACCTATGAGGAGGCTGTCGCACTGCGAGAAATTCTTTGCGTTCTCAGCGCCTGGGAGCATCTGGACGAGGCCTCGGTAGCTGTTCTGGCTGTGTCCTGCCGAGATACCCTTGCTGACGATGCGGCTTCTGGTGCCACGGCCTATGTGGATCATCTTGGTTCCGGTGTCGGCCTGCTGGTAGTTGTTGGTGACCGCGACGGAATAGAACTCAGATGAAGAGTAGTCTCCCTTGAGGATGGTCGAAGGGTATTTCCATGTAATGGCAGAGCCGGTCTCGACCTGGGTCCATGAAAGATGCGATCCGCTTCCCTTGCAGATGCCGCGCTTGGTCACAAGGTTGAGGATTCCTCCCTTGCCTTCGGCGTCGCCAGGGTACCAGTTCTGCACTGTCGAGTACTTCACGTCCGCATCCTTCTCCACTACGATCTCCACGACTGCGGCATGGAGCTGGTTCTCATCCCTTCGAGGGGCGGTGCAGCCTTCCATGTAGCTGACGGTCGAGCCTTCATCCGCGACGATGAGGGTCCTCTCGAACTGTCCGGTTCCCGATGCGTTGATGCGGAAATAGCTGGACAGCTCCATAGGACATTTCACTCCCTTGGGGATGTAGCAGAATGAACCGTCGCTGAAGACTGCTGAGTTGAGGGCGGAGAAATAGTTGTCTCCTACGGGAACGACCGATGCGAGATACTTGCGGACCAGATCGCCATGTTCCTTGACGGCCTCGGAGAAAGAGCAGAAGATGATGCCCTTCTCGGCGAGGGTCTTGCGGAAAGTCGTCGCGACGGATACCGAGTCGAACACGGCGTCGACAGCGACTACTCCTGCGAGCACGTCTCTTTCCTTGATCGGGATTCCTAGCTTGTCGAAGGTCTTCTGGAGCTCAGGGTCGATCTCCTTCGGCCTGTCGGCGTTCTTCTTCGGAGCGGCGTAGTAGATGATGTCCTGGTAGTCGATCTTCGGCATGTCCAGGTGGGCCCACTGAGGCTCCTCCATCTTCTGCCATCTCCTGAAGGCGTCGAGACGGAACTGCAGCATCCACTCCGGTTCTTCCTTTAGCGCCGAGATGGTGCGGATTATGTCCTCATTGAGACCTTTCGGAACGTATTCCTGCTCAATGTCGGTCACGAATCCTTCCTCGTACTCCTTGGAAGTGAAGTCGTTGATGATATTGTTTTCCTGTGTTGAATCCATATTAAAGCATTCGGGTCAGGTCTGCCAGCACGATGGCTGTCATGGCCTCGACGATTACCGGTGTCCTGAGAGCGATGCAGGCGTCGTGTCTGCCAGGGATCTCAAGCTCTGTCATCTCTCCGGTTGCGAAATTGAAAGTCTTCTGGGCCTTGCCGATGCTTGAGGTCGGCTTGAAGGCGACTCTGAAGACGATAGGGTTTCCGTTGGTGATACCTCCGTTGATGCCGCCGGCTCCGTTCTTCGAAGGACGGACGTTGACATGGAGGTTGAGGTTTCCGCTTCCTATCTCGTCGAAAGGATCGTTATGGACTGATCCCTTCATCCTTGCAGACTCGAATCCGTCACCGAACTCGATGCCTCTCACTCCAGGAATCGAGAATATAGCGTGGGAGACAAGCGCCTCGACAGAGTCGAAGAAAGGCTCTCCGAGTCCTGCCGGTACGCCGTTGACAGTACACTCCACGATGCCTCCGACTGAATCCTGCTCCCTGATTGCCTCGTCAAGGACGTCGCTCCAGATCTGTGAGTCAGAAAGTTCCTCCTTCTCCTCGACTCCGCCGTCCGGAAGTGCTGCCTCAGGACGGGATGCAAGAGCCTTCGCGCGGCTTACTCCACCTACCTCGATGAGCTGGGCTCCGATATTGAAGCCGAGCATCTTCTTCGCGACTACTCCGGCAGCGACTACAGGGAGAGTGATCCTGCCTGAGAAATGGCCGCCTCCGCGAGGGTCGTTGAAGTCGAGCCACTTGATGCTCGCGGTATAGTCTGCATGTCCTGGACGCGGAACGTCGTTGAACAGCTTGTAGTCTCCTGAACGGGTGTTCTGGTTATGGAAAATGATGGCGAGCGGAGCACCTGTGGTGAATCCGTTGTAGACGCCGCTGAGAATCTCAGGCTGGTCTGACTCGATTCGGGGTGTGGTTCCTTTCTTGCCGCTCTTGCGGCGAAGGATATCGGTCTGGAAATCCTCGATGGAAAGAGCGATGCCAGGCTGCACACCATCGATGACGATGCCTATGGCAGTTCCGTGCGACTCTCCGAAGATGGAGATCCTGAATTTTCTTCCGAAGGTATTCATATCGTGAATTGTCTGAACATTTCAATAAAGTGAGGGAACGACTTCGCTACGCACTCGGTGTCGTCGATGACGACAGGGGAGTCTGTGCCCAGTCCTGCCACCATCAGGGCCATCACCATCCTGTGGTCATGGCTGGATGTGTACTCTCCTCCCTTGAGGAGATGGCCTGAGAGTATCCTCTGGCTGAGTCCCGTTCCATGGATGACCATAGTGTCGCCCTTGATCCTTGCAGGTACGCCCATCTGTGTGAGCATGTCGATGATAGCCTTGCCTCTGTCGCTTTCCTTGGACGCAAGCCTGCCGACTCCGTCGATGTGGCTGACTCCGCTGCAGAATGCTGCGAGCACTGACATCACAGGGAAGAGGTCAGGACAGTTCGAAGCGTCGATGTCGAAGGCTGTGAGAGGGGCTTTGTGGATATGGAAGATGCCGCTTTCCTCTTCCTGGGACATACTGGCGCCTGCCTGGGTAAGTATGTCCATGATCGAGAGGTCTGCCTGGAGTGACGACGAGTCAAGTCCGGAGAGGTTCGCCTCGCCGAAGATTGCGCCAGCCACGATGAAGGCTGCTGCTGAGCTCCAGTCCGCCTCGATGTTCATCTGTGCGGCAGTGTACTTCTGGCCTCCCTTTATGCGCAGCACGATGGCGTCGCAGAGGTTCCAGTCCTGGCTGTCGATGAACTCCTCGCCGCCTTCCATCTCGCAGTCGATCTGGATGCCGAACTTCTTGAGGACGTCGACGGTTATGAAGATATAAGGGATGCTCTTAGGCTCTGTAAGATGGATTTCGGTGTCCTGGTCGCAGAGCGGAAGGGCTGCGAGCAGACCTGATACAAGCTGCGAACCGTGCTTTCCCGAGATTTCGATGACTCCGTTGCGAAGCGGGCCGCTGACAGTCAGCGGAACCTTGACCTCGCCCTCTCC
The DNA here is from genome assembly GCA_024398105.1 of Bacteroidales bacterium. Classification (GTDB taxonomy): domain Bacteria; phylum Bacteroidota; class Bacteroidia; order Bacteroidales; family UBA932; genus Cryptobacteroides. The sequence goes on along the minus strand of JAKSJP010000008.1, from coordinate 10,189 downwards.
TGAATCAGGAATTATGGAAGCACCGAACGCTCCCATGATGTCGGCAGCGCCCTTGAGCGGCCTTGACACGAGAGTCTTCTCACCCGTCACATGGACAGGACCGTCGGCAATCTGAGCGAGCAGCGGAATCATCATCCTGGTAAGGAATCCCGACTCGCCGGTATGGAGCGACTCGCCCTTGAAAGAAGCGCTGGATGCGCCTATGCCCTTGATCGTGAGGGCGTCTCCGTCCATGGCAACCTGCGCGCCAAGTGCCTTGATCGCCGCCAGTGCCGACTCGTTGTCCCCGCATGGAGAGTATCCGCGGAGCACCGAGGTGCCGTCTGCAAGCGCCGCTGCCACTATCGCCCTCTGGGCAAAGCTCTTCGACGCAGGCATCTGGAGGAGTCCTGCTCCGATGTGGGCCTTCTCTCCGTAGACAGCCTTGTACATCTCGTCGACAGGCCACTGGCCCGGAGCTGCAGCCTCCTCGGCATTCATCGCCGCGTAGGTATATGGTGCCCCTCTGCGGAGGCATTCAAGCCTTGAATCCCTGCCTTCAGCGCCCATGCAGAACGCAATCACCTGGCCGCTCTCGAACTCGTCGTAGAGAGCCATTACCTTGCTTACGTCCGCCTGGCTGTGGGCAGTCGTGACGATCTTTGCGACACCGGCACCGAGGTGCTGGCATTTCTCGACCAGTGCCTTGAGAGCCTGGACCGAATCGGTGCCCTCGAAATCGTGGAAGGAACGTATGAACATGGTACCATATTCATTGGCCTCTCTCCTGATCCTCTTTGACATCATCGCAGGGGCCTCGAGCTCGACGTCGACATAGGCTGCGCCGGCCTGGATGGCGCGGATGAGCCTTGCTTCCGCTACGTTCGCAGGGAGGTCGTCCGATATCCTGCAGGTCGCTACCAGCGGTGTGTCTGATCCTGAGAAAAGCTCCTCGATCTCGTCCTGCGAAAGCTCGCACTTGTCGAGACGGATCTCAGCCATCTCGATCTGCGGGTTCTCAAGCAGCTCGAAGATCTCTTCCAGGTTCCTGTTCTGTATGGTTGTGCAAATCATAATGCCTCTTTCTTTCTAAAGTGCTTCACTGACTTTCATGTCCTTGATGATGACGTCGCCTACGCCGCTCATCAGTACAAAGTGCATGGTTCCGTTCTCGGCCTTCTTGTCCTTCTCCATGGCGCTTGCGAGCGTCTCCTTTGCGTATGGCGACTCGACAGGGAGTCCGCATGCGCTGAAATCCTTGCGGAGGGCCTCGGCGCAGGTACCGTCGGTGAGACGGAGGCGGTCGGACAGCTCTGCTGCCATGACCATGCCTATGGCGACGGCCTCGCCGTGCGAGATCGCGTACTTCGCCTCCTTCTCGATGGCATGGGCGAAGGTATGTCCGAGGTTGAGCTTGCGTCGCTCGCCTTTCTCGAACTGGTCGCGGCTGACGACTCCGGCTTTCACGGCTGCTGCCGCGTGGACGAGGTCAAGGAGCTCCTGCCTGTGTGCCTTGATGGTCGCAGGCCTGTCCTCGCTGCCGTAGATCGCGCTGAGGACCTTGACTGCCTTGGCGTAGTTGCCGTCGTTGTTCTCGATGATGAAGGTCTTGAGCATCTCGGCGCTGCCTCCGACGAATTCCCTGTAAGGGAGGGTCTCGAGGACCTCTGGACATTCGTATGTGAAATCCGGCTGGTTGATCACGCCGATCATGTTCTTGTAGCTTTCCATGTTGACTCCTGTCTTGCCTCCGATGGCGGCGTCGACCTGGGAGAGGAGTGTGGTCGGGATGTAGGCAAAGCGTATTCCACGCTTGTAGATCGAAGCTGCGAATCCGACCATGTCGGAAGTGATTCCTCCACCTACTGCAAGCACCATCGCGTATCTGTCGGCGCTGTCTTCGAGAAGCCAGCTGCAGATGTCGAGTACGGTATCCATGTTCTTGTCGCTTTCCGTCGCGCGGATGGCTTTCGTTCCGTGTACGTTCGGAAGACCTGAGATGGACGGGATATAGCGGGCAACCTGCTCGTCGTAGACGATGTAGACTGCCTTGTAGTCCGCAAGGTATGGTGCGACGTCCGCAACCTTCTCGCCTGAGTGGACCTTGCTGAGGACCGTTCCGTCCTGTTCTATAAGAATATCTGTCATAACACTTTGCTCTGAACTTACAAATATAGTCAATAAGTTTGATTATTTGCGGAATTGAGTTACCTTTGCGGTCTCATATCCTATGGGCCCGAGTGGTGAAATGGTAGACACGAAGGACTCAAAATCCTTTGCCCCTTAAAGGCGTGCCGGTTCGAGTCCGGCCTCGGGCACGAAAAAGCGAGCTAACTATTTGATTTTCAATAGTTAGCTCTTTTTTGTATTCCGATTGTTTCGACACGAAGATCCTCAAGCTTATAGGTTGATATGAAGGAGGGCGAAAAGCCAAATTGACTTTTCGCCCTCCTGGTCAGATTGCTTATTCTGTGTCCTGAAAGCAGTTTCCCGCCTCTAGAGTACTACGACAAAACCGCCGTCAGGCTGTACCTCGATGTTGAGGAGGCCGTTCTTTACCTTTGGAGACTCAGCCTTGAGGGTCTCGCGTGCAGCGTTGTCAGACCAGAAAGTGAATTCCGACGATGCGGTACCCTTCTTGTCGAAGCTGAGACCGAATGCCTTGAGGTCGAGAGTGTACTTGAGCGGAGTCTTCTGTCCGTTGACGCCGGCGATGTACCACTTGTCACCGCTTCTTCTGGCAACGATGGCGAACTTTCCAGGATATCCGTCGATGAACTTGATGTCGTCCCACTCGGTAGGAACAGCTCTCATGTAGTCGAGTTCCTCTGCAGGAGCGTCCTGGAGGTTGTTAGGAGCGATGGCGAAGTTCTGGATAGGGTTCTGGAAGAGGACTGCTGTGGCAAGCTCGAATGCATCGGTGGTCCTGCGGGTGTTTCCACGCTGGTTGTCCCTGCCCCAGTGCTTGTTGAGAGGCGATCCACCGTACTCCATCGCAGCGACTGCGTTTCTCATGAATGGATGGGTTGAAGCATTGACTGCCTCGATGTCGTTGAATCCCTGCGAGAACATGAGGTTCTCGGATGCGAGGACTGCCTCTGCTCCTACGAAGTTAGGATACATTCTTTCCCATCCGCGAGGAAGGGTACAGCCATGGAAGATGATCATCAGACCATACTCGTTGGCGTCGCTGAGGATGTCCTCGTAGGTCTGGATCATAGGCTGCTTGTCGCTGCCGAAGAAGTCGATCTTGAGACCCTTCACACCGATCTTCTTGAGCCACTTCATCTCGGCTGCTCTCTCGATGCTGGTCGACATGCATCCTCTAGGACCCTGAGGAGCGTCGTTCCATGCTCCGTTGGAGTTGTACCAGAGGAAGAGGCTGACACCCTTCGACTGGGCGTACTTAGAGAGCTCTTCGATCCTGTCGCGTCCGATCTGGGTGTCCCAGAGTGCGTCGACGAGGCAGTACTTGTAGCCCATTGCTGCTGCGAGGTCGATGTACTTGACCTGGTCGTCATAGACGGTTGCACCGTCGCCCCACATGATCCAGCTCCAGGTAGACTTGCCATAGACATAGTCCTGTGAAGGCTGGTAGAGCGGCTCTACGACGTCATAAGGGATGGTGGTCTCCACGATAGGTGCAAGGTTGTCTCCGACTGTGATGGTCCTGTAAGGAGTGTATCCTGGAAGAGCCATGGCAACGCTTGAAGATGCCCAGCCGCTGATCTCTCTCTCGTCAGGGAAGTCGATGGTGTAGAGACCGCCGGCCTTTTCCTCGCTGAGGTGCGAGCCTACATACTTGCCGGTCACGCCTGTCTCAGAGATGAGAGCCCAGTTGTCACCGATGTGGAAGAGGCATGGGAAGGTGTATCCGTTACCGTAGTCAGACTTCTTGTCCATCGGCTCGTCATATCCGTAGCCCTCCTCGTATGAAGGTTTGGTCTGTGCGAAGCCGGTCATAGGGTCTGCCTGTGCAGAGAGGAATGTGGTGGTTCCGAGAGGGAAGTCGAAGCCGGTCGCTTCCTTGAGGATGACGGTAGAATACCTGTTCCTGTACTCGCCGAGCCTGTACCTGAATGCGATGTCATTGTTGCTGACCTCGAAGATGATGCTCAGCTCCTGTCCCTTTGAGTCCTTGACTACGAAAGTGAGCCTGTTGGCGTTGTAGCTGATCTGTGACTTCTTGATCTTTGCCTGAGTGTAGTTCTTGCTTACGGATTCAGTCTCTGCTGAGACGAATTCAAGGCCTCTTGTGAGGTCTCCGCCGGTAGTCACAAGGCCGAGAGGGGAGTTCTCGAGGATTACGTTCGAGTCATAGCTGACTGTGTAGGCAGGGGCGCCTCCTCTGCCGAGGATGACGTTGACCGACAGTCTTCCGTCAGGACTGGTTACCTCGTTCTGCTGCACCTGGAACCTGCCAGGACCTGGCTGTGCGGATGCGATGGCGCAGAAGCCAAGGAGTGTTAAAAGTACAAGTGTTCTTTTCATGTGTATTGATAAGTTTTTGTTTAGTCTTTCCTGTTCTTGTTCTTAGGGAACCATCCCTTGCGTACGCGCTCGCGCTGCTCAAAGAGCTCGAGGATGCTCCAGAAGCATGAAAAGCTGAATACGCCCAGCAGTACTGATGCGTAGACGTTCTCCACGAAGAGGGATCCGATGCAGCCGGCTATTCCTACGACAAGGAATACTGGCCAGCACTTGACCCCGAAATAGTACTCACTTTTTATCACGATCGGGTGGAAGAATCCAATGCAGAGGAAAGCTCCCATCCCTAAAATAATTCCTTCTATGTTCATTTATTGATTCGCTGTTGTGTTGCAAAGATAGCATAAATACTTTTGATAAAAATTAACCGCCCGCGTTTCCCAACGCAGGCGGTCGCAATTCTAACCTAAAACTTAACCTATGAAAAAACTATTCGATGCAAATGTAGCGTTTATTTTAATACGCAGTACATTATTTTAATGTCTTTTTGGTAGAAATAATGTCCTATTTGTCTGATTTGTTCAAAAAGTTGTAACATTTTAAGTTTTAAAAAATCAAGAACTTGACGAAACCGAAACCGGCGAGCAATGCAAAGGCGAATGTTGCCATGACCAGAAGAGGCAACATTTTGTCCAGCTGTTTTCCATCAAGTTTCCATACTCCACGCACGTGCATGATATATAGAGGAAGTGTCAGCACGAACAGGCAATGCCATGGGTCGAAGAAGCGTACGGCGCAGAAAGCTGCCATGAACACCCATCCGAGGACGATAAGGACCGTCTGGTAGATGCGGGCGTTGCGTCCTCCAAGTCGGATTGCGACGGTAGTTCGTGTCAGGGCGTCGGTCGCCATGTCGCGGATGTTGTTCACATTGAGCACTGCGACGCTGAAGCAGCCGATCGATGCGGCAGGCAGGACTATCCACCATGGCATCGCATGGGATGCTACGAAATATGCTCCCATCACTGATACGATTCCGAAGAAGATGAAGACGTAGATGTCGCCCAGGCCTCTGTATCCGTATGGATTGCGGCCGAGGGTGTACTTCATTGCGCCCATGATGGCAGAGGCTCCGAGCATCATCATGCAGATTCCGTCGAGGCTGAAGATCTTTCCGAAGGATGACTTGATCATCAGCAACCCGAAGACTATGCAGAGCACTACGAAGGTCCCGATCGCGACCTTCATCTCCTGGATGCTCATTCCTCCGGAATTGAGACCGTACTGAGGCCCTTTCCTGTCCTGGGTGTCGGTGCCGCTGAGGACGTCTCCCAGCTCGTTGGACATGTTGGACAATATCTGCAGGCAGATTGTCGTCAGCATTATGAGTATTGCTGTGCAGACTGATACCTTGTAGTCGGCTGCGGCCAGGAGAATTCCGAGGCACACACCGGCCAGCGAGAGAGGCAATGTCCTCAGACGCATGGACTTAACTATGGAGATGATCTTGCTCATCAGATGTCTTTCTTAGATAATTCTTGATAGGGAAGAGTACTTTAGCGTTCAGTGAGATGAAGTGGAGGACCGCACGGATGAGCCCCATGTACCTGACGTCGAAGCGGAACTGCTCGCCGAGAGGCCTGCCCTTAGGGGAGAGGAGGCTGTGGTATCTTTTCCTGAGAGTGTCCGCCGGATCTGCCCACGCAGGTATGCCAGGGTTCCTGTCACAGTCGCAGAGGATTCCGGGACATACTACCTTCGGTATGTCTTTCCATGCGGCCCTGACGGCATAGTCGAAGTCTCCGAAGCTATGGGTATATGACGGGTCGAGGTTGCCGAGCACCGAATAGGCGGCCTTCGGTACGAGTACCAGGTTTCCGTTGAAAAGGTAGCATGGTACCGGGATCGTAGGGTCCGGATCAATCAGCTTCATGGACCTGGTACGGCCGCCGTAGCTGATGTTGCCGTCCTGGTCGACGGCTGTGCCTGCGACTATCGCCTTGTGCCTGAAGAATTCCGAGTTTTCCAGGAGAGATGCTATCGCGCCTTCATGCAGGCGTATGTCGTCGTTGATCCAGAGATAGAAGTCGAAGTCCTTTTCGTTGGCGGCGGTATCCCATGCGAGCCTCATTCCCTGGTTCCAGTACAGGTTTCCGTCGCTTCGGATTATCCTGACCTGGGGGAACTGCTGCGCGACGGCCTCGGCGGTGCCGTCAGTACTGCCGTCGTCGACGAGGTAGCATGAAAACGAATATGTGCCGCTGCCGCTCATGGCGTCGATCTGACGGTAGCAGTCGAACAGGCAGGAGAGGGTCTTCTCCCGTCGGTTGTAGCATGTCATCAGGATCGCGACGTCCATGGCTAGTCGAGCTTGAGAACTGCCATGAAGGCGCTCTGAGGCACCTGGACGGTACCGATCTGGCGCATTCTCTTCTTTCCTTCCTTCTGCTTCTCGAGGAGTTTCCTCTTACGGGTGATGTCTCCGCCGTAACACTTCGCGGTGACGTCCTTGCGCACCTGCTTCACAGTCTCGCGTGCGATGATCTTCGCTCCGATGGCTGCCTGGATCGGAATGTCGAACTGCTGTCTTGGGATGAGGTCCTTGAGCTTCTCGCACATCCTTCTTCCGAAGGTGTAGGCATTGTCCTCATGGATGAGGGATGAAAGCGCGTCGGCAGGCTCTCCATTGAGCAGGATGTCAAGTCTGACAAGCCTTGCTGGACGGTAGCCGGTGATATGGTAGTCGAAGGACGCGTATCCCTTCGAGATTGTCTTGAGGGTGTCGTAGAAACCGAACACGATCTCCGAGAGCGGCATGTCGTAGTTGAGCTCGACACGGTCGGCGGTGATGTAGTGCTGGCTTACGAGGGTTCCGCGGCGGTCGAGGCAGAGTTTCATGATAGGTCCGAAGAAGTCTGCCTTCGAGATTATCTGCGCCCTGATGAAAGGCTCCTCGATATGGTCGATGAGGGTAGGCGCAGGCATGCCTGAAGGGTTGTGTACGTCGAACTCCTCACCCTGTGTGGTGAAGACGTGGTATGATACGTTAGGGACGGTCGTGATGACGTCCATGTTGAATTCCCTGAAGAGACGCTCCTGCACGATCTCGAGGTGGAGAAGGCCGAGGAAACCGCATCGGAAACCTGAACCGAGGGCGAGCGAAGACTCCGGCTCATAGACGAAGGAAGCGTCGTTGAGCTGGAATTTCTCGAGTACGCTGCGGAGTTCCTCGAACTTGGAGGCGTCGACAGGGTACATGCCGGCGAAGACCATAGGCTTGACCTCCTCGAATCCGGCGATCGCCTCGCTGCATGGACGGTCTACCTGGGTGATGGTGTCACCGACCTTGACCTCGGCGGCACTCTTGATGCCTGAGATGATATATCCTACGTCTCCGCATGAGACCTGGTCCGTCGGCACGAGCTTGAGTTTGAGTACTCCGACCTCGTCGGCTACGTACTCCTGGCCTGTGCTGAAGAACTTGACCTTGTCACCCTTGTGGATGGATCCGTTCTTTACCTTGAAATATGCGATGACTCCTCTGAAGGAGTTGAACACTGAGTCGAAGATGAGGGCCTGGAGCGGTTCCTCCGGCTCACCGACCGGTGCAGGGATCCTCTCCACGATGGCGTCGAGTATAGGCGCACATCCTTCTCCTGTCCTTGCGGATACCTTGAAGATGTCCTCCGGATCACATCCGAGAAGGTCGCAAACCTCGTCCGCAACCACCTCCGGTCGGGCTGATTCCATGTCGATCTTGTTGAGGACCGGAATGATCTCAAGACCATGGTCGATCGCCTGGTAGAGATTGGAGATAGTCTGCGCCTGGATGCCCTGCGATGCGTCCACTACGAGGATTGCACCCTCGCATGAGGCGATCGAACGGGATACCTCGTACGAGAAATCGACATGACCCGGAGTGTCGATGAGGTTGAGGAGATACTTCTCTCCCTTATATGTATGCTCCATCTGGATGGCGTGGCTCTTGATGGTGATTCCTTTCTCCTTCTCAAGGTCCATGTCATCGAGCACCTGGTTCTCCATGTCTCTTTCGTTGAGTGTCTTTGTCAGCTCGAGGAGACGGTCCGCCAGAGTACTTTTACCGTGGTCGATATGTGCGATTATGCAGAAGTTCCTGATATGTTTCATAATCTGCAAATATACGAGAAGTTTACGAATAATAGATATATTTGCATCGAGGGCGTCAAGTCGCCCGTATATGTCATGAAGAAGATACTCGTCGCAATAACATCGCTGCTCATCGCCTGCATGGTCAGTCAGGCTCAGGACAGACTCGAATTCCTTGGCGTTCCGGTCTCAGGAACGGTCGGTTCGCTGACCCAGGATCTCAAACCGGTCGGTTTCAAGGCCGACAGATACCGCACAGGCCTGTTCTATGGCAAATTCCACAAGCAGCCGGTCGAACTTGTGCTTGGACTGGATGCGGAAGGAAGCGACAAGGTCCATGTGCTGGTCCTCAGCTACCCTGTGGCCAAGTCATGGAAGGCGACACTCAATCAGTACGAGAGTGTCAAGATGGCTCTTACCATGGACTATGGCCAGCCTACCATGGCCCGCGAGGAGTATGACTACCCATATACCGAGGCGGACGGTTTCCGTGCCATGGACGAAGGCAAATGCCGCTTCATCACCACCTATAGTATATATGAAGGTGGTACTACAGACAACGGCGCTCCTGTCGGAAGCGCCGCTGCATTCAGGAAGGACGGTGGAAAACCGTTCCTCGGAGAGATCACTCTCACTGTTTCTCCTGAGGACCACAAGGTCCGTATCTATTTCAGAGCTGTCGATTAAAGGGCTGGCTTTGACGACTCGTCAAGCTTGATGCTCTTGATCTGTACTGGGTTTACAGGGATGTCCTTCGCCTTGGTCTCGACTGCTGCGATCTTGTCGATCACCTCAAGGCCCTCGATCGTCTCACCATAGACAGTGTACTGGCCGTCAAGTGAAGCACATCCTGCCTCGTCCTGGACGAGATAGAACTGCGAGCCTGAAGACTCTCTCTGAGGGTTTGCGGCGTCGCCTCTTCTTGCAGCTGCAAGTGCACCCTTCTTGTGGTTATGGTTTGGAAGGATCTCGGCAGGGACTGTGTAGCCAGGACCGCCCTGTCCGTAGGTAGACTCTGCGTCCGGATCCTTTGAGTTAGGGTCGCCGCCCTGGATCATGAAGCCGTTGATCACTCTGTGGAAGAGCATTCCGTCGTAGTAGCCGCTGAGCGCGAGCTTCGCGAAGTTCTCGCGATGCTTAGGAGTGTCGCTGTAGAGCTTTACCTTCATGGTGCCGAGATTCGTCTCGATCACGAATACAGGCTCTGCCGGAAGCTTAGGGAGGAGAGACTCTGCCTCCGCAACTTTCTTTGCGTATTCAACCTGTGCGAGTGAGTCAAGCCTAGCCTGCTCCTTTGCAGCCTCGATGGCTGCCTGCTCCGCCTTCTTGTTTCCGCAGCTGAACATCATGAATGCAGCACCTGCGAGGCAGAGGGTCTTGAAAATGGTTCTTTTCATCGTGTATTGTTGTTTTTATTGTTTCTGTCTTTTGCAAAGTTAACCAAACTGACGGAAATGCTTGGGGTAAAGGAGCGTTTTTGCGATTGAATGCCAAAAAATTGAAAAAAAGTTTGAAAAAAGTTTGGAGCGAAAGAAATTGTGCTTATCTTTGCAGCCCGTTTGAAACAAAACGGGACAAATAAGTTCATTGAAAATACTGGAAGGAAAGTACAAGAAGCAAGTACCGAGATATAACAAAATAGATCGAGAGCGTT
>JAKSJP010000007.1 GCA_024398105.1 Bacteroidales bacterium | reverse complement strand
GAAAGTGACATAGGTGGGAACCAGGAATGACCACCTACCGCAGATAGCGCCGAAAGTGACATAGGTGGGAACCAGGAATGACCACCTACCGCAGATAGCGCCGAAATTGACGTAGGTGGGAACCAGGAATGACCACCTAACGCAGATAGCGCCGAAAGTGACGTAGGTGGGAAGCGGGTAATCTGGGAGGAGACTGGAAAGACCATCAACAAAAAGACCGGCCATTCGGGTCGGTCTTTTTGCATGTATCGAAGTCTGTGAATTATTCAGCTGCTGCCTCGCGAGCCTTGAAGTACTCGAGATCCTCTGGACGGAACGCCGCGATGTAAGATGCATGTCCGTTGACCTCTTCCTCTGCCATGCGCACATAGACATTCGCGCTCTTCTCGAAGAGCTCCGGTGCCTTGGTTGCGTCAGAGAGGATGAGAAGTGACATGATGATGTCACCGGTCATGTTGTAGAGACGGCGGCCGAGGAAGTCCTGGACATCCTGGTTTGCATGCTCCTTGACGGTAGCAATGGCTGTCTCGAGCTTCTCGAGCATCTGAGCTGTACGCTCCTTGAGACCCTGGAGGTTCTCAGAAACCTCGTTCTCAAGCATCTCCTTGATGATGTTCACATATGTTCCGTTGGTGATGTAGCGGATAGCTGCTACGACCTGGAGCTGTGTGGTACCCTCGTAGATAGAGAAGATACGTGCATCACGGAAAAGACGCTGGCTCTTGTACTCCATGATGAAACCTGAACCACCGTGGACAGAGATAGCATCGTAGGCGTTCTGGTTCGCATACTCAGAGTTCATACCCTTTGCCATTGGAGTAAAGGCGTCAGCAAGACGTGAGTACTTCTTGAGTTCGTCTCTCTCCTCTGCGGTCAGCTTGCGGTCTCTCTGGATATCCTCGAGTGCCTTGTAGATATCTACGTAGCGTGATGTCTGGTAAAGAAGGCTGCGGCCTGCGTCAAGCTTAGCCTTCATACGTGAGATCATGTCGTAAACTGCAGGCATGTCCACGATCTTCGTACCGAACTGAGCACGCTCCTTAGCATAAGCGAGAGCCTCGTTGTAAGCCTCCTGCTCGACACCTACAGACTGAGCTGCGATACCGAGACGGGCACCGTTCATGAGAGCCATCACATACTTGATGAGACCGAGACGGGTGCTTCCGCAGAGCTCTGCCTTCGCATTCTTGTATGTAAGCTCACAGGTAGGTGAACCATGGATACCGAGCTTGTGCTCGATGTGACGTACGTCGACACCACCCTCTCTCTTGTCATAGATGAACATTGAAAGGCCACGGCCGTCCTTTGTTCCTTCCTCTGAACGCGCAAGCACGAGGTGGATGTCCGAGTCACCGTTGGTGATGAATCTCTTCACACCGTTGAGTCTCCAGCAGTTCTCCTTCTCGTCGAAGGTTGCCTTGAGCATGACTCTCTGGAGATCTGAACCTGCATCAGGCTCGGTGAGGTCCATTGACATGGTCTCGCCTGCACAGACGCGAGGGATATACTTCTGTCTCTGCTCTTCGCTACCGAACTCATAGAGAGTATCGATACAGCTCTGGAGCGACCAGATGTTCTGGAAGCTGGCATCAGCTGCTGAGATGACCTCGGAGAGCATTGAGAAAGTTGTCATAGGGATGTTGAGTCCGCCGTAGCGGCGTGGCATGTCAAGACCCCAGAGACCTGCCTTGGTGGCTGCCTCCATGTTCTCGACAGTCTTGCTTGCATAGATCATGCGGCCGTTCTCGAGATGTGGACCCTCAAGGTCTACGCTCTCAGCATTCGCTGCGATGATGTTTGCTGCGACGTCTCCTGTGATCTGGAGGAGACGGTCATAGTTCTCAATGGCATCCTCGTAGTCAACAGGAGCATCTTCGAACTTCTCGCTCTCGGTATAGTCGCGCTCCTTGAGCTCGACGATCCTCTTCATGAGCGGATTATCAAGATGGAACTTAAGTTCCGGGTGATCGCTGTAATAGTTTGCCATATCGATTACTTGTTATTCTGCTTATAGTACTTGATGAGCTTAGGTACGACCTCTTCCACTGAACCTGTGATCACATAGTCAGCGATCTTGTTGATCGGAGCATCCGGATCTGTGTTGATGGAGATGATGATACCTGAATCCTGCATACCTGCGATGTGCTGGATCTGTCCTGAGATACCACATGCGATGTATACCTTAGGATGGACTGTGAGACCTGTCTGGCCGATCTGACGGTCATGGTCAACCCAGCCTGCATCAACAGCCGCACGTGAAGCGCCGACCTCACCGTGGAGTTCCTTGGCGAGCTTGAAGAGAAGGTCGAAGTTCTCCTTTGAGCCTACACCGTAACCACCTGCGATCACGATAGGAGCGCCCTTGAGGTTGTGCTTTGCAACCTCGATGTGACGGTCGATGACCTTCACTACGAAGTCAGCCTCAGGTACATACTTGGCAACGTCCGGATAGACAGCCTCTCCCTTGTAGTTCACGTCGAGGACCTCGCGCTTCATGACACCCTCACGGACTGTCGCCATCTGAGGACGATGCTCAGGGTTCACGATGGTAGCGACGATGTTGCCGCCGAATGCAGGACGGATCTGATAGAGAAGGTTGTCATAGTGCTGACCTGTCTTCTTGTCGTCGAAGCTTCCGATCTCGAGCTGGGTACAGTCTGCGGTAAGTCCGCTGGTAAGTGACGATGAGACTCTTGGACCGAGGTCACGGCCGATGACTGTAGCACCCATGAGGCAGATCTGAGGCTGCTCCTCCTTGAAGAGGTTCACCAGGATGTCTGTGTGAGGTGCTGATGTGTATGGGAAGAGACCCTCTGCGTCGAATACGAAGATCTTGTCTGTTCCGTATGGGAAGATCTGCTCCTCTACCTTTCCCTTGATGCCTGTGCCGGCAACGATGGCATGGAGCTGGACACCAAGTTCATCTGCGAGCTTGCGACCCTTGGTCAGGAGCTCCTGAGATACTTCGGCAACCTTTGTGCCTTCGATCTCGCAATATACAAATACGTTGTTCATAATGACTTGGATTATCCGATGATTTTGTCGTTCAACAATTCCTTGACGAGACCCTCGATATCAGCATCTGATGATGTGAGAGTCTTGCTTTCCTTGGCCTGGAACACGATGTTCACAACCTCCTTCACCTTAGTAGGAGAACCTGCCATACCGCACTGTGACGGATCACCGTCCACGTCAGCTACGCTCCACTGGTTGAGGTTGAGGTAAGGACGCTGCTCATAGAGATAGGCATACTTGTCGTCAGCAGGACGCTCAAGAGGACATGTGGCTCTCTTGTACTTCATGGTAAGCTTCGCATTTGCAGGACGGCAAGGTGCTGCGCTTCCGTTCACTGTAACGACGCAAGGCATAGGAGCAACCACTGTCTCCACACCGCCGTCGATATGCCTGCGGATGGTAAGCTTTCCGTCCTCGCACTTCTCGATCTCCTCAGCGTATGTAACCTGGTTGAGGCCGAGCTTCTGGGCAACCTGAGGACCTACCTGTGCGGTATCACCGTCGATAGCCTGACGACCACCGATCACGATGTCCACGTCGCCGATCTTCTTGATTGCGGTTGCGAGTGCATAGGATGTTGCGAGAGTATCAGCTCCGGCGAAAAGTCTGTCAGTAAGGAGCCAGCCTGTATCTGCACCGCGATAAAGACCTTCGCGGATGATTTCGCCAGCACGTGGAGGACCCATTGTGAGGACTCCAACTGTAGTGCCTGGATACTGCTCCTTGAGACGGAGAGCCTGCTCCAAGGCATTCATATCTTCCGGATTGAAGATAGCAGGAAGGGCGGCACGGTTCACTGTGCCCTCAGCGGTCATCGCATCCTTTCCCACGTTTCGTGTGTCCGGTACCTGCTTTGCAAGTACAACGATTTTCAAACTCATATTCTTTGGTTTTAGTCACGGCAGCAAAATAGTCTCTGCCATCGTACAAAGATAACCATTTTTAACCAAAACACATCATATGAGTAAAAATGGAATAGTAATATAGCGTTTAAGAGCACATTTTTCCTAAGCATACGAGTGCATTCCGCCGAGCAGCATGTTGACACCGAAATATGTGACCAGCACGGACAGGAACGCCAGGATGCAGAAGATGTGGAAGAACTTCGGATTGCGGAAAGCCTTGATCGAGCCGCTATGGACAGTGGCCGAGTATATGAGCAGGGTGACAAGAGCCCATGTCTCCTTCGGATCCCAGGCCCAGTAGCTGCCCCATGAGATGTTCGCCCACACAGCTCCCACGAAGGTTCCGAAAGTCAGAAGGAAGATCGCCGGATAGAGGATCACCAGACTGACGTCACGCAGCATCTCACGGGTATCCCTCTCCCCTACACAAAGTCCCATCACGCCATTGAGCGCGACAAGAGCGAAAAGCGTATAGGAAATCATCATGCTTAGCACGTGGATCGAAAGCAACGGAGACTGGAGCACGGGCATCAGATGAGTAACCTGCGGATTGGCCGAAGCAAGCGATGCCATAAGCATGGTGAATCCAGCCAGGATGAATCCCAGCGGCTGTATCAGGTCGAACTTGCGGTAAGTCAGGGTCATGACCAGGGACGTCACCCAGGCCATCAGCATCATCACCGAGTAGCTGCCGGCGAACGGAGCATGTCCCGACACATACCAGCGAAGGCCGAGCACGAGAGTCAGATACAGGAACATGGTACCTGACACGACCGCCAGCATATGCTGTCCGGACCTCAATGTTGCACGGTCCTTCGTCAGGAGGATGCAGGACATTATGAACAGGAGAATACCAAGGGAGATGGATGCCATGAACGGAATCAACGGCCTTGAGATACGGTTGTAGAACCTTTCCGCCCTGACATGCCTGTCAGAAGGGAGCACCGACGCCGCAGTCTTTTCTTGATACTTCCTTATCTGCCTTACTATACGTATCACCTCGTCCCAGTTCTCTGCGTTCACCTCATCATGGATAAGGTCCAGCGACCTGCGGATGAACACCCAATGGTCGTAATCAAGATCAGATGGGAGATCGTCGTCGCAGGAGAACCATACAATCGCAGGAATCTCAGGGTTCACGACTCGCACGCTGTCGGAAAGTGAGACAGGATAGAGCTTGAAAGCCTCTCCGGATGCAGCAGACATACGTATGCTTTCCTTCTCTGTTTCCCTCATGGTTCCTTTGTCCTTAGCTTTCACCTTGAAAGGAACGGCAGTCCACCAGTCATAGTAGAAAAGCCAGCCAGTGACTACCTGTTCCGCAGTATAGCCCTCATACGAGGCCTCTCCATACGCTTTGAGACAATAGTCGCGCGCAAGGGTCTGGAAAGGAGCCACACGATCGTTATAATAGACATACAGCTGGCTGAATTCGTCCGCCACTTCGCGAGGTAAAGCCGGCGGAAGTTCCTTACCGTCAGCGGCAGAAGCAATCTGAGGCAACAGAAGGAACGCTGCCGATACCGAGGCCAGTTTCTTCAATGTGCGTCTGAAAGCCGTATCCTTCTGGAAGAAGAAACCTATCAGCGAAACAAGCAGGAGGAGGTAGCCGGTATAGGTAATGCCGACTCCCCATGGATCGTATGTCACAGCCAGGACAGAGCCCTTGCCGTCCTGGTCGAAATCCGACTGATAAAAACGGAAACCACGATGCTTGCCGATCTTGTTCATGGAAATGTCCATACGGGCCCCGTCGCTGGTCTCAACGGTACTGCGGTAGTCCGAAGCTGCCATGGAACCGGGATATCTCTCGACCTCGAAGTCAAGCAGGGTCATTTCAAAAGGCATGGTCCTTGCCGAGCCGTCCTTATGGAACATGGTTCCTTCACTCTCACCTACCCTCAGATGGATCATGCCCGAATCACCGAAGACATGGGTCACCAATGCACCGCAAAGTATCACGACGAATGAGATGTGCAGAAGAAGAGTCAAGCGCTTCATCCCTCGGGAAAGGGCGTACACAAGGCCACAGATTGCGACCACAGCCCATAAGGCGAAGAACAGCGGACTGTGGTAGAAATATCTGAAAGCCACATCCGAGCCGGCCAGTCTCTCGACAACAGTGGCAGCTATCATCATGATGATGACAGCCGCCATTGATATGAGTATCGGTGATTTAAGTTTGTTCCTATCCATTAAATCGAGTCAATGAAGGCGCAGACAGCATCTCTGTCAGCCTTGTCAAGATTATAGAATTTCTCCGTTGCAGAATATGCATCGCTTTTGCTGCTATAACCATGCCACATGATTGATTCAAGGACATTTCTGGCGCGGTTGTCATGCAGGCGCTCCTCTGCTCCGGTATTGGTCTTTGAAAGGCCACGGCCCCAGAGCGGCGTCGTACGGCACCATGAACCATGGATTCCGTTCTTCATATAAAGACGGTGCTGAACCATATCCGTGTACGGATAGATGGTCTGGTCCGCATAGCGTGGCATAGGGCGCTTCCCTACGCTGGCCGGCTCCCAGTAGTTGTCAGAGCCTGTGTTCCATGAAGGTCTGTGGCAAGTTGCACAACCGATTTCATTGAACAGTTCCTTACCCCTCTGTACATCCTTGCGGTTCAGGTTGCGGGCACGTGGGATGGCAAGGCCTCTCTGCCATACTAGCAGGTTGTAATACTTGTCATCGCTGAATTCAGGCTCGAAATTGTGATACGGGTTGTCAAACTGGTCGGTAGCAGGATCGAGGAGTGCGAGGACAGCCTCTGCAATCTTCTCTTTTGTACCGTCCATATAATATGGCGATTTAGGATCAGCCTGAATTGCAGCTATCACCTCCGGGTCCTCCGACATAGCCTTGGCCCATGCCGATGTCGTATAGAGATAATGACGGTCGCTGCGGCTCACATTTGTGATGTTCCAGATCGCATTGGCGCCAGGACCATCCTGAAGCGTCGCACGTGTGCATGCATAGGTGAATTTCTTGAGAAGCTGGGTGTCAGCGCCGGCATCGGAGCCGTCGGCAAAATTGCCGGCACCGAGCCTTGAATAGCCGTACCATGCACCTGCAGCGAAGTCATCTGCGGCCTTGTCCCAGAACGCAGGATTGAGTTCGACATATGGAGCCTCTGCGCGATACTGCTCGCGGATATCTTCCATAGGAATGGCATCCAGAAGGCCTGTACCGATGATGCCGATGGTAGATTCAAGCCTGAACGCGAGATTTGTCGGAACAGGATCAGTATTGAAAGCTGCATCTGGAATATAGACATCAGGATAGATGAGTTCGTAAGTCTCACCATCCTTGAACTTCATCGGAAGTCCGCTCTCCATTTCAGACACCTTGTGCCAGTTTATCTGGATAAGGCTTTCATCGATCGGAGCCTTGAACGGATAAGTGGCATTCGTCTGAGGCATACCTGTCACCTCGGCGATATACGGGCCGTCATCGCTGTTGTCTCCATCCTCAGGGTGATACACCACAAGAAGATAGCCGTTGCCGTTCACCGAACGGTAGCTGTCCTGACGTTTGCCATGGCCATAACCCGGATGACAGTCAAGGCATGAAGATCTGACAAACGCAGGTCCAAGGCCCTTGAACGGATCTGTATTGAGTGTGAAGTTTCTTTCGAAGGAAGCCTGGCCGTTGTTGAATGCCTGCATGAGTCCCTGCTGCTGTGTGGCAGGGGTCGGGTCCTCATAGCAGCCCGCTGTTACATTTGCAGTTGTTCCAAGCTGACCGCCTGGATACCATTCGTCGGCAGAAAAATTACCTACAGCCTGGCCGATGTACTTTGCATCAGCCTCTATTCTGTCCGGATTATCCGTGCCGCCTCTTTCTGTACAAGAGACGGCCAGGATTCCGAAACAACAAAAGAAAAATATTATGTTCTTACGCATAATCTATGTTTAAAGTGTATTATATGCTACTGAAGTACAATCCAGCTTGCAGCCTTATTGAGTTCTGTATCAAGATCATTGACTGCATCCATAGCCTTCTGGACAAGGTCGTCCTTATAGATCTGCACGAATGAGCCCTTTGCCTGACATGCCTTGAGAGCAGCCAATGAGGAAGAAAGCGCAGACTCGAGGTCGGACACACCCTTATAGCCATTGTTCTTCATGAATGAAACAAGTGAATTCCTATCGGCTGATATCGCCATGGACTTTCCATAAAGCGAATACTGGACGCTGAGGACGTTGTCGATGAAGTCCTGGAAAGACTTCTCGCTGTATGGAGACTCGATATAGTTCTCATCCTCTCCGGAATGGGCGTTTCCCATCTTGACATTGGCAACCTCATTCGCAATGCCTGAGCATCCACCCACGAGGATGTCAGCGCACACCTCCTGCCATGTGGCATATGTGCTTCCAGCCTTGGTCGCCGAGAGCATGTTCTCGCCATAGCTCTTGCTTCCGATTGTCGTAGAAACCTCAAGTTCCTCGCAGCGGTCCATATACTTCGCATCACAGTCTGCATCCCATGAAGCATAAAGTCTGTAGCAGTTGTCACGAAGATCGCCTGCGACTGCAGCGGCGTAGATGAGTTCCTGTTCACCTGTCACAGATACTGCACCGTTTGCAACAAATACCGGGTTGTTTTCCACTGCATTGAGAGAAGCGACAGTCCTGTTCTTTCCATTTCGGAAAAGAATGAACTCGATCCCATGGAAGCCAAGGAGCTCAGCTCCGAGCTTGCCAGCGGCATATGCGATGCCTTCCTCCCCTCTGAGAGCATCGATCTGGTCCTTGTTCTTGAGCGCCACTGCAAGTGCATCGAGATCCAGCGGCCATGTATCGATATGAGGGTCGATTGCGAAATCAGTCGCTGCACCGATAAGGAATGCCTCTGATTCCTCCCATGACTGACGTGCCTGAAGGAACTTTGCGCAGATGGCATCGATTTCGCTCTGTGAAAGCGCTGAGACGCCCTTGGCGGATGCAGCTGCGAGAAGTTCGTAAAGATCGTTGCTTTCGTCTGCGAGGTCTTTATAGATTGAGTAGATCACACCCGGTACATACTGCTCAACGACGGCCTGCATCTCTTTCTCCGCAGCAGTCTGGCCGCCTTCGTTTCCGCCTGACTTGTCACAGGAAGTGAACGCCGCCATGGTCATAAACGCCATGGCAAATAATAAAAATGTCTTGACAACTCTATTCATAATCGTTTATCATTTATATTCTCGACAGGTAGTATTATCAGTGATTGAAGAAACCCATGTATGCTATGCCGACAGACACAGATGGCTCGTCATTGTACATCGGACTGAGGAATCTCTTCGAATATTCCGCCTTGACCGCAATCTGAGGCAACGGTAACCAGTTGATGCCGACTGCCATTCGGTGCTTCTCAGTAAAACCGTACTCCTGCTGGTCCTTTGCAGGAATATATGAGTCATAGTATTCGTAACGTCCGAACACATAGAGTTTCTCTGACTTGTCCATATGGCGGTTGAAAAGATGAAGCACATCATAACCAGCTTCCATACCGGCTGCAAGCGCTGCACTTCCCACTGGAAGCTTCCTGTATGGCGCGTTGTTGGCTGTCAGATTACGTTTGACCGTACTGATCGTAGACGCATCTGAGACATGGCCATAGTCAGCATTTCCCCGTATGATGAGATTGTCAGACTTGTACTGGAAATCGAACGAACCGACCAGTGTCGTACCCTTGATGCCAGCATACCTGGTGTCTGTAAGGTCATTGGGATAGGTATTATGCATGCTGTTCCCTGCATAGCCGCTGAGGCTGAGCCTGAGATTCCTGATCGAAGTATTGTCAACCCTGGCAGCGAAACCATAGGTGTTCGCCACCTTGAACTCAAATGGAGAGCCCGCTCCGTACTTGATGAAATTGTCACGGTCGAACATGAAAGCATCAAGACCTGCGACCAGCAGAGCCTCATATTTCCAGTTCCCTGCCTTGCCCCAGATACTGATTCCCGTATCATGCCAGGTTGAAGGAAGGATGGTGAACTCGCCTTCCGGACGATAGACAGTAAAGAAATTGAGCGGCTCGTGGGCATTGTTAAGACCGCCGACAGGGACTATGACATGTCCCATGCGGACATTCAGCTGAGGAAAGAACGACTTCTGGATCCAGAACTGCTCAAGTTCGACTTCCCCTCCCTTTTCGATCTCTGTCTCCCACTCGCCTGCCTCGGTGAATTCCTTCTCGACGGACGAGCCCGTTCCAGTATGTTCAAACTCGATCTCGGTCTGCATGGTCCAGCCCTTTCCGAAATCGTAGCCAATATAGATTACTGCATGCGGGATATCGAAACGGCCATGTCCCTTCGCATCTGCATATTCCGATGCCTTGGAATAACGGTAGACATTGTCGCTGAAGAAATTCCTGGTCATGGCAACCTCTCCATAGCCTCCGACCGTAAGCCGGCTGGCCGAGGAAGCCTGCTGTGCTGCAGCATTCAAAGATAAAAGTGCAGCTGTTATGGATACTATAATATCAAGTTTCATCTTTTCCTTATTGTTACGGGTGCAAAGTTAGACCCGGAAGGAAAAGCATTCAATCCCTAAAAAAGATGATTCTTATCTCCTCGGCATCTTGACCGAAGGGATAAGAATCACAAAGTATAAGTATTACAGGCTGCCCTACCTCAGATCCGGCAGGACAGATTCCTTACGGAACAGCTGGACCTCAGACGGACTCGACAGAGTCAGGTAATCATCCTCGAGGATGACCTCATAGCTGCTTGCCCAGAGGGTTCCGTCGGAATACCTGCCCGAAATCATGGTACCCTCGAGGGACCATGTTCCTTCGAACTGGCTGTAGGCGGTGTTGGAGCCTGCCTTCTGATAAAGGACAAAACTGCCACCTTGCAGATTCATCCATACGTCCAGGCCTTCGGAGTCCGAGAAAGACTTGGTACCGACAGGATCTCCGTCTACACTGACAAGATGCCAGATGCCATAGAGCGAGCTCGGAGTGAGTACAGGATCTTTCTTGCAAGAGACCAGGGCAAGCGCCGAAACAAGAAGTATTGTAAATATTTTCTTCATATGCGATCTTGTCTTAGAGCCAGCCTCCGTTGCTGCTGACATTGTTTCTAGCTACGATGGAAATGCTTCTTGAGAATGCCTTTCCACCCATTTCTGTCTCAGTTCCAAGTACAGAGCCGCCTGCTATCGCCTTCACCTCGATGATTGCGCTGCCGGCCTTCTCACACCTGATCTTCAGCACTCCGCCTTCGATCTTCGGCTCGGCAGAGATGCCAAGGCTGGACTTTGCGAGGGCATCGACAGTCACGCCGGTGAAAGTAAGCGACTCGGCATCGTCACCGAAATACTTCATAAGATCGATTCCGACCTCACTGCCGACCTTGACGGTCGTATATGGAACGCCCTTGACATTCATGAGCACCTTCCATGCATCGATCACGCCTGTACCCATCTTTCCACCCTGGAAACGTGTAAGGTCCATGGTACCTGACGGCGTCTTCTTACTTCCGATCAGGCCTGGTTCAAGTGAATTGACCGAAGACAGAAGAATAGCTTCGAACTCGTCGCGGGTGAAGTGACGTCCAAGCTGCTTCGCGTACGAAAGGCCAAGCGCTGTGATACCCGACACGACCGGAGTCGCCATAGAGGTACCATGCATATAGCCATATGGCTGAGAGTCACCAGGAAGGGTCGAGAGCATTGTCTTTCCAAGAGTATTGTCACCACCTGGAGAAGCGATGTTCACTCCTGTGCCATAGTTTGTATACCACGCAGGAAGGTTGTCCTGGGAGATTGCGCTGACGCAGATATAGTCACGGTATGCTCCAGGGTATTCTGCCTTCGCCTGATGGCTGTTTCCTGCTGAGATCACTACGATATTGCCGTCCACTGCACTGCAGTTGGCGTTTGCAGGATCGCGGAAATAGTCATAGGCGGCCTTTACAGCCGAGAGACCTTCAGCAAATGCCTTGTCTGAATAATAGTTGCCCAGTCCGAATGAGCACTGGAGCACTGAGGCGCCGTTGTCCGCAGCATACTTGATCGCCCTTGCAACAGCAAGATTGTCGTTGCGGTTGCTGCCGCTGAAGATCTGGCATGACATCAGACGTACTCCGTCGCCCTTGCCTGAGCCTCCAGCCACGCTGCTGATGCCCACACCATTGTTGTTGACTGCGGCAACGAGACCGGCCACATGCGTTCCATGACCTTCATCACCGCCGAGTCCCCATGATACCGGGCCGTCTGCAGCGAAATTATATCCATGGACGTCATCGACATAGCCGTTTCCGTCATCGTCGATTCCGTTTCCTGGAATCTCGCCGGGATTGACCCACATATTGGCAGCAAGGTCAGGATGGTCGTATCTCACACCCTCGTCGACGATCGCGACTATTACGGAAGGATCGCCGGCACAAAGTGCCCATGCGTCACGGATATCAACATCTGTCCCGGCCACTGTCGTCGCTCCATACTCAGACTTGTCTCCGTCGTTATAGAGGAACCACTGGTTCTTGAACAGCGGGTCATTCATAG
This sequence comes from Bacteroidales bacterium, assembly GCA_024398105.1. GTDB lineage: Bacteria > Bacteroidota > Bacteroidia > Bacteroidales > UBA932 > Cryptobacteroides. Next base: position 74,106 of record JAKSJP010000007.1, on the reverse strand, counting down.
TGACCGGTTCGACATCGAAGGCCTTTGTAAGGGGAACTCCTTCTGAGACCTGCATCCCGCTGTCGCTGACATAAGGTCTGTCGAATGTGGACAGATACTCGATGCTGACGACATTGTCATCAGCCTCAAGTGCCGCCGCGAATGACTCAGCCTCCATGCCCTGAGGAACAGTGACCACGAACCATCTGTCAAGACCATATCTATGTTCAACCGCCTCCTTTCCTGGGACAGTATTGAAGAGAGGCTGAGCATCGACACCCTCAGGTACGGTTCCATCACGGAACTGGACGATCACCTCATCGGCCATATTGGCTGAAGGGAGGTTCACGATCTTTCCGCTTACAGCTGTGCCTTCAAAGGAAGATGCCCCTCCGGTGCATGCATGGAGCACCGGAAGGGTCATCAACGGAAGTATAAGAATTTTCTTAAAATCCATGGTAGAGATTATTCGTCATCTCCACGGTAGCTTGAGAGGTTGATACCGAGGAGGATGACCTTGGTACCTGCCTCACCCTCTACTGAGAATGTGATGGTCTCGCCTTCATCTGTTGCCTCAGCTGAAGAGTAAGCCTTGCCGAGGTTGAAGAAGTGGTACTCTCCGTTACCGCTTACGATGAAGCTTGACTGGTCCTTGGTAGCTGACTCGTTCTCCTTTACAGTGAATGGGTTCTCGTCGCTTGACTTGTAGCTTGCACCATAATATGAAGAGTCTGTGCTGTTTGTATAGATAGGCTTGTCAGAGCTTCTCTCGAGCTTAAGCTCAACAGGACCGTTCACACCGAGTGCGAAGAATGAAACCACCTTGCGACCCTTTGTACAGGTGATGGTTGCAGATGAACCTGCGTCGATCACGAAGCCGCTTGTCTGGGTAGCATAGTTCACAGTGAAGTCGCCGTATGTTGCACCCTCACCTGGAGTGAAGGCAGAGATGTAGTTCCACTTATTGGTTGCGAGCTCCTTGGTAGGGCTCTCGAAATTCTGGATTACAACATTCTCTACACCCTCGATTACGCCCTCTTCAAGAGTGTTGCCGGTGCCGACCTTCACGAGGTTGAGCGAGCTTCCAGCTGCGTAGATCTTCTTGAGGGACTTGTTGGTAACAGGACCTGATACATCAAGAGTTGCAATCTTGGTGTCCTCGATATTGATTGTCTCAAGCTTGTTGTTTGAGTTGAACTTGACCTCACCGCTAAGTGGGGTTGCTGCAACATTGACAGACTTGAGGACAGTACAGTTGTAGATAGAAGAGAGGCTGGTCACTCCTGTGTAGCTCATATCAAGATCCTCCAGCGAGCTGAAGAGATAAGGTGAGAAATTCAAAGCCTCGTTGTATGAGACATTGAGATTCTTGATCTTGTTATAAGCGATCTGGCTGTAACCGTATGAACCTGAAAGCTTGTTGTAGCTGAGGTCGAGAGTCTCGAGGACTGTGTTCTTTCCAAGTGCTACTGAGCTGAGCACGTTGTGGCTGAGGTCAAGGTTCTTGAGTGACTTGAAATCAGCACCGTCGAAGCTTGATAGCTGATTGTCAGAAAGGTTGAGAGTCTCGAGTGGGAATACTGAGAGGTACTGAGCATCCTTGAGATAGTAACCTGAGAGGTCGAGAGACTTCACCTTTGCTGCCTCTTCTGCAGAGAGCTTGCCGTTGCCGTCCTCATCGTATGCCCTGAGGACTGCCTTGCGGGCATACTCGTCGGTGATGACTGTAGCGTAGTCGCTGATCGCACCACCTGATACAGGAACATAGGTGAACTTGACAGTGAAGTAGGTCTCATCCTCCTTCCAGTAACCGGCGGTCACCCAGCTTGTGCTTACACCACATCCCTCTGGGAGACGGATCTCCTGAAGCTTGTTACATGGCTGGGCATTGAGGCTTGAGAGCTTGGTTGCTGTAGAAAGATCAATCAGGGTGAGCTCAGAGCAGTTGTTGGCGCTGAAGCTTGTGATTGCAGGACTCTTGCTGAAGTCTGCGACAGTGATCTTGCTGTAGTCGAGAGTAACGCTCTTGAGCTCAGGAAGAACTGGAAGATCCAGGGTTGTGAGCTTTGAAGAGTTGTTTACAGAGAAAGTGCTGATCTTGGTGCAGCCAGCTACATTGACGCTTGTAAGGTTCTCTGTACCGACGCTTACGGTTGTAAGCTCTGGACAGCAGCTGAGATCGATTGAAGCGATCTTGGTGCTGTATGTAGCGAGGTTCTTGAGCTTAGGACAGCCGCTGAGATCGATTGAAGTAAGACCGGTACCATAAGCGGTGAGGGTCTCGAGGTTGCTGAGGCCGCTGAGGTCGATGGACTCGATATTGCTACAGCTGTAGATCACAAGCTTGTTAAGCTGGCTGAGGCCTGCGACCTTGATCTCCTCGACATTCTTCGAGAGGATCTCCACCTTCTCGAGCTTTGTGTTCTTAGTGAAGTCTACACTTGTAAAGGCAGACTTTGTTGCAGAGTAAGAAGATGCAGTGAAGGTGAAGCTCTTGAGGTTGAAGAATGCCTCGATACCTGCAAAGTTGGCGATTTCGTCAGATCCGTAGTATGAAGGATCGTAGAAAGACATGCTGGTGACTGCTGCAGCCTCATCTGCGCTGATAGCGCCGTCCTTATCCTTGTCGTAGTACTTGAGGACATAGTTCTTGAAGCTCTCGCCCTCGAATACAGGTGCGTTGTACTCACCAGCCTCCTGGCTTACTGAGATGGTCTGGACTGTAGCGCCCATAGCATCGATGATGCTGATTGCACCGACCCTTTCAGATGGAGTGTTGTTGGCTGCTACGTGGATGGCGAGGGTCTCGTTGCGGACTGCGCCAGCCTTTGTAACGGCTACTGAGAGCCATGATGCAGCCTCAGCCTCTACTGATACAGTGTAGTCTACGTTGGTTGTCACAGGGACGTTGATGTCAGCGCCTTCAACTGCTACGACTGTGGTAGGAGCTACGATATCGAGGGTTCCCTTAGCGAACTTGAGAGTCTTGATGTCAGACTTACCCTTGCCGTTTACGGCATATACGAGAACCTTTCCATTCTCAGAACCGTCTGCAGGAACAGAAACTACGATCTCACCCTCAGAAGCGCTCTTTGCGACTGCGTCTGCAGACCAGTTGCCTGAAGCAAAAGCGTCGACTACGGTATCGTCATCGCCACCTGTAACAGTGTAAGGGATCTTGGTAGAAGCGCCTGCAACGACGTCATATACCTGAGACTTGTCCACGATGACTGAGAATACCTGCTCGCGTGGGATCATGATCTTTGATCCGTCAACAAGTGTGAATACAACACCTGCAGAGGTCTCCTTTACGTCTGAGAACACAGCGTCAACTGCTACAGGAGCATCTGATGAAGAGCTTGCAGGGCCGAGGATCTCCCATGTGGTACCATTGTCTACAGATACCTCCCAGTTGCCCTCATTGATACGGATGAGCGGAGTCACACCATCCTTACCGTTCTCACCGTCCTTGCCGTCAGTAGCGGTTGCAGGAATGTAGTTGCCGTCAGCATCCTTGAGGAGCTGGCCGTCGATTGTCCAGTAATAGACATCGCCGACGAGGATTACACCGATGACAGGTGTATCGCCCTTGTCACCCTTGTCGCCCTTGTCACCTTTGTCTCCCTTTGAACCCTTCTCACCGTGATAGATAGTGATCACTTTGTTGTCAGAGAAACGGATAGTGTAACCGATGACCGCACCGGTCTCTGAATCCTTCACATCATCGACAGATGTGATGAAATTCTTGTCCTGGAGCGCGTTTACGATAGTCTGGAGACCAGACACATTAGAGTTGAGCTGGTTGACCATGGTCTTGAGCTCATTGACATCCTTCTCGAGGGAGTCTACTCGGCCTACAAGAGCCGAATCATCATATGGATCAGAGCATGCACCTGCGCAGAGGAGCATGCCGACCATACAGAGGGAAGAAAGAATTTTTCTCATTGTACAGTATAATTATTTGTTAAATTCAACCTTTGGGGAAGCGATGACAAGTGTCTTCACATTGGTTGCTGAAGGAGATGACCAGAAGTCATATGCCTTGGTGTAACCCTTATGATACTTGCCTGTGACCTGATCCTCAGGCTTCTTTTCAGGAATGAAGAGCTCATAGTGGAGAGGGCCATAGTTGTGGTTCTCGTCCTCAGCGTAGGCTGTGATACTCCATGGCATTGCATCGAGGACCTCGCCTTCTTCTGTCTCGAAGACTCCCTTGCTTGCACCACCCCACCAAGGGATGAGCACACCGTATTTCTTGTTGATGATATTGTCACCAGGGACGTCCATCTGACAGAGAGTGATAAGATGGTCGATACCGCCTGTTGTCTTGAAGTTCTCCTTAGGCGGCCAGAGACCGAAGTAATAGTTTGCAGGATCACCGGTAACGGTAATGCTGACTCTCATCACACAGTCACCTCTGTGGCTCTCCCAGATTTCAGGAGCCATGTCAGCAAGGTCGTCGCCATTGAAGAGCTCGTATGTATAGTTGATATCGCAGCTTGCCTTGTTGAAAGGAATCTCAGGAGACTTGAACTTGAACTCATACATCGGGGTGGTGTTTGTTCCAGAGTATCCGAAGAGGATGAGTGAGTACTGCTCATTCGAAGTCCATGTAGTCTCGATAGACCTTGTCTTTCTGTAGACATACCGGCTGATCTCGTCCTCATAGACGTCACGGATCTTGTCCATGAGCTCACGTTCCATGAGAGAACCGTCATTGTAGCGATATGCGTCAAGGTCAGCGGTCCTTACGAGATATGGCATATAATAGTCATCCTCGTTTGAAGGCTTGATGTCAAATACGGCGTAGTGCCATGTAGCCTCCGGATTCAGGGTAACTTCAAAGGTCATGTCTGAAGGTTGAGGCTCAGCTGTCTGCACGTCCTTCCTGAATATCTCAGTAGTGCAATGGCCGTCATTATCGACACCGAACACATATACTCGGTATGAATGATTAGGCTCCAATTCTTCCCAGCCAAGATCTCTACGGGCCCACTTTGTCTGGGTTCCTGTGAACAGGTCAGGATGATCCGCCCATGTCACGCCGGTGCCATAGACGCCTCTTTCAAGATTTGAGGTCTCCATATTGAGGACGCGCTGAACCATCTGGTAATCATTGTAGTTCGTGCACCTCTTCTCATCGATTACCGCAATATAGTAGCGTGTCGATGCATTTGTAGGATTTACCTGGAGCTTGACGTCCATATCCTCGATCTCGAGGAACTCGACAGTGAACTTACAGTCATCAGTGACCTCATTGGTCTTTGTCCTGAAGGTACTGAGCTGCTGAGGCTTGGTCGTAGGATTTCCCTCGGTGTCAAGGCCCCATGCCACGATGGTGTAGCTGGTACCCATTGAAAGGCCTTCGATGTCAGATGTCTCTTTTCCCTTGCTGAGGTATGAGCTGAGAGGGACACCATAGATACTTGCAGCCTCGATGATATTCTTGGTCATATGATCCATGATCTCTTCAAGAGAGAGTGTAGCCATATCAGTCTGGCTCGCATATGTCCAATAATATGTATCGACGTCGTTGGATGGAGTGATGGTGATACGGGCACTGTTCTGGGTGACATTTGAGATCATGTCATCGAATGTCAGGTCTGTATCAGTAGTGCTGGCTGTGGTGAACTCAAACAGGCAGATCTCAGTCTGACGCTTTCCTTCAAGGTCGAGACCATATGCAACAGCATAATATGTCTTGCCTGCCCTGAGGTCAGTATAGTCCATCTCAAGAGGTTCTCCGTTTTCAGTAACCTTATACATTGCAGCATAGCCTGAAAGGAAATCCGCAAGTGAGGTCTTTGAAGCAGCAGCCCTCTCCTTGAGATACTCAAGGTCATCCTTGGCCAATGCATTGCCATATTCCTTGTCGCCGATTGAATACAGGTCAAGAGCATTGAGTTCATCTACCCTGGACTTAGACAGGATCTCGAAGAAATAGTTGCCCTTATAGCCCTTTGGAGTGATGATGAGCTTGGCTGCCCTTGCCCTTACGTCCTTGACCTCCATGTCAAACGATCCGAACACGAAGCGCTCCTGAGTAAGAGAGACTGTCTTCTTGATGTCCGCACCATATGTGACATTGATGTCAGCAGTACGGGTAGCGCCTAAGTTGTTGGACACCTTGAACATCAGCTTATCTGTCTCTGCATGGAGAGCAAACACCCAGTCACACTCAGTCGAAGTCTTGACTGAAGTGCCGGAAACAGGATTCTCAAGCTGGAAAGGAATAGTATAAGTACCTGATTTTCCATCGATAGTCATCTGTGAATCAATCGAGAGGGAAGGGTCCTTATCAGTGGTCGGTCCCTCCGGGGCAGGTTCTTTACCGCCGCAGGCTACCATAACAAGGGCTGATGCCAGAAGAGCCATCAGCGAGAAATGTTTTGTCATAAAAATATAACCTAAGTTTATAAAAGATAAACAGGACGACAATCTTCATTAAAGACTGAAACCTATTTGGGGCGCGCAAATTTACATCCAATAAATTGAATATAAAAGCGGCGCCACTTAAAAAAAATGACAAAACAGCTGAATATTTTATGAATATTTTACATCAGAGAATCCACCTCAAGCGGATTCCTGGTCCTGTAGGCCAGACCGGTCATCACAGCGACGAGCGTACCGTCGGAAGTGCTGACCTTTATGTCGCAGTACGGGAGACGGTGATGGTCCTGGACCTCGATACATTCCGCGACAAGATGGTCGCCAAGCTTTGCTGACTTGAGGAAGGTGATAGTGTTCGAGATGCCAAGGGTAATCACTCCACGGCTGTTGGAAACCGCAGCGAAGGTCAGGTCCGCAAGAGTATAGTAGACACCGCCCTGACAGACTCCCGCGCCATTGATATGATTCTCAGCCACATCGAGTTCAGCACGTGCATAACCTTCGCGGACCTCGGTAAGCTGTGCGCCTATCGAAGCCGCGAAACGGTCATTCGTATTGAGAAAATCAATCAGTTTCATCTGAATCGTAGATTAAGACCGGACCTGCATCAGAACGGATGGTCCGCCTTGAACTGTCTCATCCTCTCATCAAGGACCTCATAGAGTTCATCACGCATACGGCTCGTACACGCACGTACGCCCTGCTGAAGACTTCCTGTCGTATCGAGGTTGATGCTTGAGACGCCGTAGTGGATGAGTTCCTTGACAAGTTCGGAACCAGACATTCCTGGATAAGAGAGAGAGAAGAAGAATCCGTCTCCGATCTCCTCGGTCACGTCCTTAGGATAGGTGATCCCGAAGCCGTTGTCGCAGAAGATCTTCTTCATCTTCTGAGCCCTGACGGTATATTCCCTGGTATCCTCGACGAAATTGATCTTGCCCTCGCAGCTGAGACGGAGCATCTCTGCATAGCCGTACTGGGTCGAAGCCGTACATCCGGAAGTGATCATATACTGGATGGATGCCACGAAGGTAGGTCCGTATATTCCGGTATCATGGTACCTCTGTCCCAGGGCCGGGAAATGTCGCTCATAGAGCTTGTCGCTTATGCAGACAAGCGCCATTCGCTGACCGGCGTACGAGAATATCTTGGACGACGACAGCATCAGCATATAGTTGTCCGTATATCTTGCGACAGTACGGACATACGGTGCTTCATATGGATGTGACAGGTCACGCCTGTTGTCCATTGCGAAGTACGCAAGGTCCTCGAGCACGATCGCATCGTGCCTGGTCGCAAGTTCACCGATGATACGGAGTTCATCTTCCTCGAGGGAGATCCATGCAGGATTGTTAGGGTTCGAGTAGATGATCGCAGCGATATCGTCAGCGGCAAGTTCCTCCTCAAGCTTGGCTCTAAGCGCCTCGCCTCTGTACGGATAGATGTCGAACTCCTTCCACTCGATGCCGAGGACTCTCAGCTGGCTCTTCTGGATAGGGAATCCAGGGTCGATGAAGAGCACCTTGTTCTTCTGTGGATCTCTCTGGCAGCAGACGATGAAAGAGCCGAAGCTGCCTGCCACGCTTCCCACTGTAGGAATGCATGAGCGAGGTGAGATATCTATATCTATGAATGCCTTCACGAACTGAGAAGCAGCTTCCTTCACTTCCTTCACGCCTGCGGCAGGAGGATACTGGCTGCCGACTCCCCTGTCGAGAGCGGCCTTCTCAGCCTCGATTCCGTAGCGGTTGGCAGGAAGTCCAGGGCTGCCCTGGTCCATACGGATGAAAGGGATTCCCGTCTTTTCCTCAAGATACTGTGCGACGAGAAGCGTCTCGCCTATGGTTGCATGAGACAGATCGGCGACGTGGTTGACCCTCGCCGCCTCACTGACCATTTCTTCTGAGAACAATTTCATTGATTATCTCGAGATAAGTTTCTTTTAGTTCTTGAAATTTCTCTTGTCGAGAACGTGCTTTGCCTTACCCTCCGAACGTGCGATCGCTCCTGGAGGCAGGATGTGGATGTTAGGTCTGATACCTACGAGGCTGACGATCCTGTCATATAGAGGCTTCATGAACGGCATCTGCTTGGCAGGGTCGTTGCTGAAGAACTCTAGACGGAGCTCGACGTCGAGATCGAAGGTATCCTCGTTGCTTACGCGGTCCACCGTGATGAAGTAGTATGGCTGGAAAGCAGGGAACTCTGTGAGTACGGTCTCGATCTGAGAAGGGAATACATTGACACCACGGATGATGAGCATATCGTCCGAACGTCCGAGGATCCTGTCCATCCTGACAGCTGTACGGCCGCACTTGCAAGGCTCGTAGATGAGTCGTGTAAGGTCACGTGTACGGTAGCGGATGATAGGCATGGCCTCTTTGCAGAGAGATGTGAACACGAGCTCACCGAACTCACCGGGAGCAACTGGCTCGAGAGTGTCAGGATTGATGATCTCAGGATAGAACATATCCTCCCAGAGATGGGTTCCGTCATGCATTTCACACTCACCACCGACACCAGGGCCGCTCATCTCTGTCAAGCCGTAGATATCAAAAGCCTCGATATGGAGCTTCTCCTGAAGTTCCTTGCGCATGCCCTCTGTCCAAGGTTCAGCGCCGAAGAAACCTACACGGAGCTTCATGTTGTCGATAGACACCTTGTCGCTCTGGTGGATGGCCTCAGCAAGACGGAGAGCATATGAAGGAGTACATGCGAGAGCGGTCGAGCCGAAGTCCTGCATGAGCATGATCTGCTTCTCTGTGTTGCCGGCCGATGTAGGAAGCTGGCAAGCACCGAGCTTGGCTGCTCCGTCATGTGCACCGAGACCTCCTGTGAAGAGACCGTAGCCATAAGAAACCTGAACAATGTCGCCAGGACCTACGTTGCCGGCAGCCATCACTCGTGCGACGCCTTCAGCCCAATTGTCGACGTCATTCTTTGTATATGTATCGACCACCGGCTTACCGGTAGTACCGCTTGAAGCGTGAATTCTGACGACTTCTGACTGAGGAACTACCTGAAGTCCGAACGGATACTCATCACGAAGGTCGGTCTTGGTGGTGAAAGGAAGCTTGACGATGTCCTTGATGTCCTTGATGTCTTCCGGCTTCACACCCATCTCGTCCATCTTACGACGGTAGAAATCTGACTTTTCGTAACAGGTCTTCACCAGTTTGACAAGACGCTCGCTCTGGAGCTTGGTCATGTCCTCCCTGGACATGCACTCGATTTGGGGATTGTGGATCATTATGTTCGTGTATTGATTATTATCTGCATTCTACGCCACGGTCGAAGGCCTTGAGATTAGCCTCGACTACTGCCTCACCCTTGCGGGCGAATACGACTGACACGGCCTTGCGGAGCTGCTCGACCGAGAGTATCCCGATATACGGAGCCGCCATTCCGAGAAGGACCATGTTCGCGCCTCTAGGATTACCGAGGTCCTTGGCGATCTCCTCGATGTCGAGCTGTACGTTTGGAAGCGCCGCAAGTTCCTCGCGGAGATCCTGCTCGACAGGATAGTTCGGAATATTCACGAAGGTCTTGCTGCTGGTGACGATGACTCCGTCCTTAGCAAGGTAGCCCACATAGCGGAGCGCCTCCATAGGTTCCATGCTGATGATGACATCCACCTTTCCTGTAGGGATCTGGTCACTCCATATAGGCTGGTCGCTGAGACGGAGGTTGGACTGGACGTCACCGCCTCGCTGGCTCATTCCATGGACCTCGGCCTGCTTGAGATTGATACCGGCCTCTGTAGCCGCTTCGCCTATGATTGTCGCGATCGAGAGGATTCCTTGTCCTCCCACACCGCAGAGAATTATATCCTTTTTCATTTTCTGTCTTCTTGTTAAGGTTGAGCCCTACTGCTTGTCAGCTGCTGCCTTGCGTTCGCGGGCATGGCGCGCTGCGACCTGGATGCACTCGCGGCGAGGGATGATGACACTGACTCCGTCGTACGCGATCTCGTCCCTGATTATCTGGGTGATCTCAGGCATGTTCTTAGGGAGTGGGACCACTACCCTGACATGGGCAGGATCGACTCCGAGACCTGTACAGATAGCCTCATACTTGCTTGTTCCGGCAGAGTCCTGGCCACCTGTCATACCGGTAGTGAGGTTGTCTGAGATGATGACGGTGATGTTGCTTCCGTCATTGACGGCATCAAGAAGACCTGTCATGCCGCTATGTGTGAACGTAGAGTCGCCTATGACAGCCAGTGATGGCCACAGGCCTGCGTCGGCAGCACCCTTTGCCATTGTTATGCTGGCACCCATGTCCACACAGCTGGCGAGAGCCTTGAACGGAGGAAGAGCTCCGAGCGTGTAGCAGCCGATGTCTCCGAACACTCTTGGATTTTCGTATTCCTTGATGACCTCTCCGAGGGCTGCATAGACGTCGCGGTGGCCGCAGCCCTGGCAGAGCTGAGGAGGACGTCCGGCAAGGTTCTTCGCCTTGTCATAGGCAGGGGCGTTGCAGAAACCGAATGCGGCTCCGACGTTGTCCGGATTGAGTTCTCCCGTCCTTGGAAGGTCGCCAGTGAGACGTCCTTTCACAGGATATGCAGTGTCGAGGTACTTCAATACATCTTCCTCGACTACAGGCTGGCCGTCCTCGACGACAAGGATCTCGTCACATGTCGCCGCAAGTTCACGTACCTTGGCCTCAGGAAGAGGATACTGCGAGACCTTCAATATCTTATAGCTGTCAGAAAGAGCATTGTTGTCAAGGACTTCGCGTACATAGTTGTATGCGATGCCGCAGGCGATGACACCGACTTTCTTTCCACCCTCTCCTATCTCGGTGACACAATTATACGGGCTGTTCCCGGCAGCTTCAGCCATCGCTGACTGCTTGGAGATGAGATCGAGATAGTTCCTGCGGGCATTGCCTGGAAGAAGCACCCAATGTGCGTTCTCCGTAGCGGGATCAAGGCTGTTCTGGGCGATGCCCGGAGCATCCTCGACAGCGGCACGGCTATGTGCAAGCCTTGTCACAACCCTGAGGACCACAGGTTCCTTGAGCTGCTCGCTGAGCTCGAAAGCCGACTTTACCATCTCGAATGCCTCCTGCTGGTTGCTAGGCTCGAAGGTCGGAACCATCGCGAACTTCGCATAGAAACGGCTGTCCTGCTCGTTCTGGCTTGAGTGCATCGAAGGATCGTCGGCGGCGAGGACGACAAGGCCTCCGTTCGCACCTGTGATGGCACTGTTGACAAAAGCATCGGCACATACGTTCATGCCGACATGCTTCATGCAGACAAGTGCCCTCTTTCCGCAGTAGCTCATACCGAGGGCAGCCTCCATGGCTGTCTTCTCGTTTGTGCACCAACGGCTGCGGATTCCGGCTTCCTTAGCCTCTTTGCTGTTCTGGATGTATTCGGTTATTTCGGTACTAGGTGTACCCGGATAGGCATAGACGCCGCTAAGCCCGGCACGGATTGCGCCAAGGGCTATGGCCTCATCGCCCAGAAGAAGTTTCTTTGCCATATTAAGGAATGAGTGGTTGTTCGTTTTTATGTATAAACAAATATATACAATCAATTGGAGAAAAACAAACAAGCTCAGCCTAAATGGAATCACCCTACCATTTCTGTACGAAATAGCGCCCCGACCTGTCCTTCTTGAGATCCTGGATGCCGCCTGTGCGCGGCTGATCGATGATGAGTCCTATCTTCATGCCGTCGAAATCGGTCAGCATATTGTAATCCCCGTTGCTGTCTCCAGCCACGAGCAGCGGAGCCTTGCCACCATGGTCAGGCATGAGCAGGTTCCGTATCAGTTCGCTCTTTCCTTCATAGAAGGTATGAGGATATGCCGCTGCATACGAAGGGCTGGTGCTCATCCTGTCGCCGCCTCCAGTACGAAGGCCGTACACCTGGGTCGGGTCAAGGTCAAGGTCCATGGCAGCGTTGCATGCGACCGCCTCTACCAATGCTTCCGCCGATGCCGAGCAGATATAGACGTCGAATCCGTTCTTCTGAAGGCTCCGGTAGAGATTCACCATCTCCTTGCGTATGCCGAGTCCCCTAGGCACTTCCACACTGACGGTTCCGGCCTCTCCAAGGTCAGGAGAAGTCCATGTCTCGACCGTATGCTTCTTCCTCTTCATCTCTGCCGCGGTAGCCTCGCGTGCAAGTTCCTGGAACTGAGCGACAGACATTCCTCCGAACGACTTGAGTATCCAGAGGCATCCGGCCTCATAGCCGAAAGTATTGTCGACCGATGCGGAGAGAGCCCACATCTTCGCCCTGAAATCAAGGAATTCCTCGCTCCTATGCACTTCCTCGAGGGACATTGAACCATTACGTATATAGTTGCGCCATAGCCAGTCATAGTCGTTCTGAAGATCTGTGGCAAGCATTCTTACCGACACGGCTTCGAGTCCCTCGAGAGCGCAGTCGATGTTAGGTACGCCGACGGTGAAGATATCGTAGATCGACTCAGGATCAAGCTCATAGCGGAGATTCTCTATCTGATAGGCGAATATCGACATGGATATGTCTCCGACGACGGTCGTATTGTCGAAGTCGAACACTGCATAAGGCCTTTCTTTCGGGTCATAGGCCTTCGAACCGGTACCATGGTCCTTTATCAACGTATTGAGAGCCTTGTAGTTCCTGCGTTTCCAGTCGCCTTTCTTGAGTCCTGTCCCACCACATGACACGGCCATAAGAGCGACGAGGACGATATAGATGAATGATCTTTTCATTGTCTTGTGTCGTTATTCAGGCAAATTTACGGAAATGCGTATATTTGCCAAATATACAGACAACGGATATGACTAAAAGAATCACAGCAGTATGCGCAGCACTTCTCATTGCAGTTTCCGCAATGGCCCAGGACTTTACTAAGACTCTCCGCCTCGACTATATCTTCACAGGCACCAACAACGAGACAGAAATCTCGCTGGCAAAGATGAAGAGCCTCGAAGGCTGGTATGGAAGGCATGTCAACATGGACAAGCTCCTTCTTGAAGGCAACGGCCAGGTAAAGCTCTACGACTCCGAGAGCGGAAAGCTCCTGTATATCAATTCATTCTCTACCCTTTTCCGTGAGTGGCAGAACTCTGAGGAGGCTACCCAGGTGCGCAAGTCATTCGAGGTCGTGCTTCTCGTCCCTATGCCTTCGTCAAAGGCACGTGTGACCGTCGATCTCTACAACGACCGCAAGGAGATCGTCGCCACATACACCCATGAGATGGATCCTGAGGACATCCTCATCCAGCCCGTGAAGTGCAATTTCCCAAGCAAGTACATCCTCAGGTCCGGAGACAGCAAGGACTGCATCGACATAGCATTCGTCGCAGAAGGATACACCGCCCAGGAGGCCGACCTTTTCTACTCCGAGGCACAGATGGCAATGGAGCAGATCATCGGACATGAGCCTTTCAAGTCAATGAAGGACAGGCTCAACTTCGTCGCTGTCGCAGCCCCTTCACAGGAAAGCGGAGTCAGCATCCCGAACAAGGGAGACTGGAGGAACACAGCCCTCGGTTCGCACTACGACACATTCTATTCAGACAGGTATCTTACCACCCTGAATATCTTCAAGCTTCACGACGTCCTCGCCTCTGTTCCGTACGAGCATATCATCATTCTCGCAAATACCGATAACTATGGTGGTGGCGGAATCTATGGCCAGTACATGATGTCCTCGACAAGGCATTATCAGTCCAAGCCGGTGATCGTACATGAGTTCGGACACAGCTTCGCCGGTCTTGCCGACGAGTATTTCTATGACGACCAGTACGAGCAGTTCTACTTCAGCGACATAGAGCCATGGGAGCCTAACATCACGACTCTCGTGGACTTCGAATCCAAGTGGAAGGACATGCTCGACACCGACAACATCGTGACAAAGGCTGAGCAGGTAGCGCAGCAGGAGGTCCAGAGGGCCCAAGCTCAGAAGGCACGTGCCGAGGGCAAGCCTGTCGCACGTCCTGACTACAGCAACATCAAGTTCGAGGTCGGTCTATACGAAGGTGCCGGATATCTCAGCGAGGGTGTCTACCGCCCTGTCCCTGAGTGCCGCATGAAGATCAATGAGTATCCTGAGTTCTGTCCTGTCTGCAAGAGGGCCATCCAGCGCTACATCGACTGGAACACCGTGCAGGAGTAGTCTCAGCCACAGATACCTGAGAGGAATATGCCAAGGTAAGTTCCGATGGCATAGCCGACGATACCGATTGTAAGGCCTGAAGTCAGGGCCTTTGGATTCTTCATCGCAGAAGAGATGACAGGCACGGAAGGCGGAGCATTCACAAATGCGTTCGACGCGATGACCGCGGTGTCTGCATCGATCTTCAGTATCTTGGAGAAAAGCATGTGCAGCAGCAGAGAGCCGAACACGACGCCGGCGAAGAACGCTAGCATGCGCCCGTTCTCCCCTATCGACATATTGCGGAAGTCCGCCATGGACGCGACAGTGAAGCTGAACGCGTAGATCAGATACATGCCCATATCGTACGAGCCAGGCTTCGAGCTGATCTTCCTGACGAACGACAGTCCGATTCCCAGCGCAGTCAGGACCAGGATGAATACCAGCATCATCGAATTCGGGTCGAAGAGCAGTGTCGCCGAGTAGCCTGCGCCGCAGCAGAGGGCGGCGATCCCGAGCAGGACGGCATAGTCCCTGACTGTCGCCTTACGGGCACTCGAGCCAGCCAAAGACGCGTCGTCCGTCCCATCAGAGGCACTGGCGGCCGAGCCGGTACCATGGTCCTTGACAGGGAGGAACCTGCGGGCGAGGCGTATGCCGAAGACGAGCAGGAACATCATATAGACGAACGAGACGGCCATGTCGTAGGTATTCAGGAGGACGAACAGCGATTCGTCGACGCCCAGGGCCATCTTTACAGATGCCATGTTCATGGTACCTCCGGTCGCGCAGCCGGCGACCATTCCGACGACTTCGCTCGACGGACGGAAGACCAGATAAGAGATGACGACGGCCAGGATCGCAGCGGTCAGGCAGCTGAAGAAGGCAAGGACGGTATCCTTGGCGCCCTTGAGCTGGCCCTTGAGGCTGTTGCCCATCAGGATGAGAGGTATCGCCAACGGGAGGGTCACCGTCGTCACAAGTTCCTGAGCCTGAGCCTTCAGGCCCAGAAGTCCGGCCACCAGACCCAGAGCATAGAGCAGCATGATAGGGCCTATTGAATCCAGCCACTTCCATCGTCTGCACGCCTTGCCCACGAGCACAGGCGAACCGAGAGCGAGGACAACTGTCAATATATCTGCGAAAGTCATGTTACAAATATAGCGTCTTAAGCGGAGAAACGCATTTTTTCTTAAATTTGCAAGCGCAATATTCACGATTATGAAAATCAGACACATACTCCCATCCATCGCGGCATTCCTCCTTGTCAGCACAGCATCTTTCGCTGACGACGGAATGTGGCTTCCATCACTCATCAGCCAGAGAATCGCCGACATGCAGGCAAAGGGCTTCAAGCTCACCGCCGAGGACATCTACAGCGTAAACCAGGCGTCGCTCAAGGACGCAGTCGTACTTTTCGGAAGCGGCTGTACCGGCGAGATCGTCTCGAAGGACGGTCTTCTCCTCACCAACCACCACTGCGGATATTCCCAGATCCAGCAGCACTCGAGCGTTGAGCACGACTACCTCAAGGACGGATTCTGGGCCATGAGACGCAGCGAGGAACTCCCTAATCCGGGACTCACCGTCAAGTTCCTTGACAGGATGGAAGACGTCACAGGCATAATCCTCAAGGGCTGTCAGGAGACAATGACAGAGGCCCAGAGAGATTCCCTCGTACGTGCCAACAGCAGCGCGCTGATGAAGCAGGCCACAGCAGAAGGCAAGGGACTCAGGGCTAGCGTCGAGGCTATGTACTACGGCAACCAGTACTACCTTTTCGTATACCGCGAATTCAGCGACGTCCGTCTTGTAGGAGCACCGCCATCTTCAATCGGAAAGTTCGGAGGCGACACCGACAACTGGATGTGGCCACGCCATACCGGAGACTTCTCGATGTTCCGTGTCTATGCCGACAAGAACAACGAGCCGGTAGCATACAGCGAGGACAACGTCCCATATCAGCCTAAGCGTTTCCTCAAGATCTCGACCAAGGGCGTCAAGGAAGGCGACTTCACCTTCGTCTACGGTTTCCCTGGCAGCACCCAGGAGTATATCCACTCCAAGGCTGTGGCCTACACCGCCGAGATCTCAGACCCGGTCAAGATCGACCTCCGTACCCGCAGGCTCGACATCCAGAAGAAATATATGTCAGCTTCACAGGCTGTACGTATCCAGTACTCATCGAAGAACGCCTCTGTCTCAAATGCTTGGAAGAAGTGGCAGGGCGAGGCTAAAGGCCTGATACGCAACGACATAGTCACAAAGAAGGCCGACTACGAGAAGCGTTTCGAGGCCTGGGCCCATGGTACCCGGTACGAAGGCATAACCACCAAGCTCGGCCGCCTGTACGACGAGCTTGAGAAATATTCCCTTGCTGTGGACTATTACAGCGAGACCGCCTACACGACCGAGATCGCCAGCTTCGCCAACAGATGGGTAAGCATGGCCAGCCGCGAGGTCTCGACTCTTGACGAGATCATGAAGCTGCTGGACGACATCAAGGCTCTCGAGAGCAGCTTCTTCAAGGACTATTACCTCCCTATCGACAAGGAAAGCTTCATCGCAGTGATGAACGTCTTCGAAAAGGACATGGCGCAGGACATGAAACCGGCATGGTATCTTGAGCAGCTCGCTTCATACGGTTCGGTCGAGGCCTGGGCAGAGGAGATCTTCAGCAAGTCCATCTTCCGCAGTCCGGCTTCATGCGAAGAGGCTGTAAGGACAGTCGAGCCTATCGTTGCGGCCGGTCTGGGTACGACCTTGAAGGAGGGTACCATGGACAAGGCCCTCGAGTTCTTCAAGGCAGACCCTGCATACCAGTTCTACACGAATATGTACAAATGGTACACGACCGACATCTACCCACGCAGGACAGAGCTGAACAGAGAGATCACTCTTCTCATGCGTGACTACATGAACGGACAGATGGAGTTCGAGCCGCATAAGGATTTCTTCCCTGACGCGAACCTCACCCTCCGTGTAGCCTATGGCAACGTCGGCGGCTACTCCCCTAAGGATGGCGTATGGTACAACCCTGTATCGACCCTCAAGGGCATCATCGAGAAGGACAACCCTGAGATATTCGACTACAACATTCCTCAGACCCTCCGCGACATCTACGCCGACGGAATCGCCAAGGGCGGCGCAGCTGCCGAGAAGGTGAAGAACCAGCCTGTCTGCTTCCTCGCGACCAACCACACCACCGGTGGAAATTCAGGCAGTCCTGTGATCAATGCCGACGGCGAACTGATCGGTCTCAACTTCGACCGCGTATGGGAAGGCACCATGTCTGACCTCGCCTTCGACCCATCGTTCTGCCGCAACATCACCCTAGACATCCGCTACCTCCTCTTCCTGGTGAAGGAGATCGGCGGTGCACAGTGGCTCATCGACGAGATGCTCGGCAATTAACGAGACCCAGAGACAATAACAGAAAAGGCCCGGTCAACAGACCGAGCCTTTTTTTTGTGGTGGAGATAAAGAGATTCGAACTCTTGACCCCCTGCTTGCAAAGCAGGTGCTCTACCAACTGAGCTATACCCCCGAATTGCGATTGCAAATATATGGAGAAGTTTTCAATTCTCCAAATTCAAGCGTCAAGTTTCTGAAACTAACCCTAGAGGACCTGCAGCTCGATATAGCTTTCGCCCGGCAACAAAGTAACCTTACATGGCGTATAGTCCTTTGTCTCAGCCAGATACGGATTCTTCACATACTTCTGAGGGTTCATCGCGAAAAGCGGATACCAGCTGCTCTGCACCTGGACCATCAGCTTATGTCCAGGCTTGATGACATGGTAGACATCGTTCATGGTGAACTGCACGAGCGTAGGCTCCCCTGCCTTAACCGCCTGAGGCTTCTCGAAGGACTTGCGGAAACGCATTGGCATGATGTCACCACGTACCAGCATCTGATAGCCGTCCGGACGTACATCGATCAGCTTGACGACCATATCCGCATCGGTCGAGCTGAGCTTGACATTCAGGCTGACTCTGACCGGTCCACATATGACCATGGTACCTTTCTCCTTTGGTCCGCGGAATGTGAGGACATCCTTTCGGCGCGAAGCAAAGCGCTGGTCAGCAGCCATATAGTGCTTACTGATATAAGGTGAGGGTTCTACAGCCGGCACAGGTCGCAGAGGATTCGAAGTATAAGTCAGCGGAGCTGTATTATTCACATCTGCAGCGACAGTTCCGTCCGGTTGCTGGGCACGTCTGCTGAGTTTCCTGCCGTCTGTAAGATACAGCCTGAGCGGATGGGTCGCCTGCAAAGGCCAGCTGTCAGAAGCGATGCTGAGAGTCTCAGTGATCGGGTTCTTCCAACGCGAACGCTTCGGCTTGTTCTCGAAAGAAATTGCCTCTGAAGGGAATATGCGTACCTTGTCAAACGGAGCAAGCAGCTGTGCGGCATCCTCCGTCTTTCCTTCCAGATAATAAGCGAAGAAAGGATACTCGATCGTGTCGAGATAGTACTCTGAAAGTCCGGAACCGAGTGCGGAATCGGCCAGATGGTCATAGTCGAAGTGATTCCACGCGCCATGGGACCATGGTCCCAGTACAAGATAGGCGTTCTCGCGCTCGCAGATCTTGTTGAAGCACTGAAGCGGGCCATAGCCGTCCTCTGCATCGAAAGTTCCGCCCACGACAAGCATCGCCGGATAGCGGTCACGGCTTTCCTCCAAAGCGACAGAAGCGTTGCGGTCCTGCCAGAATGAGTCGTAGTCCGGATGGGTCACGATATCCTTGAAGAACTCCCGGCGTGCAGCCAACGGTCCAAGGACCTTGGAAATCGCACCTTTCTTGAGGAAGGACTTGTAGACATCCTTATGGTTTTCCTGGATTGTAGGAAGTATTCTCGAAGTAGGATGCGGACGCTTGCGGAAGAAGAACCTGCCGAAATGGTAGGTATCGCTGAGCATCAGCGCACCATTATGGTGGATGTCATCTCCCATGAACCAGTCTGTCACAGGTGCCTGCGGAGACACTGCCTTGATCGCAGGGTGTCCGCAGAGCGACGCGCAGGTGGCATAGAAGCCCGGGTAGGACATTCCCTTGACACCGACCTTGCCGTTATTGCGCGTATTCTCGAGGAGCCAGTCGACTGTGTCGTAGGTGTCAGTCATCTCAGAGGTCTCGATCAGCATTCCGGTGCCCTGTTCCCTCAGCGGCGGGACATTGACGAAGTTGCCCTCGCTCAGATATGTTCCGCGTACGTTCTGCTGGACGATGACATAGCCTTCACGGGCGTAGTTTGCGAGAGATTCACGGAGATTGGAGGCCATCCTGCCCTCTCCGTACGGCTTGAGCGGGAACGGGGTCCTGAGAAGAAGGATAGGCGGAAGCAGAGCAGAGGACGGCTGGTCGGAGGAACCGGCAGCGGAACCGGTACCATGGTCCTTCGGCTCATAGATGGCCGTGTAGAGACTGTTGCCGTCCCTCATCGGGATCATCACCTCGCGTTTTGAATAATTCTCTTCGACCCAGTTGATTGTCAGTGCGCCCATATCGTTCAGTGTTATTCTCTCTATCACAAAAATAATAAATTCCTCTGCGATACGCCACCTATTCTTTTCCTATTTTCGCACATTATTCCTAAATTAGCCCGTCCAGACACGACAAACTGATAAATCTACACAATATGTTACGCAAACTTCAACTTCTCCTCTGCGCTCTGGCAGTTGCCGGATGTGCAGCAAAGCAGGTAGAGACTCCGATCCTCACCGTCGAAGGCGGTCAGATCCAGGGTACTACCGCAGACATCCCGGGCGTATTCGTCTACAAGGGTATCCCTTACGCAGCTCCACCTATCGGTGAGAACCGTTGGAAAGCACCTCAGCCAGTAGTTCCATGGGAGGGTGTATTCCAGGCAACTGAGTTCGGTCATCCTGCGTTCCAGGGCGCTCATTATCCAGGTGGATATACCGACGAATGGGGTTATGGAGAAGAGAAGGCCTACAGCGAGGACTGTCTCTACCTCAACGTATGGACAAAGGCTCCTGCACAGCCTGAGAAGAAGCTCCCTGTAGCTCTCTGGATCTTCGGTGGCGGTCTCCGCGAAGGCTGGGGTTCAGAGCCGGAGTTCGACGGACAGGAGTGGGCCAACAAGGACGTAGTCCTCGTCTCATTCAACTACCGCGTAGGACCTTTCGGCTTCTTCGCACATCCTGACCTCTCTGCAGAGGATCCTGAGCATGCAACCGGTAACTGGGGTACACTCGACCAGATCGCAGCTCTCAAGTGGGTCAAGGAGAACATCGCTCAGTTCGGTGGAGATCCTGACAACGTGATGATCTTCGGTCAGTCAGCAGGTTCAAGAAGCGTCAAGTTCCTTTCTGCATCACCTCTCACAAAGGGCCTCTTCAACAAGGCAGTCATCATGTCAGGAAGCGGTTTCGTAGATCCTCGCAAGCCAGCTCCAGCCATGCCTGCAATGCCAGGTATGCCTGCAGGTTTCAGAATGCCACAGCCATCAGGTCCTGTCGCTGTCAACGGCCATTTCACCCTCGAGCAGGCTGAGCAGAGCATCAAGGAAGTTGCTGACTGGGCTAACCTCAAGGACATCAACGCTCTCCGTAGAGCAGGTACAGAGACCATCTACGCTCTCGGTACAATCTACACACAGGTCACAGGCAAGCGCAGCGTCCTCAGCGCATCCCCTATCGCTCCTTACATCGACAACTATGTACTTCCTGAGACATTCGACCAGGCTTGTATCGACGGTTCACTCGCTGACGTCCCTTACATGATCGGCTTCACACTCAACGACTCAGGCAACATGGCTCCTCAGATCGCAGACTTCGCTCTCAACCGTGAGGAGATGGGCGGCAGGGCTTACACATACCAGTTCGCACGTCCTCTTCCAGACGACGGCAAGCATCCAGCTGTCACCAACCGTCTCAAGGGCGCATTCCACTCTTCAGACCTCTGGTTCGTATTCAAGTCCCTCAAGCACTGCTGGAGGCCTTGGACTCCTGGCGACTGGGATCTCTCTGAGAAGATGCTGACCGCATGGTCAAACTTCGCTAAGTACGGCGACCCTAACGGTCCTGACGGCGGCGACTGGAAGCCATACTCAAAGGATTTCCAGAACTTCCACATCTTCTGCCTTGACGAGAACGATGCTGAAGCATCTTACTTCGGCGAGCCTCGCAGACCATAATTTTGCAGTCGCTTAAACAGCTGACTATCAGCGTATTAAACAAATCCCTGTAGGTAGAATCAACCTACAGGGATTTTACTATTGCGTTGTCTGTCAGCAAGTTAGGTGTCACAGATTTTACTCGCCGCTGCGGCGGATCTTCAGAAGGATGGCCTCGGGATGTTCAGCGCAGAAGGTCTTTGCGTCAGTGACGACGCAGGCAAGATAGCCGCCACCGCCGGCACCTGGCATCTTCCAGGCAAGGACGTCCGGCATGGATGAGTACTTGTCGATATATGTCTGGACAGTGCCCTGGATCATGGCAGGGAACATGGCGGTCTGTGCGTCGAATGAAGCACGGTAGGCGGCAGAGAAGCGCTCTATGTCCATAGCCATGATTGCATTCCAGCAGTCATCTGCAGCCGATGCAAGCGCCTTGACCTTGGATGGTGTCACATCCATGCCTTCAACGACAGAGCATCCTGGCTGTCGAGGATCCATAGGAATCATGCAGAGGCGGTTCTCAAGCCAGCTGAGGACAGTCTCATCATTGCAGCGTTCGATCTTGTCCGGCCAGAAATGGTTGTCATACCAATGACGGCAGAGGCCTGGCACACAGATTCCGATGGCATCCTGGGCGCCGCTGACTATGCCGTCCTCCCTTTCAGGATTGTTCTCGAAGCAGAATACCAGGCGGGCAAGAGTCTCAGGATCCATCATAGGAAGCTGATATGGCCAGATTCTCTTGATCACATTCCTTGTACTGGTAGAAAGGCCGCAGCGCTCACGTATCTCGAAGCTAGGTTCAAGACTGATCGTCAACGCCCATCCTGGAGCATGGCAGCTTACATACGGCTGATCAATCCATGTTCCCGCAATGTCAAGACGTGTCGGAAGCTGGCAAGGCGATTTCTTGAGGTCGGTGCTGCTTCGTGCCTGCAGGCCCTCATGCGGATCTCTTTCAAGCACTACATACTCAATTCCCCTCTCCTCGCAGAGCTGCCTCTTGGACTCGCTTCCGCCATCGCTGTTCACAAGCAGGATATCCGGCTTGACGATGTCCAGCGTAGGGATGAAGTCCAGTATTCCATGTCCCTGGTTGATGAAGGCATCCTTTACATAACGGATACTCTTTACCATGAACAGACGTTCCTGCTCAGGGTATACGGTCTTATGGTTCTTGTAGTGGAGGATAGTCTCGTCGGAACCGATTCCTACGTAGAGGTCGCCATACTGTGCAGCCTGACGGAAGAATTCGACATGACCGCTGTGAAGCAGGTCGTAACATCCTGAAACAAATACTTTCTTTGGCATTGTCAACTGTAAAATTTAATCTCTCTTGAATACGTCCCTGGTATAGACCTTCTCAAAGACATCGTCCAGACACTCATCATAGCGGTTCGCGATTATGGCCTGGCTGCGAGCCTTGAACTGATCAAGATCATTCACCACCTCACTTCCGAAGAAGAGGGTACCATTCTCAAGCGTAGGCTCATAGACAATCACCTTTGCGCCCTTTGCCTTGATCCTTTTCATGACACCCTGTATCGCCGACTGACGGAAATTGTCGGAGTTCGACTTCATGGTCAGACGGAACACACCGATGGTAACCTCACGTTCCGTGGTCTGGTTCCACTGGCCGGAACTGGTATAATTATAATAGCCAGCCTTCGAAAGTACCTGGTCAGCGATGAAATCCTTCCTGGTACGGTTAGACTCCACGATGGCCTGGATAAGATTCTCAGGGACATACTCATAATTGGCAAGGAGCTGCTTCGTGTCTTTTGGAAGACAGTATCCGCCATAACCGAAAGACGGGTTATTATAGTGTGAACCGATACGCGGGTCAAGGCAGACTCCGTCAATGATAGACTTGGTGTCAAGACCTTTGACCTCAGAATAAGTGTCAAGCTCATTGAAGTAGCTGACGCGGAGAGCGAGGTAGGTATTGGCAAAAAGCTTCACTGCCTCGGCTTCCTTCATTCCCATGAACAGGACAGGTACATCGTCTCTTATGGCGCCTTCCTGAAGAAGACCTGCGAAGGTGTGCGCAGCCTCCTCAAGATGGTTGCCGGCTATCTTACGTATAGCCTCATTCTCCTCCTTGAACGGGTCTCCGATGCCGCCGTTGATTATCTTCGGATAACCGACGATGATACGGCTTGGGAAAAGATTGTCATAAAGAGCCTTGCTCTCCCTGAGGAACTCAGGCGAGAACAGAAGGCGCAGACGCATCGACGAATCATATCCACGCTCTGCGAACTTCTTTGCATACTTGACATAGAGGCTTCTGGTATAGCCCACAGGGATGGTCGACTTGATGACCATGGTAGCCTTAGAGCCACTTTCAAGGACGAGATCAATCACCTCCTCGACATGGCTGGTATCGAAATAATTACGTACAGGATCATAATTGGTCGGTGCAGCAATCACGACGAAGTCCGCGTCCTTATAAGCCGACGTGCCATCGAGAGTAGCTGTAAGATTCAGATCCTTCTCAGCAAGATACCTCTCGATATACTCGTCCTGGATAGGAGATTTCCTCCTGTTGATGAGATCCACCTTTTCAGGAATCACATCAACCGCCACGACCTCATGGTGCTGCGCGAGCAACGTTGCTATTGAAAGACCGACATAGCCGGTTCCTGCGACTGCGATTTTCATATTATCAGGTAATTGGATTGGACAGCTGCAGGACGGTCAGGTCCTGCAGCCGTATGATATTACTCCTGGTTGGCTGCGCCAGGGGTAGCGGTTGTCGTATTGCGGATCTCGCAGAGGACATCATTGTCATTTCCGTCAGGGATTCTCACGAGAGAATATGTAGGAGGGACTGGCATCTTCTGGCCAGGAGCCAGCATACGTGGCATCCTGAACTGAGGAACCTCAGCAAGACATCCGCCCTGGGTCTGCTCTCCCTCGAGGACAGCAAGGTCAGGACGTGCGATAGTACCGTTTGCGCTCGAGTTGCTCTGCTTTGAGCCATAGATGATGGCATCCACAAGCACCTTGTCATGGTAGATTGCGACTGCACCTGCCTTGGTCGAGAATGTATAGCTGTAGCTGCCGTCCTTTGCAAGAGGAGCTGCAGGAGCAGAGACTGCGTCACCTACCATATGGTCATACTTGAGTGCAGGGGTGAAGTCTACGCCCTCGCCTGGTGCCCATACGTCTACAGAAGCGATCTGGTCCATGGTAAGTGGCTTGTCGATCTCGACAAGACCTGGCTCGTGAGGAACTGTCGGCTGACCGAAGCGTCTTGGAAGCGGAGCCTCAGACACCTTGATGACCTTGGTGATGGTCCTGACTTCCTTTCTCTGACCTGTACTGATGGTGATTTCCATACCCTCGCGGAGATCCTTTGTGACCTCAAGCTGGAGAGTAGTGTCACCTGCCTTGGCAGGGCCTACGAGAATAGTCTGTGTAGCAGCTGTACCGACCTTTGTAAGGGTAACTTCCTCATACTTGCTACCGAGGTCGACACCGATCTTCTGGCCAGGCTCGAGACCTTCTGTCGAAACGAGTGACATATGGGTGCTGCCTGCAGGAACGACTGCCTTGGAATCGGTAGACACAGGGATGAAGATCTTTGTGAGAGGTGCGGCATCGAATGCGAGAGCATCTGCGTTCGGACGGAGCACGAGATAGTCCTTTGCGCTGATGAGAGTTCCCTGAGGGAGCTTTGCAGCCACGACTGGAGCCCATCCGCTGCGGGTGATCTCGACTGTCCAGCCAGAAAGGTCGACAGGGTCGACAGAAGAGTTGTAAAGCTCGATGAACTGCTCGTCGCCGAGGTAGAGCTCGTTGATGCTTACGTCAGGAATGCTGCGGACACGCTGGGCTGTGAACTCCGAGCCACCCTTCCATGAAGCGACAGCCTTCGCGAAGCCTTCGCTGTCATAGCCTGGGCCTGAGACCTTGAAGATTGCGACAGCCTTCTCACCTGGCTTCACACCAGCCTCTGCACCGACCATGGATGCAAGCTCTGATGTCCAGCCCTTAGGGAGCTCGAGTGAGACATTGAGGCCAGAGACGGTCTTGTCTGTATTGTTGAGATATGAGACTGTAAGAGTCTGTGACTTGCCCTCGTGGAATGAGGTAAGTCGTGACATCCACATTGTCTGCTCCTTGTACTGAGCAGCGGCGATGTTCGCCTGGACAGCCTTCACAGCCTCCTCTGAAGGATAGCCGACTGTCATTGCACCCTCATAGAAAGTACCTGCTGAGCCGTTTCCGTTGTCACCGCCGTTAGCGAGAAGAAGGCCACCCTTCTTGCTCATAGGGAAATAGCCCTCGTTCGGATCCGGTGAGACAGGACGTACGCCGTCGTAGAAAGTGACGATGTCAGGGGTTGTAGCGTCACCGCCACGGAGATCCCAATGGTTGCCGCCGCCACCGTTGACATAAGCAGAGACGAAACGCCATCCAGTGATTGCAGGCACGTCGTTCTTCTTGGCATTGAAACCAGAGAAAAGACCTGCCTCCATATCAGCCATGATCCATGGGCCTTCGTCGTTTCCGCTGCCCCAAGCAGTCGAGATACCGTAATATGTCGTTTCCATGGTACCACGACCTACCGCCTTACCGTTGGTCGAAGAGTTGCCATAGTCGAAGCAGCATCCGCTGTCGAAATGGGTACCGTCGATCACATAGTAGATTCCTTCCGGCTCGTCGTTGATTGCGAGATATGAAGCATTGTTCTCCCTGAGGCCCATGCCTGGCATGAAGTAGGCACCATAGACCTTGTGGCCGTCGAGGACTGCAGGAGCCATGTCTGCGATAGGAAGAGTGTTGAACTCACCCTTTGCAGGGCCGAGGAACGTACCTGGCGCAGCAGCTGTGAGGTCATTGCCATGGCCAGTCTGGTCATAGATCTTGCAGATATAGCCGATTGTACCCTCAAGGAACCTGTCCTGAGCGGCTGCGTCGGCATAGCCTCCTTTCACGGTACCGATGTCAAGTGTAGCTCCATCGGACTCACGGAGTACCTGATAGAGAGGTCCATTGTACTTTGAGTACAGGATTCTGGTGGTACTGTGGGCTGCGACACACGGGGTGCCATAAGCCTCGTAGATGTCGCAAGGGCCTTCAACCTTGCCTGCGCAACTTGCCAGCGCAAGAGCGGCAAGAGCGATTGTCAGATGCTGTAGTTTCATATAGCGTGATTAATTATTTTCTCTTTTTCTTCTTGTCCCTTCCCTTACGTTCTTCCTCACGGTCCTTGGTACCGCGGCTGATCTGCTCGTCGGTAGCTTCGTAGGCCTTGATATTGCGGCCGCGGAGCCTAAGTGTATTGAGCTCACGGATGACGGTCTGTGCCGAAGCATCAGCGACATCGAAAAGCGAGTAGCGTGTGAAGAGGTCGATACGGCCGATCTCAGCCTTGCCCTCGACGCAGTCATTGATGATACCTAAGAGGTTCTTAGGAGTCACTCCATCCATCTTTCCGATATTGATGAACACCTTGGTGAATCCTTCTTCCTTGACGACCTCTACCCTCTTGCTACCCTTCTCGCGCTCCTTGACAGCCTCGAAGTCCTCGTTGATCTGGTAGTAGTCGATAAGCCTTTTGAACTCCATCGACACTATTCTCTTGATAAGGTCCTCCTTGTCAAGCCAGTCAAGCTTCCTGTAGACTGAAGGGAGAATATCTGCAATCTCATCTTCATTGACATCTACTTTCTCGATCCTGTCGATAAGGCTGAATATCTGCTTTGAACAGATCTCCTTTCCTGTCGGGATCACACCTTCCTCGAAGGTCTTTCCTATCACCTGCTCGATCTGGCGGATCTTCTTTGTCTCCCTCATATTGACGATAGCGATCGAGATACCTGTCTTGCCGGCACGGCCTGTACGTCCGCTTCGGTGGGTATAGATCTCGGTCTCGTCAGGAAGAGTATAGTTGATGACATGTGTAAGGTCCTCGACGTCAAGGCCTCGCGCCGCCACGTCAGTAGCAACGAGAAGCTGAATGTTGCGAAGACGGAAACGCTGCATCACATAGTCACGCTGGGCCTGGGAGAGATCGCCATGGAGGGCGTCCACATTGTATCCCTCACGGATAAGCTTGTCCGATATCTCCTGGGTCTCGACCTTGGTGCGGCAGAAGATGATGCCATAGATCCGAGGGTAGTAGTCAACGATTCTCTTGAGCGTGTTATACTTGTCCTTCGCATTCACCATATAGCGGATATGGCGGACTGAAGCAGTGCTTTCATTCTTCCTTCCGATGACTATCTCCTTCGGGTCATGCATATACTGCTTTGAGATCTTCTCGATCTCAGAAGGCATGGTCGCAGAGAAAAGAAGTATATGTCTTTCTTCCGGAACTGAGGCAAGAATCAGGTCGATGTCCTCCGAGAAACCCATGTTGAGCATCTCGTCTGCCTCATCCATAACTACGTTCTTCACAGATGAAAGGTCAATGATGCCTCTTTCCATGAGGTCTATCAGTCTTCCTGGAGTCGCGACTATGATCTGGACTCCCTTCTTGAGGTTCTGGATCTGGTTACGTATGCTGGAACCGCCATAGACAGGAAGGACGAACAGTCCGTCCATCTTCTTGCCATAATCATTGAGATCGTCAGCGATCTGGAGGCAGAGCTCTCGAGTAGGGCAAAGGATCAGAGCCTGGGTAGCATGGTCCTTGACATCGATGTTCTGAAGCAGCGGAAGTCCATAGGCCGCAGTCTTGCCGGTGCCTGTCTGAGCCAGGGCCACGACATCGTCATTTCCCTCCAGAAGGAGCGGAATGACCGCCTCCTGGACAGGCATCGGAGTCTCAAACCCCAGTTCCTTGATAGCCTCAAGCAGACATTCCTTCAGGCCGAGTTCCTCAAATGATTTCATCTATTATCTCTTAATTATTTATTTAACAATTAAGCCCGGATGATCCGGGCTTGATATTGTTCATCCAGAGACTAGCTCTGCTTGCCATACTCATATGAACCATAACCATAGTTATAGCCATAACGATAGCCATAGCCGCCATAGTGTCCCTGAGCTTCTGTTCCGTTAAGAATAAGTGACATATTCTTGAACCTGCCGCTCTGGTAGTCAGCCTCGAGGTTCTTGAGCATGCTGCGCTCGAAGAGACCGGCACGGATGACAAAGAGAGTACGGTCAGCGACCTTCTCGATGATCATGGTATCAGCAACGATCTCTACAGGAGGACAGTCGAGAAGAATGAGGTCATACTCCTTCCTGAATCTTTCGATAAGCTGAGGGAACTTATCATCAGAAATAAGTTCAGAAGGATTCGGAGGTACTGCTCCGACAGGGATGACAGTCAATGTAGGCTGGTCATCAGGGTGGATCATGATGTCCTCGACATTGTCGACTGAACCTGCAAGATAGCTGCTGAGACCAAGCTTGGTATTTGTGTAATACTTAGATGTCGTAGCCTTTCTGAGGTCACAGTCAATAAGAAGGATCTTCTTGTTCTTGAGAGCAAAGCAAGCCGCAAGGTTATTGATGATGAAGGACTTACCTGAACCAGGATTGTAAGAAGTGATGATAGCGACATTCTGCTCACCGCCAAGCACGAATCCGACATTGGTTCTCATGACACGGAAAGCCTCATTGATATAGTCCATGCTTCGGCTTGAGTTGACGACAATGCCGTTCTTGGAATTGAGCAGTTTCTTCTTGTGATTGAACTCAAGTATATGTTTCTTGTCACCATCTGCGAAATACTGAGGTATCTCGCCGAGGAATGGCATTGTCACTCTATCCTCGAGGTCCTTACGGCCACGGATCTTAGTGTTGAGCATCTGCTCTACATAGATCCATCCGAAAGGAATTGCCAGGCCGAGGATCAAAGCGACAAGAAGAATCTTGCTCTTTGATGGAGAAGTAGGATAGTCAGAACCGTAAGGAGGGGTGATGATACGGCTGTTATAGGCAGTGAATGCCTGGCCGAGCTCATTCTCCTCTCTCTTCTGAAGGAGGAAGAGGTAAAGAGACTCCTTGACCTTCTGCTGACGCTCTACGCTGAGGAGGTACTTAGCCTGGTCAGGGTTGTTCGCAATCTGGGAAGTGGCACGGTTACCGTAGCTCTTCTGGCTGCTGATCTGAGCCTCGATAGTGACGAGCTCGTTGTCAATTGAAGTCACGATGGCACTTCTGAGAGACTTGAGCTGGGCATCGATATCCACGACGAGAGGGTTGGTCTCCGAAGAGTTTGCCACAAGGCTGCTCCTGCGGAGAAGTTTCTCATTGTACTCTCCGATCTGCTGGTTGATAGCTGTATTTCTGATACCGGCATTTGAAGGGAGAAGGCTGTTGACATTCTGCTCGCTGGTCAGGTAGTTCCTGATGTAACGGGCCATATAAGCCTCGTTTGAAAGCTCGACGACTGTAGCCTCAGCCTTTGACGCCTGGTTCATGTACATGTTTGAAGCGGCGGCGATATCCGGGATAAGGTGCTCTGACTTATATGAAGAGATATCGCCATCGACATTTCCCAGTTCCCTCTCAATCACAGCGAGACGATCGTCAATGAAGAGAGATGTACTGATTGCGATCTGGTTTCTGTCCTTCACCCAGTTCTCGTTATAGACGGAGATAAGGGTATTGATGAAGTCGTCTGCTCTCTGTGTAGAGACATCCTGGTATGTAATGCCGAGGATAGTAGCAAGCTTGTCAGTCAATGCTACTGTAAGTCTTGCGTTGCATGAACGCACAGTATTGTTGAGCGACGAACGGCTCACAAGGATCTGCTGAGTTTCCTTCTCAGGATTGAAAGCCGGGGTCTCTACTACTGTGAATCGTCCCAGAGGAGTTGAAAGTGTGTCTCCAAAATGTCCCTGCCATGAACCGCTGACCTTCTCTCCCTTGGTAACGAGGTCTGAGACACTGTAGGAGCGGTCTCCCATGACATCGAGAGTAAAAGAAGCGCCCTGACGGTCGTCGATGTCAAGAAGGCTGACATTGACAGGAAGACTTGTACCGTAGAGGGTATAGTCATGGAAGAATCCCTTCGTACGATAGTTAATATCGAGGTTGAGCCTCTTTACCACATCAAGGATATTAGCTGGCGAACTGATTGAAAGCAGCTCGTTGTTGATGTTGGTACGTGCCGCATTGAAACCCATGTTGGCGAAAGCATCGCCGATATCGCTCGCGATAGCGTTGCCCTTCTTGTCATCCTTGATGAGAAGAGTAGCTGAACGGGTATATACAGGGGCGGTCCTGAGTATGTGTAGCGAAGCAAGTCCAAGGCAGACTACGACGGAAAGAAGGAACCACTTCCATTTTGCGAGGCAAAGGAAGAGAAGTTCCATGATATCCGGTCCATCCTGCTGTGGTACCTGGGTCTGTGGTCTGTTATACTGCTGATCCATTTAAGTTATTTTTCGTTAAAGGATGATCGGTTAATTGCCTTTGAATCTGATGACCATGCTTGCGACTGTCGCAGCGAGAGTGGCGATAGAGATCCAGAAGGATGTAGAAAGGACGTTGTTACCGTTTACGGTAGACTCTCTGCGGCGCTTGTCGTTAGGGCTGACATAGACCACATCATTCTGCTGAAGATGGAAGGCAGGAGACTGGGTGAGCTGCTCCATGTTGGTGATGTCGACTCTGTAGTTACGGATCTTGTTGCCATCGATACGCTGGACAAGGATGTTCTCACGGACGCCATAGATAGTCATGTCGCCGGCAAGTCCGAGAGCCTGGAGGAGAGTCACATCGTCTCTGTCAATGTTGTAGCGGCCAGGGTTGCGCACCTCGCCGAGGACAGAGATGGACATATTCGCGAACTCTACGATAACAACAGGATCCTTGATGAGATTCTGATCGAGAAGCTCCGACTTGATCTTATCTGCGACTTCCTCACGTGTAAGACCTGCAATGTGGATCTCTCCAAGAATCGGGAAATCGACATTGCCCGCAGCGTCGATGGTATAGCATGATACCTGCTGCGACTGCGAGAGAGATGAAGATACATTTGAATAGCCTACTCGATGCGAAACGATAGGAAGGTTGAAAAGGTCCGCGAGTTCAGGATCGCGGCTGTTGACAACGATTGAGATTTTATCCTGAGGCTTGAGCTTAATTTTCTGCGTCTTGAGCATTTCCAGCACCTGGCCGTCCCTGGAATCCTGGAAATACGCAAGGTTAGGAGCAGCACATGAGCTCATAAGGAGCATCACAGATGCCAATGCGGCGATAGCTATTCTTGATATATTCATAGTCTTGATAGATAATAAGTAGGCAAAGATACGAAAAAAGTCTTACTGAATGAACTGGAAATCGTAGATTTCACAGACAGACTCCTTTCCATCACCGTTGACACTGAAGAAAAGCGGCTGCTTGCCTGAAATTCCGGAAAGGCCGGAACATGGTACCATGATCTCGACGATCTCCCCATCCGAGCTGCCGGTCACTTCGATCCTGGCAATCTCCTTTCCGCTGCGACGGGTCGAAGGACCGCCTACGAGAACGCTCAGGCTTCCGGTGCTTTCCTTGATCAGATGCAGTCTGAGGAAAGTCGGCTTTCCGGACTGGATCTCACTGAAATTGAAATACTTATATCCAAACACCGATCCTGGGACATTGTTTGTGACAGGGCAGAACGGCTGCTTCTGGTTGAATGGTCCTACATATGATTCAGGATCGATCCTGGTGGCCTTGACATATGATCCGGTGAAGTGGAATTTCGGGTATGTCTGACCTATTCCGCCAGGGTTCGTATAATAGCATGCGAGACCTGCAGGGGTCTTGTAGAGAGGATTGAGGCCTTCTGTACGGAAACCCTCGGAATTATACTCAGCTTCTGTGATATAGACCTTGCCACCCTTGCCTGGTTCCACGGTCACCTCCACAGGAGATACCATCGCCTGACGCGAGTATTCGTCTGTACCGGTCTGACGGTGGTAGAAAAGCCACCACTGGTCGCCTATCTTCGCAAGGCTGCCATGGGTATTGCCATAAGGATTGGCGGTGCAGATGACATTTCCATTCTCGTCGGTGTCGCGTCCGCGGCAGTCCACAAGGGTTCCGCCGTATGTCCAAGGACCTAGAGGACTGTCGCTGTAAGCGTAAGCAAGAGTATAGTTTGTCTGAGGAAGGCCGAACTCTCCCTCAGCAGTCTTTCTTGAATAGACAAAGACGTACTTGCCGTCTATCTTGCGCATTGAAGACGCCTCGAAGAAATTGAAGACGCCTGGCTGCTTATAGCTGGACACCATGTCCTTGACAATCTGTGTCCCCTCCTTCACGCGATCCATCCTGACAGGGTCAAGCTCCGCTCCGTTTGACTCCTCGAAGCCCCAGTAGCCATAGACACGGCCGTCATCATCGACGAACACAGCCGGGTCAAAGCCAAGGATTCCTTCATTTCTCTTAGGATTCTCAGGGTCCCAGTTGATTACCTCGAACGGTCCGTCGGGACGCTCGCTGCGGCAGACCTGGGCATTGCGTCCGCGAGACTGGTTGTTAGGGTAAAGATAGTACCACTTCTTGCCATCTGCATCTGTCTTCACAGCAATGTCAGGCGCATAAAGAATGTCGCCCTGACCATTTGGAAAAAGAAGCTCGCCGTTTGCATCCTTGTCCGAGCGGAAGATGATTCCGTCATAGCGCCAGTTGCTGAGATCCTCCACAGGAGCTGACCATACGACCTGCTCACGGCCGCAGTACTTGGTAATTTCGCTGTCGTGGGATCCATAGATATATACCCTCTCCTTTCCCGGGCAGTCCGGGTCCTCGAAAACGTATGGCTCACCATCAGGGATGTACTCCCAAAGAGGAAGATATGGGTTCTGGGCAAAAAGAGACGAGCCCGCTGCTAATGTGACGAAAGCCATCGTGCAGATGGCAGCAATCTTTTTCATGATCCGTGAAAAGTTATGTAGTTAATGACCCGCTATGCCGAAAACCGGCATCAGTCCAGTACCTGATACTTGCTGTGCTGGCTCTTGTACTCAGGAACGATCTCCTTCATCTTACGCACAGTCTCCATATCGTCGTACTTGTATGATATATCGAGAAGCTCCTTCTCATTCTTAAGAGCAAGAGCATAATCGTACTCACGCACTGAAGCAACCATGATCTTAGGATGGACTGTCGGCTTGGTGTTCTCCTTGTCAGAAAGAACCTCCTCGAAGAGCTTCTCACCATCACGGAGACCGGTGAACTTGATCTCTACACCCTTGGCACCTGAAAGGTCGATCATCTTCTGTGCAAGGTCAGCGATTCGTACAGGCTTGCCCATGTCGAATACGAAGATTTCACCACCATGGCCCATGGTACCCGCCTCGAGCACCAGTCGGCATGCCTCAGGGATAAGCATGAAGAAACGGATTATGTCAGGATGGGTCACGGTCACAGGACCGCCGGAAAGAATCTGCTTCCTGAAGATAGGAATGACACTGCCATTGCTTCCTAGCACATTGCCGAAACGGGTCGTGATGAACTGTGTGAGGGCAGGATTGCCGTCTGCCATCTTCACTTCTCCCTTCTCGACAGCACGGTTGAGGCTCTGGCAATAGATTTCACATATACGCTTGCTGCAGCCCATCACATTCGTAGGGTTCACAGCCTTGTCAGTAGAAATCATCACGAACTTCTTGGTACCGTAGGCCACAGCGAGATCTGCTATGACTCTTGTACCATAGACGTTATTCTGGACCGCCTCGCTCGGATTGTCCTCCATCATAGGGACATGCTTATAGGCAGCCGCATGGAATATGTAGTCAGGACGATGCTCTGCGAAGAGTATCTCCATCTTGCTCTTGTTAGTGATGCTTGACACTATCGTCTCACATGACAGGCCAGGATAATGGTTCTTCATATGAAGACGCACAGTGTGCATAGGAGTCTCAGCCTGATCTATGAGTATCAATAACTTAGGAGCAAACTTAGCGACCTGGCGGGCCATCTCATATCCGATGCTTCCTGCTGCTCCGGTAATCATCACTGTCTTACCTTTGATCAGCTGGCCTATTGCATTGAGGTCGACCTCGATCTTCTCTCTTGGAAGAAGATCCTCGATGTCCACCTCACGGATCTGGTTCTGCTTGAAATCTGACTTGCCGTCCCATTCCTCTGAATCCTGCTTTACCATCAGGATCTTGACACCGGACTTCACCAATGCTTCTACCAGCTTCTCCCTGTTAGGGAAATTATCCTGCTGAA
Source organism: Bacteroidales bacterium (assembly GCA_024398105.1). Classification (GTDB taxonomy): domain Bacteria; phylum Bacteroidota; class Bacteroidia; order Bacteroidales; family UBA932; genus Cryptobacteroides. Next base: position 39,352 of record JAKSJP010000007.1, on the reverse strand, counting down.
GAGGTGACACCAGCACTGCCTTGATCCCCTTTTCCTTGATGACATCGATAAGATTGTCATCGTCCTTGAACACAGGGACTGCAAGCAGGGATTCAGGGGCTTCGTCAGTGCCATATGGCGCGATAAAGCCTTTAAGGTCGTACTTGACAGGGTCTGCGCTGCGGATATAGCGTGCGATGGCATTGCCGCCATCCATGATACCGTAGATCATCGCCCTGTCCGTATTCGCTCCTACACGGACGACGTCATACAATGTCTTGACAATGACTCTGACGAACCACATCAAGAGAACTGACACAAGAAAGATGATGAAATGTCCTGACAGATAAGGCATTGCGATAGTGCTCATAGGAACGCCGGCATACTCGACGCCCAGGCTGATCGCACAGGAAAGTACTGCTCCGAAGAAACCGGCCCTGGCGACATTGGCAAGATCTCCAAAAGACGAATATCGGATGATTCCACTATAGGTATGGAAAAGCCTGAAGCCTATACCATAGCAGAAGACCACCACCAGCAAGCCAAGACATATCTGCCAGAAGAATCCTACGAACTGGTTACCCCCTTTGCGAAGATAAGCAGCTACAAGACCTGAACAGAATACAATAGCACAATCAATGGCAAGCACGCACCAGTATGGGAGCGCAGATTTAGAGAAGTACCAACGGAAAAGTCTATTGAGCATGTCTAACTTGTAGTTTGGGTCATACAAATTTAAAAAAACCTACTGTCAAGTGCAAGCGATTAAAGCGATTCCTACTTCTGAGGGACGGCCATGATCTCCCCATAGGCGGCATGAGGTGTGAAGTCCCTCTGCCAGAGGAGTGAATAGTTGGTCCTGTTTGGCACAGGATATCCGTTCTTCCATGACATACGGTCATTGATACCCCAGAAAGTAACACGGTCAATCTGCGAGCGATGCTTATAGAAAATCTCCATGATTTCCTTGAAACGGGCAGCATGGGCGTCTTCGATCTCAGCCGGTATGCCATCCTTGTATGGATCGAGGAACTCTTCGTACTCCTCAAGCTGGTACATCGGGTCTTTCATACCCTGCCATCCGAACACCTGGACCGCTCTGGTGAAAGGAAGGACGTCCATGTCGAATTCTGTGATATTGACTCTCATCCCAAGCGCCGAGTATGCGTCGATGGCGTCTTCAATATACTGGTTCTTAGGGAAATCAAGTCCCCAGTGCGCCTGGATGCCGACTCCGTCGATACGGATTCCCTCTGCCTGAAGCATCTTGACGATACGGCAGATACCTGCAACCTTCTCAGGACGCCATGCATTGAAATCATTGTAGTAGAGCTGAGTATCCGGAGCGTATTTCTCAGCGCAACGGAACACATGCTTGACGAACTCATCGACGAGATCCTGGTCTCCGCCCAGTGCATGTACCCATCCGAGGTCTCTGTAACCGCCCTGCTCTGACACGATCTCGTTGATCACATCCCACGCATCCACCTTTCCGGCGAAATGAGTGCAGACAACTTTTATGTAGTCCTCGATGCTGGCGAATATCTCATCCTTAGACATAGGCTTTCCATCCTTGCGTGTCCAGAAGAAATCCGGAGTCTGGTTATGCCAGCAGAGTGTATGGCCAAGGAGCCACATGCCATGTTCCTTTCCGAAAGCGACATACTGGTCCGCCGCAGTGAAGTTCCATGTATCAGGGGTCGGATGGAGGACCTCAGGCTTCATGTCATTCTCAGGGGACATTGCGTTGAAGTCCTTGAGAAGAATATTATACGAGAGCGTATCGCGACCGCTGAGGATGAAGCGGTTGACGGCCGTTCCGATCAGGAAAGCATCTGAATAGGCATCCTTAAGACCCAAATCCGGGTCAACTGAAGGTTGAGGTGTCTTTTGTGAGCAGGAAACAACAAGTGCAGACACTGCTGCAGCCGCACAAATGAGGGAACGCTTTGTCATACTGCTACTTATTTCTGCTTGAACGTATAGATTCAGTAATCTTTTCCTCTGCAACGCCTGCAAGGCTGTCAGCAGCATGGAGGGTACGACGGGCCTTCTGTTTGAGATCCTTCTCGGCAGACGGTTCACAGAAGAACTCATAGCCGGAGAATACGACTACTCTGTGCACACCGTTCTCATAGAATGAGAATCTTTTTCCATTTTCGAGAGTGAAGATAAGTTCACGGGCGCCATAGCGGGCAGAAATCGAGCCTTCCTTCATTGACTCAATCTCGTATTCATTGTCTCCTATGGTGATGTCAGAAGCCGACTTCAGGATGACGTCTGTCGGCCAGTTCTCTCTCTTGATATCAGCACGGTTATAGCGTACTGACTTCACGACCAATGTATCGACCTGTTCAGGAGCAGGCATCTGTGCATGAGCGGAAAGGCCAGCAATGGCCATGGCGAGTATAAGTGCAAATCTTTTCATTTTCAATCATTTTTCAACGACTGCAACAAAAACTGTGCTAATCGTGCCATGCCCAGGCTCCGACATATGCAAAGTCTCCCACTCGTTTCACAACGAGTGGGAGACGGCCTAAAAAACTATACTCTAATATATTGTAGAAATTAGAGCCAAATGAAAAATTTGCTGTTCTTGAGATTCTATCGACAAACAAAGAAACGATCCGTCGTATGTTCATCGTCCACCGACCCGTTGGTCATATGAGAAACTATTATATCACGAATAGTCTTCTAGGTAAGTTGATAGATTCTTTCAGTCAGTTTTCAAATTTACCACCTTTTACTTTTTTTGACAAATCAAAAATACCTAAATGGAATGAATCGGCAATTTTTAGTCATGAAATCCAGACATATCCAAGTTACAACGTAAAAAAAGACCTCCCGCCGATTTCACAACCAACGGGAGGCATTACCTAATTTAACTATTATATCACTTTACGTGCGTATGGCAGCGCCAGATGGGCTACCGGTGCAAATATAATGCATATTTTATTCTCCACAAATAAAAATCTGCATTTCAGTGCGTTGAAATGCAGATTGTTCATTATTCCTTAGCAGTAGTGAATGTCACCTTGTTCGAATAAAAACGTGTGGAGACATGGTACTTCGAAGGGATATCAGGCATTGTGGTCTGACACCAGAGCTTGGTGTAGTACATCTTTCCCGGCTCAAGTCCTGTAAACTGGAAATCATATGTCAATGGAGAATCCAATGTCACGACAGTACCCTTGTTCTCATTGATCTCCTTCTCATCTGCCGAGATCAGATATCCGACACTGGAAATCTTCTGTCCATTAGGCATCCATACAGCATGTACCTTCGCACTTGAAGCTGTTATGTCAGTAAGGCTGGATGACCCGACATACGGTTCACCAGGATTAGGCATCTGGAACTGGGACAAAGGTCCGAGCTTTTCTACAGAATTTGACTTGAACCTGATCCTGACATAGTACTTTGCGCCTGGCTCAAGATTCTTGGAATAGAAACCATTATACCAGTTCCTGCCGGCCTTTGGAAGATCAACGCGAGAATTCTCCTCGGCAGTTGAAGCAATCCACAATCCGATATCAGGCATATTGACCGGATTCGCTGGATCTCCCATTGTAGAAGAGAGGATCTCAAACCTCGCACCATCGTCTATTTCAGAAGCGTCCAAGGTTGCGGAAAAACCAACTGTAGCAACCTGTGCGTCTACTACGGCGACAGTACATCTCATATCAGTCTCATCCTCCTTTCCGCAGGAAGCGAGAGACAAAGCAGCAAGTGCTGAAAGGCAGAATAGCGTCAGTCTTTTCATCATTCTTTATTTTTGTTTCATATATCAGATACTACAGGTTTCCTCTCTCCTTGTCGAGATAGTACTTGTAGGTAGCGACTGTAAGCTCGTCACATGCAGGCTCGTCGCAGACCACGATGGCCTTTCTGTGCATCTGGAGCATAGAGGCAGTCCACATGTGAGACACGTTGCCGTCGACAATGTGCTGGAGAGCACGTGCCTTGTGGTGACCGTTGCAGACAAGAAGGACTTCCTTTGCTGCCATAACAGTACCGATACCGACTGTGAGAGCCTGCTTAGGGACGAGGCTGAGGTCTCCGTCAAAGAAGCGGCTGTTGGCGATGATGGTGTCGGTAGTGAGAGTCTTCACACGTGTCTTCGAGGTAAGGCTTGATCCTGGCTCGTTGAATGCGAGGTGGCCGTCAGGACCTACGCCGCCCATGAAAAGGTCGATTCCGCCTGCAGCCTCGATCGCTGCCTCATATGCCTCGCACTCTGCTGTGAGGTCAGGTGCATTTCCGTTGAGGATATGCACGTTCTCTCTTTTGATGTCGATATGGCTGAAGAAGTTGTTCCACATGAAGCTGTGGTAGCTCTCAGGATGCTCTTCAGGAAGGTTGACATACTCGTCCATGTTGAATGTCACGACATTCTGGAACGAAAGCTCGCCTGCCTCGTACTTCTTGATCAGTTCCTTGTAGAGGCCAAGTGGAGATGAGCCTGTAGGGCATCCAAGCTTGAATGGCTTCTCCGGGGTCGGATTGGCCTCGATGATTCTGGCTGCCACATAGTCTGCAGCCCACTTCGACATCTTGTCGTAGTTCGGTTCAATGATTACTCTCATTTTTCTATAATAGTTATCAGTTAATTGTCAATGCCAGGAAGACTAGGTCCTCGTAACCAGGAATTCCATCTCGCCTGAGATATAAAGATCCTCCTGATTCGCAGGGACGAACACGCTGTCTCCCTTATCAATCTCCAAAGTCTCTCCATCTGCAGCGGCAATGCGGCCATTACCTCTCAGGCAGAGAATATTCCTCCAACTTTCCTGCAACGCAGGGAAAGTGACACCTTCTTCGCTCTTGACTATCCATCTCTCGACACTGAAATAGCGGCAGGAGCTGAGCAGCTCACGCGCGCATCCAGGGGTATAGCGGAGGATTCGCATAGGCTGACGCGGATCCTGATCCGCCTTCAGGTGCGACACCTCCAAGGCTTTCTCCACATGTAGCGGACGTGGTTTCCCGTCCTTTCCTAAGCGGCCATAGTCATAAAGCCTGTAAGTCAGGTTGCTGCTTTCCTGTATCTCTGCTATCAATATACCTCTTCCGATCGCATGGACAGTGCCTGCCGGGATATAGAATACATCATTCTTCTTCACCGGCACGCGGGCCAGATAGCGTTCAAGCTTACCTTCTTCAATCCTTGTCCTAAGCTTCTCTTTTGCCATCTCACGGCTGAGGCCGAATACAAGGCTCGCACCAGGCAATGCATCAACCACATACCACATCTCAGTCTTTCCTCGCTGTCCACCTTCGTTTTCCGCAGCATAGGCATCGTCAGGATGGACCTGCACTGAAAGATCAGACTTTGCGTCAATGAACTTTATAAGGATAGGCATCTCGCCCTCTCCCGGTCCCAGATACTCAGGGTGAAGCCTGAGGACTTCCTCCAATGTCTTACCCTTATCCGGTCCTGTCGCGACGATGCTCGGCCCATCCGGATGAGTGGAACATTCCCATGTCTCAGCTATCCTGTCCGCATCGCTCACCTTGCCATACTCATCCCTGAGACGGGTCCCGCCCCATATATAATCCTTAGTAGATGGTATGAGTCTGAATGGCTTCAATATCTTCCTGGAGCTAAAGCTCGTGCTTCGTCTTGTCTGAAACCTGGATGTTCTCGCCCAGCTGGACCTCAAGTATACTGAGGTCAGTGTCAGCAAAGACAGTATGCTTGCAACCTGCCATGATCGTAATGACATCGCCCGGCCTTACCGTCTGCTGCATGCCGTCGACGACCGTATGGCCCGTACCGGAGATGATGGTCCATACCTCGTTCCTATGGGCATGGCTGTGGTAGTTCATGCTGTGGCCCGCCTTTATCATCACCTTGACGGTCATGCTGCCCGGATCGACGTCGAGTACATGGTAGTCTCCCCATGACTTCTCGGCGAACATGATCTGCTGGTCTATTCCATCGACGAAAGGCTTTATGTAGCTGCTCTGTTCCTTGTCGCTGACAAGGATTCCCTCTGCCGAAGCTGAGACGATCACGCTCTTCAGGCCCATGCAGAGGACAGGGACATTAAGTTCATTTATGACGTTGACATCCTCGCAATTCTCATTGAGGATGGCCTTGCCCATGGTTGGTTCAGTCATGGCCTCCGTGAGAGTGTTCCACGTACCGAGATCCTTCCACTGGCCGGCGAATCTCATAACCGCGATGCTGTCCTCGTGTTCAACTACCGCATAGTCGAAACTGATCTTCTTGAGAGTCTCATACTTGCTGAAGAGGTCCTGGTAGTCATCGAAGTCGATGAGCTCATGGGCTCTGTCAAGCACATATCGAAGCTTGTATGCGAATACACCTCCATTCCAGAGCGCACCCTGGCTGATGTAATCCTTCGCGACATCGACGGTCGGCTTTTCCTTGAAGGTCTTCACCTTGCTGACCTTCTCCTTGCCTTCAGGAATGATATATCCATACTTTTCACTTGGATAAGTTGGCTCGATTCCCATCAAGGTAAGGTTTGCCACGCCCTTCTCCGCAAGATCGGAAAGATCCTTAAGCGCTGCGAAATAGTCGTCCTCGACATATGGGTCGACAGGACATACGACGACGGCCTCATCAAGTCCTACGCCCATCACATCGTGGAGATAGGCTGTCGCAAGTGCGATTGCCGGGAAGGTATCCCTTCTGCAAGGCTCGACGCTGATGCCTACAGCTCCGTCTCCGAGCTGGTTATGGATAGAAGAGACCTGGCTCTTGCTGGTAGCGATAGTCACCTTTGCGTCTGCATCGATGGTACGTATCTGGCGATAGACTCGCTGTACCATGGACTCGTACTGGTTCTCTCCAGTCTTGAAAATCTTGATGAACTGTTTAGAGCGGACATCGTTGCTAAGAGGCCAGAGGCGCTTGCCTGATCCGCCGGAAAGTAGTATTACCTGCATATCTTAGCGTATGTTATTTTATTGCGTCAGTTGCTGAACAAGTACCATAGTATCGGGCATACCACTGAGCGAATGCCCTGAGGCCGTCTCTCAATGGAGTCGCCGGTCTGAAACCGAAATCCTGCTCAAGCGGTGTAGTATCTGCGAAAGTCACTGGGACGTCACCCGGCTGCATAGGAACGAGTTCCTTATGGGCTTCGAAGTCGTAGTCTGCCGGAAGGACCTTAGCCGCGATGAGCTCTTCCTGAAGTATAGTCACGAAATCAAGGAGGTTCTCAGGGCTGTTGTTTCCGATGTTGTAGACCTTGTATGGCGGGATAGGAAGGCCGTCCTCGCCGTTCTGCTTCTCAGGAGCGTGCTGCATGATTCTCACCACGCCCTCTACGATATCGTCGACGAAGGTGAAGTCACGCTTGCAGTTGCCATAGTTGAAGATCTGGATCGTCTTGCCGGCACGGAGCTTGTCGGTGAAGCCGAAATATGCCATATCCGGACGTCCAGCAGGTCCGTAGACAGTGAAGAAACGAAGTCCTGTCGACGGGATGTTGTAAAGCTTGCTGTAGGCATGCGCCATCAGCTCGTTCGACTTCTTGGTAGCAGCATAGAGGCTCACAGGGTTGTCGACCTTGTCGTCGGTTGAATATGGGACCTTCTTGTTTGATCCATAGACCGAACTCGAGCTCGCATAGACAAGGTGCTCTACGTCGTTGTGGCGGCAGGCCTCAAGAAGGTTGTAGAAGCCGATAAGGTTGCTCTCGATGTAGGCATCAGGGTTGGTGATGCTGTATCTCACACCTGCCTGGGCTGCAAGATTGACGACCACGGAGATCTTGTTCTCCGAGAAGATCTTGTCAATCAAAGGTTTGTCTGCGATGCTGCCTTTGATGAAGGTCCATCGTGGTGCAGATGCTGAGGCATCGGCCAGAGGGGCGACTTTTCCCAAACTATCCGGAGCCCCGACGGCCGATGGCTCGGCATCGACCAGCGCCTGGATCTCAGAAAGTCGCTCATATTTGATATTTACATCGTAATAGTCAGTGATCGAATCAATTCCGATGATCCTGATATCTTTTATGTCATTGAAAAGTCGCTTGACGAGATTGCTGCCGATGAAACCGGCGGCACCTGTCACAAGGACTGTCTTTCCTTCAAGATTGATATTGTAGTCGAGCATTATGCTTCGTAGCCTTTAGGGTTGTTGCTTTGGAAACGCCATGAATCACGGCACATCTCTTCGATGCCGAACTTCGCTTCCCATCCGAGTTCTGATTTTGCCTTAGCCGGGTCGCAGTAGCAGGTAGCGATGTCACCAGGACGGCGAGGCTTGATCGAATAAGGGACCTTCAGGCCATTGACCTTCTCAAAAGCCTTGACGACATCAAGGACAGAGTAACCATGACCCGTGCCGAGGTTATAGATCGCAAGACCCTTCTTCTCAGAAATCGCCTTGAGCGCGCAGACATGGCCGCATGCCAGATCGACGACATGGATGTAGTCGCGTACTCCTGTGCCGTCGTGCGTAGGATAATCGTCGCCGAATACGCCGAGTTCCTTGCGCATACCGATAGCGGTCTGGGTGATGTATGGCATCAGGTTGTTAGGAATACCGTTGGGGTTTTCGCCGATCAGTCCTGATTCATGGGCACCGATAGGGTTGAAATATCTGAGAAGGACGACGTTCCACTCCGGATCTGCTTTCTGGACGTCCATCAGCACCTGCTCAAGCATGGACTTGGTCCAGCCGTAAGGATTGGTGCACTGGCCCTTAGGGCACTCCTCTGTGATAGGAATCATGGCCGGGTCTCCGTAGACCGTGGCGCTTGAGCTGAAGATAATGTTCTTACAGCCATGGGAACGCATCACATCGACAAGGACGAAGACGCCGTTCATGTTGTTCTCATAGTACTCCAACGGCTTGGCGACTGATTCACCGACTGCCTTGAGCCCGGCGAAATTGATGACCGCATCGATCATGGCACCTGTGCTGCCCTCAGCCTCGAAGACCTTGGAGAGCGCCTCACGGTCGCGGACGTCAGCCTCGTAGAACTTCACCTTCTTGCCGATGATCTTTTCTACTCGGCGCAATGCCTCTGGTTGAGAATTGACGAAATTGTCGACAACAACGACCTCATGGCCGGCACGGTCGAGCTCAACGATTGTATGGCTGCCGATATATCCGGCTCCGCCTGTAAGTAATATCTTCATGGTAAAAAAATCCTGATCCTTGCGCGCGTGCGTATAAAGCGAAGACGGCGAAAAAGAATAATCGCCGTCATAAGTCATTCTATTTCAAAGATTAATACTCATCTTCGTTGAAGAAGAACTTACCCTTATTCTACACGGCTGTAAGGCTGTTTATATAAGCACTGTATCAAATTTCATCCAACTCTGTCCGTAAAGAAAAAGTCATCCTTACAACGCAAAGGTAAAGCATCGCTTCCACATATGCAACATGCTCTTCTTCCCGAGAAAGAAGAGACATGTGCATTTGATGGTGTTGTAGTGGCATTTTCTGTCAAATTAGACCAAATTATCATACAACAAAAAGTTGCATATTAGAAATGAAGATCCAGCACTCGATGCGCGTCATCGGTCACTTTTTCCTTCAGGAATTCAGCATAGGTCTTTTCCGTTGCCACGATTGAAGAGTGCCCCAGAAGCTTGCTGATCATATAGACATCAACCCCATTGTTGAGAGCTATTACGGCAAATGTGTGCCTGGCCATGTGGATCGTCAGATTCAGAGGAAAATTCAGGGTTGTACTTGTTCTGGTCAGATGCCCATTGATAATCTTATCCCATGAGTTAATCTTTCTCACCAGCGCTTCTTCATTCTTGATGTCAAAATCTTCTTCCAGACAATTGAATACGTACTTTGAATTACGTCCCTTCCAACGGGAAAGGATCTCGATAGCTGATTCTGTCAAAGGGATAGTCACAGAAGGCGCCTTCTTCGTTTTAACCTGGACTTTCTTTATCTGCTTTTCTTTCAAATCAACATGTCTCCATTCCAAAGTTACGAGGTCGGAAATACGCAGGCCACAAGAATAGAAGGAAAAGAAAAACATATCCAGTGCGTCCTTTCGTGACCCTTTCCCCTGGCTTTTCCAGAAATCTGCTAGCTGCTTCATTTGATCTTCTGTGAGAAACCTCACTTTAGACTCTGAGATCTTAGTCGAGTATTTCGTTTCACGTATGCTGATGTAGTTGTCGACAATGGCAGCCACACTCGGAGCCTCAATCTCTCCTGTCTTGACAGCATATTTGATTGCCTCATATAAAGGGACCAGTGTCTTGTTAATTCCCTCCCTGCTTTTATTCTTACGTTCATTCAGTCTATAGGCAATGTATTTATCAAAGTATGTGACCTGCAAACCATCAAGATAAAGAGTCTTGAGCTCGAGCTTTTCATGGACGAAATTTGCGAACATATCAATATTCATATCCTTTGAATGCCAAGAACGATATCCATTCTTTCCCTTATTATATAGAGTATGGTTCACCTCTTTAGCATATTCAATGAAATCTCGACGAGGTTTCTGTTCTGGATCTTTTTCTGAAAGAAGCGCCCGAATGTCATCAGCCGTAACAGATTCACCATAATTCTGCTTGATAAGACGTTCAGTCTTTTCTTTTAGATTATATAGTATCTTGTTCAGTTCATTAGCTTCAGCAGAATTGATCACCAACTGTTCAACCGAATCCCACTGGCGAGGTTTCAGCCATATATCAGTACTCTTCATTACATACTTTCCATCGATGAAGAACTTTATGTAGAGAGCCTTTCGGCCTTGCTTGTCCGGGATGTTTCTCAGAGAAAAAGAGGCTTTAGGAGCCTGAAAATTAAAGATTGCCATGGCTATTTCTTCTTACGACTGACTTTAAGCGATTCCATGACCTTGTCAGCATCAAAAATCACGGTCCTTTCAAACTGTATTGTTGCATCGTCTATCTTTCCGGAATTCTTTATACGCTGTGCAGTTAGCCTGCTGCAATGAAGGAGGTCCGCAAGACCTTGAATTCCGTAAACATACTTTCTGTCTGGCTTGATTAATTCCTGAAGTATGGACTGTAATGTCTCTGCCATTGAGGCTTGCGAGGCAAGAAGAGCCTCTAGGTTTTTTCGATCCTGTAATTCTGAAGAAGGTTCAATCATAATGTAAACGTTAGTAAAGAATCAATAACTATCTGATGCAATTTTTTAAGTATCATGTACTATTATTTGCGACAAACATAGATAATATTAAGACTCCGTGCAAACGTTTCGGAATTCTTTATGCGAGATTATGTTATATTGTGCGAAATCGTGTTGTAACAAAAAACAGCAGGACGAATCCTGCTGTAAACCGCTATTGGCCATTTAGTAAAAGGGATAAATTGAAACATAGTTCCCTCAAACGGCTCAATTCCTGTTGTATTTCCCAAAAGCGCTCTGAAGAATAGCTCCATACATCATTTACACAGGATATATTCGGGCTTGGCTTTTTCGGCAATTCTGTGCAAAGTTTTACTAGCTTTCTAGTATTAATTATTGTGTCTTTGTATTCTTTTGAATTGGCGAATTCAGGATAATACTTCTGAATAAACCTCTCATATTTTTTTGCATCCATCCCAATGCGTTTAGCTCGTCCCAAAATAACAGTGTTATCTATTGAATACTTTTTATTATTCAACACAAAACATGAGAGGAGTTGTTCAAGTTGCGAGTCAACGGCATCAATCCTGCCAATAATGATATCCTTTTGATTCCTTCTATCCTGCACACCTTTCTCTATCGCCCTTGCTATATATACAGCAAGTCCAACAGAAACCACAGTATAAAACAGATCGAACAAGTTAAAGGAGTTATCATACTCAAACCATGCCCAATCTTTAACTAATAGACCAACAATCCATCCTGATGAAAAAATGACAACACCGATGATGCCATACAGTAGCCTACTCTTTTTCATTATCCCTAGCATCTATAATATCTTGCTTTATCTCATCTATAAGGTCTGGTTCTTCTTCAGAAATATAATGGATGATTTGTAACTGGTCGAAAGAAAAGTGCTCTTCTCTAATCAAGCCACCAAATACCTCTTCCAGAAAAGATGTCCCATATCCTGATGTTCCGTCAAGATCAATTGTCAGTTCTTCCCCAGTTTCAAGGCATGTCCTTATAAGAGGGACAAGCATAGCCCTGAGGCTCTCACCCGGATGTTTCCCCTCTGACTCAGTCCTAGCTGAAGGAGTTTTAGAAAAGTCAACAGAAATTTTAAATAACATAATGTACTAAATCTCATTAAAGTGTTTGCAACTACTATCTACCTCAAAATATACGAATGTTCCATCAAGTTTATTTTGAAGATCGAAATACTTATTCGCTAATGGATCAGCATAGGCATCATTGGAGATAACAATAAGTTTTGTAATTGCTCCCTTGGCAATTTCATTGTATATTCCAGGAAGGCCCTTCCCCCTGTAATACTTTTTTGTTACCGTCTTATGAAATTCTCCTGAGAGCATTGACTTTAAGACATTGCTGTTTTTTGATGTGTCAATCAACGACTTCAACTTATCAATCCAACCGTAAAATTTCTCACCTGGCTGTTTCGTGCGTAAACTATTAAAAATTCCCATACCGTAGTCGATAAAGGCATAGCACAATCGTTTAGGATCCTCCTTCCTGGATGAGCTTAACCACCAGTATTTGTCTCCTGCAGTATGACTGGCATGGTTATTCGTATTCTGCATTAACTCAATAAATATGCGCTGTACACCTTGACATCTTTGTGCCTTTCCCCACAAATATGGTGAAGTGTCATGTATAAGTTTAGCTGTCAATTCTGAATCAACATTCTTTTTTCCATGAGTAATAATTTGATCTCTGCTTATAGTCACCTCATTATTTAATCCGATATCTTTTCTTGAATACAAAATGGAATAGAATCCTGACTCCTCAATTATTTTAGCAATTTCTTTGTTCTTTGGTCTATCTCCATTGAATGCAATTTTCGCTGCTTTAAATTGGGCTACATTAGACAATAGCAAAACTAACGCATCGTTAGATATAAACGAAAGATCCTTCAATTTTACAAACACCTTGCGCCTTTTATTGAAAGCCGCTGTTAGTTGAGCAATAAACTTAAGAACTTTATCGGGATTCTCTATTAGCGAGAAATATGATGGCGCTTTAATCGCTTGGTAATCAGCAAATCTCCTCTTAAATAAATTTTGACTTTTAATTTGGACACGCGACAATCCCAACAAAGACTTTCGTTTTAGTCTAACCCTTTTCTTGTGTCGGATGCTTAGACGCCAGGATTTATTATCTCCGTTTCTTTTTACTCTCCTGGCAAAATGAAGTCCTTTGCCACTCATAAAATATACGACATCATAAGGCTAATCTTTCACGAACTTCCACTCTACATGATATCCAAGTACCTTTCCAATCTCTTCAAGACCAGAAAGCTTCGCATCATCTATCTGGAACCAGCGACTCAGGCTTGATCTGGACATACCCATTTTCTCTGCGAGGTCTGCAATTGATACACCCTCGTCAAGAAGCGCCTCAAGTGCTGGACGCATGCGTTTGCTAGGAGTTCTGTTTGTGTTGATAGGGAGATTACGGTTGATCTCTCTCTTCTTGTTTTCATCCATAACTGCACGAAATATTGCTACAAGCTAATTAAAAATCTCTACAAATATTTTGATTAGCAGCAATTGAAATGATATATTTGTACGAAATATTCGTACATTATATTTAATAATTGCGACTAATATAGCACTAACGATACAAAGATAGCAATAATTTGGTTTTGTACTAAATAATCGGACAATTGTAGCATGATTTCTCAAGAAGACATAGATAGACTCAAATCTTCGGTATCCATAGAGAAGACTCTTGCCGGATTGGGATGTAACACAGCCCATAGAGGCTATATGTACTACTCTCCATTCCGTGATGAATCAACTCCATCTATGAGCGTTGCCTACAAGAACGGATCATGGCAATGGTTCGATCATGGTACAGGCCAAGGAGGATCAAACATCGAGCTGGTCCGACAACTCAAAGGGTGCGGATTCCGAGAGGCTATTGCCTTCCTCTGGGAACTCGATGGCAAATACATCGATCTCAAAGAAGACAAACCAGTACATATAGCCGCAAAAGAAAGAGAGCGCAGTCTTGAAGTTACCAAGACAAGTGACCGTTTCCAGAACCTGAGACTCACAGATTACATCGCATCGAGAGGAATCAGCTTGGAACTAGCGGAGCGCTACTGCAAGGAGATCACATATACAAACCATAATAATGGCAAGACCTTTACCGGTGTGGGATTTTCGAACAATTCCGGAGGATGGGTTATCAGAAGCGAAGGCTTCAAGGGCACCACTCAGTCAGCCTTGACGACCATCAATAGCCATGGCTTACATTCTACGGAGCCATCTTCTGACAGGGTCATGGTGTTTGAAGGATACTTCAATTTCCTCAGTTGGATGGAACTTAACATGCAGCTCACGCCTCCATGTGATGTCTGCGTACTCAATTCCACCACCAATGTCAAACATGCGACTGAATATATCAGCAAGCATGAATGGGCGGAAGCTTATCTGGACAATGACCAAACAGGGCGTGAATGCCTTCAGAAGATCAAGGCGTTAAACCCGGATACACATGTCTGGGATTTCAGTTCCGGATATGCACATCACAACGATATGAACGAATATCTGCTGGACAAGCAGAAATCCCTGGGAGAAGAACCTCCCAGTCTAACCAATCAACATAAACTATAAAAACTATCACTATGTCAAACAGAATCACACCTGATGACCTTCCTTGGGATGAACTCAAGAAATGGGGCATCACTAGGGAGAGAATGGAGAAGACTGGCAATCTCGACCGACTTCTCTATGGTAACTACAGTAAACCGGTTCCATTCTTCAGAAACGATGGCGGTCAGAAGATTGAAGGCGAAGCAGCAATTCGCTGCTACAAGTCTGGAGACACCTGGAAAATCGACATGCAGACCAGATGCGAGAAGCCGACCATGAAAGACTGGATCGGAGTCTATGGAACTCAATTAAGCGAGGAACAGAAGAAACAGCTACTGGACACAGGCCATGCCGGCAGTCCACTTGTTTTCAAAGACAAGGACGGCAAGGAGAACTCCGTATTCGTGAGTCTCAATCCTGAAACCAATCGACTCGTTACATTCCCTACCCAATATGCTACACTCCCTAAGGAAGGTGGCGTGGAAGGAAAGATCGCCGGAGTCGTAATGAACGATGAGCAGAAGGCAGCCTATCTCAAAGGAGAGCCTGTTCATCTGAAGGATCTCACAAATTCCAAAGGCGAGAAGTTCGAGTCATGTGTTCAGTTCTCAGCCTATGAGAGACGTGCAGTCTATACTACTCCGGAGTGGCTTCGTGAGCAGAAGAAAGCCGCAGAGGCTCAGGCTCAGAACCAGACTCAGGACAACACTCAGAAGAAGGAGGCAAGGAAAGAGAAAGAAGCTAAGCAGCAGAAGGATCAGGCTGAAGAGAAGAAGACTTCTCGTGGAATGAAACACTAGTTGCCATGGAAAAGAAGCCGTCAGGAAAGAGCGTTTCCACCATTCTGGCGGAAACGTACGCAGACATATTCATGGACAGGTTCAAGAACATCAATGCAGACAACTGGCAGAAGCCATGGATCACTGCACATGCTTGTCCTGCCCAGAATATCAGCGGAAACATCTACTCTGGATTCAATCAGTTCTTCCTGTCCATCATCTCCTCGATGAAAGGATGGGAACATCCACTGTTCCTGACTGACAAGCAATGTAATCGTCTTGGAGTGCTCATCAACAAAGGTGAGCACTCCTTTCCTATCGCTTGCGTCAAGACCTGGTACAAGGATGAGAGTGATCAGAAACGCCCCACCATCAACCCTAAGGCATACGATGCCATGGACGAGGAATCCAAGAAAGGATATGTCCGGAAGGAATCGCTCCTTTATTACAAAGGCTACAATATCTCACAGACTAACTTCAAGGACATCCGTCCAGAGAAGATGGCCCAGATTGAGGAGCAGTACAAGGCTGTCGTCGACACTACAAGAGACGTCTCTGTTCCTGCAATCGACAAGATGATCGCGGATCAATCATGGGTCTGCAAAATCCGAGAACAGACCAGCGACCAGGCGTATTTCTCCAGAAGAGAGGATGCTATTGTCATCCCGAAACGTGAGCAATTCCCGGACCGAGGGGCTTTCTATGGTACCTTGTACCATGAAATGACTCACTCCACTGGCGTCGAGTCTAGGCTCAATCGAGAGATGGGAGGATTTTTTGGATCTATGGACTACGCTAGAGAAGAACTTGTTGCTGAACTCAGTAGTGCTATCCTTTGCACCAAATCCGGGCTGGACGCCTCGATCAGCGAGCACAATCTCCAGTATCTCAAGAGCTGGATGGAAGTCCTGTCCGAAGATCCAAAGGCAATCACTCAGGTTGTTGCCGATGCGTCGAAGGCCGCAGACTTCATCAGCGAGAAAGCAATGCTGAATCAAAGGCCTACAATTGATCTATCCGACATCGGGAAGGAGTTGAAAGAAGCCCAGGAGCAAAGTCAATCCGAACAACAACATCAAAGAATGCATAGATAAAAAAACGAGTCCATATTAAGGGCTCGTTCACATTTTCATGACTATTTATCTGATTTCTCAATTATCATTCGCTTCATAAGCTCATCAGCATCAACAACTGGGAGATACATTTTTGCTAGTTTTGTATCTTCAGTCTTTTTCATTAAGGCACCGCCCAAAAAAGGATAGCAGAACTTAACCATTCTCCTAATCAGAGGATTAATGCGGACATCCGCCTCATTATGACTCATGTCAGCCCATCCGTTAAGCTCCACAATGAAAGAAAGAGCATATGAAATAACGGCTGTTTTTTCTCCGGCAACGACCCTAAAACCAATATTGAGCTTTACGACATCTATCCCTTCTTTGTATTCCAAAGCTGTAATAATCCCTAGGCGTAGTTGCTGTCCTTTCAGCTCATCAAGTCTATCATCAGGACATGCAGAATATTCTGTCTCAGTGACATTATGTAATGTCATCCAATCTTTATTCTCATCCATAGTTGTCAACGTTTCTATTATAAATGAACCAACTTGTATTTATCTGATATATAATGACGTGCAATAACTTCATCGTATCCAAACATGTCATCATAGATATCAAACATCTTAAAAGGTGCCATTTTTTGTTTGATTTCACCCTCGCTGATTAATGTAAAGTACGTTGATGACAATGGACGTTTCTTGGTCTTGTGGAACATATAGCACCCTTCGGTACCAAAAATCGAAGACAAACCTACTTTACAATCCATATAATCTATTACAACGTTTGGATCTATTTTCTTCAAAATATAGTCTTCCTCACAAGCTCTAAGAAAGAAATACAAAAAGCTAGTCTCCACATCAACATACAGAGATAACAAAGGAGTGTCGGTTACTTGAAGGTGACCGACTAAATTAAACTGTTCGTTACTCTTATTCATCATCTTTAATTATCAGTGGTTTATAGCCGTTTATCCCATACTCTCGATCAATGTGATCCTCGATTACAAAAGACTTTGATTGGAGAAAATTAAGATGGCCATCTCTCTCTCTAATCTCTTTTTGCAAGGCACCAGAACTAATTCCGTCAATAATTAGGCGAACAATAGAATCACCCATATCTCTCACGTACCTATTCTTTTCGCTAGTCGTAGTTTTAGTCGAATAGCTCTTTTCCCACATGGCTCTTAATCCGTCTTCATTAGTAAAAACAGAAGTGCCATAATGCTGGTTTACAAGTCTTAACTGATCCTCATCGGTCAATCCTTCTGGTGATGGTTTCTCGTACCCATCAATTACCTCAGCAAGCGTCTCGTACTTTCTAAGCTTTCTAGGATACATTGATTCCGGTGTCGCCGGATTTGGCAAAGCACGATATACTACCGCTTTTCTACCTTCAAAATGTTTGCCAATAGTATCAGAGAACGGGCGCAGCAAATCTGCAAATAGAAGATCATCAATATTTACGTCTTCTATTTGTGAATTATTTCCAATTAATTCTTTAGCCTCATCCTCCTTGCCCATAAACTTTCTTTTGTTGACAAAGATACAAATATTCTTTATTATAAGAGTAATTCTCAAACCATTATAGCAGTGAAGAGAAATAAATTCTTCCTTAAAAATTAGTTAGGAATAGACAGCGATTGGCTTCCACACCTACGCTGCCTATTAGTTTATTCCTCCCTCGTCTTCCTCAGCCGGTTCTGAGCACCTCGGATCTTGCCAGCTGAGTAGAGACGAAGCACAGCAATTGCTTCGGTGATGCTCTTGAAGTCGTAGCCTAGGGTCTCGGGATGACCATCGTACTGGATGAAGATGGTTGTACGGCGAGGTGTCTCCTTCACAATGTTGAAGATACCTTGAAGGACGAGCTCGCCATAGCGAACGCCCTTGACCTTACAGTGGAGAGTGATAGCGTATTCGTCAGGACTGTACACTGAGGTCCTGCCGACGTTGCAGTCATATGGAAGAAGATTGTTGACAGCATATTTGGTCACGCCTGGATCAGTCCAGGAAGTAAGCACAAGAAGGTATGCCTCGATGCTTCTGTCCATAAGATCTACGAATGATGGAATCCCCATCGGTTGAATCTTTTCTTTCATAGCGTTACTAGTTTGTCTTTTCTTTCTCGAGCAGGTTCACGACATCGTCATGGATCTGCTGCTGGTTTATTCTTATTCGTTCCTTGATATCCTGTCCTTCGAAGAAGGATATCTGCGGAATCCTTTCATGATGTTGTGTCTGATGAGTTACCTGGATCTCGCCACAGAAGAGCTTCTGACGGATCTTCTGTTTGTTGGTGTCAGCGACATAGCCACAGAAGACTCCCTGGGACAGCGCCTCGATCTTGTGACGAGGCAGCACATCTCTCATCTGGTATGACAGTGTCTCGGACTGGTTCGAGTCTCCTGTCTGATGACTCCAGGCAGGACGAAGCTCCTTACCGAAGGACTTGGACAGTTCCTCTGCGGTCTTTCCTTTCACGGCACCCGAGAACACATTGCCAACTGTGTTGAAGATGACATCAGCCTCCTTGGAGTCATAGTCTCGTACGATCTGGCTCTTATCCTGAGATCCAATGACTACGGCCACCTTGTTGGATCGAGCCGTATTGATCAGGTTATCGAGGCCCTTCAGATAGATTGTCGGCAGCTCATCGATGAGCACTGCCGAATGCCTGAGTCCCTTATGGTTGATCTGCTTGAACAGACGTGATGTCAGAAGAGCCAAGGTAGTACCGTATATGGATTGGCGGTCAGGATTGTTACCGATACAGACGATCTTCGGTTCTGAAGGATTGTTGATGTCAAGCGTAAAATCATTGCCTGACAGGATCCACGCAAGTCCAGGATCGCAGAACTTCAGAAGAGGGATTCGTGCTGAAGCAATCTGTCCCTGCAGCTGATCCATTGCCTTGTCACGAGCGGCATCTGCGAATGCAGCCAGTTTTACACCAAGTTCCGGATACTTATCTGCATACTTTTGAATCACATCGAACGCATCCTTGTAGGACTGTCCCATGAGCCAGATCAGATGCGGGAATGTACAGAACTTGCCATCCTCATAGATTCGCAGAAACCACATCAGCAAGTCAATGTAGCACTTGGCTGACATCGAGAAGAAGTCCTCCTTCGTCTCAGCACCCTTGTTGACATTGAGCATGATGAGCTCGGCAATCTCAGTAGCGTCAGCAGGATCCCGGAGGTAATCCTTGTGAATAGGATTGAACCTGTGCGAGTGCTCCGGATCATCGAAGTTGACGCAGTACATCTTAGGCTTGATGTCATAACAGTCGTAGTTGTCCAGCAGTTCATTGTACACAATCTCTGTCAGGTCAGGATACTTGTAGTCGTATACGAACATCGCATATCCCTTTCGGATCATCTGATGTATGTACGGTCCATATACAGAATAGGACTTTCCGGAGCCAGGAATACCGATGACCAGAGTCGCACGAAACGGATTGATCACATTGATCCAGCCATCATGCATCGTCTTCTTCCACTGATACTTCATCGGGATGTTGATGCTGTAATCGTTCTCGATGAGATCCTTGCACTGCTTGAAGGTGTCATCCTCGTCATCGAGATCATGTGCATGATGTCGGATACGTCGGCCAAGCCTGATGGCTCCGGACCAGTAGCAGATGTATCCTGTCAGCAGCAATACTACATAGACAAGATATCTTGTATTCGTCACATATCCTCTCAGGACCATGTCTGATCCGAAGAACATCAGCACCCCTAACACCAGCCGGCTTATAATGTCCATCCACGGAATATCCTTGCTTGCACCTGTCTTGATCGACAACGAAAAGGTTGCAAAGAACAGCGCGAGCAGCTTCAGCGGAACCTGCGAGTCCATCAGATGGCTTCGGTAGACATTACCCATAATCTCGTGTACCAGACCGCTTGTATATCCCAGCGAATACCAGAGAGCGTAAGCCCTGTAATAGACCATCGCAGCCACAATCCCCATGGAGATCACTAGAAAGAGATTGAGCATCGGTTTGTATCTTGCTTCCATACACTACAACTTCTGATGATTCTCTTTTGCGAGCTTCTGCTTGACCTTACGGTCATAGTCTTCGTCCTCGCTGCGACTGCCGTTGTTGCCGCTGAACATTGCCGCGATTGCCGTTTCTGCCATTTTCTCTGCCGTTTCTGCCGCAGAGTCCTCTGTTTTTGCCGATTTCCTGCCTCTTGGCGGCTCGACCGAGAATCCGTATTTCGGAGCCAGTTCCTTCATGATATCCTGACATCTACGCCGTTCGAAATCGTCATTGATCTTGTGCCCATCAGGACCGATACGGGAAGAAACCACATGATAATGGATTCTGCCCGTGTCGGAATGCTGATAGATAAGAAGAGGCTGGCCGCCGTATCCGAGTTTCTCCATGAGTTCCCTTGCGAACTCAACCACTGTCCTCTCATCCATGTCATCTTTTGCCGAAGGGTTGATGGAAGCGTGGAAATTCACGTTGTCGGACCGGAAGCTCAGCCTCTTCCTTGCTTCTAGAGTCTCCTGAATGCAATCCCTGGTCGCCTCGGCAAATCCTTCAGCATGCACAATCTTGGCAACACCGGCATCCACCTTCCTGTCATTGTAGTCCAGGAGGGTGGCGATGTTGGATGATGCTGGTTGGATTTTGACGACCATGGCAATGACTATTCAGGAAGATCGTCCACTGCACCAGAGTTGAGAAGTTCGAGCTTTGAAACTCTGATATCGTTGTTTACATAGGTCTTGCCCTCCTTTTCAACGACCTTCTGACGGAAGTCGCCTGAGGCAAGAACCTTTCGGCCCTTCTTGAGGAACTGGAGCACTCCTGTCTTCCTCATACTGCACGAGTAGAAGGTCTTTGTCTCCTCTTCACCGCTGCGCTCGTTCACAGCAACCTTGAATGACATCATCTCGATGTCACCCGACTGGCGCACCTCCGCATCAGCGCACAGGTTGCCAGTGATTGTGATAGTCTGCATAGATTGACTTTTGTTTTGGGTTATGATATTGTTGTTGATTGCAGACGCAAGGTCCTCCAGTCCCGAGACTGCCTGATTGAACAGGCTCTCGAAGCTGGAGGCAATACGGGTAACCGAGTCAGTGTTGACTACAGGTTTCCCTTCCTTGTTCTGTATTTTGCTTAAGGTGTTGAACCGCTTGGTCAGCTGGTTCACGTTGATTCCGATCTTTCTGAGATCGGTCGCCATCTGTACCACCTGCCTTGAGACATCGGCAGAGGTGACGGCAATTATCTTTCGTCTGACAGGTCTTGAAAACAGATGGTCACGGATGAACCTGGAACGTGAGGTATAGCCCTCCAGGAGCATCATCTCCCGAAGCGTTGCCATTTCGGCATCGGTCATTCTTGTGCAGACCATAACCTGGCGCTCATCTGTCTTCATACTGTCAAAGAACTTGTCAAACGCTGCTCGTCTGGTGTTCGTGGTGGGTAGGCTTTCCCTTTCGTGTAATACGAAAGGACATCTTGCCTACCCACCACAGTAGTCACTCGGAATTCAGCAGTTTCTTCTGCAAGTGTAGGAAAAGAATTTTAAAAGTGATTAAAATTTCGTACAAAGTTTCAGTATTTAGTACATTTGTTAAGCAATTATATCATTTGATAATTATGTAGTTACACCCAGCAACGAGTGAGACAACGAGATAATGATATAATTGCGCAATGACCTAATGAGACAACTATGACAGAACAGGAGAAAGATTTCATGAAGGTCCTGGGACTGGTCCAGGACGATAAGCCATCACAGGAACCTACAATTGCAGAAGCCCCGCAGATGAAGTCTGCGGCGAAAAAGAAAAAGCCAGCAAAGAAGAATGAAGAATCGTCTGCCAAGACGACTATCACAATCCCGTCAGGGCTATACAAGAAGATCAGAGCGCTAAGCTACTATCGGACTCTGTCCGCAAATGAAAAGACCATCGGCATTGCCGACATGGTTGAGATCATTGTCGAAGACTATGTAAAAAGACAATCTCAGGAAACGAAGGATTTCATCAGCAGATATGCTGACTAGAAAGTCACTATTTTTCTAGTTCGCACAACTTGCGGTTACTATAAATCTAGATTCAAGATAATCAGCAAGTTGTACTATGGCAACATGTCGTCTGACGTCTTCCTGAAGGCGTCATGACGGCAACAAAATGGCAGTTTTACTATTTTTCTAGGAGGCATCCCCAAAGTCACTATTTCTCTAGGAGGATTTTACTAAATCTCTAGGAGAATCTACTATATTTCTAGGGCGCCACCCTTTAAAGTAACTATTTTTCTAGTGGACAAGGCCACGACATACTTCGGAAACATCTGAAAACCAGCGAGGAACACAGCCAGATTTCAGAACAACAAACAGATATCTAAAAGGGAAATACTAATATCAATAAACGCGCGCCCGGAAAGGACACGCGTTCATCATAATGTGCAGTGAAAGAAAAAAGGATGCAACGTTTAATCCCTCTTTCCTGGCATCCGGTCTATCAGCTTCTCATATACCAGCGGATAGGCTGCACGAGGGTCGAACTCTATTTCCGGCCGGAGCAGAGGCACAACATCCTCCAGGAACTCTTCGTCCTGCATCTTCAGTTCCATATTCTGCACGAACTCCTTGTACGATGGAGCGCGATCTACCACAAACTCAATGTACTTGCGATAGCATTCCAGCACCTTGTCCACATCCAGTTCGCGAGTTGTCAATGCCGTATAAAGGTCAAACAGGTCGCGACCCTTCTTACGCTGATAAAGAGCGCGCACTTTAGTGCCAACCAGTTCCTCAAAATGATAAGTTGTCAGCATTGCCTCACCCGTGAACCAACTGTTCGCCACCTTGAATGGAACCTCATGCAATCCAAGCACATTGAAATGCTCGAAGCAGTTGATCTCTACCTTCAGACGGATCTGCTGGATAGGCGGAATCTCCGAATCCACTCTGAACAGCAGTTTGTTGCTATGCTTCTTCTGCTGAGTCGTACGATTCGGTAACCACTCCAGCACCTCTCCAAGGCGGAACATAATAGGTTTGATAGGTCCTGGCTTAATCTGCACAAGGTCAATGTCCTCACTATATCGAGGTTGCGGCTGCAGGAACAGCTTATGCAGAGCTGTACCCCCACGAAACGCAAGATTCTCTCTCAGAAAGTCATCACTGAAGATGCTCACCAAGGCACGACAGATAATCAGATCCTGCTCCACCATCAGCGGATTCGACCAAGGCACTACCTCGTGCCACTCATTTATGTATAGTTCAGGTATCATATTTCATCAATTTCTAATTCATAGTTTACAATAACCTTCCATCGCTCATCAATCGGCATATCATCTGTCACCGGAGACGTCTGCTTCAAAGCTGTCTTCCTAACAATCTTGCCCATCTGCTTCATCAGCACATGGAGATTCTCAGCTTGCTCGTGTTCTTCAATCAGTTCCAGTATATACCCTAGTCGCTGGACAGTTGCTACACTGAAGTAGGATAATAACGGCAATTTGCTCTCGTCCCACCTTGTCTGTTCACATAGTTCCACGAGCAGTTCCGATGCTCGACTCAATCCACCTACCTTCCTGTATTCAGCCACCACATCCAGTGCTGTCAGTTCCGCATCAGCCACGGTCATGTACCCCGATTGCGTCTTAACCTTGTGCGTAAATTCCAGGGGAAGATTCTGCCTGAGTGTAAACTCCAGCTTCGTACCGTTCTTCACCCCCGAACGAATCGGTCCACCACTCACCATCGTCTGAAACACCATTGCCTTCTGATGCGATGCGCCATTGAGGGAAGCCGCTGATAGTAGAGCCACATAGTAGTCACGTCCGAGAAATCCCATGAGGCGGTCAATATAGAACGATGGAGGCACAACACCCTTCAGCCTATACTCTGTGGCAACAGTCACATAGAAATTATGCCATGGCGACATAATCGTTCCCTTTGCTTCAAGCCGTTGCAGACTCCTGTTTACACTGGCCTCCTTAATAGGCAACCCCAGGTTCAACACATCCTGCTTCGTAAACATATATCGTCCACGAATCATCTGCTCTTCTACCCATTGTTGTATGTCAGTTATTTCTATAGCAGTAGTCATATTTGTATTTTACTGGACAAAAGGCACAGCAATAGTCGCATTTTGCTTTTCATTTACAAAAATAGGAATTTTTCAACATATTATCATGAAAGCGAATAATTTCTTTTCACAAATCTCGACAAGCTGCAACCGAATCATAGAATAAAAAAACGCGCACCCAGAAAGGACACACGTCGAGCAAGATCTACAGTGAATAAAGTTAGGATACAACGAAGATTCACTTATTGCCAAGGATGGTGCGCTTCCTGGCAGAGACATCCTTTATTCTCTTTGCATAATTTAGCAGTCCTCTGGCACGGTTCGTTTGCTCACCTTGCTCGGATGATATTGCAGATAATATCTTATCTGGAACTGCTAGAGCATTGTTCTTCATCTTTACACCTGTAACAGTCGTAATTCCAGACTTGTATGAGGTCTTTCCTTGGCTAATTTTGAACCCAGCACTTTGGATCATTTCCACGACTATTGGAACAAGGTCTTTGAAATCGGTCTGGGACGAAATCGTAACATCATCCACAAACGTTGTAAATAATAGTCCATGCTCCTCTGATAACGCCATGATCCTGTCTCCCACTGGCTCAAATACAAGATTTGCTACTGTAGTTGAAGTAGGAGCGCCTTGCGGTAGATGGCCATTAACTGTTGTCAGCTTTGTAATCAAAGATGCAACATCTGGTGAGAACCCTTTTGTAACAAGCATCCCGTATACCATTCGATTAGTAACAAATGGGAAGAAGTCTCTTAGGTCTGTCTGAAATACATATTTCTTGCCCTTATGAACTCTAGCATTAAGAATATTATCCCGTCCCTTAACGCCACCATAAGCATACGCTGGCATAGAAACATTATCGACGAGATATTTGTTTATGGATTTTTGGATCTGCTTCAGTTCTTCTTTGGGTGGATTAATAGTTCTCGTCCAATAAACTCCAAATCTTTCGATATATTGTGGCTTGTTTTTCCTCTTATTCCCATTCTTATCTTTCTTTGCTCGATTGAATTGATCGTAATAATCTTTAGGGGAACTTGCAATATGCAGTACTCGCTCTGGGTCTTTACCTAGAACGTATCTGCAAAATATATCTGTTTTTTGGATGAGCATAAAAAATAAAAGAGATGTTACCAGCCTAACCAAGACTTGAAAATAATAGCGAATTCGGAAATAGAGCCAAGTGCCAAAATGATTTCTACACTCGTCTTTATAACTTTCCAAACAATCTCGAAGAATCTACGAATAATCTTTCTTCTTCTCCACTTGCCATCACTTAAAAGAACTACAGTTTTTCTGGAGATGAAACAACGGCTCTCTGAGCCAGAGTGATGAGTACCTTGTACCCTCACCTGATGTAAAATAATTTTTCTCATAATAAGACATTTTTAATTGGGCACCATCGCCCGTGTCCTATCACGATGCCACGCAATGTCTATATGCGTTGTTCCTTTTCCATCTCCTTTATTCCGTGTCCAAAGACACTAATATGATATCGGGTAATAACAATTGTGATTATTCACAGTTCTCTTTACACCTTATCAAACAACAGCAAAGAATCCCTTGAGACTGAGTGGTTCAGGGGTATCGATGCAGTCAGACCTGCTGGGGGTTAAAATACCAATAGGTTGTGAAACTTAATTCACTTCAGAAACTAAGCACTACGTGACTATTATTATCAAAGAGCTATGGCAAATATACAATAATCTTTCCTATACTCCAAGTTATATCAGGCAGTTCTACTATATAACTACCTATCCCTAATCTCCTCAAATCTTTCTTCCCAGTTATCCAGCCATGTCCTAATGGCTCCAAGCACATAGCCGTCAACATCACGAATTGCTGAGCGGTTCTGAAGCACGTATGTTTTGATCTCGCCAAGCTTTGAGCAGGCATAGACATAGTCTTCCAGTTCTACGGAAGATACGATAGACATGACACTGGAATCAGACAATCCCAGGGAAAGTCCAAAGTTGAATATGTAGTCACGGAAACTATTGAGACGAGCTTTCTGATCTTCTTCAGATAGAGCACGCTTGATTTTGAAGGTTATCAGCTCGCATCCATCAGATGACGGTCTGCGTCTATATTCAAAATAGAGTACCGACTTGGAGCGCAGCTCATCACGAGCGACATTGAGAACCCAAGTGTAGAAATTATCGATTCTCTGATAGGACCCTTCCACGGAGAGAAGAGTCCTCATATTGTCCAGCGTGATGCAGAAGCCACCACGATTGGCCCATGAGGATATCAGCCAGTACATCCGGACCGTATACTTGTTCTTGAAGGACATCGCCTGACAAAGGCTGTACTTGCCATATCCGTCCTCCGTAAACAGAAGCCTGGAGACAAGAGCATCCAGTATATACAGATCAACCACTCCAGAATACGGTTCCATAACATAGTGGGTAATCAGTCCAGTAAACACGTACCTTACCTTGGCACCGGAACGTGACTGAGGAAACCTGCATGAAGTGCAGCGAAGCTCTTCCAATGATTTCAGCAGGTAGTAGTTGTTATTGGGACCGAGACCGAATTCCGATACCGGGATAGAAATCTTACGGACTATCTGCAGGTCAACTTCCTCAAGTGGTGGCAAAGCCTTCTCATAAGCCGCCGGACCGATCCGATGTGCATTGATCTTTGCACGCAACGGCTCCTGCAGAGAGCTGATGATCACCATCAGGACCTTCATATGAGTCAGTTTGAAATCGGCTATGACATTCGTTACCCCATTGACCTGGAGTATATCGTCCCTCTTGCGCGAGACTGTCATATTAAGCCGCTTCGCCATAAAAAGTCCTAAAATTTGAGACAAAGTTAGAAATTATTTTGACTTTCTCCGAAATCTTAATACTTTTGCATCCGAATATTTCGTACAAATGTCACAAAAATTACAAATTTGTACCATTGTTTCGGTACTAATCAGTATTATGCTCTGCTCTGATGTATCAGCCCAAAGGACGATGAAAGGACAGAGCGCACCTACTCTTTCAGCAGTCAGGACAGACAGCAGCTATGGCGGTGAAATCACATACAACCAGTATACTCTTGTTGGCATGTGGAACGCTGGAATCAGAGCAACAGACTACCAGGTTGCCACAACTACTGATTATCCTATTGAGGCAATCCAGATCACTGCAACATCTTCATACCTCGCTAGAATAGCAGCAACTCGAGCTCGCCGTCTCAATCTCTATGGAGGCGGTGGCATATTCCTGGGCTACGAATTCTTCGATCCTTTCAACAAACTTCCCGAACATATAGCAACAGAATCAAAAAGCGGATGCTTTGTATATGGCATCCTGGCAAGGACTGAACTCGAGCTCTTCCTGTCCAGGCAGTTTGCCATTGTAGGATCAGCATCAATCCCTCTCAACATCCAGTCTCAGACAGGCTGGTTCCACTGGGAGGCCGGAATAGGAATCAGAATCAACATCTAACATATATGACAACTGGAATCTATATCGCATTGACAATGGCTGTAACAGCAGCACTCTTTGCTCTGACAATGATACTATTGAAACGCCGTTACAGAAGGCTTAACGCAATTCCAGCGTCACGGGAAGCTGGTACATGTCTGGCACAGCAAACTGAAGACCAGCCTTCAATACCTCAGTCACCTCACACGGAGTCGATCAGCATCGCAAAGAAAGTACTGCTCGACGAAGGAGAAGAGAAATTCGTCCCAGTCAGCATCTTACCAGCCATGGCTCTTGACGAACTTGAAATCTGGTATTCAAATGGTAGCATTTGCAGCACCGAAATTGTCGACGGTGGGCTGAAACTCACAGGCCTCACACAAGGCAAAGTCATTCTCACCGTCAAGTCAGGAGAAGTCAGCGAACGCTGCCTTGTCTGCGTCAGGAAACGTCTACACCTGGACATTATGCTAAAGACTGACCAGAGTGGAGACAATGTAGGCGAAATGACAGCATATCTTCAAAGCGATGAAGAGATCTTCTACAGATGTCAGGTCCTCTTCAATGTCACGGTAGGTGGCAAGAACAGATACTTCTTCGCGAACAAGGGGAACAAGGAGAACTGCTTCGTGTCAAATTTGCATGAGACGATTCCTCATGTAGGCGAAGAACTAAACAGACTGAGAAAGCAGAAGGACAAGATCCAGAGCCTTCGCCTCTGGGTGACCAACCTGAAGTACGACGAAGACAGATACCATATCGTCATAAAGAATAGATACAAGGCACACCACTACTGGTGGAAGAAATACGACAAGTAAAAGCAAGTCTGTCGTCTCTACAAAACTATAGGCCAATCTGGCCAGGCACTAAACATCATTCTAACATTTTTCATCCAACGACAGACTCTAGGGAGATCTGCCGGGAGGCACGTCTCCCTTTTTTCAATCGAAACACAATGAAGAAACTCATAATTATACTACCGCTGCTTCTGTTCATGGCCTTCAGCAGCCATGCTCAAAACGCATCCGTCAGCACCAACATCATCGGGTATGCTGACTTTCTCACGATAAATGCTGAAGGATCTTATGGCTTTGCACGCCACTGGACAGCCAATGCTGGATTTCAGTTCAACCCATGGTCATTCAAAGGCGACTGGGGCGAGGCTAGAAATGACAGACGATCCGTGTATGCAGGAGCCCGATACTGGCTCTGGAACATCTATTCAGGATGGTGGTTCGGCGGAAAGCTGCAATGGGAGGAGTACAACCGAGGCGGATTCAAGTACCCGGAAACGGAAGAAGGAGATGCCTATGGAGTGGGCGCCGCAACTGGATATTCCCTGATGCTCCACCGAAACATCAATCTGGACTTCGGCCTTGGCCTTTGGGGCGGTTACAAGAAATACACGGTCTACAGATGTCCGACATGCGGCAAGATCGAGGAGCAAGGCGAGAAGGCATTTATCATGCCCAATGACTTCCAACTATCACTGGTATTCACATTCTAGACACACATGATATGAAACGACTTATTCTTTCACTACTGACACCGATGATCCTACTGGCTTCCTGCAACGAGCCGATGGAGATCAAGGACTGGTCCTTTGAAATAAGCGCCCAGGCTGTATTCAACGAGCAGGACATGAAATCGACGCTCTACCTCAAGCTGGACAAGGGATGTCCCGAGCAGGCATACAAGGTCACATACACCATTGATGACGATCCATCAACATCTGCCACTGAGCAGATCAAATTCGATGATGCTTTCAAGGCAAGCATCAAATTGCCTGATATGGAGGTCGGAGACCATCAGATCACCTTGCGATACACAACGGAGAACTTCCAGTCCCAGGGGCATTGTGACTTCAAGGTCACAGTCGGAGAATTCAAGATACATGCAGAGGTCAATACCGGCTCAACTACCAGTTCTGCCCTGCTCGTCAGCCTTGTCCAGGGACGCAGCACGGAACGCTACAGCGTCAAGGTACGTATCGAAGACAAGGTAGTAGCCCAGCAGGAGAACATAAACTTCGAGAAGACTCCTATCGTCAGCCTTGCTCTTCCACTTCTCAGACCAGGTGAGCATAAGACTGAAGTCACCGTTTCTGACGGAAGGGCAACAAAAGAGATGGAAGTCAAGTTCACAGAGCCACTGCGACAGCCTAACCTGGACATGTCCATCGAGAGAAGTACAAGCACAGGAAGGACCAGGTTCAAGATCACTAGCAATCCACATAACCTCTCAGTATCAGTCTACGACTCACTTGTTGTCAAGGGGCGCTGTGACTACCATGTATGCAGCTACATCGAAGACCATACCGAGAACAAGACCGCATATAAAGAGATGTGTGATATAGCTGAGATAGACAGATTTGTCCCTGTCGTTGGCACCTGGTACAACCTTACGGACACCCAGACCAAAGAGGATATCATCACCAGCCAGTTCATGGAGAACAGTAAATGGAGCGGAAGCTGGTCTAACACAGGAGATGGAGGCTTCGAATACATCAAGGTCTCTGATGGGTATTCATACTTCAAGATCGAATCATCAACTCACCATCTCCAGGTTGATTTTGAGAAACTGGACGGTATCACAGTGAATGTCACCAATTCAGAAAGAGACGTGATCCTTAACAAGGTGCCGATAAACAAAGGCAAATATTCCTATAAGCTCAAATGAGTAGCAGAAGCATCATACTGACAATCCTCACAGTAATGTTTGTCTGTGCCTGCAGCGTCTCGAAGAAGGTTGCGAACCTCGCACAGAACGCTGTCTCTGCAAGGCTGCAGCTCAGCAATGACGATGAGCCAATGTTACCAGAACTGGATATGATGAAGACGAAGGCCAGAGATACCATCCGCATCACCGGACTGAACGGCGAGGATCTGATTCTCATGAACGCCGTGAAAGACGATGATGGCGAGATGGTCGCACATGATGTCATCGATGCAGCATACGTCACTGCCAGGTTCAGGAACGTGGCAGAGCGCCATGGCAAGATTGATCTCGAGTTCCAGGTCGTCGTACCTGAAGCCATGCAGGACACCAAGTGGCAGCTGCGGTTCTATCCGGACATGTACATACTCGAGGATAGCGTAAGGCTGGAATCAGTCATCATCACAGGCAAGGACTACAGGAGAGCACAGCTGAAGGGATACCAGCAATACGAGAAGTTCTTAGGCAGCATCGTCAGCGACACAACGAAGTTCATCAATGTCTGGCAGTTGGAGCTGTTCCTCGAACGTAACATCCCGGAGGTCTTTGCCTTCAAGAACGACAGCACCGAGGTTTCCGACGAACAGTTCGCATCGGTATATGGAGTAACCCAGCAGCAGGCCGTGGAGCACTATACGAACCAGATAGCGAAGAACTGGAACAATCACAAGAAGACACTCAAGGACAGAATGTACAAAAGATACGTGAAGGTCCCAATAGAGACTGAAGGTATCAGGCTTGACACCGTGATACAGGCTGTAAACGGAGACTTCATCTATAACTATGTACAGACAATCAGCACAAGACCGAAACTCAGGAAAGTGGACATCGTCCTCTCTGGCGAGGTATGGGAATCAGACAAGAAACTCTATCTGATGTCCAGAAGCGAGCCTCTGACTTTCTACATCAGCAGCCTTTCTGCATTCGTGGATGGAACGGAGAGATATCTCACCAAGGTCATCGAGCGCAGGGTCGAAGCCAACACCGCATGCTATGTAGACTTCGAATCCGGCAAGTCTGAAGTGAAGGAAGGTCTCTCCAACAATGCGGAAGAGATTTCAAGAATCAAGGGCAATCTGGCTCAGCTGATCGAGAACACAGTATTCGATCTGGACAGCATTGTCGTCACCGCTTCCGCGTCCCCGGAGGGAGATCAGAGGATGAACGTATCCCTTGCACAGAAACGAAGTGAATCCGTATCCAGATACTTCGACTCATATATCCGGCACTACAGAGACTCGCTCCAGAGAGAGAAGGGATTCTCGATCGATGAAGATGGAAACATCTCCAAAGAAGAAGTTCAGAACATCAAGTTCATTGCCAGGAACGGCGGCGAGAACTGGAGCATGCTGGAGAGCCTGATTGCGAGGGATACTGTACTCACGGAGAAGCAGAAGGATGAATTCTGCGAGCTAAAGAATACTATCAGTAATCTAGACAGGCTCGAGAACTCAATGCAGAGGCTTCCATACTACAGGCATCTGAGAGAAGTCCTGTATCCTAGACTGAGAACCGTAAGGTTCGACTTCCATCTGCACAGGAAAGGAATGGTCCAGGATACCATCCAGACGACTGTACTTGATACGACATATATGCTGGGCGTGCAGGCCATCAGAGACAGAGACTACGAAAGAGCGGTCACGTACCTTCGAACCTATGCTGACTACAACACTGCGGTTGCCTACTGCGCTCTCGACTACAACGCCTCTGCGCTCAGCATTCTTGAAGAACTGGACAGGACTGCGGAAGTGAACTATATGCTCGCTGTAGTCTATACCCGCCTTGGCAACATCCAGGAAGCTGTCCAGTGTTATGTAATCGCATGCGAGCAGAACCCTACCTACGTCCATCGAGGGAACCTTGATCCGGAGATATCTGCGCTGATCAGGATGTACGACCTGAACAAGCAGGACGAGGAAGAAGACTATTTCAACTGATATGGAAACAGAACTTATCACAAATGAGGAAGGTCTCAGACCGAACAATGACTTCGGCCCATTCTCGCTGATCATGATCTTCAGCATCATCGACGCAGTCCTCGTAGGCTGTGGATTCATGTGGATTCATGACACCTATCTGCCGACCTGGTGGATCATAGGAGGTTTCGTGGGAGCTTCGTGGGCAATCGCCGGACTCTGCGCCATCGGCCTTGTCGCTGGATCCATCGTCCACATCATCCAGTACTTCACTCTGAAGAGGATCCGCAGGAAAGGGCTCAAGTCCCTCAAAGGACATACTATACAACAACCTATCTCAAAACAAAACTAAAAAGAATGAAGACAAAGTTCATCTCAATCCTTGCCGCTTGTGCAGCACTTGCGGCATGCAACAAGGAGCCAGTCTCCGTCACCCCTAACGTAGAACCGGAAGGCGAAGGAATCATCGCATTCTCCATCGACGCCGAGCAGGCTCCAATGACAAAGGCAGTCACAGCCTACACCACTGCACAGACCTATGAGAGCCAGGTCAACAAGGTGCAGGTGTTCGTTTTCGGCGCTGACGGCGCCATCAACTTCTACCAGGATCTCGGCAACAAGACGTCTGGTACAATCTCCACCACAGCCGGAGCCAAGACAGTCTGGGCTGTCGTCAACGGTCCGGATCTCTCAAGCATCGGCAAGCTTTCCGATCTCCAGGCGACCGCCGTCGACCTTGCAGCCAACAGCACCACTGCAGCAACCGGTTTCGTGATGGCAGGTAACGCAACCGTGACCGTCACAGCAGGCGCGTCTGCCAACTGTGGCATCACAGTCTCACGTCTTGTCTCACGTGTCGCTCTCCAGAGCATCGTGAACAAGCTTCCTGCATCATACGGAGCCATCACCATCGACAGGGTGTTCCTCTGCAACGTGGTCGGCAACCAGAACATCGCAGGCAATGCAGCAGTGACTACATGGTACAACAAGGACGGTCGTGCTGACGAGGCAACCAGAAATGCTTCGCATATCATCGACGGATCCACCTACAAGGCGTCATGCGAGGCACTCACCTTCAAGAACGTCGCTCAGAGCGTGAACAACGGCGCTTCACTCTCTCTGTCGACACCTTATCTCTTCTACGGATTCCCTAACAGCAGCACCACTGCTCCTAACGGATTCCAGGCGACATTCGCAGCAAAGAGAACCGTCCTCACCGTCGTTGCAACCATCTCCGGCACCAAGTACTACTATCCTGTAGTCCTCGATGACGCTACTCTCGACCGTAATAAAACCTATACCGTGGGTCTCACCATCACCGGCCTCGGATCGGATGATCCTGACAAGCCTGTAAGCAAGGGCAGCATCGCTGCAAGCATCACAGTCAGCGGCTGGACCGCAGGCGTCAACTATGATGAGACAATCTAGCACACACTAGTTACACAACACATTCTAACGTTTTTTTCATGAATACTGACCCCTGCCGTCGTGAGATGCCAGGGTTTCTAAAATGCCCGGTCCGGAGGACGGGACGAGACCGGTCTGTCGACGGACTGCCGGACGTCGGGGAGCGACACCCCTCCAGGGCACGACAAACACAATGCAAAGATGAAGAGGATAAACATTATTCTAGTCTCCATAATCCCGCTCCTTGCCGCATGCTCGGTCAAGGAGGACAGGGACGAATGCCCCTGCTGGCTGCAGATCGACCTTTCAACATGCTCGCACTACGCCGACAAGGTCTCGCTGAAAGGATGGACCGATGACCAGAACGTCTTCGGCGTGCAGGTCGTGAAGGAAGACTTCACCCCGGACCATGAGGAAGAGGTACCCAGGAAACTCATTCACTACAGCGCGACATCAGGTCTGGAGGCCAACATGAACTCCGGCATTTCCGTAGTCATACCGGAAGGGGAGCAGTCCGACAGGCTCTATGCCTACAGGGCTGACGTTCCCGCATTCGGAGAGACTGCCTACGACAAGGTATCGCTGCATAAGCAGTATGCAGCCGTGGCAATAAGGATCGACGACAACTATAATGACTACTCCGTCGTCGTCAAGAGCGGTTGGAAGGGTCTTGACCTGAATACCCTCAAGCCTGTACCGGGACAGTTCACATACACTCCGGAACCTACCGAGGAGAAGGTTTGGTACTTCCGTCTTCCAAGACAGGGAGACGACTTCCTGGTGATGGAGATCACCGGAGAGAACGGATATACCTATCCATACGATCTCGGCGGCCTAATCAAGGCTTCCGGCTATGACTGGACGGCAGAGGATCTGGATGACATCATGCTCGGCGTCGACTATGTCTCCGGAAAGATAAGCATCGAGGTCATCCCTTGGCAGGAAGGACTCGTCTACGACGAAATCATCTAACAATACCACAATACAATGAAAAGGACAATCAGAATGCTATTCGCGGCAGCCGTTTCAGTGATGGCTGCTGCCTGTTCGGTCCAGGAGCTGGACCTGCCGGATCACACCGAAACCCATGAGAAGGTCAAGATCCAGGTCGTGCCTTCCATCCAGGGCATGGACGAAGTGCAGACCAAGAGCTCGGTGACAAGCGGCGAGTCAGCTGTCAAGGACATCAACATCTTCTTCTACCATAAAGGTCTCCTTGTGGCATCCAACTACGTGGTGACACCCGCAGTTGCTTCATTCCTCCTCAATGAAGGGTTGGAGTACAACGTATACGCCGTTGCCAACGTAGGAAAGATCACACCGGTCGACAGGGAAGAGGACTTCATCAAATACAAGATGACAATAGGTTCCAGCGGCTTCGTCGGAACGATGAACGCAAGCGGAATACCGATGGCTTGGCAGAAGAGCGGATACACGGTGAGCAAGAGCGTGACGCAGCTCCCTGTAGCTCTCGTAAGGCTTGTCAGCAAGATCCGCTTCAAGGTGGACATGCAGGCGCTCGCCGGGCTCAAGATCACGTCGATAAGGCTCTGCAATGGAGCCGGCGCCATAACTCCGTTCACTATGAACGGACATGGTGGTAGCAAGATCACATCGGCTAGCGAGTCTATCAACGGTGACTATGCAAGCACATCTGATCTCAATTTAATCAATAAGGGTGGGCAGATATACTTCTACGCACTTGAGAACTGCCAGGGCACGCTTCTGACGGGCAACAAAGACCCATGGAAGAAGACACCTGAGAACATCAGCGTTGCGAACCTATGCACCTATCTTGAGGTGAATTGTGAGTTCCAGACAGGATTCGCACTCACCGGCACGATTGCCTACAGGGTGTATCTCGGTCAGGACAACTGCACCAACTTCGACATCATCAGGAACGTGGATATGGGAGTCACCCTCTGCCTCACGAAGAACCTTGACAATGTATCTTGGAAGATCGATCCGGATGTGGACTACAACGGATCGCTTGGCAGTGCGTGGATCGAACAGGGAATGCACTCGATGGACAACCTCTATGTCGGGGAGACCGTCCAGTGGGGCCTGTCCATCAACGAATACCTCGAGGACTTCCTTGGAGAGGGACTGCCGGGATGCAGGCTCGTCGCGAAGCTGGATGACAGGGAGAACACGAACCTGAAGTTCGGCAGCATCGTATATTCGTCTGGAGACTACTTCTGCGACATGAAGTGCCTTGCAGAGACAGAGGAACCCAACTCGATGTGGCTCCTGGACAAGGACGGCAACGTCATCACGGACATCAGGCTTGAGAACGGTGCAATAGAGTGTTTCGAGCCAAGCCTGCTTGTTGGCGATGGTGCGGTCAAGCGACCAAGTGACAAGATCACAGCACCGCAGAACAATACATGTCCTATCGTCAATGGTACCGACAGTAAGGTTTATCTCTACCTTACTGACTATGCAGGACGTAACCTCAATGTTCCGAAATCACAGGGACAGTACGGATTTGACTTGTCACTGTTCGAAAGGCTGGGCATGAGCGTTGCCACATCGGATGGAGCAAAGTCTTTGGTTAGTTCTGCAGCAGCAGATGTCCTTGCAAAGAGCTTCTCCCTGCAGGGTGTAAGCCAGGGCACGAACCAGAATGGAGGACCATCCTTCACCTGCACCATCAGAAACACGAATTCTGGATCCAACGCCACATTGAACGATGCTCTCTCGAAGGTATACCACATGACGGATTATCACGACGGTCAGAACCATATCGCGAACCTCAATTTCTCAGCGCCGAACACTGGCACCATCACTGTCAAGGCAGACTTCGGCATCATAAAGCCGAAGTTCTATCTTGCTGACGCCAGTACCTTTCAGCCATCCAATGGCTACACCATGTTCGGAAGCACATACGTCTGCGCGTACAATCCGTCGTATATAGACTACTGGGCGGACGTGATCTATGTCGGCAGGAGGAAGTCGAGCACAGCTACAAGCACCATCGACGGAACAAGCCTCGTCAACTTCCGAAACGGAGCGACAGACCCAGGATACTATCTTCCGACAGCGGTCAGAGTATATGCATATCCATACATCGCGGACTGGTCGAGCGCAGTGCTTAAACAGACCTCACCTACAGCAAGGGACATTGTCATCAAGGGCCAGAAGTGCAACGTGTTCGCCACAGACAGGACCGGCAGCGTGTCCAAACTCTCCGAGACTGACGGCAACAAGTGCTACATGAGGGCCGAGGTCGGCATCAGGACCATGGGAGGCAGGGACGTCTACTATGACTATGAGGACCTGAACGGAACGTTCGTCAAGTCGGACGGTAGCATAGGTACGAGTGCTGCCTATGACTATGTCTGGGGTGATGACACATACTCGTACAGAGGCTGCGGATGGTATACCGGCGAAGGAATGACCACTGCCATAAATGCGAACAAGGACAACAACGTTGCATCCATCGCAAACTATACTGGAGCCAATGTCTACAACATCATGCTAAGAAAGCCTGTGAAGTTCGCGGTCAGCTGGGACTCGACCAACAAGCGCCCTGAGGTAACTATGACCGGAAACACCTATGGCGTCAGCTTCAAGGTATACGTCGGACTTGTCTTCACAAGTTCATGTACGGCTGCAAACAACACCAGTGCATCTTCATCGAAATACACCTACACTGTGACAGTGCCGGACAACAAGACGACCGTGCCGTCCTATGTCTATACCTTGTCAGGGGAGTCGTCATCTTCAAGCCTCCAGAACTACGTCTTCCTCGAGGGAGAGTTTGCAAAGATCAACAAGAACTACTGGCATGAGAACTGCACAAATGCAATCAATCTCAGGAGCAACCGTTTTTCGCAGCTCGCGATGCCGGAGTCTGCTGAGTACTGCATCACAATCACCGTCGATGATCCGAGCATCTGGGTTCCGGTTGAGATAACTACAAGCGAACCAAACGGGAAAGTTGCAGCCAGCAGCGTCTACACATTCTATTCGAACACCGCACGAGGTACTTATGCTGACACTTCATCCATGACCAACCCTGATGGCTCGTCAAGAGGCAATGACTCCAACGTCAGCTCGCAGGCATCGAAGTACAGCGACTACACCAAGGCTACAGCATCATACAAGGTCAAGTTCAACGTGCTAAACGATTCCTACTGGAACTGGTACAGCATGTAGTATAGGAAAGTGCCTATTTGCTGCCCCCGATAACGAACCAGACAACTATAGCAATAGCGACTTTGACGGGCAAAAGAATAACT
Source organism: Bacteroidales bacterium (assembly GCA_024398105.1). Taxonomy (GTDB): domain Bacteria; phylum Bacteroidota; class Bacteroidia; order Bacteroidales; family UBA932; genus Cryptobacteroides. Next base: position 1,089 of record JAKSJP010000007.1, on the reverse strand, counting down.
GAAAGAATATGTCTCATAATTTCCATAGTTTATATGCTAATTTACTAAAAATCAACTTTATAACCTATAGAAATTGAGACATATCTACATAGATTAGGTGCGTATTAGATTCGGAAATCAGCTTGTACCATAGTCACCTGTTAATAGCCTGATAAAAACTGCTTTTGCTAGGAATGGGCATGTGTGTCCGGTAAAAATATGAATCGCGTAAACTAACTATTAAAAAGCCTATTTCAGCAGCTTAGATTAATGGTTATCGCTGATTATCATATATTTGGCCAATTCAAATCGATTGAATTCGAAATTCACTATAAATAGCTGAGAACCAATTGATTATATGACAATATTTTGATTTTACCGGACACTAATGAGGAATAGGCTCTCTATTCCTCAGCCAGAATCTGGTTGCCGATATATCCAATCTCGTTTAAGATTGATTTGATAATTACAGGATCATCTTCTGCGATTATTGAAGCAAAATCATAAATTGCGTCATCCAGAGAGTTTATAACATGTTCAATCGTAAGTCTGTAAGAATATGAAATCTTGCAAGACATGATAGCCTGACGGCACGATTCAATAGTTTGGCATATCTCGATAGAGTTTGCCTTTCCATATTTTCCCGACGTATTCGGTGAGTAATTTTTCATTTTCATGACTAATAAAGGATTAATCTGTGACCATGATCACGAAAAACACAAAGCCCCGGGTGCTTTTGGGATTCATTATATCGTAATAACCTATTGAATACCATGCCAAACATCAAAGATACAATTCCTAGGCTCAGACCTGAAACAATACAACTGACTAATTATAATTGTGTAATTATAAATATATGTCTCAATTTCAGATATCGAATCTTACAGATCTTCATCATTCACTTTAGTGAGGACTCTAATATAAGTTCATGTTATCAGCGCGTTACCTTCCTCCTTGGTGCTATCCATGTATTTCTTTCGCCTGCACAATTATGTATACTAACTCATTGAACGACTATAGGTTAACTTTTCCCTATCTCAATTTGCACAACAAATGCTAGATATTCCGGCGGATAGTCGGCCACCGATTCCGGTGATACTCGGCCACCTG
>JAKSJP010000006.1 GCA_024398105.1 Bacteroidales bacterium | reverse complement strand
ATTAGTTACTGAATACCAATGTCCAGACAAGATAGCAATTTATTATCGCTACTCAAAAGAAAAAGCGAAATTTCACCTATATTCTATCTGAAAATCCCTATCTTTAACAAACATACACTAAGATTACTGAAATCACTTATCAAATATTAATCATAATTATGAGAAAAAGCTTTATCACAGCCGCGATGGCACTTTTCGTGACCTTAGGGCTTTCTGCAAGAGAGTTCCATGTCGCTAAGACAGGCTCGGACCAGAACGATGGCTCTGCAGCGTCTCCGTTCCTTACAATCAACAAGGCTGCCATGGTCCTCAGGACCGGTGACACCGTAATCGTACACGAGGGCGTCTACCGTGAGTGGGTACAGCCTCGCAACTCAGGTGCCGACGAGTACAGCCGCATCACATACATGGCTGCTCCAGGTGAGGAAGTCTGGATCAAGGGTTCAGAGATCGTCACAGGCTGGGTACGCCAGGGCAAGACAGACGTATGGAAGGTCGTTCTTCCAAACTCTTTCTTCAAGGATTTCAATCCGTTCGCAGAACCGCTCGTAGGTGACTGGCTCAGCCAGACCAACGACGCTTATGTAGTCGGTGAGGTCTATCTCAACAACGTGTCTCTTTTCCAGTCGATCACCCGCGAAGGTGTCGACAACCCTGTGATCCCACAGAACACCCGCAAGGCTGAGCAGGCTAAGCGTGCATGGTATGTAGAGGTTACTGACACAGAGACCACCATCTGGGCAAACTTCGGCGCAGGTGTGAACCCTAACAAGGAGCTCGTAGAGGTCAATGCACGTCCTGCATGCTTCTTCCCGGCTCTCCCAGGTGTGAACTACATCACCGTAAAGGGCTTCCACATGAGCGCAGCCGCTACCAACTGGGCACCTCCTACAGCATTCCAGCAGGGTCTCGTAGGACCTCATTGGAGCAAGGGATGGGTGATCGAGGACAACGTGATCAGCAACTCTAAGTGCGTAGGTATCTGTATCGGTAAGGACCGCGCTTCAGGTCAGAACCGCTGGACCATCGAGCGCGAGCTCGTAGGCTTCAACCGTGAGCTCGAGTCTATCTTCCAGGCTGAGGACATGGGTTGGAAGAAGGAGAACATCGGTTCACACATCATCCGCAACAACGAGATCTTCGACTGCGAGCAGGCAGGTATCGTAGGCCACCTCGGCGGTGTATTCTCTACAATCGAGCACAACTACATCCACGACATCAACGCAAAGCGCCAGTACGCAGGTGCTGAGGTCGGCTGTATCAAGCTCCACGCAGCTATCGACTGTATCATCAGGAACAACATCCTCGAGAACGGCTACAACGGTCTCTGGCTTGACTGGCAGGGCATCGGCACACGCGTGACCGGCAATGTATTCTTCAACAACGACCACACTGACATCTGGACAGAGGTAACCCATGGTCCATGTCTCATCGACAACAACGTACTCCTTTCACCTAACGCATTCCTCGAGTGGGGTCAGGGTTCAGCATGGGTACACAACATCATCTCAGGATACATCACATTCCATCCTGTGACTGACCGTTACACTCCATACCACTATCCACACTCAACAAAGATCGTCGGTGTGATGAACTTCCCTGGTGGTGACGACCGTTACTTCAACAACATCTTCACCATCGCTCCTGATTCAGAGCTCAAGACCAAGGACGCAGGTACATCAGTATACGATGAGAGACCTCCATTCTACGAGGGCATCTACCGTGACCTCAACACCCGCAAGACCGACGCTCTCCCTAAGAGCTTCGTAGAGCAGATGGCAGCAGGCAACAGCCAGTCATCACGCTTCCAGCTTGCAATGAGAGTAGGCAACAACGTCTACATGAACGGTGTCAAGCATTATGCCTACGAAGAGGGTGCAGTCAGCACAGGTGCTGATGCAAAGGTATCTCTCGAGAAGACAGCAGAGGGCATCGTCCTCAAGATCACCGCTGACAACTCCATCAACAACGTCAAGACTCAGACCATGGGTACTGACAACCTTGGTAAGACTTACTACTCAAACGGTTACTTCGAGAACCCTGACGGTACCAAGCTTCAGGTCGACCACGACTTCTTCGGCAATGCACGTAATGCGTCAAGCCCTAAGGTAGGTCCTTTCGAGAACCTCAAGACAGGTGAGAACACCTTCATGGTTTGGAAGTTCTAAATATTTGACGGAATACAATGAAATCCCTAAGACTGATCGCAGTGGCCCTCGCCATGGGCCTTACATCTTCGGCTTTCGCCCAGCAGGCAGCAAGGACTGCTCCTGCCGGGCGTCCTGCCAACCCTATGCTTGAGCAGGACTGGGCCGGCTTCGACAAATATGCCGAGGCCAACGCGAAGGTTACCAAAGCACCCCTCGTGGTGTTCATGGGTGACTCCATCACCGAGTACTGGGTCGACCAGGATCCTGCATTCTTCACCGACAACAACTATATCGGACGCGGAATCAGCGGCCAGACATCTTCCAAGATGCTTGCCCGTTTCCAGCGTGACGTCGTCGAGCTCCATCCGAAGGTCGTAGTCATCAGCTGCGGTACGAACGACGTCGCCAAGAACAACGGTCGCATCACCCTCGACAACGTGGTGACCCAGATAATGTCCATGGTAGACCTCGCCCGTCAGAATGACATCATTCCGATCGTCGTGTCAGTTCCTCCTTGTGATTTCTTCTTCTGGCGCCGTGAGGTCGAGCACCCTGCCGGAACGATCATCGAGCTCAACCGTAAGATCAAGGAATATTGTGCCAAGGCAGACGTGCCGTACGTAGACTACCATTCAGCAATGGCGGCCGAGGACGGTAGCATGAACCCGGAATACTCGAAGGATGGCTGCCATCCTGTGATCGAGGGATATAAGGTCATGGAGAAGACCGTGACTCCTGTCATCAACCGCGCACTCGCGACCAAGTACGCAAGGGTATGGATCGGCGAGCACAAGGGTGGCAAGGTCACTCTTGTAGGCGGTGCGGATGTGAATACAGCCGACCTCGAGAAGGGCGCATACCTTCCTAAGGGCACTGTCCTCAAGTTCATCGCGACCCCTGATCCTGGCTATGCCTTCGAGTGCGGCTATCAGGCGATGAATGGCGGATTCGCTTTCTTCACAGAGTATTTCCAGAAGGAATTCGAGGTCAACGTCAGCGGCAACTGCTCTGTAGGAGCATCGTTCGTCGAGCCTTCTGTCCTCAAGGGAGTCACATGCAGACAGGACATCGTCTATGCCCAGCCAGGCGTGAAGCCTCTCAAGTACGACGCATTCATCCCGGACGGAGCGAAGAAGCTTCCAGGCATCGTCATCATCCACGGCGGCGCATGGAGAATGAACTGCGAGGATGTGATGTCAGGTATGGCAAGAGAGCTCGCAAGGGATGGCAAGTATGTGGTGTTCAGCATCGACTATCGCTGGATAGGCACAGCCGACGGAGACAAGACTCCTAATACCATGAACCAGCTCATCGAGGACTGCTATGGTGCGATCCTCCATATCCAGGAGCATGCCGCTGAGTACGGGCTCGATCCTGCTAAGCTTGCAGTCACAGGCGACAGCGCAGGCGGACATCTCTGTGCAAGCGTGGCCAATATGATCGAAAAGGTAGGCGACAGAGGGTTCGGAAAGATCCCGGGAGTCTACGAGTATCTTCCTACATATATGCCAGAGGGAATGAAGATCAAGGACGCTCGCAAGAGCCTTCTCGCAATCAAGGCTGTGGCTCCTAACTATGGTATCTTCGACGTGTCTGACATCAAGAGATTCGTACGCGACCTCCCGGAGGATGGCCAGAAGGCAGTCGCTCCTATCGCGAACATCCCGTCTCCTAAGGTCCGCCAGATTCCTCACTGGCTCAACCGTGGTACCGAGGACACCACCGTCAGCGACGAGGCTAACGTGCTCTACTACAACGCACTCAAGGCTGCCGGCCAGAGCGTGGAGTATATCAAGGTCCCAGGTGCACAGCACGCATACTACGACTGGAAACCTGATTCAGCGACAAAGGAAGTGTTCTGGAAATACGGAGCTCCTTATGCACGTCAGATGGAAGACTTCTTCAACACTGTGTTCTATAAGAAATAAGGCTATATACCTAATTGTAATAAACAGGAACCATTATGAAAAAATTGATTGCAATAGCACTCGTGGCTCTCAGCATGCCATTCGTGCTCAGCGCAGGTAATCTCAAGTTCGCAGGTCTTGTCGGTGACAACATGGTTCTCCAGCAGCAGACCCAGGCGAGGATATACGGCATCGCCGCACCAAGAGCGACAGTCACGGTGTCGGTGTCATGGAAGTCAGGTTCTGTCTCTGCCAAGGCAGATGCTGACGGACATTGGGAGGCCATGGTGCAGACTCCTGCGGCTACCTTCGATCCGCAGACCGTCACTGCCAGAAGCGGCGGCGAGACAGTCGTGGCGAAGAACGTCCTCATCGGTGAGGTGTGGTTCTGCAGCGGCCAGAGCAACATGGAGATGACTCTTGGCGGCGGCAACGGAACTCCTGTGGAGGGCTCTCTCGAGGAGATCGCGCTTTCAGGCCAGTACAAGGGCGTGAGACATGCCACTGTCAAGAAGGTCACCTCGCTTGACCCTGAATATGACGTGGATGCTCCATGGCAGGTCTCAAACGCGATGAACTCTCCAAGGTTCGGAGCTGTCGCATACTTCTTCGCAAGCCGTCTTTCAAAGGCCCTCGACGTCCCTGTAGGTGTCATCAATGCCAGCTGGGGCGGCTCGAACATCGAGCCATGGATGAGCAAGGAATCCCTCGCCGACTTCCCTAAGGTCGATCTCGCCAAGGCTGCTGACCAGTCTGTCAACGCGATGAAGAAGCCATACGTGATGTATAACGGCATGTTCAAGCCTTCCAGCAAGTATACTGTCAACGGTATCATCTGGTACCAGGGCGAGTCAAATGTGAGCGAGCTCACAGAGGACTATTCCGAGATGCTTCAGACCATGGTGAAGACCTGGCGCAGCGACTTCGGCCGCGGCGACATCCCTTTCCTTATCGTCGAGCTCCCTCCTTACGAGTATTATGACGGCAACTATGGTCTTCAGGACGAGCATGGCCCGATCATCCGTGAGCAGCAGTTCAAGGCATACAAGGCGATCGAGAACTGTGCTCTCATCGGAACCAATGACCTTACCTATGACTATGAACGCTATCAGGTACATCCTTCACAGAAGCGTCAGATAGGTGAGAGGGCATGCTTCCAGGCCATGCGTCTTGCATATGGCTTTGATGCGCTGCCTGCGATGAACCCGGAGGCCAGGGCCGCATATTACGACGGCGACAAGGTCACAGTGTACTTTGACAATGCGAACAATGGTTTCCTTGGTTACGATGAGATTATCGGATTCGAGGTGGCAGGAGAGGCCGGACATTTCCATGCTGTCAAGGGTGAGACCGGATCGGCATTCGGCGACGGCGCTTTCGTGACACTCAGGACCAAGGATTGCCCTGAGCCAAGGTATGTGCGCTACTGCTATAGAGATTTCATGGTAGGTAATCTCAAGAGTGCAAGCGGTCTTCCGACCATCCCGTTCCAGATGGAGCTCAAGCCTATATCGGAGAAGCCTGCGCCTGTCATGCGCATGCCGAGAAGAAATAATTAGAATTTTTTCCATTTTATCTGTAGTAAATCGGGAAGTCCGGAGTCTAAAGGGTGTAATTTGATTAGAAAGACACGCAATGACAGACAAGGAAAGAGAATTCTCAAGAATCGTAAAGGAGCACAAGAGCGAGATCTATACGGTCTGCTACATGTTCTCCAAGGATTCAGATGAGGTGGCAGACCTCTATCAGGACATCCTGATCAAGCTTTGGAGCGGCTTTGACGGCTTCAGGGGTGAATCATCCGTCAAGACATGGATCTGGCGCGTAGCGCTGAACTCATGCATCAGCGACGACCGCAAGAAGAAGCGTCGTGGCGAGAAGGTTTCCCTCTCGGTGGACATCGATCCTTTCGAGGATACTGACGAGAAGGCACTTCAGGTGAAGCAGCTTTACGGCAGGATCAACCAGCTGGGCCTGGTGGACAGGAGCATCGTGCTCCTCTGGCTCGAGGCCCTCAGCTATGAGGAGATCGGCGCGATCGTCGGAATCTCGGCGAAGAACGTATCTGTCAAGCTTGTCCGCATCAGAGAACAGTTAATGAAAATGTCAAACAGGTAAAAAAATCTTAAACTATGGATAATATGGAAACAAATTCAGTACTCGAGCAGCTCAGGGCTGATTACAATGTACTTAAGGAAAGACTCGACGAGCAGGAGATCATCAATGACCGCCTTCTCCAGCAGACTTTCCGCTCACAGCTGAAGCAGATCAACAACAGGGCTTGGGTGAGCGTCGTGGCGGGAATCTTTGTGATCATCATCGCGCCTATGGCTTTCCACTACAACCCGGCATTCAACCTTTCATGGGCTTTCGTGGCTGCGACCGATCTCATGATGGCAGTGTGCATCTGGTTCACTACATACTGGCACAGGGCAGTCAGGCTTCCTGACGCATCGAAGAGCAGCATGAGGCAGTTCGCCCAGAGCGTGAAGGGTCTCAAGCAGAGATATCAGGACTGGCTCAAGTATGCAGCTGCCATGATCGGTGCATGGCTGATATGGATGGGAGTGGAGCTTTTCATGAAGTCAGACGATGTCGTCCTTGCAGTATTCATGATGACAGGAGTGCTCGTAGGAGCATTGATCGGTGGCGTGATCGGCCTGAAGATGCACTTCGCAGTCATCCGCAAGTGCGACGAGATCATCTCACAGATCGAGGAATAGCATTCCGATTTGCGTAAATGGGTAATAATGGATATCTTAGCGGAAATACTAAGAAAACCAATTATCCCATGAAACTAAGACATACTCTTCTAGTGGCAGTCTGTCTCCTTGCGGGAGGCAGACTGTCTGCGCAGGAATCCCTCTATCCGAAGCTTTTCAATGCTGCGGATGTCACTCTTCTTGACGGTCCGTTCAAGCATGCCAGGGACCTCAACATCGAGGTTCTTCTCCAGTACGATGTCGACCGTATGCTTGCGCCGATTCTCCATGAGACCGGACTGAAGCCGAAAGGGGAGTACTACCCTAACTGGGAAGGCCTCGACGGCCATATCATCGGCCACTATGTGACCGCCATCGCCATGAACTATGCGGAGACCGGCGATCCAAGGCTCGGCAAGGTGCTCGACTATATGATGAAGGAGCTCCAGGCCTGTGCCGATGCTTCACGCGTCAACTGCAAGGGCTGGGGAGAAGGCTATCTCGGTGGCGTTCCGAACAGCAAGGAGATATGGACTACGTTCATGGCAGGTGACTTCAAGCTCTACAAGGGAGCATGGGTGCCTCTCTACAACGTGCACAAGATGTTCGCAGGTCTGCGTGACGTGTGGGCATATACCGGCAGCGAGCAGGCAAAGAAGCTTTTCCTCGACTTCTGTGACTGGGCGATCTACATCACCCGCAACCTTTCTGACGCCCAGATGGCAGACGTACTTGCGACTGAGCAGGGTGGCATGAACGAGGTCCTCGCCGATGCATATGCCATCACCGGTGACGCAAAGTTCCTCGCCGCAGCCAAGAGATATTCGCACAAGGCGATCATGGATCCTCTCTCTCAGGACATCGACCAGCTTGACAACCTCCATGCCAACACCCAGGTGCCTAAGACCGTGGGTTTCGCACGTATCAGCGAGCTCGATCCTTCAGCGGAGAACTACCATGAGGCAGGCCGCTTCTTCTGGCAGACAGTCAGCCGGAACCGCAGCCTCGCATTCGGTGGAAACAGCCGCAGGGAGCATTTCCCAAGCCCTTCCGCATGCATGGACTTCATCACCGACAACCAGGGTCCTGAGAGCTGCAATACCTACAACATGCTCAAGCTCACCGAGGCTCTCTTCCGTATCGACCCTAAGGCCGAGTACGCAGACTTCTATGAGCGTGCGATGTTCAACCATATCCTCTCGACCCAGCATCCTGAGCACGGCGGATATGTATACTTCACTCCGGCAAGACCTCGTCACTACAGAGTATACTCAGCTCCGGGCATGGGTATGTGGTGCTGCGTAGGCTCAGGTATGGAGAATCATGGCAAGTACAACGAATTCATCTATACCAAGGACGGCGACGACCTCTATGTCAACCTTTTCGTAGCTTCAGAGCTCAACTGGAAGGCACGTAAGATGGTCATCCGTCAGGAGACTTCATTCCCTTACGAGGAGACCACAAAGATCACTGTGACCTCAGGAAAGGGCAAGTTCACAATGAACCTAAGATGTCCTTCATGGTGCAGCGATCCTGTAGTGAAGGTCAATGGCAAGGCAGTCGCAGCCTGCGAGAGCGGTTCATATGTCGCTATCGACAGAAAGTGGAAGAAGGGTGACGTCATCGAAATGTCTCTCCCTATGCACACAGAGATCGAGGAGCTTCCTAACGTCAAGGACTATGTCGCATTCATGCACGGTCCTGTGCTTCTCGGTATGAAGACAGGTTACGAGGATCTCAGAGGCCTTGTCGCTGACGACGGTCGCTGGAGCCATATCGCAAGCGGCGAGCAGCTTCCTATCGCACAGGCACCTATCCTTGTGAGCCCGGACGGAAAGTCACTTGCAGACTGTCTCAAGCCTGTTCCTGGCAAGCCGCTCCATTTCACTTTCGACATGCAGGTTGTGAACGCCATCCAGGGCGAGCTCGAGCCTTTCGCAGACATCCATGACGCAAGATACCAGATTTACTGGCTCGGTCTTGACAAGGACAGCTACAAAGCCTATGCTGAGAAGCTCGCAAAGGAAGAGGCTGAGAGACTTGCTCTCATCAGAAGGTCATACGACGCTGTCAACCCAGGCGAGCAGCAGCCAGAGGCAGACCACCTCATGAAGCAGGAGAGAACCCAGACAGGTGTTACCCAGGATGTGTTCTACAGAGACGCAAGAATGGGCGGCTACTTCAGCTATGTGCTTGCTACACAGGGTAGCACCAACGCATCGCTCTATGTGAAGTACTGGGGTGAGGAGCAGAGAGGCCAGCGCAAGTTCCAGATCTATGTCGACGACGAGCTTCTCCTTGACGTAGACAATACCGGCAAGTTCGGCAAGAGCCAGTTCTATGGCGTGGAGTATCCAATCCCTGCTTCAATGCTTGAAGGAAAGAAGGAAGTACGCGTGAAGTTCCAGGCTCTCCAGACCCCTGGCGCATCTGTCGGCGGCGTATATGAAGTAAGGCTCGTAAGGCCATAAAGGAATAATCCCGGGAGAAATCTACCATGTTCAGGAGAAAAAAGACAAAGTCTGCCTATGCACTGGAGAATGAGGAGTGGCTCAGGCTCCTCGCCCAGGAGGAAGGCGTACAGGAACTTCAGCAAGGTATATATTATAAGGTGCTGAAAAGCGGCGACGGCAAGAGCGTGACCAACCTCAACAATGTCATCAGCTGCCATTACACCGGACGTACCATAGACGGGAAATGCTTTGATACAAGTGTCGGAGGCTATCCTCTTGCATGCAGGCTCCGTGACCTTATCCAGGGCTGGGTCATCGCCATCCCTAAGATGAAGGTGGGCGACAAGTGGGAGCTCTATATCCCTGCTGAGCTGGGATACGGCAAGATCGACCAGCCGGGGATTCCGGCATGGTCTACCCTGATTTTTGAGATAGAGCTTCTCGGAGTCCAGTAATCCGGAATAAAAATGTTTTATAGTCCGGCTATGGCCCTGTATAAGTGGGCTGTAGCCGGATTCGCTGTTATTATAATTAAGGAAAATATTTAATTAGATTATAAAATGTAAGCCAAATGTTAAATAATTGTTAAAATATATTAGTAATTACTAGGAAATTGAATGAATATCAAATGAATACGGCATTTAACAATTATTATGGGTTCGTAAAAAATTCGTATATTTGCCACTTGAAATTGTTTTGAACAAACAAAATTCAACATATTAATTCATCAAACATGTTCAAGAAAATTGTACTTTCGGTAATCGCCCTGGTGGGTATTACCCTTTCTGCAATGGCGCAGAAACAGATTACAGGTACAGTCCTTGACCAGGACGGATTCCCTATGCCAGGTGTATCCGTAGTGGTCTCAGGAACAAGCGTAGGAACAGTTACCGATGACAACGGTCATTTCACAGTGACCGCAAGACCAGAGAACTCTCTCGAGTTCCTCTTCTTCGGTATGAAGTCCCAGACAGTATCTGTAGGTAACAATTCGCAGATCAACATCACCATGGAGGAAGATACAACTGTCCTCGATGAGGTTGTCGTCACTGCTCTTGGTATCACCAAGTCTGAGAAGTCTCTTGGTTATGCCGCATCTACCGTAAAGAGCGAGGATCTCACAGCAGCTCGTGGAAACAACGCTGTGGCTTCAGTCGCTGGTAAGGTAGCCGGTGTCCAGGTTTCCGGTTCAGCTACCACCGCTGGTGCGCAGTCATCAGTCGTCATCCGTGGTTTCAGCTCCATCGGTAACTCAAACCAGCCTCTCTACGTCATCGACGGTGTCCCAATGCAGTCGCTTACAATCTACAACACCGCTGAAGGTTATGGTAACCTCGGTGCAGGTGTAGGTTCTATCAACAACGACGATATCGAGTCAATGACCATCCTCAAGGGCGCAGCTGCTACCGCACTTTATGGTAGCCGTGCAGCAGGTGGTGTCATCCTCATCAACACCAAGAACGGTAGAAACAAGTCTAAGACTGAGATCGTAGTCAACGCAGGTATGCAGTTCTCTTCTGTCGCAACTCTTCCTGAGTTCCAGAATGAGTTCGGTACAGGTTGGGACGGTAACCTCACTCTCGACGAGAACGGTTCATGGGGTCCTAGGCTCAATGACCAGTTCCGTGTCTATGGTCCTGTCGTCGACAACTCACAGATGGCTAAGAACTACACAGCTATCCCTAACAACATCAGGAACTTCTACGAGACAGGTGTACAGTACAATACCAGCGTAGCAGTGTCAGGCGGTACCGCAAAGACATCTTTCTACGCATCTTACTCTAAGATCAAGGATGACGGTATCCTCCCAAGAAACAAGGATACTTACGACAAGAACACCTTCAGCCTCCGTGGTTCACACCAGGCTAAGCCTTGGCTCAAGATGGAGACATCGCTCAACTTCACAACTCAGCAGACCGACCAGGTCAGCCAGGGTTCAGGTCAGCAGTCAATCCTCGAGGGTCTCTATCAGGCCGGCCGTGACATCAGCTTCATCGATGCACAGGATCTCTCAAGCGTCTTCAACAGACCGGAAGGTTGGTTCACACCTTACGGAATCACCAACCCATACTGGATCATCGACAACTCTTACAACCGTACAAACCTCAAGAAGGTGTTCGGTAAGGTTCAGCTCGAGGCTAATCCTGTAAAGCAGCTCACCCTCACTTACCGTTATGGTCTCGACTACACAGACTATGACGCTAAGACTACCATGTATCAGATCGCAATGGATCCGTCATACACCAACTCAAGCTCTACAAACCAGGAGGGTTCAGTCAATGCTTCTTATGGTAGATACCATGAGACCAACCATGACTTCCTCGCTAACTGGAGCGACAGATATGTCGACAGCAAGCTCGAGATCAACGCAACTGTAGGTGCCAACATCAACGAGCGTGGTTCTACATATCTCGGAGCAGGTGTGACCGGTCTTACATTCGACACAGGTTTCTGGGATCTCAGCAACACCACAAGCCTTCCATCGGCAACAGAGAGCCAGAGCCTCAGAAGAAGCATCGGTATCTTCGGTGACCTCCAGGTAGGTTGGGACGACCAGGTATATCTCGACGTTACAGCACGTAACGACTGGTCTTCAACTCTTCCAAAGGCTAACAACCGTTACTTCTACCCAGGTGCTACCCTCAGCTGGATCTTCACAAACACACTCGATCTCGGCAACGCATTCAGCTTCGGTAAGGTCCGTATGGCTTATGGTAAGACAGGTAACGACCCTAGCGCATACCTCACAAACCCTGTATTCGTCCAGGGTTATGCTGCAGGTTACCTCGGATCTGACCTCTCATTCCCATTCAACGGCTACAACGGCTACATGGCTCAGGCTTCACTTGCATCAGGTTCTCTCTCTCCTGAGATGACAACCGAGTTCGAAATCGGTGCAAACCTCCAGTTCTTCAACGGACGTATCGGACTCGACGCATCATACTACAACAGAACATCTGACATGCAGATCTTCAAGCTCCCTTCAGACCCTGCTACAGGTTACACCTCAATGGTAGTCAACTTCGGTAAGGTCTCTAACAAGGGTGTCGAGCTTCTCCTCACAACCATCCCTGTCAAGACCCGCAACTTCGAGTGGGATCTCGACTTCAACTGGTCAAAGAACAACAATAAGGTTGTCAGCCTTCCTGACGGCCTCGGTGATACCAAGTCACAGCTCGTAGGCTATGACGACGTATCTGTATACGCAGAGATCGGCAAGCCACTCGGTACTATCTGGACAAACATGGTAGAGAAGACAGAGGACGGCAAGATCATCGTCGGCAATGACGGTCTTCCTAAGCAGTCAGCTGACAAGCTTGACACAGGTCTCAACTTCCAGAACAAGTGGCAGGGCGGTATCAATACTTCAGTACGTTACAAGAACTTCTCAGTAGCTGCATCATTCGATGTACGTTACGGTGGTTACATGTACAGCCGTACCAAGACCCTCCTCTGGTTCACCGGTAACTCAATCGAGAACACCTATAACGACCGTAAGGCATTCGTAGTTCCTAACTCAGTCGTTGATCTGGGTAATGGCGAATATGCAGAGAACAACACTCCTATCACTCTTTACGAGTCAACTTACCAGTACTATATGAATGGTAACAACTCTTATCCGGTTGAAGGTGGTCTCTGTAAGCTCGTTGACCGTACTTACGCAAAGCTCCGTGAGATCAGCGTGTCTTACGACCTTCCTGAGAAGTGGGTTTCTGCTATGCGCCTTACAGGTGTAAGACTCTCAGCAGTCGGCAGCAACCTCTTCACATGGACTCCAAAGAGCAACTGCTACATCGATCCTGACCAGGGTTATACAACCGACCTCAACGGTTCATTCGGTGAGATCAACTGTACAGTTCCTACAAAGTATATGGGTTTCAACATTCAGGTTAAGTTCTAGTGATTATGAAAAAGTACATTATTACATTCTTCGCTGCAGCTGCTACACTCTGTGCAACTTCATGCGGCAACTGGCTTGATGTCAATGACGACCCTAATGCTGTCACATCAGTTGACAACGGTCTTGTAATTCCGGCAATCGAGCTCAATCTCGTAAATATCTCAGGTTTCTATGGACATATGCTCGGCTCATTCTATGCTGACCAGATGGCTATCAAACCTGGTGGACCTCAGTACCTCGGTCTTGCACACTGGGATGCTTCAAGTATCTCAAGCGGCCAGGCAGTAGGTTATACAAGAAACCTCTATCGCGACGCTTATACAAAGGTTGCAGGTAACGCTACTACCCTCCGTGCGAAGGCAGAGGCTGCTGAGAACTGGGGCGACTATCTCGTCTGCACAGTACTCCGCACATACGCTTTCCAGATGATGGTAGATGCATTCGGTGAGACTCCTTACACTGAGGCTCTCGATCCATCAAACCTCACACCTGTCTATGACGACGGCAAGACTGTCTACGCAGGTATCGTCGCTGAACTCGATGAGGCTCTCTCAAAGGTTTCAGCAAGTGACAAGGCAAGCGACAACATGCTTTTCGCAAGCAGCACTGATATCAACAACTGGATCCAGTTCGCCAATGCCCTCAAGCTCCGTATCCTCATGCGTGAGAGCGGCGCCGTTGACGTGAAGTCAGCTGTCGCAGCACTCGTTGCTGAGAATAACTTCCCTACAAGCGACATCGGTTTCGACAGCAGCTACTGGACAAACCAGGCTGGTCTCGACAACCCTATCTACGGCGAGGCAGTACGAGTAAGAGGTGACGTCGGAACAGGCAGGACAATCGAGTTCTGTGCCCACATGGCTGTAACAGGTACCATGATGGAGGTGAACGACGGCCGTCTCCCTGCAAAGTACAATGCATCTGAGAAGTATGGCAACTACGAAGGTGGTTTCATCGATGAGCAGATGTCAAAGGAGATCGATGCGAAGTACTTCGGTGACAAGTCAAACAAGGATCAGGAGAACACTTGGGCTGAGATCAAGATCAAGTACGATACACCAATGTGGCTCATCACTGTCGCTGAGACAGAGTTCTTCCTTGCAGAGTACTATGCAACAATGGCTAACGACAATGAAAAGGCAAAGGCTCATTACGAGGCTGCCATCGATGCATCTTTCGCTACCCACGGAGTATCAGGTTCAGAGGAGATCTACGCTGCCGGCAGCAGATATGCATGGGATTCAGCAAAGGCTAAGGAGAACATCGGTATCCAGAAGTGGGTTGCCCTCGCTGGTATCAACGGCTTCGAGAGCTGGTGCGAGCTCCGTCGTACAGGTTATCCTCAGTTCGGTCCTAAGACCGGTAAGGAGATCTACGCCAAGTGGGTAGAGCTTGCCAAGGCCAATGTTGCCGACGGTAAGGCTAATCCTACTCCTCTTGCAACCGATCTTCAGGCTGCTGGCGTATATGTACCTGGTACAATCTTCACTCCAGTATATGTAGTTGAACTCCCTGACAATACACTTCTTGGCAGACTTATGTATGCGAAATCCTCAACTGATACAAATGAGAATGCTCCAGCACAGAAGAAGCCAGGTGAGAAGGTATTCTGGGCAAAATAAACTGATACGATTATGAAAAAGACAATAATACTCAGCTTGGTTGCAATGGGTCTCCTTTTTGCTTCTTGTGAGAAGGTCGACCATGCTGTCAATCAGAAAGTAACCTACTATCCAGTGTTCGACATCCAGGGTGGAAGCACTGTCGCTTGGCAGCTTGGTGACTCTTGGGTTGATCCAGGTTTCGCAGCTACTTACAAGGGTGAGGACATTACTTCAGATGTTGATATCGACACAGATCTTGACACTGATGTTCCCGGCATCTACACCATCGACTATTCTTTCGTAAATGAGGATGGTTTCGCTGGATCTGCTTCAAGAACCGTAGTCGTATATGACCTTGCAAACGCAAGTGACGTGAATATCGCCGGTTCATACAGTAATCTTACACTTATCGATGATGGCGTAGACCTGTCTTCAAGGGTTCCTTACACTATGAAGATCACCCGTGGCCCAGGCGTAGGTCTCTTCTATATGCAGGACCTCCTCTGCGGTTATTTCTCAATCCGTGCAGGTTATGGCAATGCCTATGCTTTCTATGCTCTCATCCAGCTTAACAAGGACAACAGCATAGATCTTCTTCAGACCAAGAACGCATGGCCTTATGCAATCGAGGACAATGGTGGCTCTAATTACGATCCGGCAACCGGCGCAGTTACTGTAAACTGGTACTGGGGCGGTTGGGGTGAAGACCTCACCTGTGTCTATGCTAACTAAAAAATATGAAATCAATGAAAAAGTTCATAACAGCAATCGCAACAGTACTGGCAGTTTTTTCTGTCAGCTCTTGTGGCAAGTTCGAAGTTGAGAACACTGCAACTGTAGACCTCGCCGGAAACTGGATGTGCTCTATCTATGCAAATGTAGATGGCGAGTGGGAAGAATATGCAGAGGCAGAGTTCGTTACCTACAATACTGCAGCAAACGTAGGCACAGAGATGTGGATCAATGATCAGGGATATTTCTGGGAGACACTTTGCAAGGTTGACTGCAATGCAGATAACCTCACCTTCGGAAAGGAGGGTGTAGAGTATGTAAATGAGGCTTATGAAGATTCACTTCATAAGATCTGGGGCGGTAAGGTTACCAAGGCTGCTGTCACAGCTCCTGGCACTCCTACCACCTGCAACAAGATCGAGTTCTTCCTTTCATTCAATGATGATGAGGAAGAGTACGGTACAACTTACTATGTAGTAGGTTACGAGCGTACAGGTTTCCCTGAGGATGACGACAATTTCATCTGGGACTGGGAGCTTCCAACACTCTAATCCTTATCTGAATATCTCTGAAGGCTGGACCGCAAGGTCCAGCCTTCATTGTGTATTAACCTCGAAGCTGCGTTGCAGAATCTGTGGATTTTTCTTAATTTCGTAAGTCCGAAACAATTACACTATTATGCTCAAGAAAATCAGAGTAGCTCTGGCAGCGTTGTTCTTCATCGGGATAACCCTGCTTTTCCTGAACCTTGCCGATGTTCTTCAGCCGGTATTCGGCTGGATGGCAAAGCTTCAGTTCCTTCCTGCAGTGCTCGCCCTCAACGTCCTCGTGATCGTTGCACTCGTGGCCCTGACACTGGTATGCGGAAGAATCTATTGTTCAGTCATCTGCCCTATGGGCGTTTTCCAGGACGTAGTCTCTTGGATCAGCTCAAAGCGTAAGGGAAAGAAGATGCGTTTCAGCTTCTCACCGGAGGTGAAGTGGCTCCGTTATGGCGTGTGGGTGCTTTTCGTAGCAGCCATCATCGCAGGTGTCCACGCTTTCGTGGTGCTTCTCGCACCATACAGCGCCTACGGCCGAATGGTCCAGAATATCTTCGCTCCTGCTCATGTCTGGGGTAAGAGCATCCCGGCACTCATCATCGCAGTCGCTACATTCGTGATCGTCGCCGTCCTCGCCTGGATGAACGGAAGAACATACTGCAACACCGTATGTCCAGTAGGTACGACCCTCAGCTTCTTCTCAAGGTTCGCTATGTTCCGTCCTATCATCGACGCATCGAAGTGCAAGAACTGCCATGCGTGTGAGAAGAAGTGCAAGGCAGCATGTATCAATGTCGCTGACCATTCAATCGACTACAGCCGTTGCGTAGACTGCTTCAACTGTCTCGAAAGCTGCAAGTTCGGTGCTCTCCAGTATAAGTATGCCTATGGAAAGAAGGAAGAGCCTGCAAAGGCTCCCGAAGCACCCGATGCAGGAAAGCGCGCGTTCGTCACATCAGCAGTAGTCGCTGCCGGTGCCCTCGCGACCCAGAAGGCATTCGCTCAGACAAAGAAGCTCGACGGTGGTCTCGCTGAGATCCTCCCTAAGCAGGAACCTGAGCGCAGCGAAGTCCTCACTCCGTTCGGCTCAAAGAGCGTCAAGGATTTCTATAACCATTGTACAGCATGCCAGCTCTGTGTCTCTGCCTGCCCTAACAACGTGCTCAGACCATCTACAGACCTTGGCCACTTCATGCAGCCTAAGATGAGCTACACCGACGGTTACTGCCGTCCTGAGTGTACAGCATGCTCGCAGGTATGTCCTGCAGGTGCGATCCTTCCTATCACTCCGGAGGAGAAGACCAGCATCCATATCGGTGTCGCAACAGTCGACCGCGAACTCTGCGTAGTGAACCGCGACGATGTCGATTGCGGCAACTGCGCCCGCCACTGTCCTGTAGGTGCCATCATGATGGTACGCAAGGATCCGGACAACCCTCGCTCACGTCGTATCCCTACAGTCGACGAGTCTAAGTGTATCGGATGTGGTGCTTGTGAGAACCTTTGTCCATCAAGGCCAGTCAGCGCTATCCATGTGGATGGCCGTCAGGTCCATATCAAAGAATAAGGAGGAACAGCAATGGAAAAGAATATCAGCAGAAGAGATTTTCTCAAGGTGACAGGCGCAGGAGCAGTTGCTGCCGCTACAGCCGTTGCCTGCTCTAACGATAAGACAAAGACATCTCCTACCATCGTAGGCGCCAAGTCAGGCGAGGGTAAGATGGAGATGCGTAAGAACGAACACAACGGTGACAACGTTTCCCTCCTTGGCTATGGCTGTATGAGATGGCCTATGATCAAGGACGAGAACGGCAAGGACATCATCGACCAGGCAAAGGTCAACGAGATGGTAGACTATGCGATGGCCCATGGCGTCAACTACTATGACACATCACCAGCATATCTCCAGGGACAGTCTGAGAAGGCCACCGGTATCGCTCTCAGCCGCTACGACCGCAAGAGCTTCTACATCGCTACCAAGCTCTCCAACTTCGGTGACGCATCTGAGAAGGGTTCGATCAAGATGTACCATGATTCGTTCGATGAGATGCAGACGGACTATTTCGACTACTATCTCCTCCACTCTATCGGATCAGGCGGACTCCCTGCATTCAGCAAGAGATACGTGGACAATGGTATGATGGACTTCGTGATGGGCGAGCGCGAGAAGGGCAAGATCCGTCAGATGGGTTTCTCTTTCCATGGAAACCAGAACGAGTTTGACCAGCTCATCGCTCTCCACGACAAGTACCACTGGGATTTCGTACAGATCCAGATGAACTATGTCGACTGGAGACATGCCAGCGGAAACAACACCAACGCAGAGTATCTCTATGAGAAGCTCGACTCTCTCGGAATTCCTATCACAGTCATGGAGCCTCTCCAGGGTGGACGTCTCTCACGTGTCCCTGAGATCGTGGCTCAGCAGTTCAAGGAGAGGAATCCTGACGCATCGGTAGGCTCATGGGCATTCCGCTTCGTAGGTTCTCACCCAAGGATCCTCACAACCCTCAGCGGTATGACTTATATGGAGCACCTCGTGGACAACGTGAACACCTTCACCGACTTCCAGTACATGAACGACGAGGAGCTCGTGTTCATCGAGAAGATGGCTGTCCTTATCAAGGAATTCCCTACAGTGGACTGCAACGACTGTAAGTACTGTATGCCTTGTCCTTACGGTATCAACATCCCTGACATCTTCAGGTACTACAATACCATGGTCAATGAGGGCGCAGCTCCTCAGAGCCAGGACCAGGAGAATTACAGGAAGCTCCGCAGGGACTACCTCACAAAGTACAACAAGGCGATCCCTACACTCCGCCAGGCAGACCACTGTATCGGCTGCCGCCAGTGTGAGAGCCATTGCCCTCAGAGCATCCGTATCCCTAACGAGCTTCAGAGAATCGATGCCTACATCGAGAAGCTCAAGCAGGGCACTCTCTAAGAGTTACATACAAAAAAGAACAAGGACCCGCGGATATCTCGCGGGCCCTTGTCTTTTACAGGAACAATTGAGTAACGATTTGTCTATTAGAATCCGCCACCGAACTGCTCTCTCATAGCCTTCTGCTGCTCGTCATACTTCTTAGCCTGCTCAGGGGTAAGGAGCTTCTTCACAGCCTCGTCCTGCTTCTTCATGTTCTCCATCATCTTGTCCATGTCAGGCATTGAGCCGCTTTCGAACATCTTCATCATCTCCTCGCTCTGCTTCTTGAAGAGATCGAGAAGCTTTGCAGCCTGATCCTTGTCGAGCTTGAGAGACTCCTTCATCTGGTCAACGCGCATCTGTGCCATCTGGGCAGCATCGAACTGAGGCATCTGAGCCTTTGCAGAATTACCAGCGATAAGCATGGCAACTGCAGCTACGATAGTAGCAAGAATTTTCTTCATAACAGTAAAGATTAATAAGTGTGTCAATACTCCTTTGACAGATATCAGGGAGATTAGTTTAAAAGAAAACTCAAAAAATTACGCCAGCACGACCAGCGCAGCCGAGGGATGGCTGAAAGTCAGCTTGACAACATCGTCCACAGCCCTGTTCAGAGTCGCCTTCCAGAGGTTGTCGAATACGACGTCGTCGGTAGGCCAGGTGAGGCCTTCTGACTTGATCCTCAGCGTGTTGTCGGCTGATATGATGGAAATCTTCCTGCCTTCTCCGACCATCAGCTCGCAAGAGTCAGAGACTGCTATGACAGTCGAGTAGTCCGTGACTGTGTCGATGGCCAGCTCGCGTCCTCGGAAGGGAGCGAGGGCGTCATACATGCACTTCGAGAGATAATCAGCGGCTTCGCATGATCCACAGAGGGCCTTGGCGTACTCCATGAGCAGCGAAAGATTGCCTATGGTATGGTCCTCCCTCTTTCCTGCGGCTCCTATGAAATGGATGGTGTCGACGTCCTTGAAATTGTTCAGGACATAGAGAAGTGCCTTGGTCTGGTCGTTGAAATCCTGCTCCTCGACATGTACTACACGCTCGGCGTACTTCTTCCTCAGACCTGCGGACAGCGAGTCCATGTCACCGATGATTACATCAGGAAGCTTCTGTTCCCCGAAGATCTTAGGTGCGACCCTGAGCCATGTAGAGAGAGCTCCGTCGCAGCAGACGATATGGTCAGCACCGCTTACAAGATACCTTGGGTAGGCGGTGCGAGGGAAGTCCCCGTTTCCAACTATGACTGCGGTTGCCATGGTCCTAGACTCTTGTCCTGGCGATCTCGGCAGCGGAAGTGCCGGCGGTCGTCGAATATGAAGCAGGCTCGCGGAATCCGAGAAGGAAGCTCTTGACGTCCATCCTCTTCTTGCCGGACAGCTGGATGTCCTTGAGCGAGATCGCACCGTCCTGGACCGCGATCGCGAGATAGGTCTTGCCGTCCGAGATCATGGTACCTGGCTCCACCGCCATACCTCCGCTCATCTTGTCCCAAGCCTCGCCGATTACCTTCTCACCGGCGAAAATCTTCATCTGGAGCGGTGCGGCGCCTTCCTTTACGATCTCGGTGAAGGCTGCAGGATATGGGCTGAGGCCGCGGATGAGGTTGTAGACCTCGGATACAGGAGCATTCCAGTCGATATGGCAGAGCTCGCGGGTGAGCTTAGGCGCACTCTTGAGGACCTCGGATCCCTGTATGAAGCTGCGCTGCACGCGGGTCTCGATATTCTTCTCTATGATGCCCTGGACTGTCTCGACTACGAGCTGCGCACCTATAGGCATGAGCTTGTCGTGGACGTCTCCTACCGTCTCGTCATCGGCTATGCGTACCTCTTGGCGGAGCATGATGCCTCCGGTGTCGATCTCCTGGTCGATCATGAATGTAGTCACACCTGTGATCTTCTCGCCGTTGATGACTGCCCAGTTGATAGGGGCGGCTCCGCGGTACTGAGGAAGGAGAGCGGCGTGGAGGTTGAAAGTTCCCAGAGGCGGCATCTTCCATACGACCTCAGGCAGCATCCTGAAGGCGACCACGACAAAGAGGTCCGCCTTGAATGCGGCGAGCTGCCCGAGGAACTCCGGATCCTTCAGCTTGAGAGGCTGGAGTACCGGGATGCCGTGCTCCACAGCATATTTCTTGACTGCGCTCTCGTTGACCTTGAGACCGCGTCCGCTTGGCTTGTCTGCGACTGTAACTACGCCGACCACATTGTAGCCGGCCTTCACGAGGGCATCCAGAGGCGCTACAGCGAACTCAGGTGTACCCATGTATACGATTCTTGTCTTTCTGAACATACTTATGATCTTGCTCTTAAGTTTTCTCCACCAGCCCTTGAAGCTGTCAGAATTCATCAGCTTGAGGTCGCGGATGGCTCTCCACGACAGATATATGCCTATAGGTCCCAGCACGGCGGCGGAGATGAACGCTCCTGTCCATGCGGAGGTCGCGCCGTCCTTGGCCAGCTTGGCTCCCGTCACGTCCACTACCCAGTAGAGCACAAAGAACAGCACTGCGATGATAAGGAACGCTCCAAGACCTCCCTTACGTGTGGTGAATGAGCCCAGAGGTGCTCCGATGAGGAACATCAGCAGGCAGGCGAGTGCCCCGGCGAACTTCTTCAGCAGCTCGACGTCAGTCCTTCGGAGAGTCCAGAGATAGTCGTATACATCGTTCTCATAGCTGCGCAGGATCTCCTGTGCGGAGCTTGCCTGGCTTACAGCTCTGTCGTAGGCTTCTCGTTCCTGTTCCGGTGTCTCCCACTTGAAGAAGGACGCATAGTCTGACGCAGGCTTGTCCTCGAAGTGCTTCGCTGTGTCGAGCTGTGAGTTGTACCTCAGCATCGAGCTGCGGCTGAACCTGTCGTACTGGGCGTTGAGCGCAGAATCCCTCAGAACGGTCACGGAGTCGTGTCCATGCCTGAGGACCGCCACTTTCATGGTCTTGATCTGGTCTCCGTATCTTGCTCCTTCGGACTTCTCGAAAGAGTAGTTCTTCAACGGGATGATGAGCTCCTGGTTGCGGAAGCTGACCCTCTCAAGCTGCAGGGTAGTGTCCCTGTACTTCATTGAGTTGGTCTCCTGGTAGTTGATTCCGTTGTAGAGCTTGAAGGTAAGGTAGTCCTTTGCCTTCGACATCTTCATCATCGCGGAGTCAGCAAGGGTGACGGTAGTCTTTCCGCTCCTGTCGGTGTGGTCGTAGACCATCACTCCGTGCATCATTCCTGTCTTCTTGTCTCTGCTGTCGACCCTGAGGATGTAGCCCTCGATTCCGTCATAGAAGGTACCGCTTGGGATGTTGATCTCATCCTTGGTCTTTCCGATGTCGTCTCGGAGGGTCATGATCTCATTGTATGCAAGAGGTACGAGGTCGTTCGCGGCGAAGAAGGCTCCGACGCTGATCATCACTGAGACTATCGCAAGAGGTGCCATGACCCTGGCGAGGGATACGCCTGAAGCCTTGATGGCGATGAGCTCGAAGTTCTCGGCCATCTGGCCGATGGTCATCACGGACGCCAGAAGAGTGGCGAGCGGCAGTGACAGCGGCAGCATGGTCGTGCCGCCCCAGGCCATGAACTCGAGTATGACCTTGAAGGAAAGGCCCTTTCCGACCAGCTCGTCGATATAGACCCAGAGGAACTGCATCATCAGGATGAAGGTAACGACGATCAGGACCGCGAAGAACGGTCCTAAGAATGCCTTGAGCAGGAACTTGTCGAATTTCTTCATTGAGAGCGGCCCCTCTGCTGTTACTTACTTTGTCGCTACGGCAACGAGTGCGTCAAGAGCCTCCTTGAGACCCTCTACGTTACGTCCACCTGCAGTAGCAAGGCCTGGCTGTCCGCCACCGCCGCCCTGGATGAACTTTGCACCCTCGCGGATATCCTTGCCTGCGTTCTTGCCGTTTGCCACGATGTCAGCGGCATACATGAGGAGAAGCTGTGGCTTGCCCTCGTGCTCGAATGCGGCTGCGATGGCTGTGTTGCTGAGCTCCTTCTGGAGAAGAGCTGCAGCGTCGCGCATCATTACAGGGTCGATGCCTGCGGCAGTAGCCTGGTTGATGATGATGAGCTTCACGCCATTGACCTCCTGAGCTCTCTCGGCAAGTGTCTTTGCGAACTCGGCAGCCTTCTGCTTTGCGAACTCCTCTGCCTTCTTCTTGTACTCAGCGTTCTCGTTGACCAGCTTCTGGATCGCACCTGCGAGGTCCGGGACATTGTTGAAGAATGCCTTTGCAGTGCGGAGAGTGTCCTGGAGATTCTCAGAGTACTCCTCGGCAGCCTCGCCGGTCACGGCCTCGATACGGCGGATACCTGCAGCGATAGCTGACTCGGCTGTGATCTTGAAGTAACCGATGTTACCGGTAGCGCTGGTGTGGCAGCCACCGCAGAGCTCGACGCTGTCGCCGAACTTCACGACGCGTACGACGTCGCCGTACTTCTCGCCGAAGAGTGCGATTGCGCCCATTGCCTTAGCCTCGTCCATGGTAGCGTCTCTCTTCTCCTCGAGAGGGTGGTTCGCACGGATGAGTGCGTTGACCTTTCTCTCGACGAGACGGATCTGCTCGTCGGTGAGCTTCTCGAAGTGTGAGAAGTCGAAACGGAGGTAGTTGTCGCATACGTATGAACCCTTCTGCTCGACATGTGTTCCGAGTACGTCGCGGAGGACCTCGTCAAGAAGGTGGGTACATGTATGGTTGTTCGCGATCTTCTGCCTCTTCTGTGCATCTACCACGAGAGTGAATGTCTCGGTAGGGTCTGTCGGGAGCTTCTCTGCGATATGGACGGTAAGGCCGTTCTCCTTCACTGTGTTGATGATGGCGATCTTCTCGCCGCTCTCAGATACGATGTAGCCGGTGTCGCCGACCTCACCACCCATCTCTCCGTAGAAAGGAGTCTGGTCGAACACGAGCTGGAGCATCTCCTTGTTCTTCTGCTTGACCATACGCTGTCTGAGGAGCTGTGCGCCCTCGACTGTGGTGTTGTCATATCCGACGAACTCGCTTTCGCCTGCATGGTACTCTACCCAGTCGCCGAACTCGTTGGCGGTAGCGTTGCGGGCACGGTCCTTCTGCTTCTGGAGCTCGACCTTGAAGCCATCGAGATCTACTGTGTAGCCGTTCTCTGTGGCGATGAGCTCGGTAAGGTCGATAGGGAATCCGAATGTGTCATAGAGTGTGAATGCATCGACGCCGCTGATGACCTTTGTGTCAGCAGCCTTTGCCATGTAGTCGTCCATCAGCTTGATGCCTCTGTCGAGAGTGCGGAGGAAAGCCATCTCCTCCTCGCGGATGACGTTCTCGATGAGTCTCTGCTGTGCAGGGAGCTCAGGATAAGCCTCGCCCATGTCTGAGATGAGCTGAGGGAGAAGCCTGCAGAGGAAAGGCTCGTTGAAGCCGAGGAATGTGTAGCCGTAGCGTACGGCGCGGCGGAGGATTCGGCGGATCACATAGCCTGCCTTCGCGTTTGAAGGAAGCTGGCCGTCGGCGATCGCGAAGCTGATGGTACGGATGTGGTCAGCGATCACTCGCATAGCCACGTCGGTCTTCTTGTCCTCGCCGTACTTGTGTCCTGAAAGTTCTCCGATCTTGTCAAGCATTCCTGAGAATACGTCTGTGTCGTAGTTGGAGTTCTTGCCCTGGAGCACTGCGCAGAGGCGCTCGAAGCCCATACCTGTGTCGATGTTCTTTGCAGGAAGGCTCTCGAGGTGGCCGTCAGCCATACGCATGTACTGCATGAACACGATGTTCCAGATCTCGATGACATGCGGGTCAGACTTGTTCACGAGCTCGCGGCCAGGGATGCCGCTTGCTGCCTTCTCCTCCTCTGTACGGATGTCGACATGGATCTCTGAGCAAGGACCGCATGGACCTGTGTCACCCATCTCCCAGAAGTTGTCATGCTTGTTTCCAAGAAGGATCCTGTCCTCAGGAAGATACTTGAGCCATGCCTTCTTTGCCTCCTCGTCGAGAGAGGTGCCGTCTTCAGCCGAGCCCTCGAACACTGTAGCGTAGAGGATGTTCTTGTCGATTCCGTATACCTCGGTAAGGAGTTCCCATGCCCAGTCGATCGCCTCGGTCTTGAAGTAGTCGCCGAAGCTCCAGTTACCGAGCATCTCGAACATTGTGTGGTGGTAGGTGTCGTGTCCTACTTCCTCGAGGTCG
This sequence comes from Bacteroidales bacterium, assembly GCA_024398105.1. Classification (GTDB taxonomy): domain Bacteria; phylum Bacteroidota; class Bacteroidia; order Bacteroidales; family UBA932; genus Cryptobacteroides. The sequence continues at coordinate 67,289 of JAKSJP010000006.1, read as the reverse complement.
TTATGCTTGCCGCTGACGCGGAGACACTTCTGCGAGTCCGCTACCCTGTCGTATTTCTTTGCTGTGTTGCCAAGGAAGATGTCCTTGAACTGGTTCATTCCTGCGTTGGTGAACATGAGGGTAGGGTCTCCCTTCACTACCATCGGTGCAGAAGGGACGATCGTGTGTCCCTTCGATGCGAAGAAGTCCAGATACTTCTGTCTGATTTCTTTAGCTGTCATATGTCGTATTTTTCTTGTTTTTCTTCTGTCGTCCAAGGTGGCACGAAATTGGTGTGACACCTATAAAGAATACAAAATTACAACAATTTCCGTATATTTGCGCCATGGCAGGAACCAAAAAATACAGGCTTGACCCGGAGACCCTTCTCTATGAGATAGAGAAAGTCTCCTATCGTTCGCGATTCAACAGATTCGCGGTCCTGGCTGTAAGCACTGCCGTCATGACGCTTTTCTATCTCTGGCTTTTCACCAGCGTGCTCGGCATAGAGCTCCCTAAGACGACATACCTCAAGAGAAAGAATGCGGAATGGGTCGAGAAGATGCGCGAAGTCAACCGCCAGCTTGACCATTATGACGCGGCCCTTGAAGGACTTGGCATGAGGGACGAGGATATCTACCGCAACATCTTCGGTCTCGACGCCATCTCTCCTGCGGTCCGTAACTCGGGCTTCGGCGGCGTCAACCGCTATGATGCCCTCGCTGACCTGTCGGACGCTTCTCTCCTCAAGAGAACTGCCGTGCGACTGGACAACATGACCAAGAAGACCTACATCCAGAGCAAGTCGTTCGAGGAGATCTCCGCGGTGGCCAGGAGAGCCGACGACATGGTCTCATGCGTCCCGGCCGTCATGCCTGTGAACCCTGATCCGAACACCTATCGCAAGTCAAGCCCGTTCGGCTACAGGACCGACCCTTTCACCGGCTCTGCCAAGATGCATACCGGCTACGATTTCTCATGCCCTCCGGGCAATCCGGTCTATACCACGGGCGACGGAGTCGTCAAGGAAGTCAAGTTCGAGCTCTTTGGCTATGGCAACTCTATCGTGATAGACCACGGCTTCGGATACACTACCAGATATGCCCATCTCCGCACTATCTATGTCGCTGAGGGAATGAAACTTAAACGAGGGGAGTGCATAGGCGAGTCCGGCAACACCGGCCGTTCGTCCGGTCCGCATCTCCACTACGAGGTGATGCTCAGGGGCAACTACGTGAACCCGACGGACTACTTCGACTTCGACATGCCGAAGGAGGAATACATGTCCATGGTAAAGAAAGCGGAGGCAGAGTCCACGAACATTATCGTAAGACCTAACCAGAGAGTAAGGATAAGATAGCATGCAGTACAGGTTCGACATAGACAGCTTCAAGTTCATGCGGGTGACTACCTCGGTCAGCCGCTGGGTCCTTCGCGCCGCCTGGACGATCTTCGGCACCATGGCTATCGCAGCTTTCTTCTACACGGTATTCTCTTTCTTCCTCAACACGGACCTCGAGCGTCAGCTCAGCAGGGAGAACAGGATGTACGAGAGGCTCTACAACGACTTCCTCGACCAGCAGAAGCTCATAGGCGAGGTCACGGACGGACTTCAGGAGATGGACAATGACATCTACAGCCAGATATTCCATGCAGATGCCCCTTCAGTCGACCCTGTCGGACAGGTGAAGATGGAGATGTCAGGCGACATCGACGTGGTAGAAAAGAATTTTCTCGCTATATTTGAAAGACTTAAGGAAGGCGTCGCCGAGAATGTCCCTGAGAGGTCTCCGATCGCGGATCTGACATACGCCCAGACAGGTGCATCCGTCGGCATGAAATTCAACCCTTTCTACAAGATTGACTCCCAGCATGGAGGACTTGACATAATCGCAGCACAGGGAGAACCGGTCCTTGCTACGGCGGCCGGAACCGTCTCGGACGTGACCCGTTCGGGTAAAGGTCTCGGCAACGTGGTCACCATCGACCATGGCAACGGCTACGAGACCCGCTATGCCCACCTTTCAGACATCAGTGTCTCAAGGGGACAGAAGGTCGTTGCCGGAAAGAAGGTCGGGACAGTAGGTGTGTCGGGCAACACTTTCGCCCCGCATCTCCACTACGAAGTGCTGTACTACGGCATACCGCAGGACCCTGTCAACTACATGTTCCTGACACTCGGTCCGTCGGACTATGCGAATGTCGCCTTCGTGTCGGCGAATACAGGGCAGTCATTGGATTAACAACACAGGACAATCTTTTTGATCTGATATGGAAAAGTACTACTACTCAATCAGCGAAGTTGCTGGTATTCTTGGTGAAAGCACCTCGCTCGTGCGCTTCTGGACGAACAGTTTCCCGAAGTACCTCAAACCGCACCGCAATGCCAAGGGCAACAGGCAGTATACCCCTGATGACGTGGAAGTCCTCAAGCAGCTCCATCTTCTGATCAAGGAGAACGGACTTACTCTCGAAGGAGCGGCAAAGAGGCTCGCATCCGAGAGGAAGACTGTCGAGGACAGGGTGAAGGCGCTGAATTCTCTCAAGGAAATCAGGGCTCAGCTCGAGGAGATAAAGAGCGCTTTGTAAAAATATTTCTCTGTATAAGGAAAAAATTTCATACCTTTGCCGTTCGCACAATAAACCGGAAAATACAAATCTATAGATATGGCAACCAAAAAAATAAAGAAAGTCGATACCCCTATCGACCAGAGGGAGACCTTCACATCGATTGCAAAGACCTTTGCTGATTCGGATCTCAGCGCTCAGGAGAAGCTCAAGACTCTCTATGAACTTCAGCAGGCTGACACCGCTATTGACAAGATTCTTCAGCTCAGAGGCGAACTTCCAGGTGAAGTAGCTGCTCTCGAGGACGAGATCGAAGGACTCAATGCTAAGGTTGCAGGCCTCGAGCAGTACATCGAGGGCATGAACACTACGATCTCTGACAACAAGCAGAACATCGTAGACTGCGACAACCAGATCGCAAAGTACCGCAAGCAGCTTGAGAACATCGCCAACAGCCGCGAGTTCGACTCACTCAACAAGGAGGTCGAGAACCAGGAGCTTCTCCGCATGATCGCAGAGAAGAACATCGGTGAGGCAAAGATCAAGATCGGCGAGACCAAGGCAGAGCTTGAGGAGATCAACGAGACTCTCGGCATCCGTGAGGAGGACCTCAAGATCAAGAGAGAGGAGCTTGCTACCATCGTAGAGTCTACTTCTGCAGAGGAGGCTCAGCTCACAGCTGTAAGAGAGGCTTGTGCAGCGAAGATCGACGCAAGGACTATGAGCGCATACGACCGTATCCGTGCAAGCGTGCACAACCACCTCGCAGTGGTCGCTGTCTACAACGGAAACTCTTGTGGTGGCTGCTTCAACACCATCATCCCTCAGAGACTTGTCGAGATCGCTTCCAACAAGAAGCTCATCATCTGCGAGCACTGCGGTAGAATTCTCGTAAATCCTGATTTCTCAGAATAATAATCCTGTATTGACATGCCTGAGCAGAGAACCCGCAGAAGGGCGCAGGCAGTCAATCTCGATACTTTAGGTCTTGAGATGGGCAACAAGCCACCTCAGGCCCTGGATTTCGAAGAGGCTGTACTTGCTGCCCTGCTCATCGATCCGAACTGTGTCGATGAGGTACTGGAAGAGCTTCAGCCTTCCTGCTTCTATGATCCTAAGAACAGAATGGTGTTCGAGGCTGTCGTTGCACTTACCAACGAGCATGTAGCCCCGGATATCCTTTCTGTATCCCAGAAGCTCAAGGCTATGGGCAATCTGGAGGCAGTGGGAGGAACTGTGGCAATCACCACCCTCTCGATGAAGGTTGGTGCATCAGCCCATCTCGAATACTATCTCAAGATTCTCAAGCAGAAGAAGATCCAGAGGGATCTCATCACTGCTTCGATGGATATCCTCAGGAAGTCATACGACGACTCCGTCAACGTGGATGACCTCGTGGACAGCGCCCAGACCAAGGTCTATGACGCCATCCAGAGCAACTCCAAGAAGGAAGTCACAGCCATAGGCTCCGCGATCAACGAAGCGATGCAGAAGATCGAGGACATGCAGGACCAGACAGGCCTCAGCGGAGTCCCGTCGGGCTATGTCTCGATCGACCGCATCACCCAGGGCTGGCAGGCTTCCGACCTTATCATCCTCGCCGCACGTCCTTCAGTCGGTAAGACAGCATTCTCGCTCAACATCGCGAGGAATGCCGCCGTCGACCACAACATGCCGGTTGCGATCTTCTCGCTTGAAATGCCGAAGATCCAGCTCGCCATGCGTCTTATGATAACCGAGTCCGGCCTTCCTGCGGAGAAGATCAAGGGCGGTTCCAAGCTCGAGCCATACGAGTGGGAGCAGCTCCAGGTCAAGATCAAGAGGCTGTCGGCTGCTCCGCTCTACGTGGATGACACCCCGAGCCTTCCGATCATGGAATTCCGTACAAAGGTCAAGAGACTCGTCAAGTCAAAGGGCGTAAGGCTCGTCATCGTCGACTACCTCCAGCTCATGCAGGGACCTGCCGAGCTCAGAGGATTCCGTGAGCAGGAAGTCGCAGCGATCTCGCGTACCCTCAAGGCGACGGCGAAGGAACTCAACGTGGCGATCATCGCGCTTTCACAGCTCTCCCGTAACTCTGTGCAGAGATCGAACTCAAACGGCAAGCCTATGCTTTCCGACCTTCGTGAGTCAGGTTCTATCGAGCAGGATGCCGATATGGTGATCTTCGTCCACAGGCCTGATTTCGTGGGCCTTTCGGAGAACCCTGAAGACAGAGAGAAGACCCAGATCATCATCGCCAAGCACCGTAACGGCGAGATCGGCGAGATCGACATGCGCTTCAAGAGCGACCAGGTCAAGTTCGTCGAGCTGGATGACAACCTGATCAGCCAGGCTGAGAGCACCGAATACCAGTCTGCCATGAATGCGGACGGTGGCGGCTACGACCCGTTCGATGGAGGAAACTCCTACGGCGGCTACGACATGGGCGGAGCCAATCCGGATTTCTAGTCACCAGACTATCCATTTACAGATATGAAGAGGGCTGCACTTATCTTCACCATGCTGGTCGTAGCGAGCTTCGCTGCGATGGCCCAGTGCATGCCGCTTCGTCCGCTTGTCAAGGACAATCTCGCCTTCAAGGGAGGTGAGAATCTCTCATATAAGATCAACTTCAAGTGGGGCGCGATCAATTCCGACGTGGCGAGCGCCAGCCTCACTCTTGACCAGACGACCCTGAACGGGAAACCGGTCTTCGCTTCCCGTCTTTATGGGCAGACAGCGAAGTTCTACGACAAGTTCTTCAAGCTCCGCGAGGATTTCCAGTCATGGTTCCTTGTCGACGGGCTTTCCCCTCAGAAATTCTACCGCGACACGAGGGAGGGCAAGTACTGGTGCAGGAATGACTATCGCTTTGTCTGGAATGCGGCCCAGCCGTATGTCTCGGCTACCCTGGAGACTTCCAGGAAGCCGGAGTTCTCCATGCAGATCCCACTTGACAACTGCACCTACGACGTCATGACCCTTTTCTATACGGCCAGGAACATGGACATGTCCCGCGTCAATGTCGGACAGCCGTACCCTATGACCTTCGCCGTGGCGGATGACGTCTTCACAGTCTACTTCGTGTTCCTGGGAAGGGAGGACAAGGTCGTCAAGGGGCTGGGCACGGTCAAGGCAATGAAGTTCTCGGTAGAAGTCGTGGAAGGTGATTTCTTCACAGGGGATTCGGACCTGACCCTATGGTTCTCGGATGACGAGAACCGCATCCCGGTGTGCTTCGAGGCTCCTCTGAAGATAGGAATGGTCAGCGGTAGGCTGGCCTCGGCGGAAGGCCTGGCCCATCCGTTCAGCAGTCTCAGGCAATAGCCCGGATAAACAGAAAAAGCAAGAACAAGGTACCATGGACAGAAATCCAGATCTGAATACAATCTCTCATGTCGGCGTCGTGCAGAGCGTCGATTCCAGGCAGACCGTTGTGGAAATCGTCTCGACTTCGGCGTGCGCTGCCTGCCATGCCAAGGGGCTGTGCACTGCATCTGAGGCCGCGAAGAAGGAGGTCGTCGTGCCTACAGACCCTTCTGTGGCATATTCGGTAGGGGAGGAAGTCGATGTCGTCCTGGCTGAGTCTCTCGGTCTCAAGGCGGTGTTGATATCTTATGTCGTTCCCCTTTCCATATTATTGATTTTAGTTGTATCTTTGTCGTATACAAACCTGCATGAAGTGCTTGCCGGACTGATCGGTGTCGCTGCTGCGGGAATATATTATTTGATACTTTATCTGCGCCGTGACGCCATTTCCAAGGAATATTCATTCCAGCTGAGGAAACGGTTGTCATAGGCTTTGGTAGTATGTAATAATAAACTAACATATTAACTAATGTCATCAACAATTATCTGGACTATCGCAATCATTGCCCTGCTCGGACTCGTGCTTGCTGTCGTTCTCTATCTTGTGGCTGAAAAGTTCAAGGTCGAGGAAGATCCAAGGATCGATGAGGTCGAGAAGGTCATGCCAGGTGCCAACTGTGGTGGCTGCGGCTTCGCTGGATGCCGTGCTTTCGCAGATGCAGCTGTCAAGGCTCCGAATCTGGACAACAATTTCTGCCCGGTCGGTGGTAATGACGTGATGAAGAAAGTAGCCGCTATTCTTGGCTACGAAGTGAAGGAGAAGGCTCCGATGGTTGCCGTCGTTCGTTGCAACGGTACCTGCGAGAACCGACCTAAGACAAATGTCTATGATGGTTTTGCTTCATGCAAGGTGAAGGCGGCTCTCTATGCGGGCGATACAGGTTGCTCGTTCGGCTGTCTCGGATGTGGCGACTGCGTTGCTGCCTGCCAGTTCGGTGCAATTACCATGGACCCTGAGACAGGCCTGCCTGTCGTTGACGAGGAGAAGTGTACCGGTTGCGGTGCCTGCTCGAAGGCATGTCCTAAGTCAGTCATCGAGGTGCGCGCAAAGGGCCCTCGCGGAATGAGGATGTTCGTATCATGTGTCAACCATGACAAGGGTCCTGCTGCCAGGAAGGCCTGCGCTGCTGCCTGCATCGGTTGCGGTATCTGCGCAAAGACCTGTACACATGGTGCCATCACCCTTGAGAACAATGTCGCTTACATCGACTATTCTAAGTGTAAGCTCTGCCGTGAGTGCGAGGCAATGTGTCCTACTGGCGCCATCCATGGAGTGAACTTCCCTAAGCCGCTCGACAAGGATGCCATCAAGGCACGTATCGCTGAGCGTCAGAAGAAGGCAAAGGAAGCCGCTGAGGCCGCAAAGGCTGCCGAGGCTGCTGCCGCAGAACCAGTAAAGAAGGAGGAAAACAATGGCTAAGATAACATTCGCTATCGGAGGTATACATCCTTCTGATTCAAAGATTTCAAAGAACTGTGCGATCGAGGTCCTTCCTCTTCCGCAGACAGTCTATATCTCAATGGCACAGCACCTCGGTGCGCCTGCAAAGCCTGTCGTGGCTGTAGGTGACAAGGTGAAGGTCGGCCAGGTGATCGCAGAACCAGGTGGTTTCATCTCTGCGTTCGTCCACTCTTCAGTGAGCGGTACCGTCAAGTCGATCGCACCTCGCAAGGACCTTGCAGGCAACTGCGTGGTTCCTCACATCGAGATCGCAGTCGAGGGCGACGAGTGGATGGAGGGTATCGATACCACCGACACTCTCGTCACGGCAATCCCGGAGGACAAGGCTGAGATCCTTGCAAAGATCAAGGCCAACGGCGTCGTAGGTCTCGGCGGTGCAACCTTCCCTGCACATGTGAAGCTTGCTCCTGCAAAGCCTGCCGACTACCTTATCCTCAACGGTGCTGAGTGTGAGCCATACCTCACCAGCGACTACCGCATCATGCTCGAGCGTACAAAGGAGATCGTGATCGGTGCCGCCATCATGCAGAAGGCCCTCGGCGGCTGCAAGTGCGTGATCGGTATCGAGGAGAACAAGCCTGAGGCGATCAAGGCGATGAGCGCGGCCGTAGCTGAACTCGGCTATAAGGACATGGAAGTCCTCTCCCTCATGAAGAAGTATCCTCAGGGAGGTGAGAAACAGCTTATCAATGCTGTCACAGGACGTGAGGTTCCTTCAGGAAAGCTTCCTGCAGACGCAGGCTGTGTAGTCCAGAACGTGGCTACATCGCTCGCAGTCTATGAGGCAGTGCAGAAGAACAAGCCTCTCATCACCAATACCCTTACAATCACAGGTGACTGCCTCCCAGTGGAGAAGCAGCATAACTACCTCTTCCGTATCGGCGTCCCTCTCAGCTTCATCGCTGAGTATGCAGGCGGCGTACCTGAGGCAGCTGCCAAGATCATCAGCGGCGGTCCTATGATGGGTAAGGCGATCGCAAACCTCGACGCTACTACAGTGAAGGGTTCGTCATCGCTTCTCTATCTCGGTGAGGAAGCAACCAAGCGTCAGACCGCTTCTGCCTGCATCCGTTGCGGCAAGTGCGCAGAGGCCTGCCCTATGGGTCTCGAGCCATTCCTCCTCAAGAGGCTTGCCACCGCAGGTGACACAGACGGCCTCGAGGCAAATGCCGTACAGGACTGTATCGAGTGCGGATGCTGTCTCTACAGCTGCCCTGCAAATATTCCTCTCCTTGACATCATCCGTCCTGCAAAGGCTCAGGTGATGGGTATCATGAGAGCACGCGCTGCTGCTGCGAAGGCTGCCGCTGAGGCTGCCAAGGCTGCTGCAGAAGCTAAGAACAACGAAAACAAATAAAGATATGGGAAAGTTACTTGTTTCTCCATCTCCGCATATCCACACAAAGGTGTCCACAGCGACACTTATGCGTGACGTGGTGATAGCACTTCTCCCTGCGACCATCGTATCGATCGTCTTCTACGGTCTGGGCGAGCTTCTGGTAGTAGGTGTAAGTGTTGCCTCATGCGTGCTGCTTGAGTATCTCATCACCAAGTATCTGCTCAAGGCTTCGAATACCGTCTGCGACTGGTCTGCAGCCGTCACCGGTCTTCTCCTTGCGCTCAATCTTCCATCTACCACTCCGTGGTGGGTCGTATTCATCGGCGCAGTAGTCGCTATCGGTGTAGCTAAGCTGACCTTCGGCGGTCTCGGACAGAATGTGTTCAACCCTGCGATCGCAGGCCGTGTGTTCCTTCTCGTCTCATTCCCTACCTATATGACACACTGGGAGGCTCCTAAGGGCCTCTTCGGAGCTGATGCCGTGACAGGCGCGACTCCTCTCGGTGCAATCAAGGAAGGTCTCCTCCAGGGTGCTACCGTTCCGGACATCATGTCTGCAAACGGCTATTCATACGGCCAGATGCTCTTCGCGAACCTCGGCGGTTCAGCAGGTGAGATCTCAGCTATCGCTCTTCTCGCAGGCTTCGTATACCTCCTTGTCCGCAGAGTCATCAAGCCGCACATCACCCTTTCTATCTGGGGTACGGTCGCACTCGTGTCACTTATCTTCTGGCTCGCATCTCCTGCACGTTTCACAGACCCTGCATTCAACCTCCTCACCGGTGGTATGATCCTGGGTTCATGTTTCATGGCAACTGACTATGTGACATCTCCTATGAGCATCAAGGGCGGTATCGTCTTCGGTATCGGCATCGGTTTCATCACCATGATGATCCGTTACTTCGGCTCATATCCGGAAGGTATGTCATTCGCGATCCTTATTATGAACGCTGTGGTTCCGCTCCTCAACATGTGGTTCCATCAGAAAAAGTACGGGAGGAAGTAAGATATGGCAGTACAGTCAAGTCTAAAGAACATGGTGATCTGCCTGTTCAGCACCTGTTTCATCTGCTCAGCCCTTCTTGCAGGCGTATATGCCCTCACCAAGAAGCCTATCGATGAGACCAACGCCAAGATCCTCAAGGATTCAGTAAGCGCAGTCCTTCCAGAGGGCGGTGAGCTCTCAGAGGCAGCTCCGATCACTGTCGGCGGCCAGCCATCTGAGTACTACGTCAGCACAAAGAACGGCGAGCCTGTAGCATACGCTATCAAGTCAACTACTGTCGGTTTCGGCGGACCTCTTACCATCATGGTAGGTATCACAGCCGACGGTACAGTCTACAACACATCAGTCCTTTCACATGCTGAGACCCCAGGCCTCGGTGCAAAGTGCAACACGGATGAGAAGTTCATGGCACAGTGGAAGGGTTTCAATCCTGCTGAGAAGATCCTTGCAGTCAAGAAGGACAACGGCGACGTCGATGCGATCACAGCATCTACCATCACCTCACGTGCCTACACTCTTGCAGTCAAGAACGCTGTCGAGGCAATGAAGACATTATAGGAGGATCTGACAATGAGTAAATTCAAGCTTATCACTAAAGGACTCGTAAAGGATAATCCTACCTTCGTCCTTCTTCTCGGTATGTGTCCTACATTGGCGACCACCACATCTGCCATCAACGGACTCAGCATGGGACTTGCTACACTTTTCGTGCTTGTCCTCTCGAACATGGCGATCTCACTTATCGCTCCAGTCGTTCCTGACAAGGTGCATATCCCTGTCTACATCGTAGTCATCGCGACATTCGTTACCTTGCTCCAGTTCCTCATGCAGGCTTTCGTGCCTAGCGTCTATGCGAGCCTCGGTCTGTTCATTCCGCTCATCGTAGTGAACTGTATCGTCCTCGGCCGTGCTGAAGCATTCGCCAACAAGAACAGCATCGTCGACTCTGCTTTCGACGGTATCGGAGTAGGTCTCGGCTTCACTCTCTCACTCACAGTGATCGGTATCGTACGTGAGATCCTCGGCAGCGGCTCTATCTTCGGATGGAAGTTCCTCGCCGGCGACGGAATGCTCGCTTTCGTAATGGCTCCAGGTGCGTTCCTCGTACTCGGCTATCTTATGGTATTGTTCAACAAATTCGTGGCTAAGAAGTAATTATGGAGATTCTGCTTATAATCGTTTCGGCGATATTCGTCAATAATATCGTCCTCGCGCAGTTCCTCGGAATCTGCCCGTTCCTCGGAGTGTCCAACAAGCTCTCGACAGCAACCGGTATGTCTGCTGCCGTATGCTTCGTCATCACTCTTGCCACACTTGTGACATATCTCATCAACAAGTACCTTCTCCTGACCCTTGGTCTTGAATTCCTCCAGACCATCGCGTTCATCCTTGTGATCGCTGCACTCGTGCAGATGGTCGAGATCGTACTTAAGAAGGTCAGCCCTTCACTCTACCAGGCTCTCGGTATCTTCCTTCCGCTCATCACTACCAACTGCGCCGTCCTCGGTGTCGCTATCAATGTGGTGACAAAGGAGTTCACCTTCGGCCAGCCAGCTCACATGCTCGGTCTCGGTGAGGCTGTCCTCTACGCCTTCGCTACATCGCTCGGCTATGGTCTCGCAATGGTCCTTTTCTCAGGTCTCCGCGAGCACCTCGCCCTCAACAATGTCCCTAAGGCATTCCGCGGCGTTCCTATCGCTCTCATCACTGCCGGCATCCTTGCCATGGCATTCATGGGATTCTCTGGAATCGCTTAACAGAAAAATTGTTATATTTGTAACAGCGTGCGGCATTAACCTCCGCATAGCTATAAAAACAACTTACAAAATGAAGAAATTTATTGTAATCATTGCAGCAGTTCTCTGCTTCGCAACAGCAGCTAATGCTCAGTCAAAGGCTCTCGGTCTCCGTGCAACTTATGGTGCAGAGCTTTCTTATCAGCACGACCTCGGCAGCAACTTCGCTGAGTTCGATCTCGGTTGGTTCCACGATGGTTTCTACCTCACTGGTATCTATGACTTCATCCTTGGCTCAGAGGGTAACTTCAACTTCTACGCTGGCCCAGGTGCAGCTCTCGGTTTCTACAGCTACAAGGAGGATGGCGAGGGTCACTCAGGCTTCAATGCAGGTATCGCTGGACAGCTTGGTGTAGAGTACAACTTCAACGCTCCTATCAACATCTCACTTGACTGGAGACCAGTCTTCAACTTCATCCATGGTGGCTTCGGCTGGCAGGGTGTCGCTCTCGGTCTTCGTTACAGATTCTAATCAGAGCATTGAATCATCATAATAGCCGACCCTCCGGGGCCGGCTATTTTTTCTTGCCCGCGTTGCCGACGTCGCCCTGGCGTTACCGTCCCTGCCTCGCCTTGCCGTGTCAGTTTCGGCTTGCCTTGCCTGCGATGGTCCGACTTAGGCTGGCCTGGCTATTCGGCGTACCCTGCCCGCATCGGCACGCAAATGTGCCTCGTAGCTCTGTCTGTGCCAGGGGGCGCGTGCCGACCCGCCTGAAACAGAGGGGTCGGCACGGCTATTCCGCTTTGGCTGCCTTCTGAGCAGGGGATTGCGTGCCGACTTTTTGCTGCATCGCCTAAGGAATAGACAGCAGCTGTCATCGCCTTGAAGCAATGGGGGTCAGGGCGACCTCAGCCGCAGCAGACAAGTCATGAGGAAATAAGAAAATGCTGGTCACGATGACCAGCATTTTCTTATGACGAATGACGCAGGATGCGAGGATGGACAGAGCCCGTTCCCCATTGCTTCAAGGCGGCCAGCTACCTGGCGATGACGCCTTCCAGTACGATGTCGCCGGAGCCGATGTTGGCAGGGCCGTTCATGCTGCCGGGGATGCCGAGATGTGCACGGTCGGCCTGAGGACCGGCAGAAGACTTCACGGTCATGGTGATCTTCTCGCCGTCGAAGCTGAAGTGGAATCTCTCGTCGGTGTTGATGTTGAACATCGACAGATAGTAGGCGTCAAGCTCGCCGGGTGCGGCCCAGCTGCAGAATCCCGCTGTATCGTAGCCGGTGACACCCATCATGTTGGTGTAGATAGCTCTGCCGAAGCAGGACTTCCTGTCTGTCACGCCCATCTTCCAGTCAAAGAGACCGAACGGGATGTTAGTAGTGAAGGCGTCGCCTTCAAGAGTGAGGTAGAAATTGCCGTCCTTGTCGAAACGGGTGTCGATATACTTGATGCCGTACTGGTTCTGGAACATCTGATATCTCCTGGCCTCGGTCTTTATGGCCGCATGTGGGTCAGACCCTGTGAAAGGAAGCTTGTATGCTCTGTCCTTCAGTGCAGCTGCGAGATCGATTGACCTGTTTGCCTTCAGCTTCTTGTCACTCATCGTGTCACAGAGCTTGTAGACAAGGGCGTTGAAGCCGTACTCGTCGCCGAGGGCGGACTGGGCCGCAACCACGACGTCTGATCCAGGCACCACGAGGATCACCTGGTTGGAAGCACCGATCGCCCTGAACGAATCGTGGCCGCCGAGCCATGTCTGATAGCCGTATCCGCTGGTTCCGTCGTCCTTCTCAGGCTTGTCCGAGCTCTGGACGATCCAGCAGGTGGTCATGTCCTTGACCCACTGCGGATCGAGGATCTGTCGGCCGTTCCAGGTACCATGGTTCTTAAGGAAAAGACCGAACTTGGCCATGTCGGAGATTCTTGAATGCATGCCTCCGTTGCCCATGTTGCGGCCGGAAAGGTCCATTTCCCAGAAGATGTCGGAAGAAAGGCCGAGCGGATCGAAGAGACGAGGCTTGAGATAGTCGTATATTGTCTCGCCGGTCACGCGTGTGATGATCTGCGAAAGCATGTGTGAGCAGGTCACATTGTATGCGAAGACGGTTCCCGGCTCGCTGGAGTAGTCCATTGCGAGGAAGTTCCTGACGAGTTCGTCGCCGGCTCCGTCGTAGCGGGTGTTCCTGTGTCCTGCGGTCATCGAAAGCAGGTGCTTGACCGTAAGCCTCTCTACTTCAGGGGAATGCTTTTCAGGCAGAAGGTCAGGGAAGATGTCGACGACCCTGTCGCTTACCTTGACAAGCCCTTCCTGGACAGCGAAGCCGACAGCAGCGGCGGTGAAGGTCTTCGTAGACGAATACATCGCATGCTTGTACTGCGCTGAATATGGGTACCATGAATGTTCGGCTATGACCTTGTCGTGGCGAAGGATCATGATGTTGTGGATCTCGTAGTTCCTTGCCGAGAGGGAATCGAAGAACTCGAGTATGGCCTCGGTCCTGACACCCTGCTCTTCAGGTGTCGAACGCTGGAGCCCGTCGTTGAAGGTGAAAACATTCTGCGCAAAGGCCTGGAACGAGAACAGGCAGGCCGCAATAAGCGCAAGTGGTCTTAGTGATTTGCTCATAGTATGCGTGATATGCGATTAAAAATATGCGTTTTGTGCTATAAAGATAGGGATTTGCACTGTCTTTTACAGCCAAAACTTGCTATATTTGAAAAATAAGCGATTCATAAAAAACTATGGAGTACAGAAAACTTACAAGCGCGGAAATCTCACAGCTGACTGCAAACGGCTGTACCGCAGAGGATTGGGCAGCCGTCCTTGTCACCTGGGAACCAGACCAGTCCTACACTCAGTACATACGTGCGGCACACTTCTCAGGTGAAGTGCGTCTGGGCACCTTCAACGGCGAATTCCTCCTCCAGGGTGGAATTCCTGTCCACTGCGGAATCACCAACGCATCGCTCCATAACGTCACGCTCGGCAACAACTGTGTCGTCCGCAACGTGAACGACTATATCGCGAACTACGAGTTCGGCAACTGCTGTCTCATCGACAACGTCGACCTGATCTATACCGACGGCGAAAGCATGTTCGGTAACGGCGAGGTCGTGTCAGTCCTCAATGAGACCGGCGGCAACGAGATCGTCATCACCGACATCCTCACATCACAGACTGCATGGTTCATGGCAACCAATGCACCGTCCGCCCAGGCTCTCAAGGACCTTTCGGACAAGTATGCGGAAGGCATCAAGGCATCGGTCGGAACGACAGGCGACATGGTTACGATACGCAACGCCGGAACCCTGATGAACGTATGTCTCGGGGACTATGCTACCGTCGACGGCGCCGCAAGGCTCGCGAACGGAACCGTCAACAGCTGCGAGAAGGCTCCGGCCAAGGTAGGAAAGAACGTCATCGCCGACGACTTCATCTTCTCGAGCGGCTCGCATGTCGAGGACGGCGCCATCATCAACAAGTGCTTCATCGGCCAGGCCAGCCATGTCGGCCGCGGCTTCAGCGTAGCCGAGTCGGTCATCTTCAGCAACTGCCATTTCGAGAACGGAGAGGGCTGTGCGATCTTCGCAGGACCTTTCAGCGTCTCACACCATAAGGCGACCCTCCTCATCGCGGGTGCGTTCTCATTCTTCAATGCAGGTTCAGGCTCGAACCAGAGCAACCATATGTACAAGACCGGCCCTATCCAGAGCGGATTCCTCGAGAGAGGTACAAGCCTCGCTTCGGGCTCCCATGTTCTCTGGCCTCTCCATGCCGGACCGTTCTCGCTCGTGATGGGACACCACATCTCGCACTGCGACACCTCAGACCTTCCATTCTCATATCTCCTTGAGAAAGAAGGGGAGACCTGGGTCGTGCCTGCAATCAACCTTTTCCGAAGCGGTACCTACAGGAACGTCCAGAAATGGCCTGGCCGTGACGGAAGAAAAGACGACAATAAACTGGATATCATCAACTTCAACCAGTTCAGCCCTTACACAGTCGGCAAGATGATCTATGCCTATGACATGCTCCAGGACTTCGCGAACACCATGGACTCCGAGTCTGACGCATGCAGCTACAATGGAGCCAACTTCTCGAAGAAGTCGGTCGACAGAGGTATGAACGACTACGGCACCGCCGTCACCGCGTATCTCGGCAGCATCTTCTCTGCCCGCAGGAAATCCCTCGTCGGCGGAAAGGATACGGGTCCATGGACTGATATCGCCGGACTTCTCGCACCTGTGGCAGCGATCGACAAGCTTACCAAGTGTATCGTGGACGGCACCCTCGAGTCTCTCGAGGAGGTCAATCTCGCAATATCTGCGATCAATGACAAGTACGAGACCTACGAGAACAACTGGGCAGCCGCAAGGATCGAGGAATTCTACGACATCAAGCTCGACTCCATCACCGAGGAGCAGGAAGCTGAGATCCTTGAAGATTGGAAGGAGGCTGAGGTTGAGATCCGAGAGGCCGTCATCGCAGATGTCATCAAGGATCTTGAGATGGCCGAACTTGATGTCGACGGAAACTCTTTCCTCAGGAAGATCCAGGACGCAGACCTTATCTAATCCAGGGCTGACAGCCATAGAATAAAGAAATGACAGACGACAGACTTACATCAGAGAATAAATACGAGCAGGTCATAACGATTCCTTGCTATACGACGGATGCGGCGTTCTACCTCAAGCCTGCTGCATTCATGGACTATATGCAGGAGATAGCATATCTCGCTGCGACCAGGCTCCATTTCGGCTATGACGAGCTTCAGGAACTGCATACTGCGTGGGTCCTCTCGCGTATGCACTTCAAGTTCGATAATCCTCCGAAGTGGAGGGACACCGTGAAGCTCCGCACCTGGCACAAGGGCCTTGACGGCCTGATGTTCCTGCGTGACTTCAGGATGCTCGACATGGACGGCAAGGAACTCCTCACCGCTACGACATCATGGCTGGTGATCAACACCGAGACCCGTCGTCTTGTGCGCAGTGACGATATCCTTGACATAGTCCCTGCCTCTACGCAGTGCCCAGACAATGCTATCGCTGAATCTGCTCCGAAGGTCGTCATCCCCAAGACGGTGGAGAAGGAGAAGGTAGCTGAGCATTTCGTGACCTATTCGGATGTAGACATCATCGGACATACCAACAACGCACGCTACATGGTGTGGGCCATGGACTGTCTCGACTATTCCGAGACCTCACAGGATCAGGTGAAGGAAGTCTGGATCAATTTCAACAAGGAGACCAAGCCTGGGGAGACCGTGGAGATCTTCAAGGCCAAGGTCGAGGAAGAAGGAAACACTATCTATTACGTAGAAGGAATGGTCGAAGGAAAATCGGCATTCTGCATTAAACTTAGATTCTGAATACTATGAAAAGGATGATCATCGCAGCTGTCCTGGCGCTTGCGTTCGCCTGGACCGCATCAGCACAGGTCAAGTCGGTCGGCGTCAGAGGCGGCTATGGCCTTGAAGTCAGCTACCAGCAGTGGTTCGGCAGCTCTTCTCCGCAGTTCATTGAACTGGATCTTGGCATGGATCTTCTCCAGGACGACGGCTTCAAACTGACCGGAACCTATAACTGGATCGTAGGGAATCCTGACATTCTCGGCGGAGACTGGGATTTCTACATGGGTCCCGGCGTCAGCCTCGGCTATGTCTACGATACCTCGAAGAGCCTCAATGCTGACAAGCCTTCGCTCATGGCAGCTCTTACGGTGCAGTTCGGCCTTGAGTGGTATCCGCTCACACATCTTGGCATCTCTGCCGATGTACGCCCGATGATCGGCTATCATTTCGGCTCCAAGGATCTCTATCGCGGAGGTCTGCTCGGTTTCATCCCGTCGCTCGGTCTTAGGTACGAATTCTAGCATAAGTGTTTGAATATTAGGCGGCAACCCATTGCCACCTGCCTCCATACCCTCCCAGCTTACGCTGGGCCCCTCCCACTCCTTGCGTGGGCGCAAAGGTCGGCTGGTTGTCAATGGGTTGCCGCCTATCAGACAGTCCGCGGCTACGGCTAGTCGTCGACGCGCTTGATGCTGGCGCCGAGAGCGTTGAGACGACCTTCGATATCCTCATAGCCGCGGTCGATCTGCTCGATATTGCTGATCTTGCTCGTTCCCTTCGCAGACATAGCCGCGATAAGAAGGGCGATACCGGCACGGATATCAGGAGAAAGCATATTGCCGGCCCTGAGCTGGAAATTGTGGTCGTGGCCGATGACGACCGCGCGGTGAGGGTCGCAGAGAATGATCTGCGCGCCCATGTCTATGAGGCGGTCGACGAAGAACAGCCTGCTCTCGAACATCTTCTGATGGATCAGCACGCTGCCTCGGCACTGGGTCGCCACTACGAGCATGACACTGAGAAGGTCAGGAGTGAGACCTGGCCACGGAGCGTCGGCGATATTCATGATCGAGCCGTCGAGGAAAGAATCGATGACATAGCTCTCCTGCGCAGGGACATAGATGTCGTCGCCTCTCTGCTCAAGCTTCACACCGAGCCTTCTGAACTGCTCAGGGATGATTCCGAGATTCTCGTACGAAGTATTCTTGATTGTGATGCTGCTCCTGGTCAGAGCCGCCATTCCGATGAAGGAACCGACCTCGATCATGTCAGGAAGGATCACATGGCTTGCACTGTGAAGCTTCTCCACGCCCTGGATCTTCAGGAGATTCGATCCCAGACCCTCGATATGGGCGCCCATCGCGATGAGGAGCTTGCTGAGCTGCTGGATATATGGCTCGCAGGCAGCGTTGTAGATGGTCGTCTCGCCCTTGGCGAGAGTAGAAGCCATCAGGATGTTGGCGGTACCGGTGACGGAAGCCTCGTCAAGAAGCATGTACTTTCCGACAAGACCGTTCGGAGCGGTAAGATGGTATGCCTTGCGGCTGAAGTCATATACCTGGTTCGCACCGAGGGTCATCATACCCATGATATGGGTGTCGACCCTGCGGCGGCCGATCTTGTCTCCGCCCGGCTTTGGGAAATAAGCCTTTCCGAAACGTGCAAGGAGCGGACCTGCGATCATCACGGAACCTCTCAGCCTTGCGCACCTCTTCACGAAATCGGCGCTTTCGACATAGTCGATGTCGATGGCGTCGGCCTTGAAGGACCACGTTCCCTTCTCCTTCTCTACAGCGGTCACACCCATCTCCTGGAGAAGATTGATGAGATTCCTTACGTCAAGGATGTCAGGGATGTTCGAGATGATGACCTCCTCGTCAGTGAGAAGCACTGCGCTGATGACTTCGAGCGCCTCGTTCTTCGCTCCCTGAGGAGTGATCTCACCGCTTAGGGTATGTCCGCCTTCGATTAAGAATGATGCCATTGTATTCGGGTATTAGACTTTTTGACTTGTATTCAGACGTGTTCGACTTCCGGAACCAGTGTGATTCCGAACTTTTCCTGGACTGAGGCGACTATCCTGTCCTCAAGTTCCTTTATCTCCTGAGGCTCGGCGTTGCCGGTGGCATTGACGAGCACGAGAGGCTGCTTTCCCCAGACACCTGCATTGCCTTCGACATGGCCTTTCCATCCGCACTGGTCGATCAGCCACGCTGCCGGGATCTTGATGCTGCCGTCGGGATTGTCGAAGTGAGGGACCTTCTCATAGCCCATGGCCACGATTTCCTCGTATTTCTCCACAGGGACGTATGGGTTGCGGAAGAAACTGCCGGCGCTGCCTGTCTGCTCGACGGCAGGGAGCTTGTCGTTGCGGGTCTCGATGATTCCGCGACGGACCTTCTCCGGCGTCAGGGCGTTCTCGTTGACGACGAACTGTCCGTATTTTGCCACCAGGCGGTCCTTCAGGTTGCCATAGTCAATGACAGGACTGTATTCGCTCCTGAGGATCATGGTCACTGCAGTGACGACGTACCTGCCTTTGCCCTCGTTCTTGAAGAAGGACTCGCGGTAGGCGTAGGCACACTCGTCGTGGGTGAACGCCACCTTCCTGTGCCCGACCATGTCGTAGCACTCGACGTTGCTGACGATGTCGCCGATCTCGCGGCCGTAGGCTCCTATGTTCTGTACGGCAGCCGCTCCGGTCTCGCCCGGGATGAGAGAAAGGTTCTCAGGTCCCCAGAGGTCTCTCTTTGCGCACCAGTCACAGAATTCGTCCCATGGTACGCCTGCTCCGACCCTGACTTCCATCCCATCCATCGAAGGGAACTGCTGGATGAACCTTATCCTCGAGTGCAGCACCGTGCCTTTGAAGTCGCCGGTAAACAGCAGGTTGCTGCCTCCGCCGATGTGGAAAAACGGCCTCGGGAGGTCTTCCATGCGTGAGATCTCCTCAAGTTCCTCGATGCTGTAGTAGTGTACCAGACACGCTGCCTTCACCTTCATGCGGAAGGTGTTCATCGTGCTCAGGTCTGCGTTGTAGATAATGTCCATAGTCTATACAAATATACGAAAATTCCCGTAATATCTGTATTGGGATCATAGATCGATCCAGCGGACGGAGCTGTCGCGCTTCCACCATGTGATCTGCCTCTTGGCGTAGTGGCGCGTGTTGTTCTGGATGCGTGCTATTGCTTCGTCGAGAGAACGGGGAAGAGACGGGTCGTCCTTGCCCTCGGTGAAGTCGATCCAGTCGAAGATTTCCTTGTAGCCCACCGTCTGGAGCGCGCTCAGGTCGCGGTACGGGATGAGCGAGCGCACCTCGTCGACAAGACCGTCGTCGACCATCTGGAGAACCCTTCGGTTGATGCGGTCATACAGGACTTCGCGCGGACGGTTCAGACAGATCTTCTCGATCTCGAAATCCCTCTTCTTCGGCTCCTTGAGCTTGAAGGAGGAGAATGGCCTTCCCGACAGCAGGCAGACCTCGACGGCACGGAGCACCCTCTGGGGGTTCGCTATGTCTATGGTAGCATACGCCTCAGGATCCAGCCTGCGGAGGTCGGCGCGCAGGGATTCCACGCCCTCTTCCTTGATCCTGCGGGTCAGGTCGGCGCGGAGCTCATCGTCTGCCGGAGGCATGTCGTCAAGTCCGTTGCAGACAGCGTCGACGTAGAAACCGGAGCCACCGGCCATGACCAGGGTACCATGGCCCTGTCCGAAAAGCCCGTCCATCAGCCTGAGCGCCTCCAGCTCGTACATGCCGGCTGTGTAAAGGCCATGGATGGTGTGGCTGTGGATAAAATAATGCTTCACAGCGGCAAGCTGCGAAGCATCTGGGACGGCTGTCCCTATAGTCATTTCCTTGTATATCTGCCTTGAGTCGCAGGAGATTACCGGCGAACCATGCTTCAGGGCCAGGTCTATGCACCAGTCGGATTTCCCGACGGCGGTCGGTCCTGATACTATGATGAGCTTCCTGGGCATGGCGCAGTCCGGGAATTAAAGGATTCCCTCTTCAGCGTCGTAGATCTCCTGTCCGTCCTCGTCGCCGTCCTCTTCCTCCTCCTGCTCGTCGTCATCGTCGTCGAGATTGTCATCGAGGTCGATGTCAAGGATGCTCTTGTCGGCAACAGGTTCATGGTGCTGAGGATGCTTCTGGTCAGCCGGAAGGTCCTCATAGGCTACATAGCCGTTCTCGAACTCGACAGGGTTAGGACCCTTGGTCTCTACGAGGGCAGGGTAGGTCAGCTTAGGATTCGCGTCAACCTCTCCTTCAAGCGTCACTACGACGAATTTCTTGTTTGTCACGTCATAGAAGTAATTGAAGTAAGCCACGCCCTTCTCGACTGTGTCGGCGAGGGTGGTGTCGTCTACTGTGCCGTAGCCGAGGTCGAACATCGCATAGCGTGCCGCAAGCCTTCCGTCGGCGTAGAGAGCCTTGAACTGGATAAGCTGGTCCTGAGGGAACTCCATGTCTGCGCGCATGAGGTTGTGGAAGTCATAGAGCGACATGTTCGCCTTCAGTTCATATACTCTTGCGAAGCCCTTGAGGCCCTGGAGAGAAACTCTGTATCTAAGTATCATGTGAGCTTAATTTTCAATAGTGGGGTCAAAGGTATGAAAAAAATCGTTACTTTTGAACATTTATTGGACGTAGTACTTCAAGATGGACGGAATCAAGGACGAATATACCAGCATCCCAGCCAAGGCGGAAGGCCTTTACAAGGACAAGGGAAGCCGCTTCATATCAATGGCTTATCCCGTTGAGACCGAGGCTCAGATAAAGGAGATCCTTGACGGAATCCGCAAAGAATACTACGACGCGCGCCACCACTGCTATGCCTACCGTCTGGGTGCGGACGGCGCGAAGTTCAGAGCCAATGACGACGGCGAGCCATCCGGCTCATCGGGCCGTCCCATCCTCGGTCAGATAGATTCAAGGGAACTCAGCGACGTGCTTGTCGTAGTGGTCAGGTATTTCGGAGGAATCAAGCTCGGAGTCCCCGGCCTCATACGTGCGTACAAGACTGCCACTGCGGACGCGCTAGACCAGGCGGGCACCGTCACCAAGATCGCATCCAGGAGATACAGGATAACCTTCGGCTACATGTCGATGAATTCGGTCATGAAGATACTCAAGGACATGGACCTTCCGCAGTCCGGCCAGGACTTCGGTGTGGACTGTTCGCTCGAGACTTCAGTCCGTCTGACATGGGAAAGCGACTTCCTCGAACGTTTTTCCAAGGTCGAAAGCTGTATTGTGAGCCCTGTTGATTGACATTGTCGCAAATAATTGCTAAATTTAGGGTCCTTATTTAAAACGAACGTATATAGAACAAAGAATAACAAACGAATTATGAGCAAAGTTCATGTTTTCAACGCTGGTCCATGCATCCTTCCGGAAGCAGCCATCGACAACGCAATCGCTGCGTTGAAAGACTTCAAGGGTACAGGAGTATCTGTACTTTCAATCTCTCACCGTACAAAGGAGTGGGAGGAGACAATGAATGAGTGTCGTTCCCTCTGGAAGGAACTTCTCCATATTCCTGATACACACGAAGTCGTATTCCTTGGCGGTGGCGCAAGCCTCCAGTTCCTCTATGTTGCAATGAACTTCCTCGAGAAGAAGGCTGCATACCTCGACACAGGCGTATGGGCACACAAGGCTCTCAAGGAGGCTCAGGGTATCGGCGACGCATATGCCATCGCATGCTCAAAGGACAAGAACTACACCTACATCCCTAAGGGTTTCGAGATTCCTTCTGACATCGACTACCTCCACATCACAACCAACAATACAATCTACGGAACAGAGATCCATGAGGACCTTGACGTACCATGTCCGCTCATCGCCGACATGTCATCAGACATCATGAGCCGCCCTGTAGACGTAAGCAAGTACGACCTCATCTACGGTGGTTCTCAGAAGAACGTGGGTCCTGCAGGCGTGATCTTCGCCATCATCCGCAAGGACGCTCTCGGAAGAGTCACAAGATATATCCCTACAATGCTTGACTACCGCACACATGTAGACAAGGAGTCAATGTTCAACACACCTCCTGTATTCGCTATCTACGTGATGAACGAGACTCTCAAGTGGGTCAAGAGCATCGGTGGTGTCGAGGCTATCTACGAGATCAACAAGAAGAAGGCTCAGCTTCTCTACGATGAGATCGACCGCAACTCAATGTTCATCGGCACAGCAGAGAAGGAGGACCGTTCACTCATGAACGTATGCTTCGTGATGGCTCCTGGCAAGGAGGACCTTCAGGACGAGTTCATGGCTTTTGCAAAGTCAAGGAACATGGTAGGTATCAAGGGTCACCGCAGCGTAGGTGGCTTCAGGGCATCTATCTACAACGCATGTCCTATCGAGGACGTACAGGCTCTCGTGGACTGCATGAAGGAATTCGAGGATCTCAAGAAGTAAAAGGAAATGAAAGTTCTTATCGCAACCCAGAAACCATTCTCAGCCGCAGCAGTGGCTGGAATCAAGGATATCATCGTAAATGCAGGCCATGAGTTCGTAGCTCTTGAGAAGTATCCTGAGCAGAGCGACCTCGTAGCTGCTGTCGCAGATGTGGACGCACTCATCATCCGTTCCGACAAGGTCACCGCTGAGGTGCTCGACGCAGCGAAGAACCTCAAGATCGTCGTACGTGCAGGTGCAGGTTTCGACAATGTGGACCTCGCAGCTGCAACATCTCACAATGTCGTAGTGATGAACACTCCAGGACAGAACTCGAACGCTGTCGCAGAGCTTGCAATCGCCATGATGATCTATATGTGCCGTGGTCAGTTCACTCCTGCCACAGGTTCTGAGATCATGGGCAAGACCCTCGGCGTACAGGCTTTCGGCAACGTAGGCCGCCTCGTGGGCAAGAAGGCAGAGGCTCTCGGCATGAAGATCATGGCGATCGATCCTTTCATCCCTGCAGAGAAGATCAAGGAGCTCGGTGCGGAGCCAGCAGAGAGCGTTGAGGATATGTATTCAAAGTGCGACTTCATCTCAGTCCACATCCCTGCTACTCCTCAGACAGTGAAGTCACTCAACTACGACCTCATCACCAAGATGCCTAAGGGCGCATGCCTCGTGAACACCGCACGCAAGGAAGTCGTTGACGAGGAGGGTCTCGCAAAGGCTCTCGAGGACCGTCAGGACCTCAAGTACATCACCGACGTCGCTCCTGACAACTATGCAGAGCTTAAGGAGAAGTTCGGTGCCCGCATCTTCGCTACACCTAAGAAGATGGGTGCCCAGACAGCTGAGGCCAACATGAACGCAGGTCTTGCAGCCGCAAACCAGATCGTTGATTTCTTCGCTACAGGCAACACACGTTTCCAGGTAAACAAGTAGGATATCCATGGTAAGAGTAAAACCATTCGCAGCAATACGTCCTCCGAAGGAGATCGTGACAGAGGTGGCAGCAAGGCCATACGACGTCCTCAACTCAGAGGAGGCACAGAAGGAGGCAGGAGAGAAGTCCCTCCTCCACATCACAAAGCCTGAGATCGACTTCGATCCTATCGCAGACGAGCACAGCCAGATGGTCTATGACAAGGCTGTCGAGAACTTCAAGGCATGGCAGGAGAAGAAATGGCTCGTAAAGGACGCGAAGCCTTGCTACTATATCTATGCGCAGACAATGGAGAAGCGTACCCAGTACGGCTTCGTCCTCTGTGCGCATACAGACGACTACGCTACAGGCAAGATCAAGAAGCATGAGCTTACCCGCAGGGACAAGGAGGACGACCGCATGATCCATGTCCGCATCCAGAATGCGAACATCGAGCCTGTGTTCTTCGCTTTCCCTGACAATGCGGAGCTTGCCCAGATCATCAAGGACACCATCACCGGCACTCCTGAGTACGATTTCGTCGCTGAGGACGGCTTCGGCCACCACTTCTGGGTGATCGATGACGACGCACTCATCGCCCGCATCAGCGAGATCTTCCAGAACGACGTCCCTGCTTTCTATGTCGCTGACGGTCACCACCGTACTGCAGCGGCTGCACGCGTAGGCGCAGAGAAGAAAGAGAAGAATCCAGACCATACAGGTGACGAGGAGTACAACTTCTTCATGGCAGTATGTTTCCCTGAGAGCCAGCTCAAGATCATCGACTACAACCGCGTAGTGAAGGATCTCAACGGCCTTTCAGAGGAAGAGCTCCTCAAGGCGCTCGAGGAGGACTTTGAGGTCAAGCTTGAGACCAAGCCTCGCTGCGGCAGACCTGCAAAGCCATATCGTCCGGACCATCTCCATCAGTTCTCTATGTACCTTGGCAACAAGTGGTACAGCCTTGAGACAAAGGAAGGCCGCTATGACGACAATGACCCTATCGGTGTGCTTGATGTGACCATCCTTTCAAACCTTGTACTTGACAAGGTCCTTGGCATCAAGGATCTCCGTACAGACAAGAGAATCGACTTCGTCGGTGGTATCCGTGGTCTCGGCGAGCTTGCACGCAGAGTCGACAACGGTGAGATGAAGGTGGCGTTCGCACTTTATCCAGTGTCTATGTCCCAGCTCATCAACATCGCCGACAGCGGCAACATCATGCCTCCTAAGACAACATGGTTCGAGCCTAAGCTCCGCTCAGGTCTCGCAATACATACCTTAGATTAATTCAGTTTGGCACGGAATTGGCTAATACCTTAATCGGATTAGTTAATTGAAAGTTTAAACATACTGAATAGATGAAACAAAATACCGCAGCAGGTCGTGAGATCCGCTGCGGTTTCTTTTTTTTGTCGTTCCTGGCGGGAACTATTTCTTCCTTATTATGCTTAGTCCGTCCCTGACAGGCAGTATCACGACCTCGACGCGAGGGTCGGCGGCGACCATGTCGTTGAATCTGACGATGCCTTGAGTCTGTTTGTCCTGAGGAACAGGGTCCTGGTACAGCTTTCCGTCCCACAGCACGTCGTCGGCGAGGATGCAGCCGCCCGGGCGGATCATGTCGAAGAGAGTCTCATAGTAGTCGCAGTACTCCCTCTTGTTGGCATCGATGTAGACAAGGTCGTACTCCTTGCCTTCTTCCTTCAGCCGGAGGAGAGTCTCCTTGGCGTCACCTATGTGGAGCGACACCTTGTCGGCTACGCCGGCTCTTTCCCAGCCTTCGCGGATGAGGTCTTCGAGCTCGTCGTTGATCTCAAGTGCATCCAGATGGCCTCCTTCAGGAAGACCGTAGGCCATGCAGATCGATGAGTATCCTGTGAAAGTGCCGATCTCGAGCACAGAAGAAGCCTTGCAGAACTCCACCATGATCGTAAGGAAACGTCCTTGCACAGCTCCTGAGAGCATGCGTGGGTAGTTCGTACGTATATAGGTCTGTCGCTCAAGCCAGCTGAGAGCTTCGGTCTGAGGGGTGGCGTGGGCCTTGAGGTATTTTTCTTCTGCTGTCTCCATTATAAGAATACAAGTCTTGATATCTTTTCTTTGCCGAATATCCTGCAGGCCATCTGCCTGAGGTCCTCGGAGCTGATCTCCTCGATGTGCGTGCGGATCTCGTTGTCGGGGGAGATCCTGCCGTAGGCGAGCAGGCTCTTTCCCATGCTGAGGCACTGGCTCTCACCATTGTCAGAGCTGATGGCAAGCTGCCCGAGCAGCTGTTTCTTCGCGGCCTTGAGACGGGCTGGGGACAGCGGTACGGTGCGCAGCTTCTCCAGTTCTTTCTCGATTGACTGGCGGCATTTCTCAACGTTCGGCTTCTCGCAGCCGAGGCTGATGGCCATCACTCCTGTGTCGGAGTATTGGGTATAGGCCGACTCGACTCCGTAGACCCAGCCGTTCTTCTCTCGCAGGACACTGTTGAGGATGGAGTTCGAAGCGGGTCCGGCGAGTATGTTTCCGAGCAGGACGGCTGTGATCCTTTCCTTCTCTTCGTAGAGCGAAGGGGCTAGATAGCCCATCACGGCGTTGACCTCGTGGTTGCGCTTGTCGACGGTCTTGTCGAAGACGGGAGCCTGCGGATTGAAGTAGAGCCTTCCATCCGACGGTCTGACACCGGCGATCTCCGTCTGCGGACTGTGGTCAGGGTACCATGAACCTATCAGCTTGAGTACCTTCTTCTCGAGTATCTTCTCGTCGATGTCGGCGACTACGGTGAAGGCCATGGCCTCCGGCACGAACTTCTCGCTGACGAAGCGACGGAGCTCTTCGGAACTGATCTTCTTCACAGAGTCGACCGTGCCGAGGATGGGACGCTCAAGCGGGTGACCCTGGAAGAGCATGCCCTCGAACTGGTCGTAGACGTCGTCGGCAGGGGAGTCCTTGTAGGACTTGATCTCCTCGATGACGACTCCTCTTTCGGTGTCGATCTCGTGCTGCGGGAATGTAGGGCAGGTCGCGAGCTCCATCAGGAGGTTCGCGGCTTTGCGGAGGTCCTCCTTCAGGACTGTCGAGTGGATGACGAGCTCCTCCTTGGTCGTGTAGGCGTTCAGCTCGCCGCCGAGACGGTCGAGGTAATTGTTTATGCAGGCCGAGCTTCTACGGCTCGTCCCCTTGAATATTGTATGTTCGGTGAAATGTGCGATGCCGCTATGGAAACCCTCTTCATTGCGGGTTCCGCATCTGATGCTGAGCGCACAGTAACCCACGGCTGAGCCGCTTCGCTTTACGGCATAGAGCATGCCGCATTCGGCCTTTCCCCAGATCATTTCCTTCCAGCGGTGAGTTTCGAGATGTCTTTCTTGAGGAATCCACGTCCGTTGGACTCACTGATCTTATGCTTCTCGAAATAGTAGAGCGAATGGGTCCTCGCGTCGAAAAGCATCTTGTAGCAGACGGCACCTGTGCCAGGTTCGGTAGGGGAGATCGTGTATCCCACCTCGGTCCTGGCCGCCGCATCCTGGAAGATGGCCGCAGCCTCGGCAGAACTCTTCACGACGCCCTGGAGCTTCTTCGCACGTAGCTTCTCGCTGATTCCGCTGCCTAGGTCGGTTTCGTCTATGACAAGGTCCATGGTACTTGCCTTAGGGGCCTTCTCGACCATCGAGCTGATGTTCTTCGAACCTTCTACAAGGGACCTCTCGATATGTCTCTGCATTACGTCAAGGATGGCAGGCATATAGGCGCCTTCCCTGCCGAGAGGTTCGTCGCCAGGGGCCAGAGGCATCGTGGCAAGCTCCATCATGTCGCCAAGTTCCTTTGCTCCGCTCTTGACGACGGTGAGATAGGTGATGCCGTCGTATTTCTTGCCTTCGTTCTTGTAAGGTACCATGAAATAGTATCCGTCCTTTTCCTTGAGGGCGTTGAACTCGGCAGGTCCGCAGAACTCGTAGGCGGATACCGACCATGCGTTCCTGAGGGCTTCGCGCAGGGCCATGCTGACATAGTCCTCTCCCGGCAGGACGACCTTCAGGGTCTTTGTCGGGAAGTCTGCGAGCTTCTCCTTCCTGGAGACGATGGTGACCTGGGCCTGGGCAAGGCATGTCAGTGAGACAAGGGATGTAAGTATGATTGTGAAAATCCTTTTCATGAAATGTCGTTTTGTACAAAGTTAAGAAAATATGCGTACATTTGTGTGTTATGTATATAGTATCAGCCCGTAAGTACAGACCGGACTCTTTCGAGTCTCTCATCGGTCAGGACAATATAGCCCAGACTCTGAAGAATTCCATCATCAGAGGCCAGCTGGCACATGCCTACCTGTTCTGCGGACCGCGCGGAGTCGGCAAGACAAGCGCAGCCCGTATCTTTGCAAAGACCATCAACTGCTCGAACCCGTCGGCGGAGATGGAACCTTGCGGTGAGTGCGAGTCATGCCGCTCATTCCAGGAAGGCCGCTCGTACTGTATACATGAGCTCGACGCCGCATCGAACAACAGCGTCGACGACATCAAGGCTCTCATCGAGCAGGTCAACATTCCTCCTCAGGTCGGCAAGTACAGCGTCTTCATCGTCGATGAGGTCCACATGCTCTCGACCCAGGCTTTCAACGCCTTCCTCAAGACCCTCGAGGAACCGCCTGCACATGCGATCTTCATCCTTGCGACAACTGAGAAGCACAAGATACTTCCTACCATCCTCTCTCGCTGCCAGACCTACGATTTCAACCGTATCAGCATACCTGACATCGTGAAGAACCTCAGGTCGATCGCGGACAAGGAAGGCATAACCGTGGACGACGAGTCGCTCCATGTGATAGCGATGAAGGCCGACGGCGCGATGCGTGACGCCCTCACTATCTTCGACCAGACTGTCGCTTTCTGCGGCACTGACATAAAGTACGAGGATGTACTCAAGAACCTCAATGTCCTTTCATACGAACATAGCTTCGCCCTCGTCAATGCTTTTCTCGCAGGTGACTACCAGTCGGCGTTGCTGAAGTTCGACGAGGTGCTCGCGAAGGGTTTCAACTCCCTCCACTTCATCTCGGCCCTCAGCTCGCATCTGCGCGACCTGGTGGTTGCGAAGAGCAATGCCCTTGAGGCTCTGCTTGAACTCCCGGCTTCTCTCAAGGAGCAGTACAGGGAGCAGGCCGCAAGATGTCCGCTTGCTTTCCTCTATGAGGCGCTCGCGGTCACTACTGCATGCGAGAGCGGATATAAGGCCAGCGTCAATCCTCGTCTCCATATCGAATTCGCACTGATGAAGCTCAGCTTCATCCTCTCAAAGCCTGCCATGCAGCCAGTCGCAGCACCGGCAACCGCTCCTGCACAGCCAGCAGCACCTGCGCAGCCAGCAGTACCTGCGCAGCCAGCAGCTCCTGCGCCGGCTGTCGCACCAAAGCCTGTGGCTCCGGCACCTGCCCCTTCAAGAAGAAGGTCAGCGCCGAAGCTGGTCCTCGATCCAACGGCCGTGAAGCCTGTGGAAGAAAAGGCAGTCCAGACCGTTGCCGAAGACAAGCTCCCATCGGACGATGCCTTGAGGACGGCGTGGAAGGATCTGTGCGAACTTTACAAGTCAAGACCTCGTCTTGCCCAGACACTTGTCTCAGCAAAGCTTGCCTTCGAGGAGAATCCTGACCACAAGCTGCTGACCTTCCAGGTACTCAATGAGTCCCAGAAGACATGGATTGAGCAGAACCTTCTGCGAGACATCGAGAAGAATCTCTGCAATATCGTCGGGAACGGAAAGATCCGTCTTGCAGTCGATGTCGTGCCTGTCGCGTCTGTCGAGACGAAAGCATATATGCCTGCCGAGCAGGCAATAGACCTTATCAATTCAAATCCTGAGGTCAAGGACCTCGTCAAGGATTTCGGGCTTGATGCAAAATAAGCGGATATGAAACTTCGTGCGGAGAATCTTGTAAAGAAATACGGCGTAAGGACTGTCGTCAAGGGCGTGTCCATGGAAGTGGAGCAGGGCGAGATCGTGGGCTTCCTCGGTCCTAACGGAGCGGGAAAGACTACCAGCTTCTATATGATCACCGGCCAGGTGGTCCCTAACGAAGGACATATCTATCTCGACGATGAGGAGATCACAGATCTTCCGATGTACAAGAGATCCCAGAAGGGCGTGGGATATCTTCCTCAGGAGGCCTCTGTCTTCAGGAAGATGTCTGTCGAGGACAATATCATGTCCGTCATGGAGCTCTCCGACATGACCAAGGCTGAACGGGAGGCGAAGCTTGAGTCCCTGATAGATGAGTTCAATCTGTCAAAGGTGCGCAAGAGCCTCGGTATCCAGCTTTCCGGAGGTGAGAGAAGGCGCTGCGAGATCGCACGTGCGCTTGCCGTCGACCCTAAGTTCATCCTTCTTGACGAGCCTTTCGCAGGAGTCGACCCTATCGCCGTGGAGGATATCCAGTATATCATCGCAAAGCTCAAGTTCCGCAACATCGGTGTGATCATCACCGACCACAACGTAGGTGAGACCCTTGCTATCACTGACCGTGCGTACCTCCTCTACGAAGGTACCATCCTTCAGCAGGGTACGCCACAGGCTCTTGCCGCAGACGAGGACGTCCGCACCAAGTACCTCGGTTCAGGCTTTACCCTGAAGCGTTCAGTTTCAGTTGAAAGAGCTCTCCGTGAACACGAAGAGCGTCTGTCTAGGCAATAACGTAGTCCTTCACATCTTGTGCGCTGATAGGAGTGCCTCCCAGAATGAGGAGACGCTCTACCACGTTGCGCAGCTCGCGGATGTTTCCCGGCCAGTTCTTCTCCTGGAGAAGCTTGACCGCATCCTTTGAGATCTCACGCTCCGGCTTGCCGCTTTCGCTGCAGATCTGTCCGATGAAATACTGTACGAGCTCAGGGATGTCCTCCTTTCTCTCGTCTAGGCTCGGAACCTTGATGAGGATGACACTGAGACGATGGTAAAGGTCCTCTCTGAAGTTGCCGTTCCCGATCTCTTTCCTGAGATCCTTGTTGGTCGCGGCTATGACTCTTACATTGACCTCGATGTCCTTGTCGCTTCCTACGCGTGAGAGCTTCTTCTCCTGGAGCACGCGGAGTACCTTGGCCTGTGCAGGAAGGCTCATGTCGCCTATCTCGTCGAGGAAGAGTGTTCCTCCGTCGGCCTGCTCGAACTTGCCCTTGTGCTGCTTGATCGCAGAAGTGAAGGATCCTTTCTCATGTCCGAAAAGCTCGCTCTCGATGAGCTCTGAAGGAATCGCGGCACAGTTGACCTCGATGTAAGGCATCTGGCTGCGGTCGCTCTGCTGGTGGAGGCTGCGCGCAACGAGTTCCTTTCCAGAACCGTTGCTTCCGGTGATGAGTACGCGGGCGTCGGTCGGAGCGACCTTGGCGATGATCTCACGGATGTGCCCGAGCGCAGCCGAGCTTCCGATCATCTCCTGGCCGTAGACTTTCTTCTTGAGTATCTTGTTGTCCTTGACAAGGTTTGCCTTGTCAGTTGCGTTCTTGACTGTAATGAGGATACGGTTGAGGTCAAGAGGCTTCTGGATGAAGTCGAAGGCGCCTTTCTTGATGCAGTCGACCGCGGTCTGGATGTCCGCATGGCCGGAAATCATGACCACAGGGGTCTCGATACCTTCAGCTACGAGCTTGTCGAGCACCTCGGTGCCTTCCATGTTCGGCATCTTGATGTCACAGAAGATGACGTCGTATTTCTCTTTTCCGGCAGCCTGGACTCCGATGGCTCCGTCTTCTGCGACGTCCACATCGTATCCTTCGTCCATGAGAATTTCCTTCATTGCGCCTCTGATGGCTCTTTCATCGTCTATGACAAGTATCTTCATATGCTTTTGTTTTGAATTGACCGTTCTTCCGACCTTTTGCAAATATCGGACAAAATACGTTTTCTTAACGGAAAAATTCCTATTTTTGTTTCCCGGCCATTGAAAGACGCCGGCGCTTTTTGACTATGCTGACGACAATTCCAGATATCATCATCGCTATAGACGGCTATTCCGCGACAGGAAAAAGTACACTCGCCAAGCTCATTTCCAAGGAGTTCGGCTTCCTCTATCTTGATTCAGGTGCCCTTTACCGTGGAGTGACCCTGTTCGCACTTGAGCAGGGCATGATCGAAGGTACTGACAAGATAGACCTTGAGAGACTTCTACCGGCTCTCGAGGGCCTGGACATCCACTTTGAGAACGGCTCCCAGACCTATATGGGCGAGCGCTGCATCGAGGGTGAGATACGCGACCTTCGTGTCGGTTCGTCAGTGAGCCCCGTGGCTGCCATTCCTCAGGTACGCGCATATGTCGACGACCGCCTCCACATGTTCGGAGCGGCTGGCAGGGTGGTGATGGATGGCCGTGACATCGGAACGACAGTGTTCCCTGACGCCCAGCTCAAGCTTTTCGTCACCGCAGACGATATGGTAAGAGCTCAGCGACGCCTCGACGAGATGGTCGCCAAGGGTCAGGAAGCTACCATCGAAGAAGTCCTCAGCAATCTCAAGGAACGCGACTACATCGACTCCCACAGGGAGACATCGCCTCTCTCGAGGGCGGAGGATGCGTTCGTCCTTGACAATTCCGACATGACTCTCCATGAGGAGATCGTCTGGGTCCGTGGTCTGATCATGGGCCGTTTCGGAATACTAGAGTAAGACAGGATGAATCTTTCCGTCCACATAGACAGCAAGTCCGGTTTCTGCGGTGGGGTCATCAGGGCCATCACCAAGGCCGAGGATTTCCTCAGTGCGAACGGAGGTACGCTCTATTCTCTCGGTTCCATGGTACATAACGAGGCTGAACTTGCCCGGCTCGAGGGCAAGGGCCTGGTCACCGTCGGCAAGGAACAGCTTCCGTCGCTGGAAGGCGCCGATGTCATCATCCGTGCCCATGGCGAACCGCCTGCGACATATGAACTTGCTGAAAAGTGCGGCATCAAGCTCATAGACTGCACATGTCCGGTAGTGCTCAAGCTCCAGAAGACCATCCGTGAGGCCTATGCCCGCATCAGGCCGCAGGGCGGTCAGGTCGTCATCTTCGGAAAGGTCGGTCATGCCGAGGTCCTCGGGCTCGTCGGCCAGGTCGGAGGAGATGCCATCGTCATAGAGAACATGGAGATGCTCAGCAAGGCGCTTGAGGCAGGGGAGATCAATCTTGAAGGACCGATCGAGGTGTTCTCCCAGACAACCAAGAGTCCTTCGGGATATGACAGGATCTGCGAAGTCCTGCGTGAGAAGGTCAAGGGGGAGATATCTGTCCACAATACTATCTGTTCGCAGGTGGCGTCCCGCCACGAGCAGTTGCTTGAGTTCGCGCGCGACCACGATGTGATAGTCTTCGTCGCAGGAAAGGAAAGCTCGAACGGAAAAGTCCTCTTCGACCTCTGCAGGAGCGTGAACGATAATGCCTATCATATCACTGCTGCGTCGGAGATCGATCCGTCATGGTTCACTGACGGAGACACGGTCGGCGTATGCGGCGCCACCTCCACTCCCAAGTGGCTGCTTGAGGCGGTCGCTGAGAAAGTGTCTTCCCTTTAGTCAGAGCCCTTGCTGCCCGCCGTCTTGCGGAATTTCAGCGGAGAGACTCCCGTCCTTTTTGCAAACATTCTTGAGAAATGGTTGGCGTAGCTGAAGCCAAGCTCTTCAGCCACCTCGCTGACGGACATGTCCGTGTCCAGCAGAAGCCGCTTGGCGGCTGAGATTATCTTCTCCTGGAGGTAGTCCTGCGCCGTAGTGTGCAGCTCTTTCCTTACAAGGTCGCCGAAGTAGTTCGGAGAGAGGTTGAACTGTTCGGCGCACCATGATACCGTAGGCTGTCCTTTCTGTGCAGGAAGACCGCTCGACAGGTAGTTGTCCACCATTATGTCCATCTCCTGGACGAGGGTCGCCCCATGTCCTTTCGCTTCGCTGAACTGCCTCTCGTGGAATCGCTTGAAATAGCTCAGGAGCTGGCCGATGCCAAGTCGGATGAGCTGGTCGGAGAGATAGTCTGTAGGGGTGTTCAGCTCTGCCAGGATGGTCGCGAAGCAGTTGAGTATGACGCCTCGCTCGGTGTCGCTCAGCTCTACGGCTTCGACAGTGTCGGAAGAGAAGAAATTGAACATGTAGAAGTCACGTCCAAGCCCTGTCTTCTCGAGCAGTTCGGGACGGAAGGCCAGCATCCAGCCGCGGGGACGGACGGTATAGTCCAGGTTCATGGATACTACCTGGCCGGGTCTCAGGGAGAAGAGGGTACCGGCCTTGTATCGTATGCTCTTGCCGTTCTTCTGGAGTTCTCCGAAATCCTCGTCCATCAGCACTACGCAGTACATCCCGAAGTCCGTCGGCTCGAACAGCCTGAGGTCTGCCCTTGACAGTTCTCCTACCGCCACCAGTGGGTGTATCGTCTTCTGATGGAAGTACTGGTTGTATTCGTCCAAGTCCTTTACTGTGATCATATGTTCGGTAATAATGTTCAAAGATAAGGTATTTGTCGGTAATTATGGTAGGTAAATATGGTATAAAATTTCTAAATATGTAAAAATGGTATAAAATTCGGTAAAAATGTTTGTGCACTTTAACTCCATACCCAGTAATATTGTATACTTCATCGAATAACACGACAATAACTATTAACAATAAAGATCATGGCAGTAAAATTCTACAAGTCAGAGAACCAGGTACCTCTCGAAATGCACAAGGTACGTATGGTCCAGAAGCTCAATCTTCTTCCAGTTGACGAGCGTCTCAGAAAGATGCAGGAGGCTGGTAACAACACATTCCTTCTCCAGAACAAGGACGTATTCCTTGACATGCTCACAGATTCAGGTGTAAATGCAATGTCTGACCTGCAGTTCGCTGCAATGATGAAGGCTGATGACGCATACGCAGGATGTGAGACCTTCAACCGCGTAGTTGACGCAGTGGATGAGCTCTTCGGATGCAGAAACGTGCTTCCTACCCATCAGGGACGTGCTTGTGAGAATATCCTCGCTGAGGCATTCTGCGGTCCAGGCAAGGTCGCTCTCATGAACTTCCACTTCACTACCACAAAGGCTCACGCTACACGTGTAGGTTCTACTGTCGAGGAGCTCGTACAGCCTAAGGGTCTCATCCCTCAGAGCGACGATCCTTTCAAGGGTGACTACGATCTCGATCTCCTCAGAAAGAGAATCGCCGAGATCGGTTCCGAGAATGTGGCATACGTACGTGTCGAGGCAGGTACCAACCTCATCGGTGGCCAGCCGGTTTCTCTCGAGAACATGCTCGCAGTGACCGACATCTGCCACGAGACAGGATGTCTTTCAGTGCTCGATGCATCACTCCTCCAGGACAACATCTACTTCATGAAGACCCGCGAGGCTCGTTGCAAGTATATGGAAGTAAAGGATATCTATCATCTCCTTGCAGACCATTTCGACCTCATCTACTTCTCAGCACGTAAGCTCAGCTTCTCTAAGGGTGGTATCATCTGCTCAAAGGATCCTAAGTGGACAAAGATGCTCCAGCCGTTCATTCCTCTCTACGAAGGCTTCCTTACCTATGGTGGTATCGACGTACGTACAATGGAGGCTATGGCACAGGGTCTCTACGAGTCTATGGATATGGACTACATCAGCCAGGGACCTATGTTCATCGAGGCTCTCGCAAAGGAACTCCACGAGTACGGCGTTCCAGTGATCCTTCCTGCAGGCGGTCTCGGATGTCACCTCAACGCAGGTGCATTCGTTCCTGACATGCCTCACAACCAGTATCCTGCAGCTGCGGTAGGTACAGCACTCTACATCATCTCAGGTATCCGTGGTATGGAGCGTGGTACAGTGTCTGAGCAGCGCGAACCGGACGGAACAGAGCGTTATGCAGAGCTTGAGCTCCAGCGTCTTGCATGCCCACGCCGTGTATTCACACTCTCTCAGATCAAGTATGTCGCTGACCGTGTGAAGTGGCTCTGGGACAACAGAAACCTCATCGGCGGTCTCGAGTGGACAGAGGAGCCTGAGGTTCTCCGCTTCTTCTTCGGCCGTATGAAGGAAATCGGCAACTGGCAGGAGAAGCTCGTAGAGAAGTTCAAGGCAGACTTCGGCGACAGTCTCTAGCAGATAGCTAAGCAGCATTTTAGAGCCCGGTTATGTGCCGGGCTCTTTTTCTTTTCCGAAATATTTAGTATTTTTGCGCCGCAAAAAGTCAAGAATACAAGTAATTACTAATTTATATGGCAACAACAGCAGATTTCAAGAACGGACTTTTCCTCAATTTCAACGGCAAGCCATGCTCAATCGTATGGTTCCAGCACGTGAAGCCAGGCAAGGGTCCAGCTTTCGTAAAGACAAAGCTTCGCAACCTTGAGAACGGTCGTATCCTCGAGAATACCTTCACCGCCGGTGCGAAGATCGAGACCATCAATGTCGAGAGACGCCCATATCAGTTCCTCTACGCAGAGGAGGATGGATTCAACTTC
Organism: Bacteroidales bacterium; assembly: GCA_024398105.1. Classification (GTDB taxonomy): domain Bacteria; phylum Bacteroidota; class Bacteroidia; order Bacteroidales; family UBA932; genus Cryptobacteroides. The sequence continues at coordinate 30,728 of JAKSJP010000006.1, read as the reverse complement.
ATGCACGAGGAGACCTTCGAGCAGATCCAGCTCCCTAAGGACGTAGTTGACAACGCTGACCTCATGAAGGAGGGACAGCACGTAGAGATGATGTTCGTCGTAGAAGAGGAAAGATGCCTTACCTGCGAGCTCCCTACATACGTAACTCTCAAGGTTACCTACTCAGAGCCTGCAGTAAAGGGTAACACCGCATCTACAAGTGCCCTCAAGGAGGTTGTCCTCGAGACCGGCGCAAAGATCATGGTTCCTCTCTTCATCAACACTGATGACGTCATCACAGTCAATACTACAGACCGTTCATACGGCCAGAGAGTATAAGCTCTGACAGCGGAACATAAGAAAAACATAAGGGCTCGTCATCACGACGGGCCCTTTTGTTCTTATTAACCAAATTAGTAACTAATACTAAAACTAACCGTATTGTTTTATTCCAATTAGCGTGCCAAACTTACTGTTTAGTCTGCTTTTTCTATTTTTAATTGCTGAATGAAATAGCTGTTGTCTTTCCGGCTTACAAAAATCGTTACCCCGAATACTTCTCCTCCTGCGTTGAGGTTGCCGAGAGCGTATTTGTTGTTGCCCTGACCGGCTTTGTGGGTGATCTCGAACTCTCTTGGAGTATGCGAGTCGAAGAATGATTTTACGATCTGCTTGGCCTGATTACGGCTTACATCGCGTGAAGATGCGGATATCGAGACTTCCAGGTTCTCGGAGAACCACGCTGAGAGTTTCTCGGCGTCACCGGCCTTCAGATATTTGGCAATCGGCACGAACACGTCGTACTCGCCGCTGTTCTGCGCAGCTGCCGGCCTTGCCATAAAAGCGGCAAAAGCGAGTGCGAGAACAAGTAACAGAGTCTTTTTCATTAATAATATATAAGGATAAATAGACCCCCTGTTTATTGCAAATACCAAGCCACATTTCTATATTTGCCAATATAGTTTAAGGAAAGACGCCGATGAAGATTACACTTCTCACAATGGGCAGGACGGATGTGGCCTGGGTAAGGACGGGACTGGAACTTTATGTGTCCAGACTGGCCCATTACATCCCGTTCAATCTTGTCGAGATCCCTGAGCTCAAGAACGTCTCCGCGCTCAGCAAGGAGCAGATCAAGACCAAGGAGGGGGAGATACTTCTCTCCCAGGTCAGGACGTCGGACGACGTCATCCTTCTCGATGAGCACGGCAAGCAGTATCGCTCCGTGGAATTCGCTCAGTTCCTGCGTGACAAGATGAGCAGGAGCGGCAAGGATATTGTCTTCATAGTCGGCGGAGCCTACGGCTTCTCTGATGCGGTCTATGCAAGGGCCAACGGAAAGATGTCACTTTCAGCGATGACTTTCTCTCATCAGATGGTGAGAACGATTTTTGCTGAGCAGCTTTACAGGGCCTTCACGATCATCAAGGGTGAGCCGTACCATCACGAATAGGAAAGAGGAACAGGGTACCATGGACAGAGTATGGACATATATATCACAGACGGTGAGGAAGAATACATGGGTCTTCCTGATCGCTGTGGCGGCCTGTGTCCTGTCGCTGGCGTTCCTTGCGAAGAGAAGCCATGATATCACAGCCCTGACGGCGCGCAAGGTCGAGCGGAGGCTGGAAATGGGAATGCAGACGCTGGAAGGCTATATGCAGCAGGCTATGGTAAGTCCGCGTAGCGAATGGCCGGAGATCAAGGGTCTGCCTGAGGACATGGTCGTCTATCGCTATGTGAACGACACTCTGAAGTCCTGGTACAACCAGTTCACTCTCGACAACGACGATATCAGCCAGAGGATGTACATCCAGCATTTCACGAACCTCAGGTATAATGTCGTGTCTCCTCTGAGCGAAGTCGATACGGCGGTCAGCTATATGAACATCGGACCTTCATGGTACCTCGTCAAGGGAATGCGCGGCGATGACGGTACGTTCGTCATCGGAGGCCTGATGGTGCGCAACACGCTGGACAATGGTACCTATAACGGCGTCAACCGTCGTCTGAAGCTTTCCGACCGTTTCGCGGTCTATCCTGTCTCTTACAGCGGAGGTTCTGTCGTATCGGTGGAGGGCATCCCTCAGTTCAAGGTCCTGCAGGAAAACGCTACGGTCATCGCCGTACTGCCTGATTCATGGGCGGTGTGGCTTTCGGTGTTCCTCGTCATAGTCGGCATACTGCTCTTCCTTGCCAGGAAGCGTACCCGTGGCAGGGCGTTGCTGAGCGCAGGCCTCATCACGGTCGCCTGCATGTTCTTCTTCCTTATCGGATACGGTATGAGGACGTCGGCGGAGGTCTTTTCTCCGATGATCTATGCCGACGGCTCGCTTCTCTATTCGCTCGGAGCGGTGCTGATCATCAATCTATGGATACTGTCCATGGTGCTCTGCTTCTTCCTTTCCCGAAGGGCGACGCTTTCCTATATCATGGCCAGGAATACGAAGAAGAGAATGTCGGTCTATGCAGGCGCGATTGTCCTGCTGTCCGTCCTTCTGCTGGTCTATGTCCATCTGTCGTTCCGAAGCCTCATCTTCAACTCGAACATCAACCTGGAGCTTTTCCAGGTTGGCAGGATAACGATGCAGACAGTCTATGTCTATGTCTCCTATCTGATGCTTTTCCTGGCGCTGTACCTTCTTCTCCAGATGCTCGGCCCGGCAGTGAAGCTTGCGACCGGCAGGGGATATGACGTCTTCTCTCTCTCATGGCGCTCGGCACTCTCGCTTCTCGGTGCGTCGTATCTTATCTTCATGGCTTCTTCTCTCAGCTTCAGGCGCGAGAGCGGAAGGGCGGAGATCTGGGCGAACCGTCTTGCGATCGACAGGAATCTTCCTTTTGAGATCCAGCTGCGCTCGGTTGAGGGTTCGATTGCGAATGACGGCCTCATCTCTTCTCTCATCTCTATGGGAAGAGATTTCAACGTCATTACAAGCAGGATCAACGAGAGCTATCTCAGCCGTATCATGGGCGACTACGATGTGGACATGTATATGTTCCGTGACTCTGATGCCGACGCGATGCTGCTACGCTACTTCAACGAGCGTCTGCAGAACGGTACTCCGCTCGCGGACAATTCAAGGTTCATGTATTCCCGTTCCGCTGTCGGAAGGGCTCAGTATACCGGTATCTTTACCTATTATACGCGCGTGCTCGGCGTGGTCCGTCTGCTTATCGCCATCGAGGACAAGGCCGACAATGAGATAAGCGGCTACGGAGCGATAGTCAACGCTGAGCGTCCGGGAACCGTGCATATCCCTCGCGATTACTCGTATGCCAAGTATCTTGGCGGAAAGCTCGTCGGATATCATGGCGATTTCGCTTATCCGACTGTCTTCTCTGGACGTATGGAGAGGGCGATGGATCAAGGTACCATGAGCCATGTCAAGATGGATAACTATATCCATTTCGTGACTTCGGTGTCTGACGACGAGGTGATCGTGATCTCAAGGCGAATCTATGATGTGACCAAGTATCTGGTCGCTCTGTTCATGCTTTCTCTGTTCGCGTTTTCATTCTGCTCAATCCCTAAGATCGGGGCGAAGAGGCGTCGGCAGTTCGCGAAGAACTATTATAAGCAGAGGATCAATACGGTTCTCCTGCTTTCGCTGACCGCCGTCCTCATCTCGATGGCTTCTGTCAGCGTGCTGTTCATCTACCGTCGAAACAACAGCAACCTGAATGACCTGATGGTCAATAAGATCAATACCATCCAGTCTCTCGTCGAGGCGAACAGCCGATATCTGCATTCTCCTGCGGAGCTCCTGACGAACGATTTCAGGAACCAGCTGGGAAATGTCAGTGCCTATACGAAGTCTGATATCTCGCTGTTCTCGACGGACGGAAGAATCGTGGTGTCGACTTTCCCTGAGATCTTCGAGAGGCTGACCATAGGTACCCGACTCAACGGCGAGGCCTACGAGAATATCATCCATAACAGCAAGAGGTACTATATCCATAAGGAAAAGATCGAGGACAGGTCAATCTACACCATGTCCGCGCCTGTGTTCAACAGCGATGGCGACATGCTTGCGATCGTAAGCACCCCTTATACCGATGCCGGAATCGGCTTCAGGGATGAGGCCCTGTTCCATGCCTGCTTCATCTTTACTGTGTTCTTCCTTCTTCTCCTTCTGTCCGCGCTCTTCTCGACCAAGGTCGTGGAGAAGATGTTCGGTCCTCTGATCGACATGGGTACGAAGATGGGTCAGGCCAAGACCAATGGTCTCGAGTATATCTTCTATGACAGGGATGACGAGATCTCGACTCTCGTGGATTCGTACAACAGGATGGTGCATGACCTTTCGGAGAGCAGCAAGCAGGCCGCACAGATAGAGCGTGACAGGGCATGGAGTGAGATGGCTCGTCAGGTTGCCCATGAGATCAAGAATCCGCTTACTCCTATCAAGCTGCAGATCCAGAGGATCATCCGTCTCAAGAGCAAGAACGATCCGTCATGGCAGGATAAGTTCGACAGTATAGTGAATGTCGTGATGGACAGTATCGACCAGCTTACCGATACGGCGAACGAGTTCTCGACCTTCGCTAAGCTCTATGGCGAGGAACCAGTGGACATCAATCTTGACAAGCTTGCTACCGATGAGGTGGCTCTGTTCGGCGACAGGGAGAATATCTCCATCCAGTATATCGGCCTACAGAATTCATGGGTCTCAGGTCCTAAGCCTCAGCTTACCCGTGTGTTCGTGAATCTGCTGACCAATTCTGTCCAGGCTATCGAGGGTGTCCAGCGCGAAGCTGCGGAGGAGGGCCGTGAGGTTCCGAAGGGTGAGATCATGCTTTCGATCAGGAACAGCAACAAGGACGGATTCTACGATATCGTCTTTGAGGACAACGGTCCTGGCGTCAAGGATGAGAACCGCTCGCATCTCTTTACTCCGAACTTCACGACCAAGAGCAGCGGCACCGGCCTGGGCCTTGCCATCTGCAAGAATATCATCGACCGCTGCGGTGGTGAGATCTTCTACAGCCGCTCGTTCACTCTCGGCGGCGCCTGCTTCACCATCCGCTATCCAAAGAAGTAGTCTTCGGCCCGGCTGCGTGCAGTCCAGACAAGGCCCTGCGGTTGCTCCGATCAGTGTCGCATCGGCTGCTCGTTGCCTCTGATGTGCCTAGGCCGGAAGCAGGTGTGCTGCAAGAAACCCGTGGCCACCCGCGGCCACGTAAGCGGGAGGGGCCCAGCCGACAGGCTGGGAGGGACGAGCGAAGCGAGGGTTTCGGTAGCACACCTGCTTCCGGCGCAGGGATATCTGATGACGTGCCAGAAAATGAAAAAGCGGCCCGGGGAGGGTCGCTTCGGTATGGGGTCAAGGCCAAGGCCTTACTTCTGGCGGATGAAGATCTGCAGAGGACAGCCGACGAGGTCGAAATGCTCGCGGAGCTTGTTCTCAAGGAACCTCTTGTAAGGGTCCTTCACATACTGCGGAAGATTGCAGAAGAACGCGAATGCAGGGAAACGCGTAGGGAGCTGTGTGATATACTTGATCTTCACATACTTGCCCTTCCATGCAGGTGGAGGATAGTTCTCGATCTCCGGGAGGAGCGCCTCGTTGAGCTTCGCGGTACTGATCTTGCGCGAGAAGTTCTCATAGACATGGCTTACCTCGTTGAGTACGTCAAGGATCCTCTGCTTCTTGAGGACGGAGGTGAAGATGATCGGAACATCATTGAAAGGAGCGATCCTGGCCCTGAGGCCCTCGGTGTACTCTTTCATTGTGTTGCTCTCCTTCTCGAAGAGGTCCCACTTGTTCACGACGATGATACATCCCTTCCTGTTCTTCTGGATGAGGTTGAAGATCGCCATGTCCTGCGCTTCCATTCCGGAATTCGCATCGATCATAAGGATGCAGACGTCGGCGTGCTCGATGGCTCTGATGGAGCGCATCACAGAATAGAACTCAAGGTCCTCGCTGACTCTGTTCTTCCTTCTCATACCAGCGGTGTCGACCAGCATGAACTCGTGACCGAACTTGTTGTAGTGGGTCGCGATCGAATCCCTTGTCGTACCTGCCACCGGGGTGACGATGTTCCTTTCCTCGCCGAGGAGTGCGTTGGTGAGCGATGACTTGCCCACGTTAGGCTTTCCTACGATCGCGATGTGAGGGAGGTCGGCGTACTGGTCCACCACCTCTTCCTCCTCAGGAAGATGCTTCACGATCTCGTCGAGGAGGTCGCCGGTGCCGCTGCCGTTTGCAGCTGAGATGCTCCAGCACTCGCCAAGACCAAGTGAATAGAACTGATATACATCGAACATCTTGTCACCTGAGTCAACTTTGTTGACGCAGAGGACGACGGGTTTCTTGCTTCTTCTGAGGATGTCTGCGATCTCGGCGTCGTAGTCGGTGATACCGGTTGCGGCCTCTACCATGAACAAGACCAGATCGGCCTCGTCGATGGCGATGATGACCTGCTTGCGGATCTCCTCCTCGAATGCATCGTCGGATCCGGAAGACCAGCCTCCTGTGTCAACCACAGAGAATTCAGTGCCGCACCAATCGCATTTGCCATAATGCCTGTCTCTTGTGACACCGGCGGTCTCATCTACGATGGCCTGCCTCATGCCTACAAGACGGTTGAATAGTGTGGATTTACCGACATTCGGACGACCCACAATTGCTACCAGACTCATATCAATCAGTGTTTTTCATAAGGAAAGAAACTGCATCCGGCACAATCTTCTGTGATGTTGCCGGAGCAGTGCTCTTTCGATTTCTTCTTGTTATTGAACAGTTCGTCGTCGATTTCCCTCATGCATCTGATGCCGAGCTTGCGCATCTCGGGGTTCTCTCCGACTTCGGTCTTCGGAAATTCCTTTTTCCTGAAGACGATGTTGAAGCACATTCCGAGGACTCCGAATCCTACAAGGATCAAAGTTGCCAGAAAGGTCTTTAGCATCTAGAAAATGAACTCTGAACTGATCTCTTCGTAATTATAAACCTTGTCGATGATTCTTGCGAATGTGTTCGCGAGTGTCACGACGCGGATCTTGCTTGTGTCCTTTGTCGGATCTGTAGTGAGAGGAATGGAGTCAGTGACAAATACCTCAAGCAATGATGAATTAGCTATGTTGTCATAGGCCTTGCCTGAAAGCAGACCGTGGGTGGCGCAGGCTCTTACGCTCTTCGCACCCATGCTCATCAGTACGTCGGCAGCCTTTGTGAGGGTACCGGCTGTGTCGATGAGGTCATCGATGATGATGATGTTCTTGCCTTCAACTTCGCCGATGGCAGTGATGGATGATACTACATTTGCCTTGGCGCGGGTCTTGTGGCAGATGATGACCGGACATCCGAGTTCCTTTGCATATGCATTGGCTCTCTTTGCACCTCCCATGTCAGGAGCAGCGATTGCGAGGTCCTCGATGTTGAGGGACTTGATGTAAGGGATGAACACCTTGCTTCCGTAGATGTGGTCTACTGGGAAGTCGAAGAATCCCTGGATCTGGTCTGCATGGAGGTCGCAGGTCATGACTCTGTCAGCACCGGCAGCCTTGAGCATATTTGCGACGAGCTTGGCTCCGATAGAGACCCTTGGCTTGTCCTTTCTGTCCTGTCTTGCCCAACCGAAATAAGGCATGACTGCGATGACTTTGTCTGCTGAGGCTCTCTTGGCCGCGTCGATCATCAGGAGAAGTTCCATCAGGTTCTCTACAGGAGGGCATGTAGACTGGATAAGGAATACGGTTGCACCTCTTACGCTTTCAGCGTATGCGGGCTGGAATTCTCCGTCGCTGAACATTGTCACCTCAGATACTCCGAGGTGGAGGTTCAGGTCTGGCTTGATGGCGTTGATCTCATTGATGACCTTAACTGCGAAATCCTTTGAGGCTCTGCAGGCAAACAGCTCAATTCTATGTTCTAACATAAAGCTATATATTGGAATCGTTCTTTAATACGGATTCAATGTAATTGAGGATCTCTTCCTTGCCCAGTCCTGTCTGCGCCGAGCTTGAGAAGCACGGAGGAAGTCCGGCCCAGTGCTCAAGCAGGTTGTTCTGGTATTTCTCGATCTGTCTCTGGAGCGCCACAGGGCCCATCTTGTCTCCCTTGGTGAAGATGATTCCGAACGGGATCTCGTTCTCGACGAGCTCATTCATGAAGTCGAGGTCGACTTTCTGGATGTCATGTCTCGAATCGATCAGGACGAAGATCATCACCATCTCCTTCGAGAAGTTGAGGTAGTTGCTGATGATGTCATGCAGTTTCTGCCTGTCCTTCTGGTTCATCTTGGCATAGCCATAGCCGGGAAGGTCGACAAGGTACCATTCGTTGTTGATGATGAAATGGTTCACAAGCTTGGTCTTTCCCGGTGTGGCAGAGGTCATTGCAAGCTTGCGGTTGTTGCAGAGCATGTTGATGAGAGACGACTTGCCGACGTTCGACCTGCCGATAAAGGCGAATTCCGGAAGCTTTGTCGCCGGCTTCTCGGAAATCTTAGTGCTGCTTCCTGCGAAGCGTGCGTCGGATATCTTCATTTTGACCCCTGTTGAGATAGATTGATGCTCAGGAAAAATTCCTTTATGCAAAGATAACAAAATAATAGATATTATTTGATATATTTGTGAAAGAGCGATTGAGGATGTCCGAATATATTGACCTATACACCTTGCAGGCCATGCTGAAGGATGGCGTCGAAGACCTTTTCCCGGAATCTGTCTGGGTAAAGGCCGAGATAAGTGCAGTCAGCGTCAAGACGAACGGACATTGCTACCTGGAGCTCTCCCAGAGCGATGAGAGAGGCCTCCTTGCCCGTACCAGGGCAGTCATCTGGCGCTCTTCCTACACCACCATCTCCAGATATTTCGCATCCGTCACGGGCTCGGCTCTCAAGGAGGGCATCAACGTGCTCGTCAGGGTCCGCGTGTCGTTCCACGAGGTCTATGGCATGTCTCTCGTGATCGATGACATCAATCCTGAGTTCACGGTGGGCGAGAGGGAACTGCAGAAGAAGCAGACCCTCGAGCGTCTGGAGAAGGAAGGACTGATCGGGCTGCAGAAGGAACTCGCACTTCCGGACCTGCCGTACTACCTGGCTGTCATCACTGCCGAGACAGCTGCCGGCTATGGCGATTTCAGACGCCATCTGCTTGAGAATGAATATGGTTTCGCCTATCAGCTCGACCTCTATGAGGCGACCATGCAGGGCAATGCGGCGCCGTCTTCCATAATGGAGGCGCTCGAAGCGATAGAGGCTTCCGGGACAAGGTACGACGCCGTCCTGATCCTTAGGGGCGGAGGCTCTGAACTGGACCTCGCATGCTTCGACGACTATGCCTTGGCAGCGGCGGTCGCAAGGTACCATGTTCCTGTATTCTCGGCTATCGGACATGACCGCGACTTCCATGTCCTTGACGTCGTGTCCAACACCTTCGTCAAGACCCCGACGGCCCTTGCGGACCTTTTCCTTGAGTGTACCGCGGCTGAGGATGAGAGGATTTCGTCGTACGAATCGCGCCTGAGACTTGCCTTCGTGAACCGCATCGCCGCGCTTTCGGCAGGACTGGACAAGGTCATGACCATGGTACGGAATTCCGCCGCACGTCGTCTTGATTCGGCCGAGTCGAGGCTCCAGCTGCTTGAGACGAAGATCTCGGCGACCGATCCGAGGAATGTCCTGAAGAGGGGATTCTCGCTCATTCTTGACGAACGCGGGGTCCGCCTGGGCTCGGCCTCGGCAAGGAAGGCGGGGGACAGGCTGACGGTGATGATGCCTGACGGACGCATCTCGTGTACGGTGGACGGAGTTGAGGTGACGAAGGAGAAAAGTATTGGAAATTAAAGATATAGCACTATAATATGGCAAAAGCTGAATTCGATTACACAAAGGCCATGGCGGAGCTCGAGCAGATCGCTGCCAAGGTCGAGAGCCCGGACACGAGCCTGGACGACATAGGCGCCCTGGTCAGGAAGTCCAAGGATCTGGTGACGCAGTGCAGGGAGTATCTCCGCACGGTGAGGGAAAGTGTGAACGAAGAATAACCACATAAGATTATGGCAGAAGAAAAGAAACAGATGATATACGATGCTGATCCGTATCTGGAACCATACAGCGAGGTGATTGATTCCCGCCTTGAGAAGATACAGGAAAAGAAGGATCTTATCGCAAAGGACGGCTCGCTCAGCGCCGGATTGAACAACCATCTTTTCTATGGTCTCCATAGGACCGAAGGCGGCTCGTGGATCTTCCGTGAGTGGGCGCCGAATGCAAACAGGATCTACCTTATCGGAGAGTTCAACAACTGGAAGAGGTCTCCTTCGTATGAGATGAAGCCTGTGGGCGGCGGCACCTGGGAGATCATCCTTCCGGAAATGTTCATCCACCATGGCGAACTCTACAAGCTCTTCATCGAGTGGCCTGGCGGCGGAGGCGAAAGGCTTCCTTCCTATGTGAGAAGAACTGTCCAGGACCCGGTCACAAAGGCCTTCTGCGCCCAGGTATGGGACCCGGCACAGCCTTATGAGTGGAAATACAGGCGTCCTGGCAGAAGGGACCACCCGTTCATCTACGAGTGCCACATAGGCATGAGCTCGGAGAAAGAGAAGGTCGCTACCTTCGAGGAATTCCGCACGGACGTGCTTCCGCGCATCGTGAAGCTTGGATACGACACGATACAGATCATGGCGCTCCAGGAGCACCCATACTATGGTTCCTTCGGCTACCAGGTGTCGAATTTCTACGCCCTCAGTTCGCGTTTCGGAACCCCTGAGGAGTTCAAGAGACTGGTCGACGAGGCCCATGCGAACGGCATCGCGGTCGTGATGGACATCGTCCACTCCCATATGGTGAAGAACGAAGCCGAGAGCCTCAGCCTCTTCGACGGCCGTGAGGATCTTTATTTCTACACCGGCTGGCAGGGCCATCACCCTGCTTGGGACAGCCGTTGCTTTGACTATGGCAAGAACGAGACCCTGTATTACCTTCTCTCCAACTGCAAGTTCTGGATGCAGGAGTACAATCTCGACGGATTCCGCTTCGACGGAGTCACCAGCATGCTCTACTGGGACCATGGCCTGGGCAAGGACTTCGTCGGATATGACAACTACTTCAACGAGGGCGTCGACGAGAATGCCATCGTCTATCTTGCGCTTGCCAACATACTCATCCATGAGATATATCCCGACGCTATCACCATCGCGGAGGACGTCAGCGGCATGGCAGGTCTTGCCGCGCCTCTCGAGATGGGCGGAGTCGGTTTCGACTTCCGCATGGCCATGGGCATCGCTGACCACTGGATCAAGTGGATCAAGGAGAAGGAAGACAAGGACTGGAGCGCCGGAGAGATCTGGTATGAGCTCACCAACAAGAGAGACGACGAGAAGACAATCAGCTATGCTGAGTGCCACGATCAGGCTCTTGTCGGTGACAAGACACTGATCTTCAGATTGATAGACAAGGAGATGTATTTCTCCATGAACAAGGATTCCCAGTCGCTTGTGGTAGAAAGGGGCATAGCTCTCCATAAGATGATAAGGCTCGTGACCATGGCGACCAGCGGTGGCGGCTATCTCAATTTCATGGGCAATGAATTCGGCCATCCGGAATGGATCGATTTCCCTCGCGAGGGGAACGGATGGTCGTACAAATATGCCAGAAGGCAGTGGTCTTTGTCCGAGCCGGATTACCTCAGGTACAGCTATCTGAGGAACTTCGACGAGCAGATAGTGCATTATATCAAGGGGCAAAATGTTTTAGATGAAAAACCTGTGCTCCTTACTGCTGATGAAGATAAGAAAATCTTGATTTTCATAAGGAAAAATACTATCTTTGCATTCAATTTCAACCCGGAGGGTTCATTCGCCGATTACGCATTCTCTGCTCCGGCAGGTGAGTACGTGAACGTGCTTGATTCCGACGAGGCAAGATTTGACGGTTTTTCAAGGCTTGTGGCCGGCGAACATCACTTCACCTCACCGGAGAAATGCCCGAACGGCAATACCACCTTTGACGACACTCTAAAGCTATATCTTCCAAGCAGATGCGCAATCGTGCTTGAGAAGATATAATTTGTTGTTGGACGATTATAAATTATAAAGTTTTATATATGGCGTTTTTGAAATTCAACAAGGCAGAACTTGTGAACCTGTCATATTCGCTCAAGAGAGAGATCATCTCTGCGAACAAGACCGGCGCCTATTGCAACACTTCCATAGTGACCTGCAACACAAGACGCTACCATGGTCTCCTCGCCGTGCCTGTAGACAATTTCGGCTCCGACATGTACATGCTTCTCTCATCGCTCGACGAGACGATCTACATCGACCAGAAGCAGTTCAACCTCGGTATCCATTGCTACGACACGATCTATGAGCCAAGAGGTCACAAGTACATTGTGGACTTCAAAGCCGACCCGGTTCCTGAAATCACATACAAGGTCGGCGGAGTTGTCATCAGAAAGACCATCCTCCTCGTTCCGGACAAGGACCAGGTGATGATCAAGCTCCATCTTGTCGAGGCTCCTTCAAAGCTTGTGCTCCATCTCAAGCCGTATCTCGCTTACAGAAGCGTCAACAGCCTTACACACAAGAACGGTGAAGCAAATACTGACTACAGGGAGATCCGCAACGGTGTGTCCTTCAACATGTACCAGGGCTTCCCTGACCTCAATCTCCAGCTCAACACTTCTGCAGCCTCATTCGTAAGCGACCCTCAGTGGTACGAGGGCATAACCTATTCTGACGAGCTCCGTCGCGGTTTCGACTGCAAGGAGGATCTCTTCGTCCCAGGCCACTTCTCAGTAGAGATGAAGCCTGGCGATTCTGTCATCTTCTCAGCTTCTGTCAACGAGGTTGCTCCTGGCGGAATGAAGAGAAGCTTCGACAACAGCATCGAGAAGGCAGGTATCATCGAGGACTACCACGACCAGCTCGTACACTGCGCGGACATCTTCAAGCGTGACCGCCATGGCAAGAAGCAGATCACAGCCGGTTTCTCATGGCTCTACACAGGTCTTCTCAGAGAGACCATGTATGCTCTTCCAGGCCTTACCCTCTATGCCGACGGCAACATGCAGGAGTTCGAGGAGATCCTCGACAACCTCATCGCCGACAACGAGGAGAGATTCTACCGCAGGACCACACAGGTCGAGGCTCCGCTCCGTCTGGCTGACATCCTCCAGAAGTACATCGAGTTCGGTGCAGATGCAGCCAAGGTGTGGAGAAAGTACGGCAAGCTTGTCAAGGATGTGATCGAAAGCTACGGTCCAAGCGTCAGGAAGGAAGTATCCCTCCAGCCTAACGGACTCCTCTGGGCACAGATGGACGGCGTTGCGCTCTCGTGGATGAACGCCTACGTCAACGGCAATCCTGTGACTGAGAGAGCAGGCTACCAGGTAGAGACCAACGCACTCTGGTACAACATGCTCTGCTTCGCCATCGAGATGGAAAGCAAGTATGGCTCGCCAAGAGGCGAGTTCGTGAGGAAGTGGGCACCAGTGCGTGACCTCTGCCTCGAGAACTTCCAGCCTACATTCTGGTGTCCTGAGAAGAACTGCCTTGCTGACTATGTCGGCGTGAACGGCCAGAACAAGGACGTCCGTCCAAGCCAGCTCTTCGCAGCGTGGGTTCCTTACCGTGCAATCGACGACGATGTGCTCGCGGCGATGATGAGCACTATCCACCATGAGCTTCTCACAAGCCGTGGTGTACGTTCGCTCTCGCCTCGCAACCCGCTCTACAAGGGTGTATACGAAGGCTCGCAGACAGAGAGAGACCTTGCATACCACAACGGCTGTGCAAGACCATACTTCCTCTATCTCTATATCGACATCAGGTTCCGCATGAAGGGAAGCGCTGCTCTCAACAGGGCAGAGTGGCTTGTCGAAGGCTTCTATGACGACCTCAACAAGCACGGTGTCGGTGCATTCTCGGAAGTTTATGACGGCGACCCACCTCACGAGCCACACGGAGCTATCTCTTCTGCAGTCAGCGTGGCTGGCCTGCTCGGCATCGGTTATGAGATGGAAAAATATTGGGAGGTATAGAGTATGAAAGTATTGATGTTCGGTTGGGAGTTCCCTCCTCATATCGCAGGTGGTCTCGGTACCGCTTGCCAGGGAATCGTCAACGGCCTCGCAGCCAATGGAGTTGAGACACTCTTCGTCATGCCTTCTGCCTCAGGAGATGAGGACCAGAGCTCGACGACTATCATCAACGCCAGCGACGTTCCCGTAACATACGGCGAGGAAGTGGATGTCCACAATTTCCTCGACAAGATCCAGTTCCTCCATGTGGGTACGAACATGGTTCCTTACATGGACCCTGTCGAGTTCCACACACAGGTAGAGGAAGAAAGAAAGCGTCAGACCAAGGATTTCAGGATCCAGTATGGTCAGAAGTATAAGTTCTCAGGCAAATACGGCTCGAACCTCATGGAAGAGGTCGCACGCTATGCCATGGTCGGCGGTACCATCGCCATGCAGCACAAGGACGAGTTCGATCTCATCCATGCCCATGACTGGCTCACCTATCCTGCAGGAATCGCTGCGAAGGAGATGACCGGCAAGCCGCTCGTCATCCATGTCCATGCTACCTCGTTCGACCGTGGTAACGAGAAGATGATCGATACCCGCGTATTCGCCATCGAGAAGAGAGGCATGGAGGCCGCAGACAAGATCATGGCGGTATCCGACCTCACCAGGAATATCGTCATCACCAAGTATGGCATCGATCCTGCGAAGGTGGTCACTGTCCACAACGCCGTTGACTTCAGCGGCCGTGACAACATGGTAGTCGAGAGAGGAGTCCAGGACAAGATCGTCACATTCCTCGGACGTATCACCTTCCAGAAGGGTCCTGAGTATTTCGTCGAGGCTGCTGCCAAGGTCCTCAAGAGGACAAAGAACGTACGTTTCGTCATGGCCGGCAGCGGTGACATGATGAACAGGTCCATCAGACACGTCGCAAGGCTCGGTATCTCTGACAGGTTCCATTTCACAGGCTTCCTCCGTGGAGCAGAGGTGCAGAAGATGTTCGCACTCTCAGATGTGTATGTGATGCCTTCAGTATCTGAACCTTTCGGTATCTCTCCACTCGAGGCTATGCGTACCAACGTGCCTTCAGTGATCTCTAAGCAGTCAGGTGCCGCTGAGGTCCTCAAGTATGCCTTCAAGGTGGATTTCTGGGATGTTGATGCGATGGCGGATCAGATCTACGCCCTCCTCTCATACCCGGCACTCGCAAGCTTTGCAGCAAAGCAGGGCTATGACGAGGTCAATGCGCTGAAGTGGAACAACGCTGCAGCAAAGATGAAAACTATTTACGAATCAGTAATCAGCAAGTAAAATTATGGCTAAGAAATCAATATGTCTTTATTTCCAGGTTCATCAGCCTATCAGATTGAGATTGTATAGATTCTTCGATATGGGCAAGGATGCCCACTACTACGACGACTTCGCTAACCGTACAATTCTCAAGAGAGTTGCCCAGAAGTGCTATCTCCCGATGAACGAGACACTCCTCAAGGCCATCAAGGAAAGCAACGGCCAGTTCAAGGTCGCTTTCTCGATCTCAGGTGTTGCGATCGACCAGTTCGACCGTTACGCTCCGGAGATCATCGACAGCTTCCGCGAGCTCGCGAAGACCGGTTGTGTGGAGTTCCTCAGCGAAACCCATTACCACTCACTCTCAGCTCTTGCGAACCCTACGGAGTTCAAGCATCAGGTAGGACGTCACAAGGCTTCGATCGAGTCACACTTCGGCGTGACACCGACCTCGTTCAGAAACACTGAGCTCATCTACTCGAACGCTGTCGGCAAGCTGGTGGCTGACCTCGGATACCATACTATCCTTACAGAGGGTGCAAGACACATCATGGGTTGGAGAAGCCCTAACTATGTATACTCATGCGAGGGCGCTTCAAAGCTCAAGGTACTCATGCGCAACTACAACCTCAGCGACGACATCGCTTTCCGTTTCCAGGGAAACAACCTCACAGCTGAGAGCTATGTAGAGTGGATGAAGAAGTCAGTTGAAGAAGGCGGCGACGTGATCAATCTTTTCATGGACTACGAGACATTCGGAGAGCATACACCTGCATCTACAGGTATCTTCGACTTCATGAGCTACCTTCCAAAGGCAGTAGCTGCAGACGGTACATTCGAGTTCGCTACTCCAGCGGAGGTCGCAAAGAGACACAAGTCAATCGGTGCGATCGATGTCCCTGAGACAATCTCATGGGCAGACGAGGAGCGTGACCTTAC
This sequence comes from Bacteroidales bacterium, assembly GCA_024398105.1. Taxonomy (GTDB): domain Bacteria; phylum Bacteroidota; class Bacteroidia; order Bacteroidales; family UBA932; genus Cryptobacteroides. Next base: position 14,533 of record JAKSJP010000006.1, on the reverse strand, counting down.
CGCATGGCTCGGAAACGAGCTCCAGCAGGACGCCTACAACAAGCTCTATGCGCAGTACGAGAAGCTCTCTATCCTCGACGATGAGGACCTCTGGGCAGACTTCGGTCTCCTCCAGCAGAGTGACCACTTCTATTATATGTGCACCAAGTTCTTCTCAGACGGCGAGGTACATAAATATTTCAACCCTTATGACAACCCATACGAGGCGTTCATCAACTATATGAACGTTCTCAGCGACTTCATCATCAGAATCAACGATGCTATGTCGATCAGGGACAACGCTGTCGCTCCTGCGGCAAAGGACGAGAATCCGAAGGCTGCAAAGAAGATCGTAAAGGTTCCTGTAAGGGCATCTATTCTCGAGGCTGCAGCCAAGAAGGCAGAGAAGAAGACTGCAAAGAAGGCCGTGAAAGCTGAGAAGAAGGCTGAGAAGGTCGAGAAAAAAGCCGAGAAGGCCGAGAAGAAGGCTGTAAAGAAGACAGCTGCGAAGACTAAGACAAAGTAAATGACAAAACCTGAAACAATCCTCCCAGACTACCTCTTTGAGGTAAGCTGGGAAGTTTGCAATAAGATGGGCGGCATCTATACCGTTGTCGCTACCAAGGCTTTGAACATCAAGGCACAGATGGGGGAACGTCACATCCTCCTCGGACCTGATGTGTGGGTGGACCCTTCCGCCAATCCTGACTTCACTGAAGACAAGTCTCTCTTCAATGGATGGAAGGATGCTGCGGAGAAGGAAGGCCTGAAGATGAGGATCGGACGCTGGAACATTCCGGGCAGCCCGATAGCCATACTCGTAGGCTATAAGCACCTTCTCCCCAAGGTGGATGACATCCTCGCGAGCCTCTGGACAAGCTTCGGTGTAGATTCCATGCAGGGAAATTGGGACTATAAGGAGAATACGGTGTTCGGCTACGCTGCCGGTATGGTGATCGAGAGCTTCTACAGACACAATATCAGCGCAAAGAAGAACGTCGTGGCACAGTTCCATGAGTGGCAGACAGGTGCCGGTGTGCTCTACCTGAAACAGAGAAGGCTCCCTGTCGCTACCGCTTTCACTACCCATGCGACCGTGTCGGGACGCTGCATTGCCGGAAACAACCTCCCTTTGTATGATCCTATGCCTACATACAATGGAGATGAGATGGCACGCCGCTTCTGCGTCACATCGATGCATTCGCTCGAGAAGACAGCTGCGATCCAGGCCGATGTGTTCACTACGGTGAGCGACATCACGGCCAAGGAGTGCGGTCAGCTTCTCAGGAAAGTGGATATCGTGACCCCTAATGGATTCGAGAACAGTTTCACCCCATCGACAGACGAGGAGTACCTGCAGAAGAGGGCTGCTGCGAAGCATCTCCTCTCGAAGGTAGCTGCCGCGATGAACGGATATCCGGTCGCAGAGGATGCTGTCATGATCGGCATCGGAGGACGATATGAGTACCGTAACAAAGGAATCGACGTATTCATCGAGGCTCTCGGCCAGATGAAGAGCGAAGACTACAACGGTAGGGAGATCCATGCATTCATCATGATTCCAGGAGGCCACAACGGACCTGACAAGGCCCTCAAGGCAAAACTGGAAGAGAACAGAAACGAAAATTATGTGACGCAGGTCACCCATGACCTGATGAACCCTGAGTGGGACCGTATCTCAAGGCGTTTCGCCGAGCTCGGACTCAACAACTCCGAGAACTCCCGCATCAAGGTCTATTTCGTTCCTTCATACCTCAATGGAAACGACGGTATCTTCAATGTGAAGTACTATGACCTCCTTATCGGTCTTGACCTTGCATTGTTCCCGTCATATTATGAACCATGGGGATATACCCCGCTTGAGGCTCTTGCCTTCAGGATTCCTACATACACCACGACTCTTGCCGGATTCGGCCTGTGGGTGAAGGATTTCTACGGCGAGAAAGCGCATCCGGGCATCACCGTGGCAGACAGAAATGATTCCAACTATTGGGATGTAGTAAGTAGTGTGAACGCCCGCATCAGAGAGATTGCTTCTTTGGACGAGGCTGGAATGAAGTTGTACATGGAGAATGCGAGGGAAGTGGCTTCCATCGCCCTGTGGGACAACATGATCGAATATTATAATAAAGCATATACCTTAGCCCTTTCCAAGGTCGCTGACCTCAAGGACGGCTACAGGCAAATCAACGAAACAATGGACAACAGAATCGAAATCAACTCACCGAACTGGAAGAGTGTCATGGTGACACGTCACCTTCCAACTGAGCTTTCAAGTCTTGAAAGCCTCTCAAAGAATCTCTGGTGGTGCTGGAACGAGAAGGCAAAGGCCCTCTTCAAGAAGATTGACCCTGAGATCTGGCACACTTCAAGCCATAACCCTATGGCAGTGCTCGACAAGGTCAGCATCAAGCGTTTCAACCAGCTCGCAAAGGACGCGGAGTTCCTCGCAGAGCTCAAGGAAGTAGCAACAGAATTTGACGAGTACATGGCCGCGAAGGCCGAAAGAAAGGATCCATCCATCGCATACTTCTGTATGGAGTACGGTCTTGACACATCGCTCAAGATCTATTCAGGCGGTCTCGGTATCCTCGCAGGTGACTACCTCAAGGAGACATCTGACATGAACGTAAACCTCTGCGCTGTAGGTTTCCTCTATAGATATGGTTACTTCAACCAGGTTCTTACCGCACAGGGCGCGCAGGAGGCAAAGTACGATCCACAGGACTTCCTCAAGATCCCTTCAGAGCCTGTGATGGACGAGCAGGGCAACTGGCTTACAGTTTCAGTGGATTTCCCTGGCAGGACAGTCACAGCACGTATCTGGAAGACAGCAGTAGGCCGTACAGACCTCTACCTTCTCGATACAGACTATGAGGCAAACGGCCCACAGGACCGCGAGATCACATTCCACCTCTATGGTGGCAACTGGGAGAACCGTCTCAAGCAGGAGATCCTCCTCGGTATCGGTGGTGTACGCGCTCTCCGCAAGCTCGGTCTCAACCCTCAGATCTATCACTGCAACGAGGGTCATGCAGCATTCACTGGTCTTGAGAGACTCCGTGAGTACGTACAGAACGAGAACCTCAGCTACAATGAGGCACTCGAGGTCGTAAGAGCTTCATCACTCTTCACAACCCACACTCCTGTACCTGCAGGCCACGATGCATTCGACGAGCCTATGCTCCGTTCATACATCGGCCACTTCCCACAGGCTCTCAACATCAGCTGGGAGACCATGATGGGCCTCGGCAAGCTCAACGGCTACGACTATAACGAGAAGTTCTCTATGTCAAAGCTCGCTGCCAACATCTCACAGAACGTGAACGGCGTATCAATGCTCCACGGCCTCGTAAGCCAGGAAATCTTCGCTGACATGTATAAGGGATATCTCCCTGAGGAGCTCCACGTAAGCTATGTCACCAACGGTGTACACTATCCTACATGGTGCGCCAAGGAGTGGAAGGCAGTACACGCACGCGTGTTCGGCGATGAGTTCAAGACTCACCACTATGACCTCAAGTGCTTCGAGGGCATCTACAATATCTCTGACGAGGAGGTATGGGATGTAAGGAAGGTGCTCAAGGCAGACCTTATCAAGACTGTCAAGGAGAGACTTTCAGACACATCTGTAGCCGGCCACTATTCACCTGCACAGGTCGTAAAGATCAAGGAGACTCTCCGCGATGACGTCCTCACCATCGGTTTCGCACGTCGTTTCGCGACATACAAGAGAGCTACACTCCTCTTCAGCGACCTTGAGAGACTCGACAAGATCGTCAACAACCCTACAATGCCTGTACAGTTCATCTTCGCAGGTAAGGCACATCCTGCTGACGGCGCAGGCCAGGATCTCATCAGACAGATCGTGGAGATCTCAAAGCAGCCTAGGTTCATCGGCAAGATCGTCTTCGTACCAGGCTACGACATCACAGTCGCCAAGCGTCTCGTACAGGGCGTCGATGTATGGCTCAACAACCCTACACGTCCTCAGGAGGCTTCAGGTACTTCAGGTGAGAAGGCTTCCATGAACGGTGTAATGCATTTCTCTGTCCTTGACGGATGGTGGGTAGAGGGCTACAAGCCAGGTGCTGGCTGGATGCTTCCACAGGAGAGGACCTACGACGACCAGGGACACCAGAACGAGCTCGACTCAGCTACAATCTACGCTACCATCGAGAGCGAGATCGCACCTGCATACTATGCAGTCGACAGGAAGACCGGTATCTCAGCAGAGTGGGTAAGCTACGTGAAGAACACAATCGCTCAGGTTGCATGCAACTTCACCACAAACCGCATGCTCACAGACTATGTGAACCAGTACTACGATCCACAGGCAGAGAGAACTGCGAAGATCTCAGCTGACAACTACAAGGAGGCTAAGGAGATCGCTCAGTGGAAGGAGCAGGTACGCGCACAGTGGAACAACATCAGCGTACTCTCATACACCCAGCCTGAGGATACATACAACCTCTCACCATCGCGTGGTCTCCAGAGCGAGGTGAAGATCAATCTTGCAGAGCTCAAGCCTGAGGATATCGGTGTAGAGATGCTCTTCTGTACATATGACAAGAAGGGTAAGCTCCATATCCAGGCAAAGAGTGAGTTCAAGTGCGTTTCATTCGAGGATGGCGTTGCGACATATCAGACCGAGATACTTCCTGAGAAGACCGGTATGTACCAGGTGGCGACAAGAATCTTCGCACAGAATCCTATGCTGCCACACAGGCAGGACTTCGGACTCGTAAGATGGTTGTAGCAACCGGATTTTTCGACGGTGTCCATCTCGGGCACCGTTTTGTTATTGCCCGACTTGTCGAGGCAGCGCGTGAGCGTGGGGAAGAGAGCATGGTAGTGACTTTCTGGCCCCACCCTCGCAACGTGCTGCAGGATGGAGCCAGGAACCTCAGGCTCCTCACATCACTCGAAGAGAAGAAGGCGCTGCTCGCCTCGCTTGGCGTAGACCATGTCGAGGTGATAGGCTTCACCAAGGAATTCTCCCAGCTCAGCACCGAGCAGTATCTGCGCGATGTGATAAAGGAGAGGCTTGGGGGCACAGCCATCCTTCTGGGCTATGACAACAGGATGGGCAGGAATCCTGCTTCTCCTGACGAAATCCAGAAAATCGCGGAATCTGTGGGCCTGGATGTCATCAGGACCGACAGCGTCTCCGTCCCTGAAGGAACTGTGATCAGCTCGACGCAGATACGCAGGCTGCTTTCTGAAGGAAATGTAGGGGATGCGGCCAGGATGCTGGGCTACGGCTACAATATCCATGGTGTCGTGGTCGCCGGCAACCAGCTCGGACGGACCATAGGATTCCCGACGGCGAACATGCAGCTATATGAACCTCTGAAACTTCTTCCAGCCAATGGCGTCTACAAGGTCGAGGTGGAGACTCTTGGAAGTAAGTTCCTTGGAATGTGCAACATAGGCAACAGACCTACCGTCAGCAACACCAGCTCGGTAAGCATCGAGACGAATATCTTCAACTTCGATGAGTATATATATGGTCTTGACATGCGTATCACATTCCTTCGCAAGATCAGGGACGAGATACGTTTCACTGACCTCGGGGAGTTGAAGGAGCAACTTAAGAAAGACAGGGAAGAGGCGAGGAAATAAAGAAAGATTTTTATATATTTGCATCCATAGGGTTCTGTCAGAAGGCAGGACTCCTTTTTAATTATCATAACACAGATAACACAGACTTCATATGGCAGAAATTCATTATATGACACAGGAAGGCCTTGACAAGCTCAACAAGGACCTCGCTGAGGCACTCGCACAGCGTCCTGTCATCGCAGCCGCTATCGCTGAGGCAAGAGAGAAGGGTGACCTTTCCGAGAATGCAGAGTACGATGCTGCAAGAGAGGCGCAGGGAATGCTTGAGATGAAGATCGCGAATCTCAAGAACACCATCGCCAACGCAAAGGTGATCGACGAGTCTCTCGTAGGTACTGACAAGGTCCAGCTCCTCAACAAGGTCAAGGTGCTCAACGTCGCTGCAAAGCAGACCATGGAGTTCACCATCGTAGGTGAGACCGAGGCTGACTTCGCAAAGGGCAAGCTCGCAGTCACCACTCCGATCGCAAAGGCTCTCCTCGGCCACAAGAAAGGCGAGGTGGTAGAGGCCAAGGTTCCGTCAGGAATCATCAAGTTTGAAATCCTCGACATCTCTCTCTAAGGACATGGCAACAATCTTCACCAGGATCGCCAAGGGCGAGATCCCTTCCTACAAGGTAGCGGAGAACGAAGACTATTACGCATTCCTTGACATCAGCCCGCTTGCTGAAGGCCACACACTCGTGATCCCTAAGCACGTGGAGGACGACTATATCTTCAACCTCGACGACAAGACCTACGAGGGTCTCTGTGCGTTCGCAAAGAAGGTAGCCATCGCCCTCAAGGCCGCTGTCCCTTGCAAGAGGGTCGGCGTGGCCGTACTTGGAATGGAAGTCCCTCATACACACATCCACCTCGTCCCTCTCAACACAGAAGGCGACATGGATTTCAGGAAGGAGAAGCTCTCTCCTGCTCCTGAGAGAATGAAACAGATTGCAGACTCAATCCTATCAGAATATGCGAAACTTTAATTCACTTTTTGCCGCTGCCCTCTGTGTGCTCATGGTGGCATCCTGCGGCAAGTCTACCAAGGTCTCAGGCGTCGTTGCTGACGCTCCTCAGTCTGAGGTCATCGTCAAGCTCCTTGACGTAAACAGATATAAGGTGCTTGATACAGTGAAGACAGATGCTTCAGGTGCCTTCAAGTACGCACTCGACGTGCAGAAGGGCCAGCCTGAGTTCATATACCTCTTCCACGGTGACAAGCGCATCGCATCCCTTCTTCTCGAGAACGGCGACAATGTGAAGGTCACAGCCGACACACTCGGAAACTACTCTGTCTCAGGCTCTGTCGAGACCGAGAAGCTCATCGCTGTCGAGAGGGCAGAGGCTGACTTTGCCAACAGCTTCGCTGCGACTACCGCGAAGCTTGCCGACCTCGATCCAGAGTCGGCTGCCGCGATGCAGGTAAGGCAGGACCTCGCTAAGCAGTATATCTCATACTACCGCGACAGAGTCCTCTACATCATGCAGAACTCGCACTCGCTCACTGTCATCCCCGTACTCTACCAGAAGGTAGGTGAGAATCTCGACCTGTTCAGCCAGAGCACTGACGCTCTCCATTTCAACAGCATGGTAGATTCCCTCAAGACCGTATATCCTGATTCAAAGTATGTCAAGGCACTTGAGGAAGAGGCGAAGCTGAGGTCTTCATACCTCAACCTCCAGTCAATGGTGGCCAATTCTACGGCAGCAGGATTCCCGGAACTCAAGCTTCCTGACGTGAACGGCAACAAGGTTGCTCTCTCGTCTCTTGAAGGCAAGGTGGTGATCCTCTATTTCTGGACAGCTGACGCTGCAGACCAGAAGATGCTCAACCTCGAGACGATCAAGCCTGTCTACGAGAAGTACCATGACAGAGGTCTCGACATCTATGCAGTGTCACTCGATGTCGACAAGAGCGTATGGGCTTCGGCGGTGAGGAACCAGAAGCTTGACTGGACCAACGTATGTGACGGACTCGGCTCATCAAGCCCGGCTGTGACACTCTATAATGTCCCTGCCGTTCCGTTCATCTACATCATCAAGGACGGCGACATCGTGCTCGATGCGAATATCAGCGACGATGCGACCCTAAGGAAATATCTTGACTCGGTTCTTTAGAAAAGCTTTTTCCTGCTCACTGTAGCAACGAAATCCTTAAGATAGAAAGGTTCGAAGTACGCAACGTCTTTGAACCTTTTTCCGTTGTATTCAGCCATGATCGGCTGGAGCATCCCGCGGGCGTCAGGATAGACAGAGGCAAAATGTGCGTTCGGTCCGGCAAGTATCTCCTCGCACTTCTTCGCACCGTCTCCGATGAAGAGCACTGGCCCCTCTGCAAGCTCTTTGGCGAAGCTCTCCGCGTCGATGATCTTCGGCTCGGTCGCGCTGATCTGCTTTCCGTCAGGGGTGAAGACAGCAGTATAGACCTCCATCCTGCGGGCATCGATCATAGGGACGATGTATCTGCAGCCTTCAGGTACCATGTTCCCGTCTATCGCGGCCCATACGAGCGTATCAAGCGAACCTGTGGCAAGCAGCGGGATCGAGGCACCGAAACAGAGTCCCTTGGCGGTCGATACGCCGACGCGCAGGCCTGTGTATGAGCCCGGACCCATGCAGACCCCGACGGCGTCGCAGTCCTTGACGGTCAGGCCCTTCTCCTTGAGGATGTCGTCGACCATGGGCGCGAGACGGGCGGCGTGTGCCCTGTCCGCGTCTTCCCTGTATGCGCTGATCTTTCCGTCTTCCGCAAGCGCTGCCGAGCACATCGCGGTGGATGTTTCGATGAGGATTATTCTTGCCATTGTCTTATTGTTTGAACAGAAGTTCCTTGAAATAAGGGAACACCGTGTAGGCGATGTCCTTGATAGGTGTGTAGAGCACCGACTCCGCCAATGTCTCCTCGCTCACGAACCCGAATGAGGTGTTGAGGGTGTTGAAGAGCATGATCACGAGTCCTATGACCATGGTGCCCAGCACCAGCGACAGTGCTATTCCGAGCAGACGGTCCAGCCATCCGAGCAGTACTATCTTTATCAGCCCTCTGATCAGGCGTCCGACCAGGTAGAAGCCGAAGATCGCAGCTGCCATGATCAATGCGAACGATATGACATGCAGGACTTTGTCCGATGCTTCGAGGTATGGGGCGATGTATTCGCAGACCACGTTGGAGAAGCGGAATGACAGCCATGCGCCCACGAAGATCGATACGAGTGAGATCACTTGCACGACGAATCCTTTCACCAGTCCCTGGATGAGGAACGGCATGAAGCAGATAATTATTATAATGTCCAGGGTGCTCATATCGGTTTTGCGATAAAGGCGGAAATTCGTATATTTGCAGATTATTACAGCAGTGTGCTGAGAACGCAAAATTAGACAAAAATTATGACATTCAAAGAGTATAAAGGATTGGATCTGGTCGGTATCGGATCAGAGGTACTCGACAAGTGGAATAAGATCCAGGCATTCGAGAAGTCCCTTGAGATAAGGGAAGGCGCGCCTGAGTTCATTTTCTTCGAAGGTCCGCCTTCGGCAAACGGTAAGCCAGGCATCCACCATGTCATGGCACGTTCGATCAAGGATTCAATCTGCCGTTACAAGACTCAGACAGGATACAAGGTCGCACGCCGTGCAGGATGGGATACCCACGGACTTCCTGTCGAGCTTGGAGTAGAGAAGAAGCTCGGTATCACCAAGGCCGACATCGGCAAGAAGATAAGCATCGCCGAGTACAACGACACCTGCCGCAAGGAGGTCATGAAGTATACTCAGGAGTGGAGGCAGATGACTGAGCGTGTCGGCTACTGGGTTGACATGGACGATCCGTACATCACCTACGACAACCGCTACATCGAGACACTCTGGTATCTCCTCAAGAAGATCTACGACAAGGGTCTTCTCTACAAGGGCTATACAATCCAGCCATACTCTCCGACCGACGGTACAGGCCTCAGCTCCCATGAGCTCAACCAGCCTGGCTGCTACAAGGATGTCTCAGATACTACCGTGACCTGCCAGTTCGAGGTGATCAAGGACGAGAACTCACAGAAGCTCTATGACTGCGAGACCGTTCCTGTATATTTCCTCGCATGGACCACAACTCCTTGGACACTTCCTTCAAACACCGCACTCTGCGTAGGTCCGAACATCGACTACGTGAGAGTCCTCTCATTCAACCCTTACACAGGTACAGAGGCTGTCTACGTCGTAGCCAAGCCGCTCGTAGGCGCGTGGTTCAACGCTAAGGGTGCAGAGGCTCCTATGACCTACAGCCAGGGTGACAAGGTCGTTCCTTACAGGATCCTCGACGGTGAGTTCAAGGGATCTGACCTCGTAGGCATCAGATACACCCAGCTTATCAACTGGTTCAAGCCGGACGGTGATGCTTTCCGTGTGATCTCAGGAGACTATGTCACCACAGAGGACGGTACAGGTATCGTACATATCGCACCTACCTTCGGTGCTGACGACAAGAAGGTCGCAGTCAACTTCGGAATCTCAGGCATCATGCCTGTCGACAAGGATGGCAATCCACAGGCGCAGGTGGACCGTCAGGGCCGCTTCTGCAAGCTCGAGGACCTCGATGCAGACTATGTCGCAAAGAATGTGGACCCATCATACGCTGAGTTCCAGGGTAGATACGTCAAGAAGGGCTATCAGGGATACTTCGAGCACAACGAGGATCCGGATGCACCTACACTCGATGTGGATCTCTGCATGATGCTCAAGGCTGACGGCCGTGCATTCAAGATCCAGAAGCACGTCCACAACTATCCTCACAGCTGGAGAACCGACCTCCCTGTACTCTACTATCCGCTTGACTCGTGGTTCATCAAGGCTACTGCAGTCAAGGACCAGATGGTCGAGCTCAACAAGCAGATCACATGGAAGCCGGAGAGCACAGGTACAGGACGTTTCGGCCAGTGGCTCGAGAACATCCAGGACTGGAACCTCTCAAGAAGCCGATTCTGGGGCACTCCGCTCCCTATCTGGCGTACTGAGGACGGCAAGGAAGAGAAGTGCATCGGTTCGGTGGCTGAGCTCTACGCAGAGGTCGAGAAGGCTGTCGAGGCTGGCATCATGAGCTCTAACCCACTCAAGGATAAGGGCTTCGATCCAAAGGACATGTCTCTTGAGAACTACGACAGGATCGATCTTCACAGACCTCACGTAGACGAGCTCTTCCTCGTCTCAGAGTCTGGCCGCAAGATGACAAGGGAGACTGACCTTATCGACGTATGGTTCGATTCAGGTGCAATGCCTTTCGCACAGGAAGGCCTCCGTGGAATCGACTCGCCAATGTTCGGTACTACAGCGGACTTCATCGCAGAGGGTGTGGACCAGACCCGTGGATGGTTCTATACACTCCATGCTATACATACCATGATCAGTGGCACACCTGCATTCAAGAGGGTGATCTCGAACGGTCTCGTGCTCGACAAGAACGGAGACAAGATGAGCAAGCGCCTCGGCAATGCCGTCGATCCTTTCGAGGAGCTCGACAAGTACGGTGCAGACGCACTCAGATGGTACATGCTCACTAACGCCCAGCCTTGGGACAACCTCCGTTTCGATGAGGCAGGCGTAGACGAGATCAGAAGGAAGTTCTTCGGAACTCTCTACAATACATATTCATTCTTCGCCCTCTACGCAAACGTGGACGGTTTCGATCCTGCAGCCGCTGCAGTCCCTTACGAGCAGCGTCCTGAGATCGACAGATGGATCATCTCCCTCCTCAATACCCTCATCAAGGATGTCAGGGCTTCTTACGAGGACTATGACATCACTTCTGCAGGCCGAATGATCCAGGACTTCGTTTGCGACAACCTCAGCAACTGGTACGTACGCCTTGGCAGAAAGAGATTCTGGGGAGGAAAGATGAACCAGGACAAGCTCAGCGCATACCAGACACTCTACGAAGTACTCAAGGATATCGCGATCCTCGCAGCTCCTATCGCTCCGTTCTACGCAGACCACCTCTACAAGGACCTCGTACAGGACGGTGCAGAGTCAGTCCACTTCGTCCTCATGCCTGAGGCCGATGAGAAGGTGATCGACAAGGATCTCGAGGAGAGGATGTCTCTCGCCCAGAGAGCTTCGTCCATGGTACTCGCACTCCGCCGCAAGGTGAACATCAAGGTACGTCAGCCACTCTCTAAGATCATCATCCCTGTGATGTCCGAGAAGGTCAAGGCTCAGCTCGAGCTCGTCAAGGATCTCATCCTCGGTGAGGTCAACGTCAAGGAGGCAGAGTTCATGTCAGACACTACCGGTATCATCACCAAGAAGATCAAGCCTAACTTCAAGACTCTCGGCAAGGTCTATGGCAAGCAGATGAAGGAGATCGCCGCAGCATTCGGTACCTTCGACCAGAAGACTATCAACGAGATCCAGGCAGCTGAGTCAGAAGGCAAGGAATATGTCGTAGGCCTTGCTTCAGGCGAGGTTGCCCTCAGACCTGGAGACTACGAGATCTCTTCAGAGGACATGCCAGGATGGCTCGTCGCTACAGACGGCCCTCTTACACTCGCACTCGATATCGAGGTGAGTGATGAGCTCCGCAAGGAGGGTATCGCCCGTGAACTCATCAACAGGATCCAGAACCTCCGCAAGGACAGCGGATTCGAGGTGACAGACAGGGTACAGATCGAGATCTTCGCCAAGGACGGCGAGTTCTTTGAGATTTCAGATGCAGTCGATGCATACTACGAATACATCACTTCGCAGACACTTTCCGAGATTGAGTCAGTCTCAGCGGACGATGCACCTGAAAAGGCTGTGTCAGTCGAGTGGAACGAAGGCACCATCAGTTTAACTATCAGTAAAATCAAATAACTCTTTTTCAGTCATGGCAGAAGAAGTAAAGAAGCGCTACAGCGACGAGGAGCTCGAGGAGTTCCGCGGTATCATCGAAGAGATGCTCAAGAAGGCCAAGGACGAGTACAAGCACCTCCGTGGTATCGTCATGCATAACGGTTCCAACGATATCGAGGATACTACTCCTTCATTCAAGACAGTCGAGGACGACGGAGCCGCACAGCTTTCAAAGGAAGAGGCAAGCCAGCAGGCAGAGCGTCAGTATAAGTTCATCAAGAACCTTGAGGCAGCTCTTGTACGTATCGAGAACAAGACCTATGGCATCTGCCGCGAGTCCGGTGAACTCATCCCTAAGGCACGCCTTCGTCTCGTTCCTCACGCTACCCTTACCGTCGAGGCAAAGGAGAAGCTCGCCAAGCTTGGAAAGAAGTAATCTCTACTCCTCGTGAAACTGTCTACCAGCAAGAAACTTCTCATACTCGGAGTCATCCTAGTCGTCATTGATCAGGTCATCAAGATCCTGATCAAGACGAACATGTCTCTCGGGGAGCATTTCAGCGTAATAGGGAACTGGTTCCAGATCCTTTTCATCGAGAACGAGGGAATGGCATTCGGAATGAAGTTCGGCGGCGCAGTCGGCAAATTCCTCCTTTCGACCTTCAGGATCGTCCTCTGTGGACTTCTCTGTTGGTGGATTTCAGGCCTTTGCCGTCGCGGCACAGCCCAGGCCCGCAAGGGAGACGAGGAAAAGACCATGGTACCTGCCGGGGTGCTTGTCGGTCTTACACTTATCACCGCCGGTGCCTTCGGCAACATCATCGACTCTCTTTTCTATGGACTGATGTTCTCGGAGTCGACTATGACCGATGTCGCCGCTTTCGGAGGAAGCTACGCACCGTTCCTTTTCGGAAAGGTGGTGGACATGTTCTACTTCCCGTTGTTTACCTGGCCTGACTGGGTTCCGCTTCTTGGCGGATCGCTGTTCTTTGAGCCGGTATTCAATTTCGCGGACAGCTGCGTTACTGTCGGAGCATTTTATCTCATCCTCTTCCAGTGGAAGTTCTTCGCTGCTGAGGATGATAAAAAATAAAAGAAAAAGTTTGCACTTAAAGCAATTTGTGCTATATTTGCAATCCCAATGGAGAATTCCAGATAGGACTGGAGAGGTGGCTGAGTGGTCGATAGCGGCAGTCTTGAAAACTGTTGACCTTCACGGGTCCGGGGGTTCGAATCCCTCCCTCTCCGCAAAGTGGCTTGTAAATCAATGATTTACGTCTAAAAGCCCCGAAGATAGCCCCGAAATTCGAAAGAGTTTCGGGGTTTATTCTTTTTTGATTGTCAATGATTCTTCACTTGCGTCACATTCGTCACAACAAGCGGTAGTCCTATTTAAATATCAGAGTAAACTCCGTGCACTCTTCATCGCTTCTAGTCAGGTCAAGCATGCCATTGTGCGCACGCATGATCTGGCGCGAAAGACTTAGTCCGATACCTGAACCGTCACGCTTGGTAGTGAAGAATGGGATGAATATCTGCTCCTGTGCCTCCGGTGTGATAGGAGCACCATCGTTCGCCACCTTGATTAGGGTCTGCTCGCTGCTATCGATGCTGGCTGTGATGCTGATGTGCTTCGCGCCGGCCTGCACGGCGTTCTTTATGAGATTTATGAGTATGCGGCTGATCTGTGACTCGTCGGCATAGATGAGGATATCTTCCGACTCAGCCCTGTAGCTGCAGCTTGCTTCAGATGCTGCACACTGCTCGTGAGTAAGGTCAATGACTTTGTGTGCAAGTTCATCCACCATCAGGCCCTTCTTTACCGGCTTCGCCACGCCTGCAAGCTCGCGATAGGACTCCACGAACTTGATAAGGTCCTTAGAAGACGATGAAATAGTCTCAAGGCCAGCCTTGACATCAATCTCCCTGCGCTCTTCCGGGACATCTATGTAGTGACTCAGAGCGTCACTCAGAGAAGCGATAGGGCTGACCGTGTTCATGATTTCGTGCGTGAGTACACGGATCAGCTTTGTCCAGGACTCCTGTTCGTTCTGCTGACGGCGGCGCTCCACGATCCACTTGATGCGGTTGAGAGCCTTGTTGAACCTGCTGTCTTCGGTGAAGCGGA
>JAKSJP010000005.1 GCA_024398105.1 Bacteroidales bacterium | reverse complement strand
ATGGGCGTAGTCCAGCAACTACAACTGGTGGCCTAAATCACTTGCGAAACTTAAACATAGTTACTTACAAGCCTTGTAGAGAATTGCCATGGCCTGATGGTCTCCTTACATTTGCATCAACAAATAAAAGGAACGACCGGGAAATGAGGCTACAATGCTTCATCTAGGGAAAATCCGGGCAACTGCGGCTACTTCAGAAATGAGGTGGCCGCTTTTATTATTTCGCTATATTCCCAATATGTCCCAATTCCTCCTGCTAGCCATTTTTCTTTTCGTCTTTCCTTGTTTATTGCATTTTTATCTCTACATTTGCAATCCCAAATCCCAACACACAAAAACTCCGGACAAAAGCCACAAGAGGGAGAACTGTACCTTCATGGCGGGGAATCCGGTATTGTTCAATGTGTTATTGTGTGTTTTATGACGGAAACAATCTACCAACTCTATGCTTGGACCGAAGAAAACGAGGTCTGTTTTTCCCCGCTTGCCGCCTGGGAGCAGGGAGAATGGTATGAGGATGACGCCTATGTCCATGAAGGGGAAAAGACCTGGGCCGATTATGAGCGGCTTGCCCATATGATCCATGAGAGGGGCATGTTCCTTCTTTCCCGGCAGGACTACCATGCTGCCTACCATGTGTTTGAGGATGGGGCTCAATTCTGTATGGAGGCCATGCGGATGCTGAAAGTCCCTTCTGACGGAGGACTCCACCCCTTCCTCATCGCGTTCGATGAGATGTATGAAGGATGCCAAATAGCGGCCTTGGAAGAAGACTATTCGTTGGAAGAGGTGTTCATCGAATCAGCCCTTCAGGACTGGCGCAGCGAGCTATGGAAAAATGCGCCCGTCGGTTTGCGGGAGGAAGAGGATTTCTTTTCTCCCAGCTGGGAGGAGATCGACAGGATGGTGGAGGACTATCGTATCTTGTTCTCCGATTCCGCCGCTGAAAAACTGCATGACAAGTCCGTCTATGACATCATCCGGTCTATGCTTGGCCTTGTCCCCTCATCACTACTGCATTCTCTGCTGGATACACTGGACGAGCATGACCTTCATCAGATTTCCAAGTGTGTTGGCGGGATGAAGGTCTCCGGCATGGCTTTCAGCATTCTAGAAGAGCGAGCTAAAGGGCATCCCAAGACAATCGGTTCATAGATGAGGATTCGGCTTCATTTCGAATTCATCTCCCAATACAATCTGTCTATGAGTTTACGAGCTTCCTGAAGCTCCACTCCATCGTCACATATCTTTGGAATTGGTTCATAGTGAGATAGAATCTGTTCCAATAGGTTGATATCCTTTACCAGAACTTCTCGAGGAAGACTACCATCCATAAGGGAAATCCGTCCATACGGGCTCCGCCTGGCAGACAGGAGATGGTACCTCATCGGATATGTCGAGGAATATGAGGAAGTAAGGGTCTACGGCTTGGACAGGATCATAGACATTGACATAACCGAGCGCAGATTCGAGTTTCCCGAGGACTTCAATCTAGATACCTACTTCGAGGGCTGCTGCGGAGTGATAAGGCAGGGAGACATCCAGAAAGTACGGATCAAGGTCACGAACAACCAGCAGAAATATGTCGATTCTCTCCCCCTCCATGAGTCTCAGCGTATGATAGAGCGCAATGATGAGAAGGACTACGCCATTTTCGAATACCATGTGCGGCCGACGATGGACTTCTTGATGAAGATACTCGCTTATGGAGATTCCATGGAGGTCATTGAACCATTGCAGTTCAGGAACAAGGTCGCTGATACCGCTCTGAAGATGGAATACAAGTATTTCATCCACCTGGAGGAAGAAGAACTGGCATATAAGTGGCCGGATGAATTGTAAATTCAAATCGACATGAGTAGAGTTTGATTACTAGGATTTCACCCCTGAGCAGAAGTCTCATTTCGTCCAGGTCGATCTTTTCGCAGGCCTTCAGGAGGAGGATCTAGATGACTATCTATCAACCACTTACATTTTCTCTTTCGGTCAATTCGCCGAAAGTAAAATTACAACACGCTGACAAACAAGCAGTTACACCAAAATAGCAACAACGGAATCATGAATGATTGCATCTACAGATATTATCCGTATTTTTGAGTTCGATATGCAGGATTCAGACATCATAGGGAAAGACAGGAAATGCTCCCAGGAACTCAGGGAGTTCTTCAAGGGCAGACTTGGGAAGGGATTCCACTTCATCGTCCCTTTCCAGGACTGGCTGCATTCAAACCCGGAGAAGACACTCGGGGATGCATGCAGGGTGTATCCGGAGATCAGCAGGGCTGCAAGGACGGCCAGACTTCCGATCTGGCCTCAGTTCAAATACAACCAGTTCATCCGGGAACAGTTCGAAATGGACCCTGCCATGACCTTTGAGAAGGCCGTCAGGCTCTGGAACGAACAGAAGGAATCTGAAGACAGCCGAAACATATGAGAACCTGGACAGTGCAACGCAAGGAAGTATGGGAGAGCGTTAGCTTAACATTTAACGCTTAACATATTGCTGTTCTAAATAAGTTGCATCTTTGTAACAGGTATTATGGTCAAGTGTGAGAGATTAGCGCCTCACAGTCGTTGACAAACAATTTACAGTGCATTTATTCCTTACGAGTAGGTACACTGTTTTTTGTCACCTAACAGATGGTGAACAAATCGTTAACTTTATTCACTATATGTAAACAAAAATGTATATATTTGCATCAATGGGTGAGAGTTGCATATAGGCGCGATAACTTCAAGCTCCGCAGCCGTCCGAGATTTAGCCGCATTCCAATGGATTGCGGCTTTTTCATTTTACAACAAGTTCAGCTCTCGTTCAATCATTACTCTTGTCATAGACGCACCATTCACTCGTACAGCATTACCTTGGAATACCACATAGCATTCTGAAATTGCACCTGTTATAAAGTCTGCCTTCCTTCGAGCAATATACTTTGACAGTTCAAAAGCATCAACTTGAAGGGAATGTTCATCAAGATCAATGACCACAACTTTACATCCCTGCTTCTTGGCAGACTTGAAACCAGCAGTAACCCCCTTCTCGCTACATATACCTTTTCTATCTCCGATCTGTTCGCAGATTGTGTATTCCGGATTCTTAGTCTGTAAATGAATACGATGAGGACGAATCGTAATATATACCTCTGGAAACGAGTTCAGAATCGCACGAGCAGCTCTTACATTACTTCCAAGCTCTCTTGCATCTGCCTGGTTACTAATCAGAAGATGTTCACCAAACATGTCGTCTAAATAATAGCGTTCTCTCTCCTTATCCATCGCTTCAATCTATTTACACAAATTTAGCATTATTACAGACGCCCCACAATGCCGTATTACAAATTGTTGAAAACTTTTATCAAGACGCCAGTTTCTGTTTTTGAATCCAGCATAAAGGTCCATGCTGCCGGAAGCAGGAACGGGAATGAGTACGCCCAAAGGCCGCACACTTTCCCGAATTACCCTTCTCCCTCACTATCAACCACTTACAATTTCTCTTTCGGTCAATTAGCCGAAAGTAAATTTACAACGCGCTGACAAACAAGCAGTTACACAAAGCATAAAACCTCCATCCCGCACACATCCTCCAGCGGCACGGACCTGCCGTCAGCGAGGACCAGCATGCCTGCCGAATGGTCGATGTTGCGGACGCGGCCTTCGAGGACCTCATAGCTGCCTCCATCCTTGCGGGCGTCAGGCACGAACCTCGTGATCCTCACCATGGGACGTTCCGAGAGCCTCTCCTGGATCGTCCTCATCGCCTCGTTGAGGCACAGCAGCTGCATCTCGTCAAGCTCAGCCCTCTGCGTCGTCTCCCTGCCTGTCTCGGCGATCACGGAGTCATAGCCGGTCAGCGCCGCGAACGGTGCGAACTGGGCGGCACGGTCCAGCCGGGACATCCTCGGATGCCTCTGCGACACATGATGCTCATGGTCGATGATCCCCATGTACTTCTCAATTCCCATAACCTATGCCTTGTGACCGCCCACCTGGGCGTTGCGTTCCTTCTGCGTTGCGCCATCCTCGAAGCTGATGCCCTTGAGTATGGCGTTCTTGCCGAACTTCCTCTTTATCTCCAGTATGGCCTCCTGACGCCTGCGCTCCCTGTCTCCGTCCTCCCTGGGCTCCTCGAACAGGTCCAGCTGCACGCCAGCGACCGAATCCTCAGGCACGGTATGGTTCGCCACGACGTACATACGTCTCACCAGCAGGTCCTTGTCGACTATCCTTCCGAAAAGCGCCGAGGCCGCCTCCACGATCTCCCCAGTCGACGACGTGGGATTCTTCAGGTTCATGGTACCATGAGCCGGCTTCGGTACCGCGCGGCCGTAGTAGTCCTTGACCACCGGGCCTGCATATGCGCTCCCGAGGCCAAGGTTCTCGACGTCATAGCCCACCGTCAGCACTATCTGGTCGCATGCGAGCTTCTTTTCCACCAGATCCAGGGACAGGCTGTCAGCCATCTCCTTGACCACCGTCAGGGCCCTCGGGAACGTGTACGGCTCGGTCAGCACCTGCCCGACGCTGATGCTGCTGGACGACGGCCTGTAGGCCTTGATGTCGGCTATCGTGCACGGTTCCCATCCCCACGCATGGTCTATGAGCAGCTCGGCATTGACTCCGAAGAGCCTGTACAGGAACTCCTCGCTGCGCTCCGACATCATGGCCACGTCTCCCATGGTACGCATCCCGTTGGCCTCAAGCCTCGCAGCAAGGCCGCGTCCAACCCGCCAGAAGTCGGTCAGAGGCGTGTGGTCCCAGTACTTGAGACGGTAGCTGCGCTCGTCCAGCTCGGCGATCCTCACACCGTCGGCGTCGGCCGGCGAGTGCTTCGCCTCTATGTCCATGGCGATCTTCGCGAGGTACATGTTGGGGCCGATCCCCGCCGTAGCGGTGATGCCCGTGTTCTTCAGGACGTCGCGTATCATCCTCATGGCCAGCTCATGCGCAGTGCATCCATAGCTGCCCAGATACGACGTCACGTCCATGAACACCTCATCGATGGAATAGACGTGGATGTCCTCGGCAGAGACATACTTGAGGTAGGTCGCATAGACCTTCGAGCTCACGTCCATGTACATGCGCATCCTGGGCGGCGCGACTATGTAGTCGAGAGCAAGGGACGGGTCTGACTTGTTTATCTCCCTCACCTTCTGGACCACCTCGAAGAGCCTCGCGCGGCCCGGGATGCCGTAGGACTTCAGCGAAGGCGAGACCGCCAGGCAGATCGTCTTCTCCGTCCTGGACGCGTCGGCCACCACGAGGTTCGTCGTCAGCGGGTCCAGCCCTCTGGCAACGCACTCCGCCGATGCGTAGAACGACTTCAGGTCTATGGCTATGTATGTCCTGCGGTCCATGTCTGCAAAGATACAGAATACAGACGACAGTAACAGCGTATCCGATGCTGGAATAGAACGGGATCGAAACGAAGGAGCCGGAGGAGCTCCGACACTAGAACACCAGACCGAGCGACAGGGTGATGCCGCTGATGTAGTCCTTCTCCTTCATCGCGGTCTTGATGGCCTCCCCTAACGATCCGATATTGGTCTCGTCGATGTAGAGGTTGCCCATGTTCCTGTAATACTTCAGGGAAAGCTGGGCCGGGCCGTATGACACGCCTACGCCACCGCCGATGCCGTACTCCAGCTTGTTGACTATCTGCTCCTTGATCTCCTTCATGTCAGGGATCTCCGGGATCGCGACCTCCTCGCCCTCCTGAGCATCCATGGAGCCCGAGAGCATGCCTTCAAGGCTGAAGTCGCCGAAGAGCCTGTTCTTCTGCGTGATTCCGTAGCCGATGAAAGGCTCGGCGAAGATGAACGGCCTGAAGCTCTTCTTTATCGTAACGCCCCACTGGAGCTGGACAGGTACCTCGATGAAGCCCACCGACGTCAGAAGCGAAGTCTTGTCCACCATGCCCTTGACGCTGAGCTTCTTGGTGGTGTACATGATTGAAGGCTGGAGCGCGAATCCGAGCGGAAGGCCGACCCTCGTCGCGAATCCCACGTTGAACCTCTCAAGGGCGCTGCCTGTCTTTCCCTCCTCGGCCTCGCCTCCGAAATTCACGCCGACCACGATGCCCGCCACCGTCGTCCCCCTGAGGCCGTCGAGAAGGTTCATGGCAAGTGGCTCCGCAGACTCAGTCTGCTCTTCGCCTGCTCCTGCCATGGAACTGATGCCGCTTAAGGAACCAAGGCTCCCCTGGAGCTGTGAAAGGAAGTTCTGCGCTGACGCATACGACGACACGAGAAGTGACGCAAATGTAAGAATGATTATTTTTTTCATGAATGTTTCTGTGTTACCTTTACTACAGCACTCTTGTGTGGATATCTGTGCAGGCCGTCTTCATAATATCCCCATATATGCAGAAATACAGTCCTATCTTCGCCGGTTGTATTAGGTTTAACTGTATAATGAACATCGCAGTCAGGTGTAAAGTTACCCTTTCCATCACCGATGTAAACATCAAACCAGTCTTCCATAAAAAGCGAAAAACCCTCACCTGAAGTTATTTCGTTGTTGATCGTTACTATTCCTCGACAAGAAGGACCACTGAGTATATTCTTCCAAATGACAGGTATCATACCCTCACCACCTTCCGCAGATACTTCTATCTCGGTTTCGCATTCGATCGATGGCTTGCCATTCTGAGTTACGAGGAAGGTCCTGGTCACATATTCAAGGTCAGTAGTATAACCGAATACAGTGACATACAGTTCCCTTGGGCTGGTAGACGTATTCTCCTGTGCGGCATAGTGAAGAATGTTGCTTTCTTTTGAATATACATCCAGCCATCCGTCAGCATCGCTTACAGGTCCGTCACATCTGTCAGGATTCGTGTATGAATAGAGAGGTGAGCCTGTCAATCCTTCGCATGTAAACGACCAGTCGCCGTCTTTCTCGTTTGCAGGTAAATTTGTAAGTCCGCTTTCCATTACTATGTCGGCCGTTGTCTGCCTGATTTCCACTGCTTGATGGTGAGTGACACCATGAGAATCTTTGGCGCTTACATGAGCATAAGCTATCCTCTTCTGACCGGTCAAATTCTCCTCAATTGCCTCTACGAGGACGATGTCATCATCTCTTAGCTCTGCTCTTGCCCAAGAAACTGCAGATTTGTCATCTGCATCCGCTCTGGCGGAAATCCAGACATTCTTGTCATTTATGGCTTCTCTCCATGATACATGGAAGAAACTGTCATCCTCTGACCTGAGAAGGTTCAGGTAGGAATCGGTCACGGTAATGGCAGAATATGCTTTCTGAGTAACCATAAATGTATTTGTCACCCATAGGCCATCAGCCGTTAGACCACCCAAAGAAACGTATACCGACCTATCATGCGAGTCCGTGTTTTCAGTCGCCTTGTAATGGATGTTCCTGTCTTGATCGATGGAAACCTTGAGCCACTGTGATTCCGGGCCTGCCGGAGAATAGCGGTCTTCAGCAGTAAGATTGACAACATCTACCCATGGTGACATGCCTTCGCGCATTACGGTCCAGGTACCTTCTTTGGCATCAGAATCCATCTTACCGCCAAAACTAA
This sequence comes from Bacteroidales bacterium, assembly GCA_024398105.1. Lineage (GTDB taxonomy): Bacteria > Bacteroidota > Bacteroidia > Bacteroidales > UBA932 > Cryptobacteroides. The sequence goes on along the minus strand of JAKSJP010000005.1, from coordinate 111,843 downwards.
CGGCCATCAATGCTGAAGTCTGTACAACCTTGACTACGGCTGTGCGGGCATTGCCCACGGCATCAGAGCCACTGAGATGGATATAGGCAGTTCTGTTGTCACCTGTATTCTCATCGACTTCATATAGTACATGTCCTTCAGGATCAAGTTCTGCACGGAGCCATGATGGAGTCGACGCATTTGCATCAGTTTCAGATACGGATATCATCAGATTCTTATTGTTGATTACGGCATTCCATGCCACGAAGAGGAACCCATCACCCTGAGACCTGATAAGGTTTGTCACAGTGCTCCAAGGCTCTATCCTGGATATGGCCTTATCAGAGACGGACACTTCGTCAAGGAAGAAGCGGTTGCCGCCACCGTTCGCAGATGCAAACTTAATATTGACAGGGCCGGTTACATTTGTGACATCAACAGTATAGGTCGTCCACTGTCCTTTTTCCAGATTTATGGTCGACATTGACAACTCTGCGTTGGTAGCGGAAAGGTTGATAACTGTGCTTTCCTTGTCATTATTCCACGCAGCTGCCATGAAAGTCAGTACAGCATGTCCGCTGCCGATGGATAGTTCAGGAGTTGTAGCCGAGCCACCTTCATTGCTTGTTCCAAGCTTGATACACCGGGATGCGCCTTTTGCAGATTCAAATGTCCATCCTTTGCTGTCTGTTTTGACTGAAGAGATCGCTATATTACTACCTCCCCATGCCCCATCATTGCCGCCGGTTCCATTGTTGGTATTGAATGTTTCATGGAAGTCTATGGTAGAGACGATCTCTGTCCTGCTCGCAGCCTTGGCAAGGTCGACATTGAGCGGCTTGATGTGGGAGCGTTCTACCGTCTTAGGTGTATTTACCTCGAATACATACTCAGCCTTGTTGGTAATAACGGTCAATGTTCCACTGTATGAACCAGGCAGCACTACCATATTGACTTTCGATGCATCTTCCTTGCCGGTTCCTACTTCGGCCGACTGGCCGCCGACTGTTGCAGTGTTGGAGAGACGAGTCCTGTCTTCAGGAATCGAGAGATCGTCATTCTGGGTAATGTCAAACTTGAATGTGCCTGAAATCCCGTTGTTGCCTGCGTTGAAGGTCACCTTCTCAACGACCTCGCCCTGATAGTCTTTATTGGTCGAGAACATATTGAACTGGAAGATACCACCAAGATTCTGCATCTTGATGCTGGCAACGCTGTGGTCAGTATTGGCTTCGACATCACCCTCGAGGGTGACAGGAATGGCTACCATAGGCATCGCGTTCATCTTCCCGTCCTGGTATTCTCTTGCCTCAATGTTTGTATGAGCTGGACCGGATCCGTTGTCCCAGAAATATGGATAATAGCAATACACCATATCGCCTGCTTTGAGTGGCGTCTCGCAGCTGATCTTGAATGTGACAGGAGATGTAGTCACATCGATAGTTGCCTTGGTATGTGCCAAATATTTCCCATCTGCATCCTTGGTGAACACACCTATCTCGTCCGTAGCCTCCCATTTCGTGTAGGTTCCGGTCTCGTCTGACTCAAGGATGGCCTTGGTAGCAGTCTCATCCAGAGCGAAAGTATAGCTGTACTTTGCTTCCGGAATCTTATCTTCAATCTTTTCAATCTCTTTCTGACAGGATGCGAATGACAATGCCGCTGCGGCAACTGCCACTAGATACTTGAAATACTTTTTCATAGCCTGCACAGATTAAAGATCCTCATCTTCGTCATAGCCAAAAGTCTCAGTACCGTTCTGGTTGTTGAAACCATTGTTGCTGAGGATACAGCTCTGTATTCTTACCTCGAATACCTTCGCTTTCGGTGCTGTATATGTCTGCACCTTGTCTTTTTCATTTGTTCTTAACATGATGTTATTTAGTTAGCACTGATTATTGAATTGATTGCTGTCTTGTCAATCCCAGTCGTCGTAGACGAGCGTGAGGTTGTGTTCCTTGCGTGCGGCATTCTGCTCCCTGAAGTCACGGAGCGGAGCCATGCCGGCGGTCTTGCTGTTCTCTACAAGGGCGTTCAGGCCGGAGAGCGCCTTTCCTATGCCTCCCAGCCCTTCCACATCCGGGGCAGTCCCGGTGGAATCCGCCTGGGCAGCAAGGGTCTGCACTATGGTGTTGTTGCCGATCTCCGAGGCTTTCTGCTCCACTTTGTTGGTTATGGAGTTGACCACTTTCTGGCCTACCAACGTGCCAAGGGCCTTGCCGAGTTCGCCCAGCGCCTGGGCATGGACGGGAGCTGAGAAAAGGACGGCTGCAAAGAGTATGGTGATTATCTTCTTCATTATTTTTTCTGTTTATATGTTACAAGTTCCTCGCGATGCATGAGATGGTTGCCCATCATGGTCTCCGACTTGACGACGCCTACACCGCGGCAGTACCAGCTCTTTGTGGTCATGGCCATTCCGGTCACGCCCATCAGAGAGGAGGTCATCGTCTGCCTTAGCACATAGCACCTGAACGTTCCGGCCGGGGTGGTCACTTCCTCGCGTCCTATGACCTCATTCTCGGTCACAGTGGCGACCGATGGGACTCCGCCAGTGTCGAGGCGTACGTCGCCGACAGGCAGCTGATAGCCTACGGCCAGCCTTTCTGGCAGGAGGAACACATCCTTGCCCTCCATGACGCTGACAGTGCCCTCAGAGTCCATCGGGAAGGCCTGGGCACAGCCCTGACGTATCTCATGGACGGTGAGCTGCATGTTCTTGCCCGGTTTCTTCTTGCCCGGCTTCTTGACCCTTGAATTCTCGATGCGCAGGTCATAGTTGCCGCCGGACAGGTCGCTCACTTCGACTATGTCACGTCTTGTGTAGCCCTGGAGCTTGTCTGCCTCGTTGTAGTTGGCGTACTCGAGTGTAGCCCCTTTGGTGACGCAGGCATATGGTGCCTGCGCGTGCAGTGCTGACGGAAGGGTCAGCACTGCCAGGGCGATGGTGATTGCAGATTTTCTTAGCATATTTTACTCTTTATTGTTTATTCGTGGAGTTTGAAAAGTTGGATCGGCATGTATTCACCGGCGCTGTAGCTGGTCCATGGCACGTAGACGAACTGATGCCATTTTGTGTCATAGCAGAGGGTGTGGTTGTAGTAGCCCTGGATGAGGACGCATTTGTTGGCCGCATCGTAAGTGATGGAGTTCGGCACAGGATCCTCGGCCCATTTGTCGAACGCGGCGTTCTCGCTGTCCTTGCAGCCGAGATAGAAGTCCTTGGACGAGTAGATGGCGTATTTGCCGTCAGGCAGGCGGCTGATGGTGAAGTAGGAGTTCTCATTTGCCGATGTCACGAGTATGCGCCCGTTCTCAGCGTATGTACCCTGGCCGTTCCAGCTGCTGTAGATGTTCGAGAGGTTACCAGGAAGGAGGGAGTCGTATTCCTCCCAGCTGTTGGCTTTCGTCTCGTCGTAGACGATGAGGTACTTGCCTTCCCAGCTCTCCGGCTCTGAATCCACACGCACGTAATATCCGGACAGCTTGTCATCGTCATCACCTCCGCCTCCTATGAAGCCGCCCCAGAGGCCGTCGTCTTCAAGAGCATCGGCAGGAATATCAGGGCGTATCTCATGGTTTGTGTCGCCGTCGTTGGCCTCGCGGTCCTTGCTGCCGTCATCAAGGATGGTGTAGTCCTCGATGGAGAGATAGCTGTACTCGGTGCAATCAGGATCGAGATAGCCAGTCGCCACATGCACAGGGATGTTCTGCCAGTAGATGATGTCGGTCTCGGCGAAAAACGGTGAACAGCTGCCTCCGATCGCGTGGACGCATTTTTCGAAGCCCTGGTAGTTGCATTCCGTGAAGGTGAATCCCTTTCGATTGCCGTTCTCATCCTGGTCCCATCTTATGTAGTCGAGCTTCTCGATTACGGGATCATAGAGACATTCACCTGCATAGTACTTCAGATTTGCGGTGACGTAGGTTATGCCGTCGCCTATCTGTACGTCGGTGATCTCGAAGAGTTCGTCGAAATCCGAATCTACCACGTATGTCTGTACGACAGGGTATCCGTCATAGAAGGCTGTGCGCTTGAGCTTGCCTTTCTCTGTTATCTTCTCTCCATAGCTGTCCACTGTGATAGTTGTGGTGCCTGCGCAGTCTGAAGCGCTGTAGGTCGCAGTGTAGCTCTTGAACCGGTTGATCGGATAGAACTTCTTCACATAGATGTCGTCACCTTCGCCATCCTTGTCCTTGTCGCCACCGACTATGCTGGTCTTAAACGTGAAGTCGTACTGCATCGGGCCCGGAACCTTGAATTCAGGAGAGACCTCACCATTCCCGTCTGCATCGTAGAAGAGCACTCCGTGACTGGTTATGCCGTCCTTGGTCTTAGTGGTCCCCTTGGTGCCTTCCGGCATGTTGGAAAGGACCTCGACCTTGACGAGTGCCTTCTTCGTAGGCACCTTGACATCATTCGCGACGTCCTTGTCGTTCACCTTCATCTTGACGGTCTCCTTGTTGGAGTAGCCCATGGTGAGGTCGGATGCTTTCAAGGGTTCTACTGGTTCCATGGAGTCTGGTAATTTGTAAATCGGCAATTCATTGAGTGTGATGTCAGGAATCTTGAGACGCATCGTGTACGGATCCTCATCTTTGGAGAGCAGAGCTCTGGTGACCAGGCTTCCCCTTAGTATCCAGCCGCTGCATAGCAGTCCTTCAAATCCAAGATTCTTGTCTCTGTCAAGGAACGCGTTGGCTTTCAGCTTTACGAATGGACTGACACCTACCTTGATACCAAGTGTACCATAGGCTGCGACCGTCATGTCCATGTCGACTGAGGCTTTGAGCTCCAGTTCCAGGTTGGCCAGATCAGGATTCTCACTGATCGGATTAAAGCCATAGTTGAAATCCTTGACGACTTCGATATCACTATCTTTGTGGTAGATGACACCGAACTTGCTTGTGACTGTCGTTTCCAGACCGTATTTCATCGCAAGGTATGTAGTGGTTATTCCTGCAGAGCCTGAAAGTCCGAATGAAAGCTTGAAATGAATTGGCACAGGAAGACCATGTATCACGATGGTAGGTTTGATCCATTTATTCACAGGGGTCCCCAGATCCTTGGTTCCATCTGCGGTCACTGAATCGTTCACGGCGATTTCCAGGATATCTGACAACTTGAGCTTTCCATGCAGTACTGCACCCAGTTCCTTGATCTGGGCGAAACTAGTAGGAGGCTCGTCTCCCTTTAAATCACCTATGATATCCTTGTTGTCCTCCAGCCATTGTTCCTGGTTCTCCCTCAATAATTTCTCAAATAGATCTTCTTCCCCATCCTCGTTCAGGAGATCATCCTTCTTGACAGGCTTTCCTGAATCGTAAATGATGTCGATATCGAGTTTCATTTCGGTATCATGCGTGAAATGTACACCGGGGACGATTTCCACACCGTTGCAGATCAGGTCAACGAAGTCAACGGCGAAGGAAGTGTTATCATCAGCCTTGGTCTTCGGCCCTGGCGAATACATGTCCTCTGCCTTGAAATAGGAGCCAGATGGATCGGTCGAGATTACGAATCTCTGGTTATAGAAGACTTCGTTGATCAGGACGTTGCGGTAGGTAATGTCCGCCTCGTTGCCTGAGAAGCTGACCTTCCTCACGAAATGGAGGCATGACTCGCCGTCCTTGTCTGTATACTGGATCAATGCTCCGCCATATAGCTTCGGGACGGCCTTCTCGAAGCGTAGCCTTACAGTCATGGCTTCCTTGTCCGAGCTGACTACCTTCGTCTCCTCTGTCTTGAGGACGAAGATGTTCGGATTGATCTTGGCCGTCTCTTCCGGCACAATGTATTCTCCTGTGGTGTTCCACTGCGGGATGTCCGCGTTGCCCGGATCAGTGTTTCCCGGGTCTGTGTTTCCTGGATTCTCGGTCCCAGGCTTGTTTCCTGGTCCATCGTCGTTCGATGGCTTTACGCATCCTACGATGGCAGCCACAAGGGCCAGGACATAAAGATACTTGAGATGAATTCGCATAAATTGATGAGTTAGCAAAAAACGTGTATACAAAAATATGTATACACGTCTCTAAACTCTTTATCAATTTACCGGAAAAACCCCTCCGAATTGATAAAAACGGGTATATTTACACGATTTTTATAATTTTCAGCCCATCTGGATACGCTTTCGGTACTCTCCCGGAGTGAAGCCGGTGATGGCCTTGAACTGGCGCGAGAAATTGCTCTGTTCGCTGTATCCGACAGCAGTGGCAAGATCGGAAAAGGACATCTCAGGATGCTCCTGCATCCTTGACTGGGCCTCCGCGACACGGAGAGCGCCGATGAAGGTATTGAAGTTGACTCCCTCCTTGGTATTGATCATCTTTGACAGCGAGTCCTTGCTCACGCGCAGGGTACCGGCGAGCTGTTCCAAGGTGAGCCCCTCGACAATGAAAAGCTTCTCCGCGGAGATCCTCTCCTTCAGGACAGGCCATGAGTCATCTGCCCTGCCTCCTGAAGGCGTCCTTTCAGGCGCCCCTGCCACGATGCTGGAGATCTTGAAGAAGATCGACGGATACTGCACGAACAAGGCGCACATGACGGCATAGAGAGCCAGCATGACCAGGTTGAAAAGGCCGCCCCAGAACTTGTCAAGGGTCAGACAGATGCACACTGAGTCGAATCCCGCCGCAAGCGCCCCTATGAAGCTGTATAGCGCGAGGCGATACCTGGAATCCGGTGCGTCCGAGAGGAAGTTGCCCAGTTCCTCGCTGTATATCCTCTCCTGACGGAAGAACACGACGGCGTAGTAGATTATCTGGCCTATGTAGACGAAGAGCCAGACCACGCGGACCACGACGCCCGGATTCGTCAGGGAGTGGAACAAGATATGCCATGACGTCAGGCGTACGAAAGGACACAGCAGCTGCACCGCCAGGTAGACCGCAGCGCAGGCAAGCATAGGACAGAAATTGAGCAGTATCTGTTTCCTGCGTACTATGTTCAGGTTCAGCAGATTCAGGTGGGCCAGACCAAGCAGGCAGACCTGCAGATGCGACGAGACGAAGAAAGGAATGAACAGCAGTTCTCTTGGCAGGCGTGCCTTGAAGACACAATATGTCCCCAGGAAAATGAACGACAGGGCCATCAGGATCAAGGAGATCCTGTAACCCCTCAGACGGGTGTCTACAGGCCTGACCGGTATGATTGCCAGGAAAAGACCCATCACCATCAGGCCGATGATCAGAATCTCATATGACTGCAACGTGAATTCCATGGTGCTAGAAGTTTCTTTGCCATATCGATTGAACTATTGATCTTTAAAGAATGACAAAGATAGTCAAATTTTACTAGGCAGCCGAGAATACTTTTTGCTATATTTACAGCATGGATCTAGGAAATGCAATGCAGGGCGAGGGCCTTGCTATCAAGCTCATGGCAGCCAGGGCTGTCGGTGCATACGCGGAAGGCAAGGACCTTCCCAACAAGCTTCAGGAACTGCTCCGGAGCCTCATCATCGCGAACATGAAGGAAGACGCCACTGACGAGCAGATGGAGGACCTTCTCTACGAGGAGTGCGAAGCCAGGAAGCTCGACCCTGAAGTGGTCATGGAACATTTCACAGCCATCAGCGAGAACCTTCAGTCCCTGTTGAGCTGACAATCTGTAAACAATTACCATTCAGCCATATGAATCTTAACGAAATCTGCAATACCAGAGAGTCCGTCCGCGACTTTGCGACGACTCCGATAGAGTCCGGCAAGCTCGCCTACATCCTCGAGGCAGCACGCCTCGCACCGTCAGCCTGCAACAGGCAGCCATACAGGATCATGGTGCTCGAATCACCCCAGGCCAGGGCAAAGGTAGGCGGCATCGTGACCAGGTTCGCATGGATCCAGCAGGCTCCAGTGCAGATCCTGATCTGCGTCGACCACAGCCAGGAATGGGTACGCAGCCTTGACGGCAAGCACCATGGAGACATCGACGCGGCGATCGTCGCTGAGCACATCTGCCTCGCAGCGACTGAGCAGGGTCTCGGCACATGCTGGATCTGCTCATTCGACACGAAGGCGATGGCAGAGGCCTTCTCGCTCCCTGAGAACCTAGAGCCCGTCATCCTCCTGCCTCTCGGCTACCCGGGCTACGAAGGCCAGAGGGCCAAGACCCGCAAGCCTCTCGAGCAGATCGTAGAGAAGCTCTAGCCGATCATCTCGATCAGCTTGACGGCGTCGACGTACTGTGCGATGCCCTCGGCGACCATCTTGGCGTCACGCATGGCGTGGACGACCGTCGCGGTCCTGGCAGCGACGTCACCGCCTGCGAACACGCCCTTGCGGGTGGTCATGCCATAAGGCACGTCACGTGTGCGGAGATAGCCCTTTTCGTCCATCTTGATGCCTGTCGTGGTGCTCGGGATCCTTGTTGAAGGCACGGCGCCCACGGCCATGAGGATCTTGTCCGCCTCGACCGTCCTCCTGACGGGCTCCTCATCCGGATTCCTCGTCTCGATGACTATCCTCTTCATCTTCTTGCGGGAGTCGGTATATATCTCGACTATCGATGAGTTCCAGTTGAACGCGACGCCTTCCTTGACGGCATCGTCATACTCTGCGCGGAGCGCGGCCATACGGTCTATGGTCCTATGGTACACCACCTCGACGCTTTCCGCACCGTACCTGAGGGCCGTACGGGCGGCGTCCATGGCAGTATTGCCGCAGCCGACGACGAACACCCTGTCGCCAGGCTGGACATCGACCTCCTTCGAGGCCATGGTACCTTCAAGGTTCATCTGCGCACGGCGGAGGAAATGGGTGGCATGGCGCACTCCAGGCATGCCGCTGGTGCTTGACACGGCCTTCTCCCTTCCCTCGATGAAGACAGGGACGTCAAGGGTACGTGGCTTGCCCGCTCCGATTCCGATGAACACCGCGTCGAACCCCGACTTGAACAGGTCATCGATGGTGAAGTCCTTGCCGGCATGTGAATTAAAGTGGAATGCCACTCCAAGTTCTTCGACATACTTCGCCTCGCGCCTTACTACCTCCTTAGGGAGCCTGTACTCAGGGATGCCGTACATGAGCATTCCGCCTGCCTCGCTCTCCACCTCGTACACCTCGACCGAGAAGCCCTTCCTGGCAAGGTCTCCCGCGACGGTGAGCCCGGCTGGGCCGGAACCGATGACTGCGACCTTGCCGCGGCTCTTCGGGGCGACGTCCTCATGGGTGAGGCCCGCCTCCGCGTCGAAGTCCGCCACGAACCTCTCGAGCTTGCCGATGTTTATATGCTTTCCGGTCTTGCCGAGCACGCAGGAGCCTTCGCACTGCCTCTCGTGGCCGCAGACTCGTCCGCAGACCGCAGGGAGATTGCTCTTGGTCCTGATTATCTTTATGGCATTTCCCAGATTTCCTTTCCTGAGCTCATGGATCCATTCAGGGATGTCATTCCCGATAGGGCATCCCTTCTGGCACATGGGCACCTTACAGTGGAGGCATCTCTGCGCCTCCTTGATAGCTTCCGCAAGAGTATAGCTTTCGTTTACTTCGTCAAAACTGTTCATAGATCTCTTGAAACATGGTTAAATCGTCAATCCGGACCTAGCAGTCCTTATCCTGGTTAAGCCTGCGCACGACCCTGGCAGGGTTTCCTACCGCAAGCGAGTCGGAAGGGATGTCCTTCACGACCACCGAGCCCGCTCCTATGACGCACCTGTCACCGATCGTGACCCCGGGGCATATGGTAGCATGCCCGCCGATCCAGCACCTCTCGCCTATCCTGACCGGACGGCACATCTCGTACTCGTCCCTGTCGTCGGCATCCAGCGGATGCTCAGCGGTATAGATATGGACACCCGGAGCGATGAGCGTCCTGCGGCCTATATGGACTCCTCCTCCGTCAAGGATGGTGCATCCGAAGTTGATGAACACGCCTTCCTCAGCATGGATGAGGTCACCATAGTCACAATAGAACGGCGACTCGACATAGATGTCCGGGGCTGCGTTCGGAAGCAGCTCACGGGTGATCGCCACCATGTTCTCGCCATGGTACTCCGTGTTGTTCAGACGGTTGAGCAGCTTCTTGGTCTCGTCACGCCAAGCCCTCATCTCCGGGGTGTGGGCGTCGTAGGCCTGGCCGCTCTGCATCCTCCTGAGCTCGTCCTGCAGGGACGGACTCGCTATCAGTTCCTCTTTCCTGGTCATGGGTGGTATTATTTATCGTCCGTCGCCTATTCTACCGAATAGCAGCCCTCGTCATCGCATACGAGCCAGTCTCCCTCATTGACGGTAAGGAGACCGTCGTCGGTGAGGATGGAGAGCATGGATGTGCCGATGCCCTCGTACGGTGCAAGGGCCTTGTTGTCCGTGAATGCCTGGATCTCGTCGAAATTCAGGCCTGTGTACTGTATCTTTCTCATATCGGTTGTCTTATGTATTGCCGTGGACCTGCCCTATTCGATTATCCTGACCTTCTCAGCCTTCCTCGGCCTGGCGTCAGGCTCCTCCGCAGGATAGCCGAAGGCTATGCAGTACAGGAGCTCGTAGCCCTCGCTGAAGTCAAGGGAGTCGAGGAACGGCCTGCACTCAGGGGTGCCCTTCATGAGACGGACCGGCTGTGCAAGGCAGCATGAGCCTATGCCCCTCGCCCAGGCAGCGAGTATCATGTTCTCACCGAGCAGGCCGCAGTCGACATGGGACATGTCGTAGCTGGTGTCGGCGGCGATGAAGGCGACATACGGCGCTCCCTTGAAGAGGCCCCTGAACTGAGGACCCTCGCCTCCGGGCTGAGGATCCCTGACGATCCTGACCTCATAGGCCTGGCGGCCCTGCCCGTTAGGTGCGTTGATGCCGGCGTCGGCGATCGCCTGGAGCGTCTCGCGGCTTATCTCCTGGTCCTTGTACTGGCGTATGCTGCGCCTGGTCATGATCACATTGTCCACTGCCGCTACGGCCGCATCCACGTCAGTGCCGGCGGTGCTGCCGCCTCCTGCGCATGAGCCCAGCACAATCAGGGAGGCGATCGAATATAGGAATTTTCTCATATCTACAGTATTAGAAGCGCAAGATACCACTTTTTCTCGTAATTAGGCTTTGTACGGGGAGAATATATGAGTACCTTTGTATAGAACAATATTTCAACAATCTAATCTCAAACAGGTATGGCAAACAAATACGCAGGAACACAGACCGAGAAGAATCTCGAGGCTGCATTCGCAGGCGAGTCACAGGCTCGCAACAAGTACACATACTTCGCTTCAAAGGCAAAGAAGGAGGGATACGAGCAGATCGCAGCTCTCTTCCTTGAGACAGCCGACAACGAGAAGGAGCACGCTAAGATGTGGTTCAAGGAGCTCGAGGGCATCGGCGACACAGCACAGAACCTCGCAGCTGCAGCTGCTGGCGAGAACTATGAGTGGACAGACATGTACGAGGCTTTCGCAAAGACCGCAGAGGAGGAAGGCTTCCAGACTCTCGCTGTCAAGTTCCGTCTCGTAGCCGCTATCGAGAAGAGACACGAGGAGCGCTACCGCGCACTTCTCAAGAACGTCGAGACCGCACAGGTGTTCGAGAAGTCAGAGGTGAAGGTATGGGAGTGCCGCAACTGCGGCCATATCGTAGTAGGCACCAAGGCTCCTGAGACATGCCCTACATGTCTCCACCCACAGGCTTACTTCGAGGTTCACAAAGAGAACTTCTAGTCCCCTGCCGTGGACCGGAACGGACCATTAAGCCAGGCCTCACGCCTGGCTTTTTTATTTGCTGTCCGTTATTTTATATTTATTTAAATATATCTTTAATTAAATATAACAATTCACCATGTACCTGTAGATGTGGGAGTTTTGACCGAGGATTGCTATATTTGCATCATGACGGTCCTGATTCCAGGACACTATAAAGAAGAAACATACCATGGACATAAGAAAGACGATTCTCAGCGGGGCGGCAGCACTGATCCTGTGCGCCACCGCGACGGCCCAGACAGTGAAGGTCCCTGAAAGGTACACCTTCGCAGGACAGACGGTGGAACTGACAAGACAGGACATGTACGAGCGCATGGACAGGGAGATCATCACCTTCACCTACATGCACACGACCTCGATCCTGATGCTCAAGAGGTCAGCCATCTACTTCCCCGTCGTAGAGCCCATCCTCAAGGAGTACGGGCTTCCGGACGACCTCAAGTACATAATGGTCATCGAGAGCAACCTCGACCCCAAGGCGAGGTCATCCGCAGGCGCGGCAGGACTGTGGCAGCTGATGACGGCCACTGCGAAGGAGCAGGGCCTCGAGGTCAACGCCAACGTCGACGAGCGCTACCACATCGAGAAGGCCACACGCGCGGCCTGCAAGATACTCAAGGCGTCATACGCCAAGTACGGTGACTGGCTGACCGTAGCTGCGGCGTACAACGCCGGCCAGGGAGGCATCAGCAAGAGGATGACGGACCAGAACGAGAGCAAGGCCACCGACCTGTGGCTCGTCGAGGAGACCTCCAGGTACATGTTCAGGATCATGGCGGCCAAGATGATGTTCGAGAACCCTGCGTCATTCGGCTTCATCGTGCTCGAGGCCGACAAGTACCGCAGGAACCCTCCAAAGGAGATCGTGACCACCAGGAACGAGATCGCCAACCTCGTCAACTTCGCCAACAACCATGGCGTGAGCTACATGGAGCTCAAGAACGAGAACCTCTGGCTCAGGGAGGACAAGCTCAACAACGCCTCCCACAGGGAGTACAAGATCATCATCCCTGATGTAATCCGCTAGCATCTTTTATTTAGATAACGCCTTTTAAAAGAAACGATATGAAGAAGTTATTGCTCCCATTGGCAGCCGTTGCCATCATGGCCTGCTCATGCGGCACCGATCCGCTCCAGAAGCAGGTAGACGAGGTCTATGCCCGCCTCAGCCTCGAGGAGAAGGCCGCACAGCTCTACGGCATCTATCCATCCAACCTCATGGTAGACGGCAAGATCTCGCTCGAGAAGTGCCGCGAGATCATCCCTTACGGCGTAGGACACATCTGCCAGCCTACCAGTTCCCAGGACAAGGACGCGGACGAGATCCGCGAGATGGTACGTGACATCCAGGACTACCTGATGAACGAGACCAGCGCAGGAATCCCTGCGATCTTCCACGAGGAATGCCTCACAGGCCTCACCGCACGCGGCGCCACGGCGTTCCCGCAGGCCATCGCGACCGCCTGCAGCTGGGATCCAGAGCTCGTATACCAGAAGACCGCCATGACCGCGGACCTCATGAGGAACATGGGACAGCAGCTAGCCCTCTCCCCTATGCTCGACGTCATCCGCAACGCGAACTGGACCCGTATAGAGGAATCATGCGGAGAGGACGGATATCTCACGGCGACGCTCGGCTACGCGTTCGTGGACGGTCTCCAGAGCAAGGGATTCAAGGAGGGCGTAGCTGCCACCACCAAGCATTTCCTCGGCTACGGCGGAGCCAACACGCTTCCATGGAAAGAGATCTACGAAGAGGTGCTCCTCCCTCACGAGGCCATCATCCGCAAGCTCGGAAGCGAGTCCGTGATGACCTCGTACAACAACTTCCGCGGCGATCCCGCAGTCTGCAGCGACACCCTGCTCAACGTCATCCTCAGAGGCTATCTCGAGTACCAGGGCGCAGTCATAAGTGACTATGGCTCAGTGCAGCAGGACAGCAGGGACCGCAGCCCGGAGTTCCTCAAGAAGTGTGCAGTGGACGCCATCATGACCGGCAACGACATCGAGCTCTGCTCGCCTACCAGCTCCGTATACATCCCTGAGCTCGTCAGGGAGGGAAGGATCACCGAGGAGGCGTTCGAGAAGGCCGTCAAGCGCGCCCTCATGCTAAAGGCGAAGGCAGGCCTGCTGGAGCCTAACCCAAGGATATGCGCAGACGGACCGCTCGAGCTCGACTCGAAGGAATCCCGCGAGCTGGCATACAGGATCGCCACTGAATCGGCCGTCCTCCTCAAGAACGACGGCATCCTCCCTCTCGCCGAGGGCCTTGACGTGGCCATGGTCGGACCAGACGCGAACTCATACTGGAGCATGCTCGGAGACTACACGTTCCAGTCCATGCAGCTGTTCTTCCACCGTCATCCGGTCGATCCTTCATCTCTCAACGTTCCGACCTTCCTCGAAGCCTTCAAGGCTGGTTATCAGGGGAATATCGAGTACAGCCGCGGTGTCGACTGGAGCTCGCTCAGCGACATCCGCATCCTCGAGGGCGGCGACGCACGCGTAGCGGGAATGAGGGTACGCAAGATCGAATCTGAGGACCCTACAGACTGGAAGACCGCCGTCAGGACCGCTGCCGCAAGCGACGTGATCGTGGCCGCCATGGGTGAGAACATCTACCTCTCCGGCGAGAACCGCACCCGCAACGGCATCCGCCTCCCAGGCGAGCAGGAAGAGTTCGTTAAGGATCTCATCGCCACCGGAAAACCTGTCATCCTCGTGGTGTTCGGAGGCCATCCGCAGGTCATCGACGCCGTCGCTGACGGATGTGCGGCCGTGATCCAGGCCTGGTTCCCAGGCGAAGAGGGCGGACGTGCCCTCACCGACATCATCACCGGCAAGGTCAACCCTTCAGGAAAGCTCTGCGTAAGCTACCCTAAGACTGAGGCAGAGGAGCTCTTCTGCTACAACGAGAAGCCTTCAGAGTCCCTCGTGGCATATCCTTTCGGCTACGGTCTCTCATATACAACGTTCGAGTACAGCGACATCGAGGTACAGCCTTCAGCAAAGACATCGGACAAGTACATCACAGTCAGCTGCACAGTAAGGAACACAGGCTCGAAGGCAGGCGACGAAGTCGCTCAGCTCTACGCCTCACCGCTTTCAGGACAGCCGCTTAAGCCTATCCAGCTGAAGGGATACAAGAGGATAAGCCTGGCTGCAGGAGAGTCCAGGAAAGTGACCTTCCAGGTCGCTCTTGACCAGCTCGCATGGTGGAGCGAGAAGAATGCGAAGACCGTCTGGACGATCACTCCTGGCGACTATGGCTTCTGCATCGGAGGCTCATCTGCAGACACAGAGCTGAACGGTATCTGCAGCATCACAGGAAAGGCCGTGGAAAAGCCTATACGCGATGAATACTTTGCAATTGCAAAGACCATCTAAAGAAATACTTCAACAAATGAAAAGCCCTGGACCCGACTGGATCCAGGGCTTTCTATATCAATCAGAGGACACCAATAGAGCCCAAGACATCCCGATAGTATCCCGCCTTCCTGTCTATCTTCATGGGGAAGGCGCGTGAGCTCGAAGGAACCCGGTACCAGGTTATTTCCCTGCTGCAAACCATAAGCCTCACAGACCCGCCGACACCCGGCACTGTGTCCGCACCAAGGATAGAAGCAAGCTCCTCAGAGGACTTCCCTCCGGTCGTCACTATCGACTCACAGAGAGGAATACGGGACAACAACGCAGGAACGTCAGTCGGTTCTAGTATCTCAAGGAAATTGTCGCTGGCATTGTCCTTGAGCCTGCACACCTTGACAGCACTGTCAAAGAAGGCAAGTCCGTTAGTTTCACAGAAATCCACTATCCTTTCTCTGTCGAAAGCCTTGGAACCACTTATCTCAAAGAAAGACTTGTCGTCATAATAGATAAGTCCTATGATTCTCCAGAAATCGTTTATCCAGTTAGGATAGAAGAAATCCATACTCCATTTCTCCTTAGGCGGAGGGAAACTGCCAAGGAAAAGTACCTTGGCATCAGCCGGAAGAAAAGGCTCTAGAGGATGGGTCTCGACAGTCATAGCGATCAAATAACAAGGCGAAGATAGCAAAATGAAGGCATAATATTGAAAGCCTGTCCGAAAATCGAAGACAAATACGCCGAAATAAGATAGATGATAGATAATCTATATCAAAAACAAAGATATCATATGCTATAATGTTGATATTAAGTGATATTTCATACTTTAGTTAAATATATACTTAAGAAACAGCATTTTTGACTCGATCGGAAGTAGATTAGAAGAGAAATATGCTGAAGAAATACTTCAATTGAGCTGGAACTTCAAAAATCCAGGACAGGACAGAATCGAAATATCTGAAGACAAAACCAAGGCCTGAGATGCACAGAACAAGGATTGCAGCATGTTTACAAAACTAAAACATGCCACATTTATCAACAAAACCGTACGGATTCTTGATCCCGTACAGCCTTGAGATCCAGAATCAAAATCTCAACGAGATATCAAGCATCTCGCGAAGTAAATAAAGCGTCAAGACGACGACTTCCAGCCAGAGAAACCGACAACAAAGCCCGTAGCACAACGTCTAGATATAATTGCAAATATTCTGCATATTTTACAAAATATTCATTTATAAAACCCACACAAAGGACAGCTAGAGCCAGAGCTAGGAAAGACTTCGTCGAGATCCAGTAGAAACATCCATTTCATAAGACAAATATACAAGAAATTTTATTTTTATCCTACTTTGTACTTTATTTCAATTACAATAGACATTATTAACATTCTTCATTAAATACCATCCAGAGACAAGACCAAGACTTTAAACCCCTATTATAGCCAAATATTAAGCCATAGAACACCATAGATACAATAACAATTTTGTTATACCAATCGAGGGCAAGTCCAGGTCTTTTCATTGAATGCATAGTTAAGCAGTACTAATGTCACTTTTATCTACTTTTTCATATAATTTCACTATTTAGACTATTTTAACATTAGTCCAAATTCAGACAAATTTAATAACAAAATTGTTTAGACTACTAAACTATCCCATATTACATCACAGTAGACACACGACATCCAACATCGGAAGACATGCAACAAAAAGACAGCCTGACCCAATACCCTACGACCACAGCTCCAGATATTGAATATTTTTCGCATCATTTATAAATCCACAAAGCATTCGAGCCCATCTGCCCATGTTCATCAGCCCTAGGATCTATTTACACTCTACCGGGACAGACCAACGGTTAACAGCCGTACTCAATCGTAAAAACCTTCGAATTCCCACACATCTCCCTGGCCTGTCCGAGATCTGCAGGCAAATACCCCCGACATATTGCCAGTTATCAACAGTTACATATATACCGCGACAAAAGTATCGCTTCAAGTAGGCCCGAAACCATTCCCGACGAGTATTAAACGACATAAAAACACGCACCACGACAAGCAAAAATCCATTTTACGGCATTTATCTAAAGTAACAATACTGCATAAGATATGCACATTGTTATTTACCAATGTATTAACATCTTCAACATAAATCAACACTTTAAAGATTTCGTCTTTTTTCACCCCATAACCGTCACTCCCCTACCCTATCATCATTTTGTATTCTCGTATGAAATAGCAATCTTTGCCTAATCAAACATCAAGGAACAGAATGAAGACAACTGCGCACGAATTCATCTTGGCACTTCGGGAGAAGGTGCTTTCAGGCACTCTTACAAGACTGTCGGCAGGAGGAATGCTTTTCAGCGAGAACGGAGTCTGCATCACAGAGGACGCAGAGGAAGAATTCGTCAGACCTGGTGTACAGATCACCTTCATCGAGACAGAGTACGCCCAGCAGCTCAGCTGGGTCTTCCGCCAGTTCAAGGACGGGATACCGGACGTGATCCTCTCGATCGGACGCGACGATTTCTATGGACGACTCGCGGATGCGGCTAACGCATACCTCTCCCAGTCGTCGGACATGTACGGACTCATGCTCTGCGTCATCCTCGAGGCTTCAGCCCTCGCCTGCCAGGTGCAGTACATCAATCAGCAGAATCTACGCGACGAGGTGCTCGCATGTGCAGCCAGCCTCTCCGACGTCGCAGAGAAGCTTTAGTCCATAATCGAGACACTATATTATTTATGGAATATTACGCTCTATATAACAGGGAGATGATCCTGCGCGAGGACGGTAGCCCTCTCACGAAGGAAGATCTCGACATACTTGAAGGACAGCTCACCGTCACCGAGCGCTTCACGGAGGAGGCCGGAGGCATCGAGGTCCTCGGATTCTCCAAGGACGACATGGTCCCTGAAGGCTACACGAAGACACTCATACGTCTCAGCTTCGCGGCGATGGACGAGGAAGGATGTTTCCGCCTGGCAAGGGCGAAGGCTCTGCTCGAGTGGAGAGCCGGCACGAAGTTCTGCGGACGCTGCGGAAAGCCACTTGAGGAACACACCGAGCTGACCGCCAGGATCTGCCCGGACTGCGGGAATCTGATCTTCCCACGAATCGAGCCGTGCATCATCGTGCTGGTCCACAAAGACGACAAGATACTGCTCGCCCGCCATGTCCAGAGGAACCAGGACATCTACGCCTGCATCGCCGGTTTCATGGAAGCCGGAGAGAGTGCGGAACATGCAGTAGCACGTGAAATAAAGGAGGAAACCGGTATCACTGTCAAGAACATACGATACTTCGGAAGCCAGAGCTGGCCCTTCCCTTCACAGCTGATGCTGGGCTTCACGGCAGAATATGAGAGCGGCGACATGAAGCTTCAGGACGACGAGATCTCAGAGGCCAGATGGTTCAGCAGGGACGAGTGCCCCGCAAGCCCTCAGCCAGGATCCATCGCCTACAGGCTCATCCACGAGACATAGCCTACAGGACAAGCGGTCCGTTCTTAACCATGTCCTCCAGATTGTCCGCCGGGATCGACTGCCTGATGGACTCGATGATGATGTTGAGCATATGCTCGTGGACATAGTCCTTCCTTACCACGAGGCAAACCGTCCTTGACACGTCCGGATTGACGATCGGCCTGAGGTTCTTCTGCATGCTCAGCAGGATCATGCCCCTATGGAGTTCCGGGACTATGGTAGCTCCACCGTTCTGGTTCACTATGTAGATCAGGGTGCCGGCCCTTCCTCCCTCATACATCCTGTCATAGCTGAACCTCTCACCCTCAGCCAGCATAGACTTGTCGAAACGACGCAGTCCATCCTTGATGATCCAGATAGGATGGTCCAGCAGCTCATATGCCTGGATCTCCTCACAATCATAGAGTTCCCTGTAATCCGGCGACACGTACGCAAGGAAGCGCTCGTGGTACAGCGGTATCTCCATGAGGTCAGGATCGTTCACCGGAGATACCATGATCCCCATGTCGACCTCGGCCTTCTTCAGCTTCTGGATGATAGTCGAGGTGAGCATCTCCTGAACCTGAGGAAGGATGTCAGGATACTTCTTGCCCAGGAATGTGAACATCCCCGGGATGAGCACGGGGGCGACCGTCGCGATCATCGCGATGCTGACCGGGCCCGAGGAGAGCTGCTTCTCCGAACGGGTGAACTCGACGATCTGGTTGGCCGAATAGAGCACCTGTCCCGCCTTCTCGATGATCTTCCTTCCCATGGACGTAGGCACGACCGGATGCACCTCCCTGTCGAAGATGCGGACGTCCAGTTCCTCCTCCAGTTTCTTGACCATCAGGCTCAGGGTCGGCTGCGTGACGCCACAGGCATCAGCCGCCTTGCCGAAATGTCCGTACTCCTCCACGGCGCGTATGTACTCCAGTTGCTGAAGTGTCATTTCCAATAGATTTTATCAATGCAAATATAAACAAAATTGAATTGATAAATGATTAATGCCGAAATAACTTTGCCAACCATGAGATGGACAGTCATACTTAGATACATCGGAATCTCCCTCCTGATGCTCGCCTTCCTGATGGCGGTGTCAGGGCTCGTCGCAGCCATGAACGGAGGCGACAGAAGCATGGTACCGCTGTTCTATTCGGCCGGCGTGACCTTCATCACCGGCGCATACCCGCTGATCTTCGTCAGGCAGCGAGGCCAGATCGAGACACGTGAAGGCTACTACATCGTCGTCCTCTCCTGGATCACCTGCTGCCTGTTCGGAATGCTGCCATACCTGTTCTACGGGAACACCTTCAGCTTCACCGACGCCCTGTTCGAGAGCGTGTCCGGATTCACGACCACAGGCGCTTCCATCCTCGACGACATCGAGGCCCTGCCCATGGGACTCCACTTCTGGAGGATGTCCACCGCATGGGTAGGAGGCATCGGGATCGTGACCCTGTTCTCCATGATGATCTCCAAGAAGTTCGACCGAAACTCAGTCCTGTCGGGCACGGAGCTGTCCGGCCTGGCCAGGAGCCAGAGCAGCAGCACTTCGTCCTCAGGCTTCGCGAGGAAGATGATCGTCATCTACGTGGGAATGACCGTGATATGCTCCATCCTCCTGTGGATCACCGGCCTGGAATGGTTCGACGCCGTCACCTGCGCCATGTCGACATGCAGCACCTGCGGCTTCTGCATAAGGAATGCGAGCATCGCCGCATATGACAACGTCGCTGCCGAGATAGTGATGATGGTGTTCATGGTGACCTGCGGTATCAGCTTCGTGCATATCTACAACTTCCTCAGGAACCGCAGGAACAACCGCCTGATAAAGAACGAGATAATCAAGACATACCTGACCATCATAGCCGTCGCCACGGCCCTCATCACGGCCGACCTCATGGTGAGCCGCACTGACGAAGGCTTCTGGCAGTCCCTGAGGGAGTCTGCCTTCCAGGTCTGCTCGCTGATAACGACGACGGGATTCGCCACCGCCGACACGGACACATGGCCTGCGCTGAGCATACTCATCCTCGTTACGATCTCGATATTCTGCGGATGCTCAGGCTCGACCGCCGGAGGATTCAAGATGGACCGCCTGGTCATCACCTTCAAGAACTGCGTCAACGAGATACACCTGCTCCGAAGGCCGAACGAGGTCAGGAGCGTCAAGCTCAACGGAAGGGTCCTCCAGGGTGACGTATCCAGGAGAGTGTTCGTGTTCCTTGTGCTCTATGTGGCCCTCATCGCAGTCGGCTCGATGGTCAACGTGACATTCGGCGCTGACATGAGGACAGGCCTGACGGCGGCCGTTGCGTGTGCCGGGAATGTCGGTCCTGGATTCGGACTGGTCGGTTCCGTCAGCAACTACGCCGCCCTGCCGGACATCATCAAGTACAATTCCATGGCACTGATGATACTCGGCCGTCTGGAGATCTTCCCTGTCCTGTATCTCCTGGGATTCAGGATGCGATAGACCGGTCCGGGACTACTTCGTCGCCACCGGAGTAAGCCTGTAGGCAACTACGTCGTGCGAACCGACCGTGGTGTTGAGCACGTTGGTGACCATCTGGCCCTTGTTCCTGCCCTTTCCCTTGACGAGGGTGTTGACCGGAGCGCCTCCGTTCCAGATATCCTTGACTGAATAGTTCACCTTGCTGAACGAGGTCTTCCTTCCGCTGAGCTCGTCGTCGACCTCGAGCGTAGACCAGTCGATGGCAAGAGGCACGTCTGCCTCACCGATGTTCATCACGCAGAATGCCCAGTCGCCGTCAGAGAGAGGCTTGAACCAGTACTGGAGGTCGCCTTCGGTCTTGAGCCTGAGGCCCTGGATTCCGAGAGGGTCCTGGTCGACCGCGATCATCTCCTTGTTCTTGATTATGGCAAGTGTCTCATCTGTGATCTTGGTGAGGTCGTTGCCGAGGATGAGAGGAGCCGCCATCATGCACCAGATGGTGAAGTGCGCACGGTCCTCGCTGTCGGTCATCTCGTAGTATACTCCGTCGACCGTGATGCTGTTGCCGACCTCGAGCATGTCAGGGTCGTTCCAGTGGCCAGGTCCGGCGTACCTGCGGAGAGGCTCGTTCTTCTCGATGATGTCTATCACGCTCTGCGGCTTCCAGTTAGGTCTGCCCTGTTCGTTGTAGGTCGTCGGCACAGGAAGGAAGGCAGGACCGATGTCCCCGGTGGTCCTCCATGAGTGTCCGACCTCCTCTGCCCATTCCCATGGCTTGTTGCTTCCCCACTCGCAGATGCTGAAGAGTATAGGGCGTCCGGCCTTCCTGAGGGCGTTCCTCATCAATATGTAGGAGCCCTTCGGATTGGCGTTGCTGGTGAAGCACCAGTCATATTTCAGGTAGTCAACTCCCCATGATGCGTATGTGATGGCGTCCTGGTACTCATGTCCGCGGCTGCCGGTGTAGCATGCACAGGTGAAGTCGCCTGCATCGCTGTAGATTCCCAGCTTCATTCCCTTCGAATGGAGGTAGTCGGCGAGCGCCTTGATTCCTGAAGGGAACTTCTCGAGGTCCTCATGCACGAAGCCGTTGGCGTCTCTCTCGCCATGCCAGCCGTCGTCAAGGTTGAGGTAGACGTAGCCCGCATCCACGAGTCCGAGCTCGACCATCGCGTCGGCGGTGGCCTTGATGAGGTCCTCGTTGATGTCGGTCATGAAACAGTTCCATGAGCTCCATCCCATCTGAGGGGTGTCAGCCACATGTTCCCACTTAGGAAGGTCCGCCGTAGGACGCGGACGCTGGGCCGATGCCATGAAAGGCAGGCACATGAGTGCCACGGCTGCAAGTATTTGCTTTCTCATGTCAGTATAGTGTTATTGATGTAGTAATCCTGATGTCCATGGTACCTGACGATCCGCCGCTTCTCAGTGGCTGACCGCCGCACGGTTGAGCGCGTCCCACCATCTTGCTGGAAGCAGGGCATGCGCCGCGAGCAGCAGGCATGCGCCGCGGCCTGGCCTGTACCTCAGGCGGGGACGTCTGGCTGTCACGGCACGGCAGATAGCCTTCCGGACGGCAGACGGTCCGGACAGGAAGTCCGAAGAATATGCGAAGCGCATGATCCTCGCCTCATTCTCCGCCGTCTTCTGGTATACGGTCCCGGCAGAGCATTCCGAGAGGTTGTCAGCCGCGATGATCCCCCAGTCGGTCTTGATGCCGCTGGGCTCGATCAGCACCACGTCGATGCCGAAGGGCTTCGTCTCCATACGGAGCGAATCCGAAAGCGCCTCCACAGCGAACTTCGACACATGGTACCATCCTCCGTAGGAGAGCACGACCTTCCCGGCGACGGAAGAAACGTTGATGATACGGCCGCTTCCCTGTGCACGCATGGCAGGAAGCACGAGCTGGGTAAGCCTGGCAAGACCGAAGACATTGACCTCGAGCTGACGTCTGGCCTCCTCCATGGACACATTCTCAACTGCCCCGAAGTAGCCGTAGCCGGCGTTGTTGACAAGGATGTCTATCCTTCCCTGTTCCTCAAGGATGGTGCTGACGCATCTCTGCATGGAGGCGTCGTCAGTCACGTCAAGCGGAAGGATGCTCACCCCATGCTGCCGGAGAGCCTCCATCCTGTCCGTGCGGCGCGCCGCCGCATATACGACATGTCCCATGGAAGCAAGCGTCCCGGCCGTTTCGAATCCGATCCCGCTGCTGCCTCCGGTTATAAGAATCACCTTTCTGTCCATAAGCAAAATGTCCCCCGATATGTCAGGACAGACAAATTTAGGGAAAATTCCTTTCTTATAATTGATTGTTTTTGTTAAATTTACCCTTAACATCCGTATTATGCGGACACATTGACGACACATATAATTAATCACTAAATAAACTCAATCATGAAAAGTCACAGGCTTTTGACCTTGAGCGCCCTGGCAGCATTGGCTTCACTCAGTGCGAATGCACAGAGCATGAAGCTCAACGACCTCGACTATTTCGAGGCAAGAGGCACAAACGTGCTTGTCTACAACAATCTCTACAACGGAAGCTTCTACGACGAGAAGTTCGCCGGCATCGAGATCGTCCAGAGAGGCGAGAGAATCGGTACAGGCGGCGGTATCCGTCTCATGAACACTCCTGAGCAGTGGGACATCTTCGGCATCATGACCAACAAGACCGTCGACCGCAGCGACAACAGCATCACCGTCGAGCTCACCTACGAGGACTACGACTTCGTATCGAAGATCAAGATGTCCCCTAAGGGCAAGGGCGTCGTGCTCCAGGTCATTCTCGACAAGCCTGTCCCTGCAGCTCTCGTAGGAAAAGCCGGCATGAACCTCGAGTTCTTCCCTGCTTCATATTTCGGAAAGACATATCTCTGCGACGGCATGGGCCGCATCCTTCCTAAGTACCCTATGCACGACAACGAGGTACGTCCAGTCGCTGAGAAGATCCCTCAGTACTTCGGCGAGTCTACCTTCGACGACAGAGGCCGTGGCGACTTCCTTGTGAACCACCCTATGTCTACAGGTCACCAGATCGTCATGGCACCGGAGGACGACGACCTCCGCGTAGGTATCACCTCTGACCTCGAGATCGGCATCTACGACGGCCGCCACCTCGCACAGAACGGTACCTTCGTAGTACGTTCAATCCTCCCTGGAAACAAGACAGGAAAGGTCCTCGAGTGGTATCTCGAGCCTAGCTCGTCCAACGACTGGGTACGCAAGCCTAACATCGGCTTCTCACAGGTAGGTTACACTCCTGCACAGAAGAAGGTCGCTGTCGTGGAGCTTGACAAGAACGACAAGGTATCTCCTACCGCTAAGATCCTCAAGATGAACGCAGACGGCAGCAAGTCAGTCGCAATGACCGTCCCTGCAAAGGAATGGGGTGTGTTCTACCACCGCTACAACTACGTACAGATCGACTTCTCTGCCCTCAAGCAGCCAGGTCTATACTCTATCGAGTACAACGGTGTCGAGACAAACGCCTTCCCTGTCGACATGAACGTATATGCTGACAAGTGGCATCCTTCAATGGACATCTCCCTCGTAGTCAACATGGACCACATGGAGGTCAACGAGGCTTACCGCGTATGGCACGGACGTGCTAACATGGACGATGCTCTCCAGGCTCCTGCAAACGTACGTCTCCACGACGGTTACAACCAGGGCAGCGAGACCAACGACCCTTACAAGCCGCTCGAGCACATCCCAGGACTCGCAGTCGGTGGATGGTATGACGCAGGTGACTTCGACATCCAGGCAAACTCAGTGCTCAACACCACAGAGTCACTCGGCCAGATCTGGAACACCTTCCGTCCAGAGAGAGACCAGACCCTCATCGACCAGAAGACCAAGTTCGCCGACATCCACGTTCCTGACGGAGTTCCGGATGTAGTCGAGCTCATGATGCACGGTACCCTCAACATCAACGCACAGGTCGAGAACATCGGCTTCGTCGCACAGGTGATCGGCCAGCCTCAGATGCACAACTACCACCACCTCGGTGATGCCATGACACTTACCGACGGTCTTCTCTACGACCCTTCACTCAAGCCTTACGAGGTCTCTGCTGACGGTCTCCGCAGCGGTACACCTGATGACAGATACGTCTTCACAAGCCGCTTCAGCCCTGCCGGCACGATGCAGGACATCGTCTCACTCGCAGCAGCTTACCCTGGCCTCAAGGAGTACTATCCTGAGGAGGCTGAGCGCTCTATCAAGAACGCAATCATGCTCTGGGACAAGTGGGCTGACGCCGCAGACCCTGCAAAGCAGGCCAACGCAGGTGCACAGAACTACCGCACAGGTGCAAACGACCCTAGGCTCAACGCAGCCATCGAGCTCTGGTTCGCTACAGGCGACAACAAGTACAAGGCATTCTTCACCCCTATCATCGAGGCAATGCTCACCAACGTCCCTCAGCTTTCTGATGAGCAGAGGCAGAGAGCTCAGCTCAGCGGCAGATACGCAGGTCCTAACCTCGGTCCGGCTCTCCGCGTTTATCCTTACATGGACAAGAAGTTCCAGCAGAAGGTAAGGGCGGCCATGCCTGACTACGTGAAGGCAATCACCAGCACAGGAAAGGACAACCCTTACGGCGTAGCCATCTCAGGTGCAAACTGGGCAGGCAACGCAGGCGTCATCACAAACGCATACAACTGCTACAAGGTATGGAAGCTCTTCCCTGACCTCATCGACCCAGAGTTCGTCCTCGCAGGTATGAACTACATCCTCGGATGCCACCCATACAGCAACGTATCATTCGTTACCGCAGTCGGTGTCAACACCAAGAAGGTTGCCTACAGCAACAACAGAGCTGACTACTCAGTCATCCCTGGCGGTATCGTTCCTGGTCTCCTCGTGAAGGGTCCTGACTTCCTTGAGAACAAGGATGACTACCCATTCCACTGGGGCGAGAACGAGTGCTGTATCAACACCGCTCCTCAGTATGTACTCCTCTGCCTCGCAGCAAACGAGATCGCCGAGTACCTCAACAAGAAGAAGTAATCCGGCAGACATAACCTGGTAAAAACCAGGTGTTTAACAGAAATCCCTTCGGCCGTGAAGCCGAAGGGATTTCTGTTATATCACTGTATGTCAATCGGTTAGAAACGCAAAGCAAAACCCGCCTCAGCCCGCCGGAGGCGCTCAGGCGCCCTTCTGGCGCTCGCTGCGGAAGGAGTTAGGGGTCATTCCGGAGAACTTCTTGAAGTTGCGGTAGAAGGAGGCCTCGCTGGCGAAGCCGGAGTCTATGTAGATGGCCGTCATGTCGGTGTCGGGGTCCTGGGCGATGAGGCTGCGGGCGTGCTCGACCCTCAGGCTGTTGATGTAGTCGCAGAAGGACATGCCGAACTGACGGTTGATGTATTCGGAGACGTAGCTGCGGTTGGTGCAGAGTTCCATGGCTACGTCTGAGATCTTGAGGCCGGGCCTCAGATAAAGCTGCTTCTGCCGCATGAGCTCTGAAATACGCATCGTGGTACCATGGTCCTGTACCATTTCCTCGTCTTTCCTGATGTCCATCGCGAAGTATCCGGCATTGAAGCTGGCCTTGGAGCCGACATAGGCAATGGCAAAGAGAAGGATTGAATAGCTTAGCGAGATGACCGTGACAAGAAACATGTCTGTGTTAAGCGGCGCTCCCAGACTGAGGGCGACGGACTTGACGAGTGAGAATATGATGTATGCGGACAGCAGTCTGTACATCGGTTTCTGTTTCTTGCCGCTTGTATCAGAATAGTAGTTCTCTATGCTATGTCGGTAGTCGCGGATGGCCATCTCCCCGAAGACAGCCATCAAGACGACCTCGATCGGAAGGATGACCCGGGCGAATATCTCCACCGGATGCCAGTCAACAAGGGCGATGAAATAGGCGATGACTCCAGCAGCGCTGGCTCCTACGGCAGGTAAAAGCAGCCATAGCTCCCGTTTCCTGGGGGGCACAGGTGACGTCAGGCGTCGTATATAGATGTAGCCGACCGGGAATACCACAAGAAGGAAAAAAATATACAGACATCGGATAAGATCAAACGATTCCCGGTCTGCGGCTACGATCAGTGTCCTTATGAACATGAGCCCTGTGTTCGAGAGTATGAACCACAGGAGCATCTTTCTGGCCGGATCCGACCTGCGGTACTCCAAGCTGAGTATCGCAGACCAGACCAAGCCAACGAAGAATGGCAGGACTGTTATCAACATATCGGCTACCATACTTCTGCAAAGTTAGCGTTTACAGCCTTCCGTTGTCATCGCTCCCTTGACTTTTTCGGCCTCGAGGGAAGTTTTCCATAGTCCATGGATATTGCACCATGCGTACACCGCGACCGCGTCGGTCCTGCAGCAGTAGAAGTCGACCTTGGCCTTGCACTTCCCTTTCAGGCATCTTATAACGACGCCGTCCTTCATCTCGAGGGCTACGAACACGACGTGGTGTCCCTCCTCCATGGGGTGTGGCTGGCTTCCTATGGTCACCCTCAGGGTGCAGTCGTCCAACCATGTGACATCCGGGAGATGCTTCTCCAAGCCGTTGTCCTTCAACTTCGGTTCGAGCCTCATCATCTGTTCCCCGCAGCAGACTGGTGTCACTCCGGAGTTCTCAACCATGAAAACGATGTTCCCGCAGCTGAGACATTGATATAATACTACAGACATAACTGAAACATTTAGAAATGAATAGTTTTTCCACGGCCAAGCTTCAGTGCTAACCGCCGATGCAAAGTTGGCACATGTAGCGGCGATTATCCTCGCATATCGTCAAATAAGGTCTTGCATATCAACAAAAAACCCGTCGACCGGAGGGCCGACGGGCTGTATTTCACTGGAATATGAGAATCGGGGGGGGGACTTTCAGCCCCTCACTAGAGCACTCTCATCTCCACGTTGCGGATGGCGTTGGCGAGTGTCTGGAGCTCCTCGTCCGACTGGGCGAGAGGAAGGATGTCGTCCTTGAACTCCTGGATGGCGGCCTTTGCACCTGCCATGTTCCCCCTCTGCTTGTAGATGTTGCAGCGATACTCAAGGCAGAGAAGCCTTGTCGCGATCGGGTTGTAGTTGCTGGCCTCGCATGCGAAAGCGATCTCCGCGAGGTTGGCCTCGGCCTTGTCAAGGTCTCCCTCCTCGAAGTAGAGGTGCTCGAGGTCCATCACGAGGTCGAGGTAGTGAGGCGGGATATACGGGTTGTCGCCGCCCATGACGATCACCTGCTTGAGAGTGAAGAGATTGTATGCGAGCGCACCTTCGACCTCCTTGAAGTACTCCTTGTCGTCCTTGATGTAGAGCCTCATCAGCGGCGAGAGGATGACGTTGATGAACTGGTACTGCGCGGTGGTGTTCTTGAGGTACACGAGGATGTTGGCGTAGTTGTCGCCGTCCATCACGAACTGGTAGGCCTCGTCGAACTTCCTCTGGGTATAGAGGTCAGCGAAACCGAACCATGAGGTCTCGTTCGCGTCCTCGCTGATGCCGAGCGCGCTGACCTGGTTAGGCTCGACCGTCAGGTAACGGAGGCTGTCGACATACTGGATCTCAGGAGCGAACATCGAGAGGTCCGGAATCACGCCATGGACAGTCTGACGGTTACGGCCGCAGCCGGTGGCGAGGACAAAGACTGCAGCGAGCGCTACGGCAGCGTGCAGGAGGAAATTTCTTATCTTCATAATATTATTCAATCTTGTGAGGGCCGGATAGCCACGGCAAATATAGTAATATTTGTATATTTGTCATAACCACACACACGCATTAAACCGCCTACACGACTAAAGAAATGAGAATCAACAGGATATTATCAGCAGCCGTCATGATCATGGCAGCCTGCTCCACCCTTTCCGCACAGCCATTCGGGAATCTCCCGCTTGGCCGGAACAACCCCGACAGAGACTGGGAGAACTCGGACGTGGTCGGGATCAACAAGCTTCCGTACCACGCCACGCTCGAGCTGCCTTCTATGATCGCCAGCCACCCGCAGGTCCAGGACCTCGACGGCCTGTGGAGATTCCACTGGTCGCCCGACCCTGACCACCGTCCCCTCGACTTCTACAAGGACGGCTTCGACGCCGACGGGTGGGACAGGATCATGGTGCCTGCCGACTGGCAGATGC
Organism: Bacteroidales bacterium; assembly: GCA_024398105.1. GTDB lineage: Bacteria > Bacteroidota > Bacteroidia > Bacteroidales > UBA932 > Cryptobacteroides. The sequence continues at coordinate 82,791 of JAKSJP010000005.1, read as the reverse complement.
AGGGTTTCGGCATCCCGCTCTACATCAACATCAACTACCCCTTCGTAAGGCAGGCGCCGGTGGTGACCGCTGAGCCGCCTGAGGACTGGACCGCATACTCGCAGAGAAACCCTGTGGGAAGCTACGTGACCGACTTCGACATCGACTCGCTCGAAGGAGTGCACATCATCGAGTTCGAGGGTGTCAGCAGCGCGTTCTACCTCTGGGTCAACGGGCAGAAGGTCGGCTACAGCCAGAACAGCATGTCCCCTGCAGAGTTCGACATCTCGAAGTACATCCGCAAGGGCAGCAACCGCCTCGCGGTCGAGGTCTACCAGTACAGCGACGGCTCATACCTCGAGGACCAGGACTTCTGGCGTCTAGCAGGCATCTTCCGCCACGTAAGGATATGGCACAGGCCGTCCGCACACATAGCCGACATCCGCCTGTCCTCGATCCCGTTCTTCTCATCTGAAGGACAGACAGGAAGACCGACGGCATGCGTGAACCTGAATCTCAGCCTGGCCAACAACGACGATGTGCCGGCTCATCTGAGCGTGTCGATGGACATAGAAGGCACAGACAGCAACGGGAAGGCGGTCAGCAAGCACATGGAGACCTGTACCCTGTCCATCGCCCCCGGGGACACCCTCGGCACAGAGATGGGCGTCTTCCTGGACGATCCGAGGCTCTGGAGCGCCGAGAAGCCGGATCTCTACCGGTGCACGGTCAAGCTGCGCAGGGACGGGAACACAGTCGAGACCTTCCACCAGCTGGTCGGAATACGTGACATCCGCATAGAGGGGACGCAGTTCCTAGTCAACGGCACACCTGTGAAGTTCCGCGGCGTCAACCGACACGACCACCATCCCCGCACCGGCCACTTCGTAGACGATGCGACCCTGGAGCTTGACATGAAGCTGATGAAGCAGGCCAACGTCAACATGCTGCGCACCTCCCACTACCCTGACGCCCCGTACCTCTACGAGCTGTGCGACCGCTACGGGATCTATGTGATGGACGAGGCGGACCAGGAGAGCCATGGATACCGCATAGGTAACAGGACCCTCGGCGACAACCCGGACTGGAAGAAGGCCCACGTCGACCGTGCCCGTTCGCTGGTCGCCAGGGACATCAACCACCCTTCTGTGGTCATCTGGTCGCTCGGCAACGAAGGCGGAGCCGGAAGCAACTTCACGGCGATGAGAGAGACGGTGAAGAGTATGGACAGCAGGCCGGTGTTCAGTGACTCCGACCGCTCCGTATCGGACATATACGACGACAGCTACCTCTCTCCTGCCCGCTTCCGGAGCGAGGCGCAGAAGGTGACGGACAAGCCGTTCATGATGCGCGAGTACGCCCACATGATGGGTAACTCAGGCGGCAACCTCAAGGAGTACTGGGATGTCATCTACGCAGACCCTTCCATCCTCGGAGCCGCTGTCTGGGACTTCGTCGACCAGGGCATCGCCAAGCCTGTGGACGGATCTCCTCTCAGTCTCTGGAAGAAGGGACAGAGCTATGCCGAGGCACGCGCCGAGGCGTCCGTGCTGACACTCCGTGAGGGAGAGGACTGGGCATACGGCGGCGACTTCGGCGACAGGCCGAACGACGGCAACTTCGTCCTCAACGGCCTACTTGCGCCTGACCGCACCCCTCACCCGCACTACTACGAGCTGAGGCATGTCTACCAGCCGCTCTGGTTCAGCTACGACAAGGACTCCAGGGCCATCCTCATCGACAACAAGGACTTCTTCACCGACCCTTCGGAATATGACTTCAGCATCGACTTCATCGGCGTCCATGGCGAAGTCCTGGGAACCGGCCGTGCCGAGCCCACCGGAGACAGGATCATGGTACCTGCCCTGCCGCAGGGTACCATGGCCATAAACGTCAGTGCAGCTCTGAGGCATGGTACAATGTGGGCGGACAAGGGCTATGTCGTCGCATACGACCAGCTCAAGGCGGGCAACAGCTGGATGGTCTACACAAGCTCGGGCCTCGACCCGCAGTTCTCACAAAGGCCATCCGGCGTCAAGGTCAGGAAACTGAAGAACGGATACCTTCTCTCGGCAGCGGGGAACGAGTACTTCGTATACGGCCACGACGGACTGCTGAACGAGTGGACGAAGAACGGAATCAACCTGCTCGCCGCTCCGGCAAAGCCTTCGTTCTGGAAGGGAGCAAACGACAACCAGGAGCACAACGACTACGCCAGGACCATGGGGGTATGGAAGGACGCTTCCCTCGAGCTTATCTCGCTTAAGCCTCTTAAGAGCAAGGACGGAGTCTGCGCGGAGTTCGCTGTCAGCACCGGAGCACAGTGCAGAATCACCTACAGGATACTTCCTGGCGGGAAACTTGACATAGAGGCTGAATACATTCCGGACGAGGTCCAGATGGCCGACCTGCCTAGATTCGGAATGGAGTTCGTACTCTTCGGCGAAGGTGCCGGCAAGGTCGAGTGGACAGGACGAGGTCCATGGGAGAACTATCCCGACAGGAAGAGCGGTGCCCTCTGGGGACGTTACAGCTGCACCATAGACGAATACCAGGTGGACTATATCAGGCCGCAGGACAACTCCAACCGATGCGACGTCAACGAGGCCTCGATCGAGCTCAGCGGCGACACGATGGAGATCAGGTCGGACGAGGGCTTCAACATGAGGATCTGGACCTATGACGAGGAGCAGCTCGAGACCGCGCGTCACATACACGAGATACGTCACAACGACCTCCTCCTGACCCTCAACATCGACTCCGACATCATCGGTGTCGGCGGCAACGACGCATGGGGCGCACGAACTGAACCGCAGTATATCCCGTCAGCCAAGGAGAAGCACATCCTACACTTCGAGCTGTCAAGACAGCGCTGAGTGCAGGCAAACAGAGAAAGAAGGCCGCCGGAACGGGGAATCCCCTATCCGGCGGCCTGGTGGTATAATGTCGGTTGAAGTAGTTGAAGATAGTTTAGTATTGCGGGATATTATGCGTTGTAAGCTGACTCTCCGTGCTCGTATACGTCAAGTCCCTCTTCCTCGACCCTAGGCTCCACGCGGATGCCGAAGAGCATGTCGAGAATCTTGAAGATCGCGTATCCGAGTGCGAATGACCATGCGATGGTGACGCATACGCCGAGGGTCTCGACACCGAGGAACTTCCAGCCGCCGCCGTAGAAGAGGCCTCCGTCAAGTGCGAAGAGACCTGTCATCACTGTTCCGAGGAAACCGCAGACGCCGTGCACTGATACTGCACCTACAGGGTCGTCGATCTTGAGGACCTTGTCGATGAGGGCAACTGAACCTACCATGACACAGCCACAGACCGTACCGATGATTGCTGAACCGCCGATGGATACCATGTCACAGCCTGCAGTGATGCCTACGAGACCTGCGAGGATACCGTTGCAGACGAGTGAGAGAGATGGCTTGCCGTAGCACAGCCAGGTGAGGAAGAGAACCGCAGTACCGCCGCATGCAGCTGCCATGTTGGTGGTGCACATCACGTGGGCGATGGCTGTAGCGTTCTCAGGACCGGCTGCAGCGAGCTGCGAACCAGGGTTGAATCCGAACCATCCCATCCAGAGGATGAACACACCGAGGACACCGAAGGTAAGGTTGTGGCCAGGGATAGCGACTGCCTTTCCTGACTTGGTGTACTTGCCGATTCTTGGTCCGAGCACCATTGCACCTGCAAGAGCGATCACACCGCCGCATGCGTGTACAACAGTCGAGCCTGCGAAATCATGGAAGCCCATCTCTGCGAGCCAGCCGCCGCCCCAGGTCCAGTGACCCTCTACAGGGTAGATGAGGACTGAGATGAGGACTGAGATCACAATGTACATCGAGAACTTGGTCCTCTCTGCCATACCTCCGGACACGATGGTCGCAGCGGTCGCGCAGAACACTGTCTGGAAGATGAGGGTACACTCGGCAGGGATGTTCGAGTCACCGACGAAAGACCAGTCGAAAAGGTGGAGCTCACCGATGAAGCCGTTGCCTGTGCCATGCATGAGGCCGAAGCCGATGAACCAGAAGAGGATTGATCCGAGCATGAAGTCCACGAAGTTCTTCATGAGGATGTTAGCTGAGTTCTTTGATCTCGTGAAGCCTGCCTCGACGAGTGCGAAACCTGGCTGCATGAAGAACACGAGCATCGCTGCGATGAGAACCCATACGGTATCAAGACTGTTGATTGTTGAAATTGCTGTTTCCATAACACACTACTTTTTATCTGCCAATACACTGTCACCATGTTCCCCTGTCCTGATTGACCATGTGTCATCGACAGGGCTTACGAAGATTCGTCCATCTCCTACCTCTCCGGTATGCGCCGCCTTGAGGATGGCGTCGACTGTCGACTGCACGAACTGGTCGCGGCAGATGATGGTGATTTCAATTCTGGAGATGATGTCGGTGCTGTACATCACACCACGGTAGATACGGTCCTCACGGTCCTGGCCGATAGCATGGACCTCGGAATACGAGAACCAGTTGATGTCTGCCTCGAAAAGAGCCTCCTTGACATCTTCAAAGCGGGTCTTGCGGATGATTGCTTCAATCTTTTTCATAATATGTCATCTGTTTAGTTCATTGTTCTAGAAAGAGACGCCCACGCACATGAAGAGGTGGTTGTCCACAGGGTTTGCCATGAGCTGCACGAATGCAGGGATGGTGACTGAGCCGATCTCGATGTCCTTCGAAGCAGAGAGGCTGCAGTTGACTACTCCGAAACCTTCTGTGCCGTAGAAGTCGTTCGCCCATGGCGAGCATCCTACAGCGGCGCTCCATTCGAGCCCGCCGAGCGAGAACGGAGCCGCGATCTCGAAATAAGAGGAGAATGACTTCTTGTCCTCAGGTGTCACTCCCATGGCACCCCAGAAGTTGGTGTACCAGTTGAGTGAAAGGAATCCGAAGTCATAGCCGAGGTTCACTTCCGCAACGTGAGGGGTAGCCTCGCTGTAGTCGAAGAAGCCGTCGAAGCTGTCGGCGCAGAAATAGTCGGTCACACCGACTGTGAACCCGCCTGCCGTGTAGGCAAGGGTGAAGTCTACCTCACCGAACGATCCTGTCAGACCGTGTGAGCCCCATGCGCTGAGCGAGAGACCGCCCCACTCGAGGCCCATTGAAGGCTGGATCGAGAACGCGTCAAGCTTCTGGCCGCGCCAGAGATAGTTGCTGACGAGGTCCGCGCCGATGCTGGCCGTCACCGGCTCAGATGCCATCGCGCTGAAAGAAAGTCCGAGAGATGCGCTCACTGTGGAGGCAAGGATGATGAAATACTTTCTCATAACTCTGATAATTTTTAAAAACACTACTAATATTGATATTGGTTAAAAAGAAAAAGGCCGGCCCAAAACCTTGGACCAGCCCTATACTGTAAATTGATTCTCTCTTCTTCTATCCTACCACCTCATGTCTGGTCCCTCTGATATGTACACACGCTTATTCTGAGCCTGATTATTATTCTGGCTCTGATTATTATTCTGCTGATTATTTGCAGATGCGTATGTACGAAGACCGTTCATCTGATGATGTTCTGTATGTTTACTGATGCCAAGTTAGGATACTTGAAAAACAAATCAAAATACTTTATCGTTTAAACTGACATACCCCCTAGGAATTATACTCTCCCCAGTGCTTTATCTCGAGGTCGGAGATGTCATACTTGCAGAACGAGCTGATGAAGGCGCTTGCAAGACGGGCATTTGTGATGAGAGGCACGTTGTAGTCGATCGCAGCCCTGCGGATCTTGTATCCGTTCTGGAGCTCACGGGGCGTGTTGTTCTTAGGGATGTTGACGACGAGGTCGATCCTGTGGTCACGGATGTAGTCGATGACATTCGGAGTCTGCTCCGAGTCCGGCCAGTGGAGCACTGTCGACTCCACCCCGTTGGATGCGAGGAAGTCCGCGGTGCCTGCTGTGGCGTAGATCAGATAGCCTGCCTTCTGGAGCGTGCGTGCCGCCTCGAGCATCTCCACCTTGGAGCGTGCCGCACCTGAGGAGATGAGGATGCCATGGTCCTTGGACGGGATCCTGTGTCCGACGGACAGCATGCTCTTGAGCAGGGCCTCGTAGTAGTTGTCGCCGATGCAGGCGACCTCACCGGTCGATGCCATGTCCACGCCGAGGATAGGGTCGGCCTTGAGAAGTCTAGCGAACGAGAACTGGGATGACTTGATGCCCACGTAGTCGATGTCGGCGAAGCTCTTTCCGAACGGCTCGACCTCCTTGCCGAGCATGATCTCGGTGGCCATGCCGATGAAGTTGAACTTGGTGATCTTCGACACGAACGGGAACGAGCGTGACGCCCTGAGGTTGCACTCGATGACCCTCAGCTCGTTGTCCTTGGCGAGGAACTGGATGTTGAAAGGTCCCGAGATGTTCAGGGTCTGCGCGATCTTGCGGGCGGTATGTTTGATTCGGCGTATGGTCTCGAAGTAGAGCTTCTGCGCAGGGAACACGACGGTCGCGTCTCCTGAGTGCACGCCGGCGTACTCGATGTGCTCGCTGATGGCGTAGCACTTGATCTCACCGTTCTGGGCGACGGCGTCGATCTCCACCTCCTTCGCACGCTGGAGGAACTCGGTAACCACGACAGGGTGCTCCTGACTGACTACAGCCGCGTTCTGGAGGGCGTTCTCAAGCTCGTCCATGTTCTCAACCACCCTCATCGCAGCACCCGAGAGCACATACGAAGGACGGATCATGACAGGGAGGCCCACCTCCTTGACGAAGTCGTAGATCTCCTCCATCTTGGTAAGCTCCTTCCACCTAGGCTGGTCGATTCCCAGACGGTCGCACATGGTCGAGAACTTCTGACGGTCCTCTGCGATGTCGATGGACTCGGCGCTCGTACCGAGGATCTTCACTCCCTGCTTGTCAAGGAGCAGCGCGAGGTTGTTAGGGATCTGTCCACCTGTGCAGACGATCACTCCCTTCGGCATCTCCAGGTCGCAAACGTCAAGCACGCGCTCCAAGGTGAGCTCGTCGAAGAAGAGGCGGTCGCAGATATCATAGTCGGTCGACACGGTCTCCGGATTGTAGTTAATCATGATCGAGCGGTAGCCCATCTCCTGGATCTTCTTCACGGCAGCGACGCCGCACCAGTCGAACTCGACGCTGGAGCCGATACGGTAGGCTCCTGAACCGAGCACGATCACCGACTTCCCGTCACGGGCGAACTCCACGTCCGACTCCGAGCCGTTGTATGTCATATAGAGGTAATTGGTCATGGCAGGATACTCTCCGGCCATGGTATCGATCTGCTTGACGACAGGAAGGATGCCGAGCTGCTTGCGGGCGGCGCGGACGAGGTCCGACTTGTCATGGGCATTCATGCCGTCCTTGATGACGATCTTTCCTATCTGGTAGTCTGAGAAGCCCATCTCCTTCGCCTGGCGGAGAAGGGCGGCAGGAACGTCGCCCGCCTTGTCATAGGCGGCAAGCTGGGTCTTCACTTCATGGATGTTCTGCAGGCGGAAGAGGAACCACCTGTCGATCCTGGTGATCTCATGGAGCTGGTCGATGGTGTATCCCATGTCGAACGCCAGCTCGATCGCAGGCAGACGCTTGTCTGTAGGGTTCCTGAGCTCGAATTCCACGTCCGGGACCTTCACGGTATTGGCCACGAAACCATGGAGACCCTGGCCGACCATTCTCATGCCCTTCTGGATAGCCTCCTCGAAGGTACGTCCGATGGCCATTACCTCACCTACCGACTTCATGCTGGAGCCGATGAGCTTCGAAACGCCGTCGAACTTGCCGAGGTCCCAGCGAGGAATCTTGCAGACGACATAGTCGAGGGCAGGCTCGAAGAAGGCCGAGGTGCACTTGGTGACGGAGTTCTGGATCTCGTCCAGGCCGTAGCCCAGGCCGAGCTTCGCGGCCACGAAAGCGAGCGGATAGCCGGTAGCCTTCGATGCGAGGGCCGAGCTTCGTGAAAGACGGGCATTGAGCTCGATGACGCGGTAGTCGTCGCTGTCAGGGTCGAGCGCATACTGCACGTTGCACTCTCCCACTATGCCTACACGGCGCGCGATCTTGATGGCGATCTCACGGAGCTTATGGTACTCATGGTCGCTCAAGGTCTGCGAAGGAGCCACCACGACGCTCTCTCCTGTATGGATTCCGAGAGGGTCGAAGTTCTCCATGTTACATACTGTGATGCAGTTGTCAAACCTGTCCCTGACAACTTCATATTCAATCTCTTTCCAGCCTTTCAACGACTCCTCGATGAGGATCTGGGGAGAGTATGAGAAAGCTGACGCGGCAAGACGGCGGAGCTCGTCGTCATTGTTGCAGAATCCCGAGCCAAGACCTCCGAGGGTGTAGGCGGCACGTACGATGATAGGATATCCGATCTCACGCACGACCTCCAGGGCCTCCTCGATCGAGCTGACAGCCTCGCTGCGGGCGGTCTTGACCCCGATCTCGCGCATCATGGACGCGAAGAGCTCACGGTCCTCGGTGTTGATGATGGCCTCCACAGGAGTACCCACCACCTTGACGTTGTATTTCTCAAGCACACCGCTCTCATAGAGCGCGACGCCGCAGTTGAGCGCGGTCTGTCCGCCGAAAGCGAGCATGATTCCGTCAGGACGTTCCTTCTCGATGACGCGCTCGACGAACTCGGGGGTCACCGGAAGATAATAGATATGGTCAGCAATGCCTTCCGAAGTCTGGACGGTGGCGATGTTTGGGTTGATGAGGACAGTGAACTTCCCTTCCTCATGGAGCGCCTTGAGGGCCTGTGAACCTGAGTAGTCGAACTCTCCGGACTCACCGATCTTCAGCGCACCAGATCCGAGCACCAGTATTTTCTGCATTTCCATATTCTTAAAGTGATTTGACGAACTCCTCGAACAGCTGCATCGAATCTACAGGGCCGCTTGAGGCTTCAGGGTGGAACTGAGTCGAGAAGAATGGCTTTGACTTGTGGCGGATGCCCTCGTTCGTACCGTCATTGAGGTTGGAGAACAGGGTCTCCCACTCTGAAGGAAGAGTCGATTCGTCAATGGCGAAACCATGGTTCTGCGATGTGATGAGACATGAACGCGTGCCCTCCTTGCGGACAGGGACATTGTGGCCGCGGTGGCCGTACTTGAGCTTGTAGGTCTTCGCACCGGCCGCGATCGCAAGCAGCTGGTTGCCCAGGCAGATGCCCATGATCGGCTTGTCCTGCCCGAGTGCCCACCTTATGTGCTCGATGGTCTCTGTACAAAGAGAAGGATCACCCGGACCGTTCGAGATGAACAGTCCGTCGTAATCCTCATTCCTGAAATCATAGTTCCATGGTACCCTCTTCACGGTGACGTCGTAGCGGAGAAGGCAACGAAGGATGTTGTTCTTCATTCCGCAGTCGACCATGAGCACCTTCTTGCTTCCGTTGCCGTAGGTGGTCACGGTGTCGGTAGACACCTCGGACACAAGGTTGCGTGCATTAGGGTCCTTGAGCTCGACGTCATCCTCTCCGAAGACGATCTTTCCCAGCAATGCTCCCTTGTCGCGGAGCTTCTTGGTCAGCACCCTGGTGTCGATGTCGCACAGTGCCGGGATCTGCTGCTGCTTGAGCCATGCGCCCAGGCTGCGTGCGCCGTCCCAGTGGCTGTACTTCTCGGAATAGTCAGATATTATCATCGCCTGGCACCATATTCTGTCAGACTCAAAGAATTTGGAGATCCCGTTCTCCTTCACGTCCTCCGGGACTCCGTAATTTCCGATCATCGGATATGTCGGAACAAGGATCTGTCCCCGGTATGATGGGTCTGTGAGGCTCTCTGGGTAACCGGTCATCGCCGTATAGAAACACAGTTCGCCTGACACAGACTTCTCATATCCGAATGACGTTCCTACGAATTCCGATCCATCTTCAAGGATGAGTTTCGCTCTTGTCATATATAATTTACGTTCAAATACTTACTATCTGATGAACAGAAGCTCGCGGTACTTAGGAAGCGGCCATGCCTCGTCGTCGACGATGGTCTCGAGCTTGTCTACGTGATAGCGGATCTCCTCGAGGAGCGGAGCGACTGTATCGTGGTATGCGATAGCCTTCTCGCGCTCGGACTCGATCTTGTTTGCAACTCGGCGTGCATCAACCATGGCCTCGACCTTCTCGATGATGAACGACTCATGGTCGCTGATGCGCTCGATGATGAGGAGGTTCTCCTTCGAGATAGCCTTGGCTTTCTCCTCAGGGAAGATCTCCATCACCTTGTGGACGTTGTCGATGAGCATGCTCTGGTACTTTGTGACCACAGGGATGATATGGTTGAGACAGAGGTCGCCGAAGATACGGCTCTCGATCTGGATCTTCTTTGTGTAGGTCTCCCACTTGATCTCGTTGCGGGCCTCGAGCTCAGGGGCAGTCATGACCTTGGTCTTCTCAAACATTTTTATAGAAGACTCCTTGAGGTATGAGTCAAAGATGAGAGGAGCCGATGTCTCGCAGTCAAGTCCGCGCTTTGCGGCCTCTACCTTCCACTCCTCGCCATAACCGTTGCCGTTGAAGATGATAGGGCGGATATACTTGATGTCTTCGCGCACGATCTTGAGGATCGCAGCCTCCTTGTCCTCTCCTGCTGCGATGAGGGCGTCAACTCTCTCCTTGAAATCGACGAGGGCCTCAGCCACCGCTGCGTTGAGGGTGAGCATTGCGCTTGCACAGTTTGCCTCAGAACCCACCGCACGGAACTCGAAGCGGTTTCCGGTAAATGCGAAAGGAGATGTCCTGTTTCGGTCGGTGTTGTCGATGAAGAGTTCAGGAATTGAAGGGAGGTCAAGCTTGAACGCTGTCTTTCCATCCACGCGGAGAGCGTCCTCGTCAGCCTTCTCGACATGGTCGAGGAGAGCGGTCACAGTCCTTCCGAGGAATGATGAGATAATTGCTGGAGGTGCCTCGTTTGCACCGAGACGGTGTGCGTTAGATGCTGACATGATGCTGGCCTTGAGGAGGCCGTTGTGGTCATACACGCCCTTGAGGGTCTCTACGACGAAGGTCACGAAACGGAGGTTGTCCAGAGGTGTCTTTCCTGGAGCATGGAGAAGGATGCCTGTATCTGTGGAGAGAGACCAGTTGTTGTGCTTTCCTGATCCGTTCACGCCCTTGAAAGGCTTCTCATGGAGAAGGCAGCGGAAGCCATGCTTGCGTGCAACTCTCTTCATGATGGACATCATGAGCATGTTGTGGTCTACCGCGAGATTGGTCTCCTCGAAGATAGGAGCAAGCTCGAACTGGTTAGGTGCCACCTCGTTGTGGCGTGTCTTGCAAGGGATGCCGAGCTCGAGTGCTGTGATCTCGATGTCCTTCATGAACTCCTCGACACGTGCAGGGATGCTTCCGAAGTAGTGGTCCTCCATCTGCTGGTTCTTAGCAGAGTCGTGGCCCATGAGGGTACGGCCGGTCATGACCATGTCAGGACGTGCAGCATAGAGAGCCTCGTCCACGAGGAAGTACTCCTGCTCCCATCCGAGGTTGCTGACTACCTTCTTGACCTCAGGGTTGAAGTACTGGCAGACTGCTGTAGCCGCCTTGTCAACTGCATAGAGGGCCTTCTTCAGAGGAACCTTGTAGTCAAGGGCCTCACCTGTATATGAGATGAAGATGGTAGGGATCATCAATGTGTCACCGATGACGAATACCGGTGACGTAGGATCCCATGCTGAATATCCACGTGCCTCGAAGGTGCTGCGGATACCGCCTGAAGGGAATGAACTTGCGTCAGGCTCCTGCTGGATGAGAAGCTTTCCTGTGAACTCCTCCATCATGCCGCCCTTGCCGTCATGCTCGACGAAACCATCATGCTTTTCAGCGGTGCCTTCAGTAAGAGGCTGGAACCAGTGGGTGTAATGTGTGACACCGAGCTCCTTTGCCCAGGTGACCATACCTGCTGCCACTGCATCTGCGATGCTTCTCTCGAAAGGAGCACCGTTGTCGATCACGTCGCACATCTTCTTGTAAACGTCTGAAGGAAGATACTTGAACATCTTGTCTCTTCCGAACACGTACTTGCCGAAGTACTCGCTAGGACGCTCGACTGGGGAATCCACAAAGACCGGGTGACGCTTGAACGCCTCATCAACTACCTGAAGTCTTAATTTTGCTGACATAACTCTAACCGTTGTTTTTTTGTTAAACATAAAAAGGGGCCAGTCTCCTTGACCAGCCCCTTTTCAATTCTATTCTATTATAATTTCAATCCTTTCCATATGCCTCTGCGGCTGGTCTTTACTGCATACGAAGAATGAGCGGAGCCTGATTAAGGTTCTGCTTATTATCGTTATTGTTATTTGACCAGAATGACATTGTTTGTTCGTTTCTGGGAGCAAAACTAAATATTGGATTTCATAAATGCAAGAATTTTTTCAATTTTTTGCTTACACTTTATAATATAGCGCGCGAGGGTATCCGCCCTTAAAAAAATCAAAAAAATATTTGGTATTTAAAAAGTTGTTTTCTACATTTGACATCGATAATTCAATGATTTATGATGTTCAGAGCCAATAATAACAATAATAATTATATGCAGAATAATAATTACATTCTGCCGCTTTATTGTGTTGTTCTACCAGCCGGACATACAAAATAACTTACAGTTTATAAGCGAAAAAGTAACCTAAAGGGACTGGTCTTAAGACCAGTCCCTTTATTTAGTTAGAAAAATAAAAATCATCATTATGTGTGGTATTGCATGTATCTTCTCGTTTGACGAAAGCAAGTCTTCCCAGTACAGGGCCAAAGCCCTCAAGATGTCACAGAAACTCCGTCACCGCGGACCGGACTGGAGCGGAATATGGACAGGCAAGAACGCCGTCCTCGCCCATGAGCGCCTCTCCATCGTCGATCCTCTTTCCGGAGGCCAGCCTCTGAAGTCCCCAGACGGACTGCACGTCCTTGCAGTGAACGGTGAGATCTACAACCACCAGGAGATCAGGGAGCGCTACAAGTACCGCTACCAGTTCCAGACCGGCAGCGACTGTGAGGTCATACTCGCCCTCTATCAGGAGAAAGGCATCGACTTCCTCGAGGACCTCAGCGGAATCTTCGGCTTCGCGCTCTACGACGCCGAGAAGGACGAGTTCCTCATCGCACGCGACCCTATCGGAGTCATACCTCTCTACATCGGACGCGACTCTGACGGCACGGTCTACGTAGCAAGCGAGCTCAAGGCCCTCGAAGGCTTCTGCGAGAGCTACGAGCCTTTCCTCCCTGGCCATTACTTCTACAGCAAGGAAGGCGTCATGAAGAGATGGTACAAGCGCGACTGGAGCGAGTACGACGCAGTCAAGGAGAACGGAGCCTCACCTGAGGAGGTAAGGGAAGCCCTCGAGGCAGCCGTGAAGCGCCAGCTCATGTCCGACGTCCCTTACGGAGTCCTTCTCTCAGGAGGTCTCGACAGCTCAGTCACCAGCGCAGTAGCCATGAAGTATTCGAAGAAGAGAGTCGAGACAGGCGACACCGCTGATGCATGGTGGCCTCAGCTCCACTCATTCGCAGTCGGTCTCAAGGGCGCACCTGACCTTGCCAAGGCAAAGGAGGTCGCAGAGCATATCGGAACAGTCCACCACGAGGTGAACTATACCATACAGGAAGGTCTCGACGCCATCAGGGACGTCATCTACTACATCGAGACATACGATGTCACCACCATACGTGCCAGCACGCCTATGTACCTCCTTGCCCGAGTGATCAAGTCCATGGGCATCAAGATGGTGCTCTCAGGCGAGGGTGCCGACGAGGTATTCGGAGGGTATCTCTACTTCCACAAGGCTCCTACAGCCGAGGAGTTCCACAAGGAGACCGTCCGCAAGCTCTCGAAGCTCTACATGTACGACTGCCTCAGGGCCAACAAGTCGCTCTGCGCATGGGGCGTGGAAGGCAGAGTGCCTTTCCTCGACAAGGAGTTCCTCGACGTGGCCATGAGGCTCAACCCTGCAGCCAAGATGTGCCCAGGACAGGTAATGGAGAAGAAGATCGTCCGCGAGGCGTTCCAGGACATGCTTCCGCAGAGCGTTGCATGGAGGCAGAAGGAGCAGTTCTCTGACGGCGTAGGCTACTCATGGATCGACACTCTCAAGAATATCACCTCGGAGGCTGTCAGCGACGAGATGATGGCACATGCAGCTGAGCGCTTCCCTATCAACCCGCCTCTCAACAAGGAGGAGTACTACTACCGCAGCATCTTCGAGGAGCACTTCCCAAGCGAGAGCGCTGCCAGGAGCGTGCCTCAGGAGGCAAGTGTGGCATGCTCTACAGCCATCGCACTCGAGTGGGACGCAGCATGGAAGGAGCTCAACGACCCTAGCGGACGTGCAGTCAAGGGCGTACACGAGAGTGCATATTAACAGAGTAATACATCTACTATGGAACAACAGACAAGATATATTTTCGTCACGGGCGGCGTGGTTTCGTCACTGGGCAAGGGCATCATCTCCTCCAGCATCGGAAGGCTGCTCATGGCTCATGGATACAAGATTACCATCCAGAAGTTCGACCCGTACATCAACATCGACCCGGGCACGCTGAATCCATATGAGCACGGCGAGTGCTACGTCACCATGGACGGTATGGAGACTGACCTCGACCTGGGTCACTACGAGAGGTTCACAGGCATCAGGACCACCCGTGACAACTCCGTCACCACAGGACGCATCTACAAGGCCGTCATCGACAAGGAGCGCAAGGGCGACTACCTCGGAAAGACCATCCAGGTCGTCCCTCACATCACCGACGAGATCAAGCGAAGGATGAGACGCGAGTTCGATCCTGAGCACTACGACTTCATCATCACCGAGGTCGGAGGCACGATCGGAGACATCGAGAGCGCACCGTTCATGGAGGCCATCCGCCAGCTCAGATGGGAGCTCGGACAGCGCGCCGTCAACATCCACCTCACATACGTCCCTTACCTCAAGGCTGCAGGCGAGTTCAAGACAAAGCCTACCCAGCATTCGGTCAAGGAGATGCAGAGCATGGGTATCCAGCCTGACATTCTCATCCTCAGGACGGAATACCATCTCGAGGGCGGCCTGCTCGCGAAGGTGGCGTCCTTCTGCAACGTGGACCTGGACTGTGTCGTCCAGAGCGAGGACCTTCCAAGCATCTACGATGTCCCTGTCAACATGCAGCGCCAGGGCCTCGACAAGGCCATCCTCAGGAAGACAGGCATGCCTGCCGTCGCCGAGCCTGACATGAGCAGGTGGAACAACTACCTCGAAAGGATGCACTCGGCAAAGGACGAGGTGACTATCGGCCTGGTAGGAAAATACGACCTGCAGGACGCCTACAAGAGCATACGCGAGAGCATGTATCTCGCAGGAGTATACAACGACAAGAAGGTCAGGATCAGGTTCGTCAACAGCGAGGAGATTACATCCGGGAACATAGCTCAGGCCCTCGAGGGGCTCGACGGCGTATGTGTCTGCCCGGGCTTCGGACTCAGAGGAATCGAGGGCAAGATCGTGGCGGTCGAGTACTGCCGCACCCACGACATCCCTACCTTCGGAATCTGCCTCGGAATGCAGATGATGGTCATCGAGTTCGCCCGCAACGTGCTGGGATACAAGGACGCGAACAGCCGCGAGATGGACGAGGTGACCCCTCACAACGTCATCGACATGATGGAGGACCAGAAGAACATCTCCAACATGGGAGGTACCATGCGCCTTGGCGCATACGCCTGCCAGCTTGAGGAAGGCGGCCGCCTTGCCCAGATCTACGGCAGCACCCTCGTACACGAGCGCCACCGCCACCGCTACGAGTTCAACAACATGTACCTCAAGGAATACGAGGACCATGGTATGAAGTGCGCAGGCCGCAACCAGGAGTCGGACCTCGTAGAGATCGTAGAGATCCCTCAGCTCCGATGGTTCATCGGAACGCAGTTCCATCCTGAGTACCAGAGCACCGTGCTCCACCCTCACCCACTCTTCATGTCATTCATCAAAGCAGCATCAGAGAAATGTTAAAGTTCACGAAAATGCATGGTCTTGGCAACGACTACATCTATGTCAACACCGACCTGTACCCGATCCAGGATCCTGAAGGATTCTCCATCAAGTGGAGCAAGCCTCACACAGGCATAGGCTCTGACGGCCTGATCATGATCAGCCGGAGCGACGTGGCGGACTTCCGCATGCGCATCTTCAACGCCGACGGAACGGAGGCGATGATGTGTGGCAACGGTTCGCGCTGCGTCGGCAAGTACGTCTACGACAAGAAGCTCACCGACAAGACCCAGATAAGCCTCGAGACCCTCTCGGGCATCAAGTACATCACCCTCATCCCCGATGCCGACGGAGAGATACACAAGGCGACGGTCGACATGGGCAAGGCCCTCCTGAGCAACGTCATGCAGGTCGACACCCCGACCGGCGACCTCAGCGGCACCCCGCTCGTCGCATGCGGAAGGAAATACACGGCCACATATGTCTGCATGGGAAACCCTCATGCAGTCATCTTCGTGGATGACATATCGAAGGTCGACGTGGCGGCTGCAGGCTCGAAGATCGAGTTCGACCCTGTGTTCCCTGAGCGCACGAACGTGGAGTTCGTGCAGGTCCTCGCCGACGGAACCCTCAGGATGCGCGTGTGGGAGCGTGGCTCGGGAATCACCCAGGCCTGCGGAACCGGTGCATGCGCCACAGCCGTGGCAGCCTTCCTGACAGGACGCGCAGGAAGCTCCAGCAAGGTCCTCATGGACGGCGGCCAGTTGGACATCACATACAGGCAAGCCGACGGAACGGTACTGATGACAGGCCCTGCGGAGACCGCCTTCGAGGGCGAGCTCCAGGACTGAGAGACAGCGGGCTTCAGACAAAAAAAGACAACGGACTTCAAACAAGACAGACAACAAGACAGACAATGATAAACGAAAACTTTCTGAAACTGCAGAGCAGCTATCTGTTCTCGACCATAGCAAGCAAGGTAAAGGCATTCAAGGCAGAGCATCCCGAGGTCGACGTGATCAGCCTCGGCATCGGAGATGTCACACAGCCGCTTCCTCAGGCGTGCCTCGAGGCCATGCACAAGGCCGTGGACGAGATGTCAAGCAGCGACACCTTCAGAGGATACGGCCCTGAGCAGGGCTACGACTTCCTCCGCAAGGCAATCATCGAGAACGACTACATCCCGCGCGGCGTGCAGCTCGACATGGACGAGGTGTTCATCAGCGACGGAGCGAAGAGCGACTGCGGCAACATCGGCGACATACTCGACACACGCTGCTCGGTCGGCGTGACCGACCCTGTATATCCTGTATATGTGGACAGCAACGTGATGTGCGGCCGCGCAGGCGACTTCGTGGACGGAAAGTGGAGCAACATCACCTTCCTCCCTGTCTCTGCAGCGAACAGGTTCATCCCTGCGCTTCCTCAGGAACACATAGACATAATCTACCTCTGCTATCCTAACAACCCGACCGGAACGGTCCTCACCAAGGAGCAGCTTGCCAAGTGGGTGGAATATGCGATCAGGGAGAAGAGCCTCATACTCTTCGACGCGGCATACGAGGCATACATCCAGCACGACGACATCCCTCACAGCATCTACGAGATCCCGGGAGCCAAGAGCTGCGCCATCGAGCTCCGTAGCTACTCGAAGACCGCAGGATTCACAGGCATCAGATGCGGCTACACGGTGGTTCCTAAGGACCTCGGACAGCTCAACGCCCTGTGGAACCGCAGGCAGTGCACCAAGTTCAACGGAACAAGCTACATCACCCAGCGTGCCGCGGAGGCCATCTACAGCCCTGAAGGCAAGCAGCAGGTACGCAAGACCATCGGCTACTACATGGACAACGCTGCCTTCATGCGCGGGAAGCTGACCGAGATGGGATACGAGGTATTCGGCGGCACCGACGCGCCTTACATCTGGCTCAAGACACCTGAGGGAGTGACCTCATGGGAGTTCTTCGACCTCATCCTCCACAAGATCGGCATAGTCACCACCCCTGGTTCCGGATTCGGACCTTCAGGCGAAGGGTATGTCCGCCTCACGGCCTTCGGAAGGCACGAGGACTGCGAGAAGGCCATGGAAAGATTCAAGGAGATCTAAGCCCACAAGTCTATGGAAACCCTCAAGCACGAATGTGGTATCGCCATGATACGGCTCCTCAAGCCTCTGGAGTACTATCAGGAGAAATACGGTAGCGACAGGTATGCGCTGGACAAGCTCTATCTGATGATGGAGAAGCAGCACAACCGCGGACAGGAAGGCGCAGGAATGGCATGCGTAAAGCTTAACCAACCTGCAGGACATGAATACATGTACAGGGAGAAGGCCGAAGGCAAGGACGCCATCACCAAGGTGTTCGCATCGATCGCCAAGCAGCTCAGCGGCGAATACGAGGACGGCCCGGCCGAGATCACCACCACTGATGACTCCCCGGACGCATCCGCACCTTTCATCGGCGAGCTCTACATGGGTCACCTGAGATATTCCACCACCGGCAAGGGAGGACTGAAATATGTCCACCCTTTCCTGCGTAGGAACAACTGGAAGGCCAAGAACCTCTGCATCTGCGGCAACTTCAATATGACCAACATCTCCGACGTCTTCGGATACCTGACGGAGCTCGGACAATGCCCGAGGGTCTACAACGACAGCTACATAACCCTCGAGTACATGGGCCACAGGCTCGACCGCGAAGTCGAGAGGAACTTCCAGATCGCCACGCAGCTGGGCCTCGAAGGCAGCGGGATAACCGAGTACATCGACAGCCACATAGACATCAGCAACGTGCTCCGTACGACCATGCCACGCTTCGACGGAGGCTACGTCATGTGCGGACTCACAGGCAGCGGAGAGCTCTTCTGCGTAAGGGACCCGCACGGAATCCGCCCTGCGTTCTACTATGCCGACGACGAGATCGTAGCGATTGCAAGCGAGAGACCGGTGCTCCAGACAGCGTTCAACCTCAAGTGCGAGGATGTCTGCCCGATCAGGCCGGGCGAGGCTCTCATCGTGAACGCAGCGGGCGAGATCTGCTTCAGGCAGATCATGGAAGCGCAGGAGTACCTCCCGTGCAGCTTCGAGAGGATATACTTCAGCCGCGGAAACGACCGTGACATCTACCAGGAGAGGAAAGCCCTCGGGCACAACCTCACCCAGCAGGTCCTCAATGCCGTCGGTGGCGATACAAAGCACACTGTCGTCTCCTACATCCCTAACACCGCCGAAGTGGCCTATTACGGCCTTTCTGAGGCTCTCAGGGCCGTCGACCCGACTATCCGATGCGAGAAGATCGTATCGAAGGACATCAAGCTCAGGACCTTCATCACCGAAGGCAACTCCAGGAACGACCTCGCATCGCACGTCTACGACATCACCACCGGCGCCATCGAGGAATACAAGGACAACCTGGTCGTCATCGACGACAGCATAGTCCGCGGCACCACCCTCAGGGAAAGCATCATCAAGATCCTCGACCGCCTTCACCCCAAGAAGATAGTCATCGTCAGCTCGGCACCTCAGGTCCGCTACCCGGACTTCTACGGAATCGACATGAGCCGCATCGAAGACTTCATCGCCTTCCAGTCCTGCATGGCCCTGCTCAGGGAACGCGGGATGGAGAACCTCATCGACGAGGTCCATGGTGCCTGCCGCAAGGTCCTCGCCCAGCTCGAATGCCGGATGGCTGCCCAGGGCACGGACGGCAGAGCAGGTAGCATGATCCCATGCTCGGAGCTCGAGAATCCGGTCAGAAGGCTCTACGAGCCGTTCACCGCCGAGGAGATCAACGCCAAGATGATCGAGCTTCTTCGTCCGGAAGGCGTCACCACCCCTATCGAGTTCGTCTACCAGAGCATCGAGGGCCTGCACAAGGCCATCCCAGACTTCCCAGGCGACTGGTACTTCACCGGACACTACCCTACTCCCGGCGGCCTGAGGCTCCTCCTCCGCTCCTTCATCGACTACTGCGCGAGCGCCAGCTGACAGATCGGCGCGCCAGGCAGAAAAAACAGCAAGCGACCTAGGTCGGACGAAATGCCCCCGACCTAGGTCGCCCTCTTTGTATATCACACTGAATCACAACTATTTACAAAATGAGAATGACCTAGGTCGCGACACTTTTGTCTGACCTAGGTCACCCACTCTTTTTCCGGACCTGTCTCAGTCCTTCCTGATCGGCCTGTCTGGCAGTCCCGACCGTCTGTCCTATCTGGTCTTCAGATACTTGTCCACTGCCTGCGCGGTCTTACGGCCGCTGGCGATAGCCCTTACCACAAGGCTGGCGCCTGAAGCGGCATCACCAGCGAAGAACACGTTCTCAGGCATCTCAGGCTGGACTGGCTTGATGAATCCCATTGCGAGGAACACGATGTCGGCCTCGATGATCTCCTTCTTGCCGTCGAGTTTCATGATAGGACGTCCTCCCTCCGGATTCGGCTCCCAGATGACGCCTTCTACCTCGACCTGCCTTACATGGCCCTTGTCGTCGCCGATGAAGCGGTTGGTGTTGAGCAGCCATCTTCTGTCGCATCCTTCCTCATGGCTGGATGTGGTCTTGAGGATGACCGGCCAGTTAGGCCATGGAGTAGCGTCGTTGTGTCCTACAGGCGGCTTAGGCATGATCTCGATCTGTGTCACGCATGTAGCGCCCTGGCGATGTGCGGTTCCGATACAGTCGGAGCCTGTGTCACCACCACCGATGACGAGGACCTTCTTGCCCTTGCAGTTCACGAGCTCGTCCTTCTTGAATTCCATGCCGGCAAGCACCCTGTTCTGCTGCGAGAGCAGTTCAAGAGCGAGATGGATGCCCTTGAGCTCCCTTCCCGGAGCCTTGAGGTCACGTGCCTCAGGAGTACCTGTAGAGACTACGTATGCATCGAATCCCTCCGGGAGCGAAGCGAGGTCGACCGGTGTGTTGTAGACGAACTTCACGCCTTCCTTCTCCATCACGTCAATACGTCTGTCGATGATCTTCTTGTTGAGCTTGAAGTTCGGAATGCCGTAGCGGAGGAGACCTCCTGCGGCTTCGTTCTTCTCGAAGACAGTGACCTCATAGCCCATGTAGTTGAGCCTGTTGGCCGATGCGAGGCCTGAAGGGCCTGATCCGATGACTGCGACCTTCTTGCCGTTCCTTACAGGGTTCTCGATGGTGACATATCCCTCGAGATATGCACGCTCGGCGATCGCCGCCTCGTTCTCCCTGTTGGTGACTGCGTTGCCGGTAGAGAGATAGAGCACGCATGCCTTCTCGCAGAGAGCCGGACATACTCTTCCGGTGAACTCAGGGAAGTCGTTGGTCTCCTTGAGGATCTTGTAAGCGGTCTCCCACTCACCTCTGTAGAGGGCGTCGTTCCACTCAGGGTTCTTGTTTCCAAGCGGACATGCCCAGTGGCAGAACGGAACGCCGCAATCCATGCAGCGGCTGGCCTGCTCCTGTCGGTCCTTGCTGTTCAGGGTCTGTTCAACCTCTCCGAAATCGTGGATACGGTCATGCACAGGACGGTAACCTGCCTCCTTGCGAGGCACTGTCAAAAATGCTTTTGGGTTTCCCATAATATATTATTCTTGTAGAGAGGTTAATAATCAATCTGAACCTGGGCGATCTTCTGCTGAAGCTTGGCCATCTGCTCCTCCTGGAGAACCTTCTTGTACTCGATAGGAACCACCTGGATGAATTCCTCGACATACTTGCTCCAGTTGTCAAGCATCTTGCCTGCGAGCCTTGAGCCTGTATAGAGATAGTGCTGGCGGATGAGCTCGTGAAGCTCCTTGCGGTATGCTGTGTCCTCCACGAGGTTGATCTCCACCATGTCCATGTTGCAGTAGTAGTCGAAGTCATGGTCCTTGTCCCAGACGTAAGCGACACCTCCTGACATACCTGCAGCGAAGTTCCTGCCGGTCTTGCCGAGAACAACTACCCTACCTCCTGTCATGTACTCGCAGCAGTGGTCACCTGTGCCCTCGACGACGGCGATAGCTCCTGAGTTACGCACGCAGAATCTCTCACCTACTCGGCCGTTGACATAGATCTCTCCGCTTGTGGCACCGTACATACCGGTGTTGCCGGCGATGATGTTGTCCTCAGCGACAAAGTCCCTGTTGCTCCTTACTGGCGGGAGGATAGATATCCTACCTCCTGAGAGGCCCTTGCCGAAGTAGTCGTTGCACTCGCCCTCGAGCTTGAGGTTCAGACCCTTCACGGCGAATGCGCCGAACGACTGGCCTGCCGAGCCCTTGAACTTGATGTTGATGGTCGAATCAGGAAGACCCTGCTCGCCATACTTCTTGGCGATGGTACCTGAGAGCATTGTACAAAGCGCTCTGTCGGTGTTCCTGATAGAATAGTCGAGGTTGATCTCCTCTGCGTTCTCGATCGCCGACCATGCTTGCTGGATGATGAGCTCGTCCTTGACTCCTGAGACTGAGGTGAATTCGCCTCTGTCCCAGTGGAGCGGCTTGTCAGTGTCGACTGAGCAGAGAAGCCTGCTGAAGTCTATGGTACCCTGCTTCGTGGCAGGATCAAGCTTGTCGACCTCAATGAGGTCTGTCCTTCCTATGATGTCCTTGAACTTCCTTACACCGATCTGGCTGAGGTACTCACGTACATGCTGGGCGAGGAAGGTGAAGTAGTTCACGATATAGTCGGCCTTGCCTGTGAAGCGGCTGCGGAGCCTCTCGTCCTGTGTAGCCACGCCGACAGGGCAGGTGTTGGTGCTGCACTTCCTCATCATGACGCATCCGAGGAGGATGAGCGGGAGGGTACCGAACGAGAACTCGTCCGCACCTAGCATCGCCATGATGACTACGTCCTTCGCTGTCTTGAGCTGGCCGTCTGTCTGGAGACGGACCTGGCCACGGAGACCGTTGAGCACAAGGGTCTGCTGGGTCTCGGAGAGACCGATCTCAGGAGAAATACCTGCGAATCTCATAGAGCTTGCAGGAGATGCACCTGTACCGCCCTCCGCACCGGAGATGACGATGAGGTCTGCCTTAGCCTTTGCCACACCGGCAGCGATGGTGCCGACTCCGCTCTCTGCTACGAGCTTCACTGACACTGCAGCCTTAGGGTTGACGTTCTTGAGGTCGAAGATCAGCTGTGCAAGGTCCTCGATAGAATAGATGTCATGGTGAGGCGGCGGCGAGATCAGGGAGATTCCAGGGATGGAGTTCCTGGTCTTCGCGATGATCTTGTTGACCTTGAATCCAGGAAGCTGGCCACCCTCTCCAGGCTTCGCACCCTGTGCGACCTTGATCTGGATCTCCTCAGCGTTCACAAGATACTCGGCGGTCACACCGAAACGGCCTGACGCGATCTGCTTGGTCTTGCTTGAGAGGCTGACGCCCTCGTGCTCTGAATGGTAGCGCTCGTTGTCCTCGCCGCCCTCACCGGTATTGCTTCGGGTCCCGAGACGGTTCATGGCAATCGCCATGGCCTCATGTGCCTCGATGCTCAATGCGCCGAATGACATCGCACCGGTCACGAAATGCTTAACGATGCTCTCAACAGGCTCCACCTCGTCGATAGGAACCGCCACGGGAGCCTTCTTGAAATGCATGTAGTCACGGAGGAAGATAGGAGACTCCTTCTCGTCGACTATGCGCTCCCACTCCTGGAACTTCTTATATGAACCGATCCTGGTCGCGATCTGGAGGTTGGCGATGGTATCAGGGTTCCATGCGTGCTTGATACCGTCCTTGCGGTAGCTGAACTGGCCGTTGTTTGCAAGGAACTCGTTGATGACAGCAGGCTTGAACGCCTCTGCGTGGAACTTGATGGCATCCTTCGCGATATCCCTCAGGCCGACACCGCCGATGGTAGAGATCTCGGTTCCGAAGTATGTCCTGAGAAGGTCCTCGCTGAGACCGATGCTCTCGAAGATCTTTGCTCCACGGTATGACCTGATGGTAGAGATACCCATCTTTGAAAGGATCTTCTTGAGACCTTTGTCGACTGCCTTGATATAGTTCTTCTCCGCGGTTTGGTACTCCTCCTGGATCTTGTGCTTCTTCACGAGGTCGTCGAGGACTGCGAACGTGAGGTATGGGCAGATCGCAGATGCTCCGTAACCGAGGAGCAGAGCGGCATGCATGACCTCACGGATCTCACCTGACTCGACGATGAGCGCGGTCTGTACACGCTTCTGCACTGAGATGAGGTAATGGTGGACGGCGCTGACAGCGAGGAGCGAAGGGATCGCAGCGTGCTGTGCGTCGATGTCCCTGTCGCTGAGGATGATGTAGCTGTAGCCCTCGTCGACTGACTCCTCGGCCTTGCGGCAGAGATCGTCGATCGCTCTCTTGAGAGCCTTCTCGCCACCGCTGACCTCAAAGAGCATAGGAAGCTTCACTGACTTGAAGCCCTTGTATCTGATGTTGCAGAGAATGTCGAGCTGGGTGTTCGTCAGGACCGGCTGAGGAAGCCTTACCTTCTTGCAGTTAGACTCGTCCGGGACGAGGATGCCAGGACCTACCGAGCCGATGTACTCGGTGAGGGACATGACGAGCTCCTCCCTGATAGGGTCGATCGCAGGGTTGGTCACCTGGGCGAACTGCTGGCGGAAATAGTTGAAGAATATCTGGGCCCTGTCGCTGAGCACTGCAAGAGGAGTGTCGTTACCCATCGATGCCACAGGCTCCGATGCACCCTCGCACATAGGTACGATCGTCCTGTCGATATCCTCCTGGCCGTAGCCGAAGCATACGAGCTTGCGCTCAAGATCGCTGACTGAGTTGTCGACGTGACGTCCGCTCTTGATCTTCTCGAGCTGGATGCAGTTGGTCGACAGCCACTGCCTGTATGGATGTTCGCTTGCAAGCTGCTGCTTGATCTCGCCGTCGTAGTACACCTTGCCCTCCAATGTGTCGACAAGGAGGATCTTACCTGGCTGGAGCTTGCCCTTGGAAACGACCTCCGAAGGGTCGAAGTCCATGACACCTACCTCACTGGCTACTACCATCAGACCGTTCTTGGTGATGGTGTAACGTGCAGGACGGAGACCGTTGCGGTCGAGCATGCCGCCGACATAGCGTCCGTCAGAGAAGAGGAGTGCCGCAGGACCGTCCCATGGTTCCATGAGGATGGAGTGGTACTCGTAGAATGCCTTGAGGTCCTCGCTGATAGGGTTCTTGTCGTTGAATGACTCAGGGACGAGGATGCTCATCGCCTTAGGAAGGCTGAAGCCGCTCATCACGAGAAACTCGAAGACGTTGTCAAGGCTGGCAGAGTCGCTCATGTCAGGCTCGAGGATAGGACGGATGTCCTTCACGTTGCCGAGATAATCGCTTGAGAGCACGCTCTCACGGGCCTGGAGCCAGCCTCTGTTACCACGTATGGTGTTGATCTCACCGTTATGGCAGAGGTAGCGGAAAGGCTGCGCAAGCTTCCACTTAGGGAAGGTGTTGGTCGAGAAACGTGAGTGGACAAGAGCAAGGCCGCTTGTGAAGTATGCGTTGCTCAGGTCAGGGAAATATCTTCTCAGCTGGCCTGAGGTAAGCATTCCCTTGTAGATGATGTCCTTGCTTGAGAGAGAGCAGATGTAGAAGTCCTCATCGCTGATCCTGCTCTCGATCTTCTTCCTGATCTTGTAGAGAGTCCTCTCGAAGAACTCGAGGTCCTCCTCCTTGACTCCGGTGATGAACACCTGCTTGATGTCAGGTTCCACCTCCCTTGCTCCAACACCCAGTACATCCGAGTTCGTAGGGACGGTCCTGAGGTGCATGAGAGACAGACCTGCGTTCTCTATCTCCTCGATCATGACAGCGAGAAGCTCGCTCTGACGTTTCTGATCCTTAGGAAGGAAGACAAGTCCTGTTCCATAATGGCCTTTCTCAGGGACTGGAATACCCTGGAGAAGAATGAATTCATGAGGAATCTGGAGGAGGATACCAGCTCCGTCACCCGTCTTGTCGCGGGTCTCGGCTCCACGGTGCTCCATGTTCTCGAGGACCTTGAGGGCGTTGTCTACCAGCTGGTGGGTCTTTCCACCGTTGATGTTGACCACCATTGAGACGCCACACGCGTCGTGCTCGTATGATGGTGAATATAAACCATGCTGATGCATAATATTGATGATGAATTATACAATAAAGGGGGCTGGTCACCTCTTGGCCAGCCCCTTTTATTGTGTTTTATTGAACTTTCATTTTTTCCTATGCCAGCCCGGCTGGTCTTTATCTGCATAAGGAACGGCTCAGAGCCTTATTGAGGTTCTGCTTATTACCCTTATTATTTGACCAGAAGGACATACTTTGTTCTATATCTTCAGCAAAACTATGAAATGAAATCTATAAATGCAAGGCATTTTTCAATTATTTGCTTACATTTTTCATATGACACAAGTATAGGAATAGTTAAAAGTTTAAATCTCTGATATTCAGTCTTTTAAATCCTTATAATAGTCCAAAATAGGATATGGGCAATAACATTTTTCTGGACCTAAATCAGTTTATACTTACAAATCGTAAGCAAAGCAAAACGCTGACGAAAACTAAGAAACCTGGTCTTCCTTGACCATCGCACGGTTCTTACGGCCGTCGATGCAGATCCTGAGAGGACGGTCGAAGCGGACGTGCCTTACGAACTCGGTCTCGTAGACCGCAGGCATCGCGTCAAGCTTCTCGATGTCGAAGCTGTCGCGACGACGGGTATAAGGATTGACGTTGATGTAGCCTACGTTGAACGAGGTCATGTTCTGGAAGAAGTGGGTTCCCTGGCTAGGGTCCACACGGAAGTCCTTCAGGCAGGTCTCGACTATCACCTTGGCCTCGGAGATGTTGCCCCACTGCACAGGGACGCCAAGAGAGTCGATGCTCGATCCCCAGCGGCCGTAGCCGACGAGAACGTAGTTCCTTCCCTCCTGCCTCATACGGGTGTTGAGCTCGGTGATCTGGGCAGCCATCTCCTTGGTCCTCAGCACATCGAAGGTGCTCTCCTTGAGGTAGACGACGTCAGAGACGCCCTTGATCCATCCTGTGCCCAGCGCATTGTCTGTCACGATGATGGAATCGGAGTCATCGATGCTGGTCCAGTCCACGTTGGCGTCGCAGCTGTCCGCCGAGATAGGACGGATCTGGAGGACGTTGAACATGGCCGGAGCGTCATCCCCTCCTTCGAGGTCGGCGGCGAACTCGATCTCCACAGGGCACTTCATCTCCTCGTGGGCGATACGCAGAAGCTCCTTGAGGATCGCAGGGAGCGGGAAGACGTTGTATTTCAGTATATGCGCGAAAGTCACGAACTTAGGTCCTTCCGGAGTCGCCGAGTCCACTATGCGCATGTTTGTGTAGTCCCATGTCGACACCACCCTCCTGAAGCCTCTGAACCTGCCGCAGTCGTTGATCTCGATACGGTCGAGGTTGATCGAGTCGTTGACCGAGGTCTTGAACTTGTCAGGCTGCAGGTTGAGGGCATACATGACTTGCTGGGTGTCGGTCATGGTAAGCTCAGGAGTAGATGTCTGCAGTACGTTCTTAGGGTACTCAGGAGAGAACCTGAGCACGTTCTCACCGTCCACGACAGCCTTTCCGAGGCCGAAGGCGAGCTTTACCACGCCGTCTTCAGGAAGCTCGTATCCGATAGGATAGAAATTGACCGAGCGTGCCACGCCCGAGAGGGTCGGATAGAAGTATCCGTTGTCCTCGCTTCCACAGATGTCCTGGATGACTATGCCCATCTTCTCCTCGGAGAGCACGTTGCCGGTAGCGGCGATGTAGCCTCTCGAAGAAGCGAAGTACACCGAAGCGTAGACGCTCTTGATCGCCTTGCTGAGAAGTCGGAGGCGCTGGTCAGGGTTGTCAGTGTCCGGGATCATGTAGGTCGAGTAGACTCCGGCGAACGGCTGGTAGTAGGAGTCCTCGAGCTTAGAAGACGACCTGACTGCCAACGGGTTGCGGTTGTACTTGAGGAAGACCTTGAGGGAAGCCACCATGTCAGAAGGCAAGGTGGATGCGACGAACTCGGAGAGGATCTCGGCGTCGGAGACGTCCGAGTTGATCACATAGTTCAGGCCGTTCTCCTTGATGAAGCGGTCGAAGTAGTCCGTAGTGACGACCAGAGTCTTAGGTACCATGACCTTGACGTCGTCCCATCTGCTGTAGAGGTCGTGCTTCTCGAGGATGCTGTTGAGGAAGGCAAGGCCCCTGGCCTTTCCGCCGAGTGACCCGTCGCCTAGACGGGCGAACCAGATGGCGTCGTTGTAGGTGTCGTCGTTGAACTTGGCCACCACGCCGAGCGCCTGCTTGATGCGGTAGTCATGGATGGTGTTGAGGGTGACCCTCCTGATCTCAGGGATGTCCTCCTTGGTCCTGATGTGGAGCGGGTTGAGTATCGCGCCGACCGAGAAGAGTCCTCGGGCATAGAGCCACTTTGAGAGATAGTTGTTCTCGGAGATGTTGATGTAGACGTCGTCCGGGATCATGGTCACGAGCTTCTCGAACTCGTGGAGGTCCCTCGCCCTTCCTATCTCACGTCCGGTCTCAGGGTCGGTCACGACGAAGTCGCCGAATCCGAACTCCTTGCCGATATACTCGGACAGCTCATGGGTAAGGGTCTTCGAGGTCTTCACGACGAAGCCCACGCCGAGCTTCTCGGCCACCTCGCGCATGCTCTCCTGTGAGGACTGCATGAGGATAGGCATGGTAGGGTTGTCCTTGCGGATCTTGACGCAGAGGTCGATGCCCGCGTCGATCTTCTCGGTCTCAGGGGCGTCACCCTTGTGGATGACGAAGCCTACGTCGGAGATGACGCCGAGAAGGTTGTCCTTGTATTTCTCGTACAGTTCCAGGGCCTCCTCGTAGCAGCTGGCCATGAGGATCTTAGGACGTGAGCGCTTACGCAGGTTCTGCTGGCTCTCGTTGAGGGCGTCGCGCAGCGCCTCGATGTTCTGCTGGAGCACGAGCTTGTAGAGGAGAGGCAGGTAGGTCGAATAGTACCTGATCGAGTCCTCCACGAGAAGTATGGCACGCACACCGTTCTCAAGAATGTCGCGCGCGGCGTTCATCTTGTCCTCGATGAGCTTGATGATAGCGATGATAAGGTCCGTACTGCTGTTCCAGCAGAAAACGTAGTCGATGTTCGACGTGTCGTTCTCGTCCACCTTCTTCTGTATCTCCCTCGCGACCGAGGTGAGAAGCACCAGAGGCGTGTCAGGACATATCGCCTTCATCCTTCCTGAGAAGGTGAACACATCCATCTCTCCCGCATTGAACATGGTTATGACCAGGTCATAGCGGTCGCCGCCCAGAAGAAGCTTCAGTGCGTCAATCGTACTTTCAACCCTCACTATCGCCGGAGGATTGCTGAGTCGGAGCTCAGAATATTCCCTTACAATCTGCTCGTCCAGACGGCCGTCCTCCTCGAGGGAGAAGCTGTCGTAATGATTACAAATCAGGAGGATCCGGCGGATCCTCCTGACCATCAGGCGAGTACTGTCAATAGCTATCTCTGCCATATTTACAATTTACACATTCAATGATCTGTGTGCCAGGACTATACAAGACCCTGGTCTACCATCGCGTTGGCAACCTTGATGAAGCCGGCGATGTTTGCACCCTTGACGTAGTTGATGTAGCCATCTTCCTCTGTACCGTACTTGATACATGCGTCGTGGATGTCGTTCATGATTCTGTGGAGCTGCTCGTCAACCTCCTCACGGGTCCACTTGAGTCTCATTGAGTTCTGAGTCATCTCAAGACCTGAGGTAGCTACACCACCAGCGTTAGATGCCTTGCCTGGAGAGTAGAGGAGCTTAGCTGCCTGGAATACCTCGATAGCCTCTGGGGTAGAAGGCATGTTGGCACCCTCACATACGCAGTAGCAACCGTTCTTCACGAGAGCCTCTGCATTCTCCTTGTTGATCTCGTTCTGGGTAGCGCAAGGGAGAGCGATGTCGCAAGGGATGTTCCAAGGACGCTGACCCTCGAGGTACTGTGCGTCAGGATACTTTGTGACATACTCCTTGATACGGCCTCTGCGGACGTTCTTGAGCTCCATCACGTAAGCGAGCTTCTCTGCGTCGATTCCCTCTGGATCGTAGATAGAGCCGTCTGAGTCTGAGAACGAAACGACCTTACCGCCGAGCTGGGTAGCCTTCTGTGCTGCGTACTGAGCAACGTTACCTGAACCTGAGATGAGGACTGTCTGGCCTTCGAATGACTTGCCCTGGGTAGCGAGCATGTTCTGTGCGAAGTAGCATACGCCGTAACCGGTTGCCTCTGGTCTGATAAGGCTGCCGCCCCAACCGAGGCCCTTGCCTGTAAGAGTACCTGTGAACTCGTCACGGAGTCTCTTGTACTGACCGAACATGAAACCGATCTCACGTCCACCTACACCGATATCACCTGCAGGGACGTCAGTATCAGGACCGATGTGGCGCTGGAGCTCTGTCATGAAGCTCTGGCAGAAACGCATCACCTCTGCGTCTGACTTACCTCTTGGGCTGAAGTCTGAACCACCCTTACCGCCACCCATTGGAAGGGTTGTAAGGCTGTTCTTGAATGTCTGCTCGAAAGCAAGGAACTTGAGGATGCTGAGGTTCACACTTGAGTGGAAACGGATACCTCCCTTGTATGGTCCGATGGCGCTGTTCATCTGGACGCGGTAGCCCTTGTTGATGTGGATCTCACCACGGTCGTCTGTCCAAGGGACGCGGAAAAGGATGACTCTCTCAGGCTCTACCATTCTCTCAAGGATCTTGAGGTCCATGAGGTATGGGTTCTCTGTCACATAAGGAGCGACGCTCTCAACGACCTCCCTGACAGCCTGGTGGAACTCAACCTCACCAGGGTTCTTCGCTACGAGTTCTGCCATGAAGCTGTCGACGTAATTCTGGGTAAACTTGTCCATGATAAATATTTATTTTAGTTCGTTTATTATAAAGCCGTCGGGTAAGGTAACATTTTTTAACTTTACCACCAAGCAATTTGGCAAGAAATTGCGTAAAAAGTTGTGTTAAATCGTTCAAAGTTGGGATTTTACGTGCTTACAAAATGTAAGTCGAAGATGATTTACCTTATTATTAAAAGACGATAATCTCAAAAAAATCAGAAAATTTGCAGCCATTGGCTGAAGTATTGATTTTTTGTGGCTATATTTGTGTCCCGTTATGAAATACGGATTCAACAACGACAAGTATCTTAAGATACAGTCCGAACACATTCTCGAGCGTATCGCTCAGTTCGGAAACAAGCTCTATCTCGAGCTTGGTGGTAAACTCTTCGATGACCATCACGCAAGCAGGGTCCTTCCAGGATTCCAGCCTGACAGCAAGCTGCGCATGCTTCAGCAGCTCAGCGACAGGGCCGAGATCGTGATCGTCATCAGTGCACTCGACATCGAGAAGAACAAGGTCCGCCAGGACCTCGGCATCACCTACGACGTCGACGTGCTCAGACTCCGCACCGAGTTCATGAACCGCGGATTCGAGGTGAATTCCGTAGTCATAACCCACTACAACGGCCAGAGCAGCGCGGACGCATACCGCCAGAGGCTCGAGCGTATGGGCATCAAGGCCTACTACCACTACACCATCGAAGGCTACCCTAACAACGTGGCCCTCATCGACTCCGAGGAAGGATTCGGAAAGAACGACTACGTGGAGACCACCCGTCCTCTCGTGATCGTGACCGCTCCGGGCCCAGGCTCAGGAAAGATGGCAGTGTGTCTCAGCCAGCTCTACCAGGAGCACAAGCACGGCGTTGAGGCAGGTTATGCCAAGTTCGAGACCTTCCCTGTGTGGAACCTCCCTCTCAAGCACCCTGTCAACATCGCCTACGAGGCTGCTACCGCCGACCTCAACGACATCAACATGATCGATCCTTTCCATCTCGAGGCATATGGAAAGATCGCCATCAACTATAACAGAGACATCGAGATCTTCCCTGTGCTCAACGCACTCTTCGA
Source organism: Bacteroidales bacterium (assembly GCA_024398105.1). Classification (GTDB taxonomy): domain Bacteria; phylum Bacteroidota; class Bacteroidia; order Bacteroidales; family UBA932; genus Cryptobacteroides. The sequence continues at coordinate 50,962 of JAKSJP010000005.1, read as the reverse complement.
GGGAATCTACGGCGAGAACCCATACAAGTCGCCTACCGACATGGGCGTGAACATGGTCGGTTTCTGCATGGACAACGAGGACGCTTGCTGCGACGCTTCAAGGGACGAGATCATCCGCAGATACTACACCGCCCTGAACCGTCTCGCAGACGGCGCATCGAACGACAGCGAGGTCAACAAGATCAAGCTCCTGATGCAGCAGGCGAAGATCACCACCGAGTACCGCAAGTGCACAGTGGCAGCGAAGGTAAGGCAGGAACTCTCAGAGAAGCCGTCATCTGCAATCGAGCTTGCTGACGGAACGATCATCTCAGCAGAGACCAGCTCCCTCCTCGGGCCTAGCGCAGCGCTCATCCTCAACGCGACCAAGCATCTTGCAGGCATCCCTCACGACGTGAAGCTCATCCCTCAGGAGATGATCGAGCCTATCCAGAAGACCAAGGTCAGCTACCTCCACGGCAACAACCCTCGTCTCCATACCGACGAGGTCCTCGTGGCGCTCTCAATGCTCAGCACCCACGACGAGAACTGCCGCAAGGCACTCGAGAAGCTCCCTGAGCTCAAGGGCTGCCAGGTACACTCCACAGTGATGCTCAGCGAGGTCGACCGCAAGATCTTCAACAAGCTCGGCGTAGGCCTCACCTGCGACCCTGTCAAGAAAGGATAAGAAAACCGGACATATGTGAAGCAAGCGGCCCGGTTTACATCAGTTCTTTACCATTATCTTTGCCGCAAATCCTCCATAGATTATCTGCACTGGTCCGTCTGGTACAGATTGCCAGAACTTTATCATGTCAGGCAGCATCGCCTGCTGTGCCTTAAGAGGCTTTCCTGTGCCGAAGTCCAATTCACATGCCTTGAACTTGAGCTGGTTGTTGACATAGAACAGTTTCGGGTCACGGCTGTTCATATCGCCTGCATCAAACATGAAATATGGCAGGCTGTACCGCGACGAACATACTGAAAGCTGAACGTTTTCGCTGAGTGCGTCATTGTCGCTCAATATGGAGATAGCGGCCTTCTGTATGTCAGCGGCTATGGCATCTCTGTCGAATTCACCAATTATGACCGGCTGAGAGAAATTGCCGCAGAAGCCTTCCGGGACCCCACAGGCTCTGCCACGAAGATCGGCAACCTCCAACAGCGTGAATCTCTTCTTTGAAGGAAGTTTCTCCAAAAGCCTGCTTACGGCAAAACGGCACAGGACAGCATTGGTTCCGGCACCAGACTCCTCCCGCATTCGGGAAATCTCATCCTGGTTCACGTTTATGACGTAAGTATCTTTTATCAGTTTCATCGACGCAAGATTGAACAGCATCTTGAACAATGACTTGAATTCAATTCTTCTCCATCCTAGTTCCTGGACTCTGGCCAACGTCTCCTCTTCTGTAAGAGCATCTGCGTCCGGTATGAGACTCTGGTCAACGGTCATCGCCTCCACAGGGATTCCCGCTGTCAGCTTCCCCCAGTCGCCAGCGATTCTGTAGAAAGATGCCCCGTCCATCAAAGCGTGCGCTCCCTGAAGCACGACCGCAGCACCATCATCAAGCATAATCCTGTACGCTTCAAGGGCCCTGGACCTGCCGCTTTTGAAACCTTTGGTATCGAACTCCGGCACGAGATCATACATGTCTTCAGATACGCTGTGTCCCCTGCGGTCAAGCTCAACCAGTCTTATCGGTTCCTCACGGCCGCTCCATACTGCGGATTTCAATTTCTCATCATATAATCCCAGCAGCTGGGGATATGGCTGCAGCACAGCATCCAGTGATGCCTGAAGCTTCTGTGCTTCAGGCAGTTCTTTGTATGTCCACGCACCCTTGATGGTCATTCCAAGGCTGAACAAGTCAAAAGATGTCAGTTTCCAAGTTTTCATAATTCTTCTTTTATCGCTCTGCGGAAGAGGCTTTATTTCATTCTGCTCTTCACATCAGTTCCGGCGCCGGTACCCTTATACTTACTCTGTGTGGTATTGAAGTTATACCTGACGGAGAACCTGATCCTCTGGTTGTCCATCCTGTTGGTCTGTCTGATGACGTGGCTGCCGCAGTCCGTCATTACATCATACCTGCCAAGGCCGGCAAGATCAGTACCCTCAAGCCTGAGGACGAGAGCGTTATCGAGCAAAGACTTCTGGATTGCGGCAGAGACGTCAAGGTAATTGTTGGTAATCATGGCATTCTGTGAATATGCCTTGCTGTGAAACTCTCCTCCGAACTCTATCTGCCAGTCCTTCTTGAATCTGAGCGTGTTGAAAAGCTGTGCGATGAACATCGGCTTGTCGCTGAATGACACTTCCCTGCGGCTGGTGATCTCGCGCGGATCAGGCATGTCAAGCCTGAGCCATTGCTGCTGCACTCCGGCAGTCCAGTTCAAAGTCCAGATGCCTACGGCAGGTGATGCGTTCATAAACCATGCGAGCGTCCTCACCGGCCTGTCCAGGTTGGTCGGATGAACAAGGACGACACCATTGTCATTGTACAGCTCAGACCACTGTGATATGGCGTCGTCTATGCGTGAATACTGCGTTACCATGGTGAGCCATTTCCAGTTGACATTCATGCCAAGGTCATGATTGGTCTGCGGCTGAAGCTTGGCGTCACCGCTCTGGTAAATGTAGCGGCTATGATATCGTACGGCACTGCTGAGCGACTGGAAATCCGGCCTGTGAGTCCTGGCACTGTAGCTCATCTGCATCTGCACAGGACCGAATGCACCGGCATAGGAGATCGACGGGAATACATTGTCATACTTTCTGTTCAGATCGTCGGAGCCCTTGATGTCGTCATAGACATAGTTGACATGCTCATAGCGCAAGCCGGCACTGAACTGTCCTACCTTCTGCAAATAGAATCCATATGATGCAAACAAGGCTATATTATCCTCGCTCACCTTCGACGCCGACGAAGGCACTGCGGCACTGTTGATGGTGTAATCATCATCCCTGCGGGAGAACACCTCTTCCGTACCAGCCTGAAACATACCTTTCCATACCGGATATGACAGCACGAGCTTTGCAGCATACATCCTGTCACCGCCGTGTGAAAGGTATTTCACGTCATCGTTCTGACCCATCATGCTAGTTTCCATGGTATGAGCATCCTGAGATGTCTTCTTGCCATAATAATCGGCATTGAAGTCTATTCCCATCTTGCCGACCTGACCATTATAGTATAGGTTTGCGGATACTCCGAAAGGCATTTTATCATTGCCATGGTTGCCTTCGGCGATGAGATGGTCAACCTTGTCACCTCCCACGAATACATCCTCATCGATCAGCTGGTGAATATCTATCCTTGGATTCATGTCCGCCTCAATGCGGAAGCCGAGGGAATGATTGTCGGAAACCTGCCAGTTAAGGCCACCATTGGCTCCGGCCCCTGTCATCTTCTGAACGAAGTCAAGTGTTCCCTCCTGCTTGAAGCTCGGAGAGCCGAATGTCTCCTGCGACATATCGCTCTCCTGACGGGATGTGAATTTCAGAGCATTCGCACCGATGAAAAAGTCCAGTCCGTCATGGCGGTAGTTTGCGTTCAGGTACCCGGAAGGATCATTGTATCCATTGTGGATAGACTGATCGTCCGTCACACCCGCGCTGAAACCAATTCCATCGCCCTGATGTTTCACTGTACGTATGCGCACTACGCTGCGTACGCTCGCGCTGTATTGCGCGCCAGGATTGGTGATCACCTCCACGCTCTGGATCTCCCTGCTCTGCAGACGGTCGAGTTCCGTCATGTCAGACACCTTCCTGCCGTTGACATAAACAAGAGGCGTTCCCTTGCCGATGACCTGCAGGCCTTCCTGTCCCTTCATTATTCCAGGCGTACGTGCCAGCACATCGTTGGCGGTGCCGATCTCTTCCAGGACGGAGCCCCTCACCGAAGTCTGCAGTCCTTCTCCAGTAAGTCTTGTCTTCGGGAGGACGGCGGACACGACAGCGCCATCGAGATATTCCTGATCCGGCTGCAACCTTATCGTGACATTGTCCGAAGAATTCAGGTACTCGGTCCTGTATCCGATCATGGATACCATCACAAGCTGGTCCTTTTCGTCTGTCCTGATGTTGAAGGATCCATCCTCGGACGTGGTCGTACCCGCGACGACTGTCGAATCCGCTCTTGAAAGGACGATCACATTTGCAAATGCAACAGGCTCACCTTTCTCATCTATCACCTTTCCTTTCCAATCACCGGCGCCAAAGACGGCTACAGGCATCAATGCCGACACCAGAACCAGCGCAAACTTTCTTTTCAAATTTTTCATAGTTCACATAGTTTAACAGCATGCGAATCCTCCGCATGCCTGAATCAGGGTGCAAATATAGACAATTTTTTAATAAAACAACATCTGTTATCTAACAATCGTTATTTTATATTTCGCAAAATAGCGTATATTTGCACCATGTTATATAACATCTGTTTGGATTATGCCTAGACAACCGCGCTTTTCAAAGGAAGATATAGTAGCCGCCGGACTCAGGATAGTGAGAACCGATGGATATGATGCCGTCAGCGCCAGGGCCCTGGGTAAGGAGCTCGGAACATCCTCCAGCCCGATGTTCACCATGTTCAAGGACATGAACGAGGTGATGGATGCGATATGGGCCGCTGCAGAGCAGTCATTCATCGACCACATGGAAGGCGTAACCGACTTTTTCCCTGCATTCAAGGAATTCGGGATGAGACTTGTCTCATACGCCAAGAATGAGTCTAATCTATTCCAGATGCTGTTTCTGGGCAAGCGAGCCCGACCGGAGATCGCGGAGAAGATCGCAAGGGAGTGCCTTACCCATTCCGGGCAGAGCTATGGACTCACAGAAGACCAGGCTGATTTTCTCTTCAGACAGATGTGGCCGGTTGCCTGCGGCATCGCCGCTCTTTGCGTGAAACATCCCGAGGATTTCCCGGAGGAAATCGTCAGCAGGACCCTGTCTTATCATTTCAGCGGAATAATTACAATCATGAAGTCCGGCAGAGAGGTCGAGGACATTAGGCCCAGACGACTGAAAATGCCTTATTAAGACTCTACGGCCACAAGGAAAGGGTCGATCTCCTCCCCTACTTGCTTCTCTGGTAGAGGTAGCGCTTGATGCTGCGCTTAGGGGTGCGCTCGAAATCCTCAGGCATGAATTCCACACCCTTGATGCGGGAGTAGTTAGGCTGTTCCTTGTTGATCTCAGGGATGGCCTGTCTGATGCGCGCCTCGACGTCCGCCTTGCTGAGCTTGTCAAGGGCACCCTGAGGATAGTCAGGATAGATCAGCGCCTTGAGGCCGCCCTCATCCTCGATGACGAGAGAGTCGACCACGTACTGGACGTTGTTGATCTGCGCCTCGATCTCCTCCGGATAGATGTTCTGGCCCGAAGGGCCGAGGATCATACACTTGGACCTTCCCTTGAGGAAGAGGAATCCGTCCTCGTCAATTATACCCATGTCACCGGTACGGAGCCATCCGTCGTCGGTCATGGCGTCTGCCGTAGCCTGAGGATTCTTGTAGTAGCCAAGGAACACGTTGGCACCATGGACCTGGACCTCTCCAGGGATGTTCCTCGGGTCGCTTGAGTCGATGCGGATCTCCATGTTAGGGACGATCTGGCCGCATGAGAAGAGCTTCGCCCTCTCGTGACGCGCGTATGCGATGATAGGAGCGCACTCGGTCATTCCATAGCCGACGGTGAAAGGGAAGCCGATCTTCTTGAAGAACGCCTCTACCTCAGGATTGAAGGCGGCACCTCCGATGATGACCTCGATGAATTCGCCGCCGAAGGCCGTCACGAGCTCAGTGCAGATCTTGTTGCTGATGAAGCTGTCGAGTCCCGGTATCTTGAAGAACAGCTTGTTACGGTCGATGACCGGCTTGAGCTTGGACTTGTAGACCTTCTCGATGATGAGAGGCACGGCGATGATGGCGTGAGGCTTGATCTCGGCGAGGGCCTGCATGATCACCTTAGGACTAGGCACCCTGGTAAGGAAATGGACGTGCGCGCCGATGGACATCTCGTAGAGGAACTCGAACATCATTCCGTACATGTGCGCGAGCGGAAGCATCGACACCACCCTCGTCTGGTTTCCGAGCTCAGGAAGAGCGGTGTGCTTGGCGAAGTACATGTTAGACCAGATGGCCCTGTATGGGATCATCACACCCTTCGAGAAGCCTGACGTCCCGGATGTATAGTTGATGACGGCGAGCTCGTCGGCAGAATCGACATAGTAGTCGAGGTCCTCGGGACCGAAGTTCTCAGGATACTTCTGGCCGAAGAACTCGTTGAGATGCTTCCTCACATACGCCTGCTCCTCCGTCCTCGCATAGATGAACTTGAGGTTGTTGATGAGCACTACGACCTGGACCTCAGGCATCTCCGCGATCTCGAGGCCTTCCCATGTGACGTCGTCCACGAAGAGGACCTTCGCCTCGGAGTGGTTCACGAGATAATGGATATTGCCCGACTTGAACTCATGGAGGATCGGCACAGGGACTGCACCATAGGTGAGGGCCGCGAGGAAGCATACGCCCCAGTTGGCCTGGTTCTTTGAGCAGAGCGCCACCTTGTCTCCTTTCTGGAGACCGCACTTCTCGAATGCGATGTGGAGCTTGGCGATCCTTGTCGCCACCTCGCTGTATGAGAGGTCGACGCCCTGATAGTTGGAAAGAGCGGGACGGTCCCAGTTGTTCCTGAAACTCTCCTCGAATATCTTGTTTACAGACTGAAATTCTGCCATTATTGTCAATTTAGTAATAATTTCAGCCACAAAATTAGACCATTTTTCCGTTTTACATTCTTTGGCAAGTAATTTAGGACACTATTAAGGTTCTTTTATCTATTTTTGCCGTATGAACATGAGAAATATGGAACAAAGAGAGTCTACCCAGAGGATGGGTATGAAATATCTGAGCAACTACGAAAGGACAAACTACAGTGACGGAGACATCCTCATCCTCGACAACATGGGCACTCTCTCGACCCAGGGATCATTCGAGACGGAGATGGTCCTGATCGTCATCTGCGAGCATGGAATCCTCCATCTTGACCACAACGGGACCCCGATCACCGTCAAGGAGAAGGACATGCTGATCTGCCCTCCGGGAGTATATCTCGACAACATCGTCAGCTCGCCTGACTTCAAGGCCGTCATCTTCGCGCTCTCCTACCAGAAGTTCCTCAAGACCGTATGCTCCGGAATGGAGATATGGTCGCTCCTTCTCTATGCCACGAGGCATCCGGTGTTCCACCTCCTGGACATCGACCTGGACATCACCGCCGGATACTTCCTGGTCGTGAGGAAGAAGCTCCAGACCGACAAGACATACTACTACCGCGAGATCATGCACTCGCTCATGGAGGCTATCTTCTATGAGCTCTGCGTAGTGATGAACAGGGAGATAGCCCCTGAAAGGAAGGCGGAGGAAGGCAACCAGGGCAACACCATCTTCAAGAAGTTCATCGAGCTCGTAGCGATGAACGGAGGCAAGGAACGCTCCGTCAACTACTATGCGCAGGAGCTCTGCATCACTCCGAAATACCTCTCATCCGTGACCAAGGCGCTCAGCGGGAAGCCTGCCCTCGAGTGGATACTCGGCTACACCACGGACGGGATCGCCCATGAACTCAAATACTCCGGCAAGTCGATCAAGGAGCTGGCAAACGAATTCCGCTTCCCGACGATCTCCTCATTCGGAAAGTTCGTCAAGAAGCGTCTCGGAGTATCTCCGCGCGAGTACCGTCAGGGAAAGCAGTAGGACCGCCTTTCAGGCCCCTCCGGCACGGCCTATTTCACAAGTGACTCGAGGGTCTTTACCATCTTCTCAGACTCGACGGTCGCAAGGACCACCTTGCCCTTCGGGTCGATCACGTACATGGTAGGAATCCAGTCGAGCCTGTACTTCGGAGAGACGTCGGTGGTCTTCCACTTCTTCAGCTCGCTGGCATGGACATAGTCAAGTCCATATTTCTCGATCGTCTGCGTCCAGGCCTCCTTGTCCTCGTCGAAGGAGATTCCGATGAACACAACGCCCTTCTTGCCGAACTTCTCGGCAGCGGCCTTGATGGTCGGGATGTCGGCGCGGCAGTCACGGCACCATGATGCCCAGAAGTCTATCACCACGTACTTCCCCCTGTAGTCGCTCAACCTGACGATCTTCCCGTCAGGAGAAGGGATGGCGAAGTCAGGTGCGGTCTCCCCTTTCCTGAGGAGATTGACGGCGTACTGCGAATCGAGGTCTTCCTTCGGTGCGTTCTGTGCGCTAAGACAGAAAGCCAGGCCGAAAACCATGGCCATTATGCAGATAATCTTTTTCATATAGTCCGATTTTTACCAAAGATACTGTATTTTTGCGCCATTCAAAACGTCAATATGAAAATCAGCATCCTCGGAACAGGTAACGCGATGGTTACCAAGTGTTACAACACATGTTATGTGATCAGCGAAGGAGACGAGCACTTCCTCGTCGACGCAGGCGGCGGCAACACCGTCTTCCGCCAGCTTGAGGCGGTAGGCATCAAGAGGGACGCCATCCACACCATCTTCGTGACACACAGGCACATAGACCATATCATGGGCATCGTATGGATGATACGTGCGATAGGCCAGGCGATGTACAACGGCACATTCGAGGGAGATGCTGTGATCTACGGACATGACGAGGTGATAGAGATCCTGCAGAACCTTGCCATGACCCTCATCGACAGGAAACAGAAGCAGTTCGTAGGCGACAGGATCCACCTGGTGGCTGTCGCTGACTGCGAATCGAAGGAGATCCTCGGACATAAGGTGACCTTCTTCGACATCCACTCGACCAAGGCCAGGCAGTTCGGCTACTGCATGGAGCTCGGCAACGGGGAAAGGCTGACCTGCTGCGGCGACGAGCCGTACAACGAGCACGAGAAGCCATATCTGGAGAACTGTTCATGGTTGCTTCACGAGGCGTTCTGCCTCCACTCGCAGGCAGACAGGTTCCACCCTTACGAGAAGCACCACTCCACAGTCAAGGACGCGTGCGAGCTCGCCCAGGCCAACGGGATAAAGCACCTCCTCCTCTACCACACTGAGGACAAGAACATCAAGGAACGCAAGGCCCTCTATACTGAAGAAGGCCGCCAGTTCTTCGACGGCGACCTTCTCGTACCAGATGACCTGGAGATCATTGACCTTAGTTAATCAAGGATCGTGAAATCCCTCATAGTTCTGAAAGATATTGTGATATAATAGTTAAGGTTCCTAGAAAGAGTAACCCACTGAGAAGAGGGCTGCATGCTTCACCTGACGGATGTCATATGAGCTGAAGTAGTAGCAGTACTTCGCCTGGACCATGAACTTCTCTGAGATGAACGCACCGATTCCGGCGTTCGCACCGATTCCGAAACGTCCCCAGAATCCGATGTCACCGACAACTACGTCCTCTGAAGGGATCTTGAAGGCGCTGACTGTGTTCCAGCCGATCTTCGGGCCTACGAGGGCATAAGGACGGACGATGCCGAACTTGTGTCCGAACTGGAAGTCGACACCTGCGTTGAGGGCGTTGATGCCTGCTCCTACAGTATAGGTCTCTCCTGTAGCCGAGCCTGCGAGGTCATATACCCTGTCACCACGATACTGGATGCCGAAATACGGCTGGAGCCTCATGTAGCGGTTGAGGTAGTTGTTCGATGCGACTGCCAGGGCGAATGACGAGTTGTTCGAGTACTCGTACTCAGCGTAGACGATATGGCGTGTGCGTACCTTCTGCGGACCGTCTGTTCCTGCGTAAGCAAGAGTCGATGCAAGGAAGAGGGCTGTTGATATGATAAGTGTACGAAGAGTTGACATATTCCTGTATTTTTTAATTTGTTGTGACTTTTTGATGTTGTTTGTGAAGACTACTTACAGCAGAGCGTGTAGGTGATGCGGCCGGTCTCGTCCATGGAAAGCCTTGCCCATGAATCCTCGTCCTCTCCGAAGAGATTGTGCTCCTTGAAGAAGCTGGCATCAGGATACTTGGCATAGAAGCCTTCGACGAGGCGTGCATATTCACGTTCAGCGCGCTTGGCGTTCTTTGTGTTGTGACCGGCGAGGATGAGCGAAGCCTTGTCACCTGTGAAAGTGACAGTGATGCGGTCGAACTCGACTTTCTCGATGAAAAGATCGCCGTTAGCGAGAAGGATTGCGCCATCGTTGACGATGTCGACATTGTAGCCGTAACCGACAAGAGTCTCATATACGTCCGAAGACACGGACTCTCCAAGAACCACCCCTGAGAGTTTGTGGGCGGCAGGTTCAGATGCTGAGGCAATGGTTCCCAGGCACATTGCGGCAGCAGCGAAGATACCAATGAGTGATTTCTTCATGATAGATTGGTTTAAAACAAGAGTTATTTTTACTGAAAGATTATGCTGAAAGTATGCTGAGCCTTCTCAGGCACAGGAGACGGACGGACTCAAGCCCTATGATGACATAGGCCTAGGCGTCGTTTGTAGGTAGCAATAATGCACTGTCTGTCGAGGAAGTGCAGCGATGATGATAGTTTCTTAGGAGATAGATGGAGCACTATGCGCCACCTGGATCTGCTGCAAGATCAAGATAAATTTCCTTCATGATTAAACAAGATAAACAAATTATTAACCTCAGTCCTACTCTCTTATATGGCTTTTCGGAACGCCTTACTGAAACGATTAACTGCAAATATGGCTAAAAAATCCTCACGAACAACAGATGACGGATTATCAAGCCCAACAAAAGGACAATTTGAACACAATTGCGTCCTTTAGAACGAATTTTTATCAAAAAGTAAGAATCCAATACTTAACTTTGCAGTACGCAAACTCTTTAAGTACAAAATATGGACATGAAAGAATACAGCTTCGATGCAGCCAGGACGGCTGAAGAACTCATCCAGTGGATAAAGGATTACTTTGCTCAGGCAGGCGAGAACACCAAGGCCATACTCGGAATGAGCGGCGGAAAGGACTCCACCGTATCGGCGGCACTCCTCGCAAGGGCGCTCGGTCCTGAGCGCGTCATAGGAGTCTCCATGCCTCAGGGAAGCCAGTCCCTCAACGACGCGGACAAGATCTGCAAGGCGCTCGGCATCAAGATGTATACAGTCAATATCGGAAAGGCATGCGAGGAACTCATCGCGGCCATCACCGAGGCCGGCGAGGAACTCAGCCACGCAAGCGTCCAGAACATTCCGCCGCGTGTCAGGATGGCCACCCTCTACGCGATCGGCCAGACCAACAACGCCAGGGTCGTCAACACCTGCAACCTCTCAGAGGACTACATCGGCTACGCCACCAAGTTCGGCGACGGCGCGGGCGACTTCTCAGTCCTTGCCAACCTCACCGTGACCGAGGTGCTCGCAATCGGCGACTATCTCGGCGTACCGTACGAATGGGTCCACAAGACACCGGACGACGGACTTCCACACAGCTGCCCGGACGAGGAGAAGATCGGCTTCACATATGCCGAGCTCGACATCTACATCCGTACCGGCAAGGAGCCGGAGGGCTATGTCCATGGAAATGAGGCAGAGGGACTGAAGGTGGACAAGATCGACCGCATGAACAAGGCCAACCTCCACAAGCTTCTCCCTATGCCTGCATTCGGAAAGTAACAGACCGGATAAGTGAAGCTGGCTAGTTCTTCACCAGCGTGATGTTGTGGTCGATGCACGGAGGGAGTTCCTCCGCGTAGTGGGTGACCATGATCAGGGTCTTGTCCGGATCCTGGCAGAACTTCTCTATCACATCGCGCACCAGCGCACGGTTGGAATTGTCCAGACCGTGGAGCGGCTCGTCAAGTATAAGGAGGTCAGGGGCCTTCACGAACGCACGTGCAAGCAGCACGAGCCTCTGCTCTCCGCTCGAGAGCGACATGAACGGACGGTCGGCGATGTCCCCGATGCCGAACACCGAGAGCCACTTCCTCGCCACTGCGAACTCCTCCTCTGTGGCGGTAGTGTACATCCCGTGGTAGTCCTTCAGACCGAGGGCCACGATCATCTTAGCCTCGAGGTTGCGCTTGCAGCTTCGGTGCAGCTCAGGACTGACATATCCTATGTGCTTCTTGATGTCCCAGATGCTCTCGCCGGATCCCCTCCTGAAGCCGAAGAGCGACACGTCGCAGGCATAGCTCTGTGGATTGTCGGCGCACACGATGCTCAGAAGAGTCGACTTTCCGCTGCCGTTTGGTCCCATCAGCGACCACCTCTCCCCTTTCCTGACGACCCAGTCAAGATCCTTGAGTATGGTCCTCTGACCGTAGCGAATGCTGACCTTGTTGAGGCGCACGATCTCAGGACGCTCCTCGGTACCATGGTACTTTGCCTCACCGTCAGACGCTGCGCTCATGGCCTGCACGTCCTGACGGGCCTTCCACTCCTGTAGGGTCAGCTTAGGCATCACGACGACGTCCTTGGTCTCTACGACATGGGTCACATAGTCCGGGACCTCGTCGGTACGCGAGAGGACAAGGATGAGCTGGGTCTTCCCTGCGTCCACGATGGCCTTGAGCTGCTCGTTCAGATAGGCTCTCGACGCCACGTCAAGGCCTACGAACGGATTGTCGAGGATCAGCACCACCGGTGTCAGCGGAAGGACCTTGGAAAGGCTGTACTTGCGCAGCTCGCCGCTGGACATGAGTATCCTCTCGTCCTCGACGTCCCACTGGTTCCAGCGCTGCTGGAGATAGTAGTTCTTGTCGGTTTCGCCGCCGTAGCAGTCCTGGAACGCCATGTACTTGATGTTGTCGCTGACGTACTTCCTGGTCGGAGACGGGAACACATACTCGATCGAACCCTTCTTGAGGGGGTGTCTGCCGATGATTATCTCGACAAGCTTGCTCTTGCCTGACGCATTGGGTCCGACGATGGCTATATGCTCGCCAGGGCACATCTCGAAATCGACAGGAGCCGCCATCTGCCACTCGGGCAGCATAGGCACGCCTGCCTTTATGGATATTATCGGTTTAGGGGAATTGCCAAGTTCTGCCATCTGATTCAGTTATGGTCTATCGTTTCTGGAGTGAGCCGTTCGCGAGGCTGAGATTGTTCTTGAATGTAGTCTTGCCCTTGTAGTAGAACATCGAGAGAGTGTTGCCGCTCGCCTGATAGATAGAGCTCAGGTAACGGTCGGTGCTCTTGTTCTTGCAGACAGGCTCCGCCCACACGAGCGAGTAGCTGCCGTCAGACTTCCTGCAGGACACGACTACAGTGTAGCCTCTGATATTGAAGGTCGCAGCCCTGTAGCTGTCGAGATTCTCCTTCTTGGCCTTCTGGTATCCCTCGACGAGCGAGCTGCCTGCATCTATCTTGCCGAATGTGATGCGGCTCGTGCCGGTCAGGGCGTTCGGGTTCTTCGAGATCCACCACTCGATGGCCTGGTCGGTCATGATGTCGGCCTCCGAGATGAACACGAGCTCGCTGTCGCTGTGGAGCTTTGCGACGGCCCAGCGCATCTGGGGATTCTCGAGGCCCTGGGCGAGGGTCTCGTTCGAGCTGCCCTCGAGCTTGCCGTCAGGCAGGCGCTTTCCGGTGAAGTAGAGCTGCTGGAAGTTGTCCTGGTCAGGACGGAAGATGTTGACTGACTTCTGGACCTGGTTGTCCCTCTGCCTGATGGCCGAGTAAGTGAGATACTTTACGCCCGCCATCTCGATGACGCCTACCGTATCCTCCTCGAACTTCTGGAAGCTGAATCCGTTCTCGTCTCCGTCAGGATATGCCACCAGGCTGTTGAGCGTCCACTCCCCCTTCACAGGGACGAGGGACACGACCTTGACCTGTGCAGAATCCCTTGACGGGATGAATCCATATATCCTCGAATCCTCGTTCTCTCCGAGGACGCAGGTCCTGTATGCTCCCTCAGGGCTGGTCAGCGCCGCCAGGATGGAGTCGGCCTGTGCCGACGTAGGGGTGACAGTTCTGCGGATGTTTTCCGCAACCTTGGTGGTGGTACCACATGAAACGGCAGCCAGAGCTGCCGCCATGTACATAATATGCTTTATTTTCATTCAGTATAGTTATTCTTCAGTTGCAGGCTTAGCCTGAGAGTAGACGTCGTCCCAGAACGCGCCGAATGTTGTCTGGATGTAAGGAATCAGCCAGAAATATCCGATGAAGAGAGTGAATATTCCGAGTATGATCCAGCCGATGAAGCTGAGGCTGAGGAAGAAATAGTCGAACTTGTGGCCCTTCATCATCATGCGGCTTGTCTTGAGGGTCTCTAAAATGGAGAGTTCAGGATGCTTTACGAGAAGGTATGGCACCATCGAATAAGCGAAAGAGAGGATAATACCAGGAATGATGAAGAGTATCACGCCACACATGACTACAATACCCAAAAGGAGCATTGTCAGCACCTTGTGTATCCATCCGCTGAAACCAAGTGAGACAGAGTTGCTGAGGATGTTGGCATCGCCTTCCTTGAGGAGCTTCACGAATGCGTAGTAGAATCCGACCTCGAGAGGTACGAGTACGAGAAGTGAAAGAATACTGGTCAGGCCGTTTGCCGCAAAGAGCGCAGCTGTATTTGATTCAGGGAACAGCGCGCTTCCGCCGCTTATCACGATTGCGATGAGCATGAATACGATGGTAGCAAGGACTGCAGGAGCCCAGTTGCCCTTGAGAGCTGCCAATGCAGCGTTCTTGTAATCCTGGTTTGTCATAAGGCGTAAAGTGTTTATTGTTGTAAATGTACGAATTTTTTTATTTTGTATATTTGTTATCTCGGAAAAAACAGACAACGATGAAGAAACAGAAAGATACAGAAGCAATTGAGCAGAAGACAGGCTTCTTCCAGAGATGCCGCGATGAGTTCAACGGACTGAAGACCAAGGAGGACCGCAAGAACTTCTTCTACAACATCATATTCGAGTCGGACACTCCTGAAGGAAGGATCTTCGACATCTTCCTGATGATCTGCATCTCCGTCAGCGTGCTGATCGCGATCTTCGGCAGCCTCGCGAACGCCCACTGGCTCAGGATGACCATCTTCTACCTTGAGTACTTCTTCACCGTCTTCTTCACTGCCGAATACGTGCTCAGGCTCTACTGCTCGAACAATCCGAAGAAGTATGCCTTCAGCATGTTCGGAGTCATCGACCTCCTGGCGATACTCCCTGCATACCTCGCCTTCCTGTTCCCTCACTTCCAGTACGCCATCATCCTCCGATGCCTCAGGCTCGTCAGGATATTCCGAGTGCTGAAGCTCTTCAGCTTCCTTACAGAAGGCAACATACTCGTCAAGGCGATCCTTGGCAGCTGGAAGAAGATCGCTGTGTTCTTCATGTTCGTCGTACTTCTTGTCATCTGCCTCGGAACCATCATGTTCATGGTGGAAGGACAGCACCCCGGTACCTCGTTCAACAACGTCCCTAACAGCCTCTACTGGGCTGTCGTGACACTGTCCACCGTCGGCTATGGAGACATAACGCCTGTGACCGGGCTAGGAAAGTTCCTGTCGGCACTCATAATGCTCCTCGGCTATACGATCCTTGCCGTCCCTACCGGCATCATCTCGGCCGAGATGATAAGAGGCGAGCGCAAGACCATCAACAAGCGCTGCTCGAACTGCGGCCGAAGCGGACATGAAAAAGACGCCAAGTACTGCAAGTACTGTGGCGCCAGATTCGAAGACGATGTCGACGATATGGTTGCAAGATAGATAATCAGGATCAGCGCACTCTGCCCGATCCGGTGACCATGGTCCTGAGCCTCTCGTCAAAGTCCTGGGCGGCCAGGAGACGCTCTAGCGTCAGGTGAAGGCGGTAGCGCCAGTAGTGACGTGACTCGGCAGGGACGTTGATGCGTTCCTCGTCCGGATTTGCATATCGCAGGTCCGAGTCGATGGCGAGCCAGTCCTGGAGCGGAAGGATCGTGAACATCGCAGGTGACTCGAGGTGCTGGCGTATCATCTGCTCGCAGATCTCCACGGTGCATTCCTCTGGGGCCTCTCCCTCTCCTCCGAGCATGTTCTTATAGAAACTCTCCGTTATCTTCCTGTCCTCGGTCCACCACGCACGGATCGGGTTCATGTCGTGGGTTGAGGTAGTGCAGACGCACATGTACGGGTAGTGCCTAGGGTCGTCGAACTCCACGCCGAAGGTCTTGGGCATGCGCTGGATCTCGAGGGACACGATTCCGAGACGGTCCATCACGTCAGGCACGCAGGCCGGGATCATGCCGAGGTCCTCTCCGCAGGCGAGCATGGTAGTGGAGCCAAGGAGCGCAGGGAGCTTCTTCATCGCGGACTGCCACCAGAAGTCGGTGTGGCGGCGGTAGAAGAAGTCCTCGTGCAGCCAGTTGAAGGTATCTTTCTGCGCCTGTGTCAGACTCTTGTAGACCTGGGTGTTCTGGGCAGAGATCCTCGGATGCCAGTATCCCTTGCGGCGGGGATCCTCGATGAAGAGCACGTCCCTCACGCCCGCATCCTCAGAAGGTACGCTGTAGCGCTTCTCGTCCATGTCGAAGCCCATCTGACGGAGCTCGTCGCTGCTGTAAGGCATGGCCGGGTTGAAGTATCCGAGAAGGCCGTACGGGCAGTCCGCAGGGATCTCCCAGATACGGAAGAATCCGAGTATATGGTCGATACGGAACGCGTCGAAGTACTCCGACATCTTCCTCAGGCGCGACTTCCACCATGCGAAGCCGTCCTTGGCCATCTCGTCCCAGTTGTATGTAGGGAATCCCCAGTTCTGGCCGTCCTCAGCGAAGGCGTCAGGCGGTGCACCAGCCTGCGAGTCCATATTGAAGAGACCCGGATAGAGCCATGCGTCGACGCTCGTGCGGCTGATTCCGATAGGAAGGTCGCCCTTGAGCACGACGTTGTTCCTGTGGGCGTAGGCCACGGCATCGGAGAGCTGGAGGTCGAGATGGTACTGCACGAAGCAGTGGAAATCAATCTCCTTCCTATGCTTGGCGATGAAGGAGCTGACCTTCTTCCCGTCGTAGACCGCGTACTCACCCCACTTGCCGAACTCCGGAGTGCCATATATGTCCCCGAGGGTACGGAAGGCTGCATATGGCATCAGCCATGACTCGTTCCTTGAGATGAAGGTCCTGTAGGCCTTTGTCCTGCTGACGCTTGCGAAGGTCTCGTCGAAGATCCTGTGCATCAGGCGGTTCTTCTCGCTGTTGACAAGCACATAGTCGATCTTCTGGAGGCCGTTGAGCTTCTTCTGGAGATCCTTGTATTCCTTGTCCACCTTGAGTCCAGCCTTAGGCAGGTTGATGTACATAGGATGGAGCGCGAAGGTAGTGTTGGCATTGTACGGATATGAATCCTGCCATGTACCTGCCATGGTCGTGTCGTTGATCGGAAGGAGCTGGATGATCGACTGGCCGGTCTTCACAGCCCAGTCGACCAGGAGCCTGATGTCCTGGAACTCGCCTACTCCGAAGTCGTCCTCACTCCTGAGGGAGAACACAGGCACTGCGGTGCCGGCCATGCGGCGGCTGCGGTCCTCGGTAGGCTTGGAGATCCACGAGTCCCTGAGCTCCGCCTTCAGGTCAGACTTCACGATGATGTGGGAGTACCATTCGCGACGGACGGTCTCCCCGCCCCTCTCGACTTCATAGTGATAGACCATTCCCGATGCAGGGACGGCAGTCTCGGCTGTCCATATCCCGCCGTCGGAATAGCTCATCCTGATTCTTCCCGCTTCGGTGCAGAGCACGAGCTCCTCACCCCAGACGGTCCTGTATTCTATTGAAAATCTGATGTTCATGGTTGGTAGTGTAATGCGCCTAAAGCACGAGCATCGCCTCGCAGGCCTCGAGAAGGTCCTGGAAGGTAGTCTCGAAATCATCTGTGTACCACGGATCCGCGACGTCGCGGCCACGGCCGGTGTATGACATCATCATATGGACCTTGTCCTGCGGATCCGAGCCGATGATCCTCATGAGCCAGCGCAGGTTGGAGCTGTCCATCACGATAAGACGGTCGAAGCGGTCGTAGTCCGCCCTGGTCACCTGACGGGCTGTCCTGTTCTTGTCGAACCAGACCCCGTGCTGGGTCAGGCAGCGCTTCGCAGGCGGATACATGGTGTTGCCTATCTCCTCGGTGGAAACGGCGGCAGACTCGATATAGTACTGGTCCTCCAGGCCGCGCGCCTTGACGAGGGCCTTGAGGATGAACTCCGCCATCGGGGAACGGCAGATGTTGCCGTGGCAGATGAAGAGTATTCTTTTCATTATTTCTGCTTCGGGATCAGTGCCACGTATGTGAGCAGCACGAGGTTCATGAGAAGCGCGTAGATGATCGCAGGGGTCGCGATTTCGCTGTTGTTGAACACGAACGGGCTTGTCGCCACTGCGATGGCCTGTGCAGCGTTCTGCATGCCCACCTCGATGTTGATGGTGCGCTGCTGTCTGTTGTCAAGCCTGATAATGCGGCCGAGCACGGCTGCCACGAGGATGGCAGAGATGATGAGCGAGCCTGTAGAGAGGCCGAGCACCTTGAAATTCGCGATGATGGCACCCTTGTTCTGGATGAAGAAGATCGCAGCCAGGAGCATCAGCGCAGGGAAAGCGACCTTCGAGAGCACCTTGTCGATCTTCAGGGCCACGCCCTCCTTCCAGTACCTGAGCGCGATGCCGAGGGCGATAGGAAGGAGCATGGTGAGAAGATTCTGCTTGAGGAGGTTGGCGACAGGAAGAGTGACGCCGACCGTCTCGCCCAGACGCAGGGTCGTATAGTTCATGATTATAGGAAGAGTCACGAGAGTGACGAGCGAGCTGACTGCCGTAAGCGATACGGACAGTGCCACGTCACCACCAGCGATCTTAGAGAAAACGTTGCTTGACGATCCGCCAGGACAGCATGCGATAAGGACCAGTCCGATGAAGAACAGCGGAGGAAGGTTGAATACTGTACCCAAGGCAAGGGCGATGAGAGGAAGAAGCAGGAGCTGGCCGCTGAGTCCGAGAATCATAGCCTTTGGATAGCGGAACACGGTCACGAAGTCCGAAAGCTTGAGCGTAAGTCCAAGGTCGAACATGAGGACCGTGAGGATGGGAAGTACGATAAGGATACTGTTCATTGTCAATTATAAGGGATAACTTCTATAATACATCTGCAAAGATAACTTCAAATAAGTATATTTGTGAAACTATGACCACAAATTACTGGTTTTAAACATAATTACCACCGATATGAAAAGAGCTGCACTCATGGCCATCTGTCTGCTGGCCACACTTTCACTCAACGCAAAGAGCATCCAAAGAATGCAGGTAGACGGCGGCGGTCCTGGACCGTACAAGGCAGAGATAACCGAACTGGAAGGAATGGACGGATACTCCGTCTTCAAACCCGTCGACATGAAGAGCGCCTCGGCTGTCGAAGGTCCCCTCCCTGTCATCCTCTTCGGAAACGGCGGCTGCGCGCGCAACTCAAGGGGCTTCTTCGAGTTCCTCACCAACATCGCCTCCCACGGATATGTCATAATCTCCAACGGCATCTACGCCGACGGAGCGGTTCCTCCACAGCCAAGACCTGCTCAGCAGGCGGCGCCAGCCCCTCAGCCACAACAGACAGTCCCTCAGCCACAGCAGTCTGCAGAGGACGCAAGGAAGGCTATGATGGACGGATTCCGTAAGGCGGAGGCTCAGAACGTGGCCGATGCGAAGGATTTCCTCAAGGCCCTCAACCACATCGAGAGACTCTCACAGAACAAGAAAAGCGAGTTTTACAATGCTATAGATACAAGGAATGTCGCTGCGATGGGACAGTCATGTGGCGGTGGTCAGGCACTCATCCTCGGCAGCAGCCAAGACCAGAGAATCAGGACGACCGTCGTCCTCAACAGCGGCGTGGCCTACCTTGACGACGGCAAGGAATGGATGGTCGGCAAGGATGCCCTCCAGGACCTCGGCGGTCCTATCGTCTACATCGTAGGCGGTAAGGGCGACGTAGCCTACGCCAATGCGGCTGACGACTTCCAGCGCATCACAAAGGTCCCTGTGGCCCTGTGCAACCTCAACGTCGGCCACGGCGGCACCTATGGACAGGCCCATGGCGGCTCGTTCGCGGACGTTACCCTGCTCTGGCTTGATCTCCAGTTCAAGGGCAAGAAGGAGAACGAGAAAGTCTTCAGGTACTCAGAGCTCCCTGCATATCTCAAGAAGGAAGGCTGGACCATACATCAGAAGAACTACGACAAATCTGAGGAGTTCCACCTCTGGGCTCCTGTCGAGAACAAGGAGACAGCCCGCAGGAACGACTTCGGCGAGGTAGTGCAGTATACAGGCGTCAACGATCCGACCATGACCGTATGCCTTCCTGACAAGGACAAGGCAAACGGCACAGCCGTTCTCATCTATCCTGGCGGCGGACTGATGTCGCTCACATGGGATTCAGAGGCCATGGACGTTGCAAAATACCTCAATGCACGTGGAATCGCCGCAGTGATAGTCAAGTACCGCCTCCGCACAGGCGGAATGAGACGTCCAGCTCCAAGCCAGGCTGCTCCAGGCCAGGTCCCTGCCCAGTCCGCACCTGCTATTCCTGACAACCCGTTCTACAGGGCGCAGGGCCGCATCCAGGACTATGGAATCCTCCACAAGGCCAACACCAACCCTTCTGTTCCGGATCCGAACGACAAGAGCATAGACAACGCGGCTGACGATGCCAACAGGGCATACGAGCTGACCGTACAGCATGCGGCAGAGTGGAACATCAATCCATCAAGGATCGGAGTGCTCGGATTCTCGGCAGGCGGCGGAGTCGAGCTCGCAGCCGTGATGAAGGCCGACGCAGCGCACATGCCTGCATTCATCGGCACGATCTACGGACCTTCACTCGTGGACGTCGACGTCCCTGAGAACGCACCGCTCCTCTACATCGCGACCCATGCCGAGCACCCTAACGTGGCGGCAGGCTGCCTCGCACTCTTCATGGAGTGGAGAAAGGCCGGAAAGGAGGCCGAGATCCACATCAACGGCAAACAGACCGGCAACTACTACGGAGGCGGCAATTCGGGCTTCTACAACCCTCTGGGAGGGTACTGGATCGACTCCTTCTACGACTGGATGCGCGCAAACAAGCTTTCCGACTAGAAGTCGTGACGAACACGGTCCAAGTGCATAGAATATGAAAAGAAGCAGAACATTCCTGACGGCAGCGGCCCTCCTGGCGGTCCTTCTGGGCACAGGCTGCCACAGGCGGCAGCCGTCTGGTACCATGGTACCGGAACCGGTCGCCGTACCTTCGTTCATGCCGGGCGACACCGTTCCGGACAAGTGGATCGATGCGATCGGGGCGGACAGGTTCTTCGCAGTGTCCGAGATCCCGGACAGCGTCTTCACGGTGATGGAAGGAAGGACCTTCAAGGCGGACTGCACGGTCCCGCGCGACTCGCTGCGCTACCTGACCTGCCTGCACAGGACGGCGGACAGCACTGCCGTGATGGGCGAGATGGTGCTCCATTTCTCGGTCGCAGATGGCGTACTGGGGGCGCTGAGGAAGCTTTACGACGAGTGCTACCCTATCGAGAAGATGCGCCTGATGGACAACTACGACGCCGATGACGACGCGTCGATGCTCGACAACAACTCGTCAGCCTTCAACTTCCGCCGCATAAGCCGCACCAGCCTGATCTCAAAGCACGGAATGGGCAAGGCGGTCGACATCAACCCGCTCTACAATCCCAACTACAAGGTCATGCGCGACAGCACAGTCCTGATCAAGCCCGACGGCTCAGGCAGGTACCTCGACCGCAGCGCCGACTTCCCATACAAGATAGTCCGCGGCGACCTCTGCTACCGCCTGTTCAAGGAACTGGGCTTCAACTGGGGCGGAGACTGGGGCAACAGCAAGGACTACCAGCACTTCGAGATGCCGTAGAAGAAAAGGCCGGACCTGATGTCCAGCCTTTTCGCTATTCGTAGTCGAAATGGTAGCCCTTTAGCTTCTCTTCCGGGAAGGCGTAGGCGCATATGTCGTAAAGCATCTTGTCATACGCCTTGAGCTGCTCACGGGTCTTCAGTTTCATTGTACCTGTACCACTCAAGTTCGGAACCTCCATCCTGCAGGTGTCATACCAAGCCTGAGCTGCTTCTGCGAAGTACTCCTCGCTGTTCTCCATTGAATATGTACCTTTCCAAAGACCTGTCTTCTTGGCATTCTGGAAGGCAGCCTCAAGATCAGCCTTGAACTTGGAGTCGACACGGCGCATAGCAAAATCAACATTGTGGGCGAACTCGTGGACCATGATGCTTTCGCTCCAGTAGCGCTCCTGGAAATTCGGGATCTTGATGAGATTCTCCTCGCCTATGGACATCACAGGGAGCGCAAGGGTGGCGCCATAGCCGCGGCCTCTCTCGTTCCAGTCAGTGTCCGGCCACCAGATCGGCATCACGCTGCACTCAGGCAGGTCAGTGATGTTCTCCTTGTATCCCACGACACCGATTCGGAAATGGCACCTTATCATCTCCTCACGAGCCTCTGGATGCTTCCTGAGCATCTCCCTGGCGATATAGCAGGCCTGCAGGAGCGCCTCGTCAGAGACAGCAGCTGACGAAAGCACCGGAAGTCCGTCGCAGTTCACGTACTTCTTGTACCACGGGTCCAGCGGAGACTCCTTGTAGTTCAGCCACTGGGTCAGGCTTGCAGGAGGAGCAGTAACGACATCGCCGGTCTCCTCTCCTTCGGAAGGATCCTCTTCACCTTCAGACTGGTTCCCTCCGTCGGACGGCTGCTCAACAGCAGGTTTCTTCTTGTCAGGATCCTGTGCAGGATCGTAAGGCTTCTTGTTGCATGATATGCCGCACGAGATCAGCAGCAACAGAAAAAGCGTAGAAAGATATCTTTTCATACTAAATGTTTTGTCCGTCTAAATTATTGTTCATCAGGCTCCTGCGAGATATTACCTCGCGAAAGTATCTCCGACACGCTCATCGCGTCAAGATCCTTCTTCGCCTTCGGTGCCGCCTTCGGAGCTGCGCCCTCGGAGACGATCTCATGCTTCTTTATGACCACACCGTATCTCTCCTTGAGACGCTTCTTGATCGCATTGACCACATAGCCTCTCGGGTTAGGCGCGCGCAGCGCGCTCGGTCCGATCTCCACAAGGAAATCCTCGAGGTCGAAATACTTCTGCGCAGTGCTGAACGCAACGACATGAGGCTTGATCTCGGACATCGAGAAGCCGAGGTTCTTCACGAGACGGTCCACCAGCGGCTTTCCGAGCACATCCACAGGGCTCAGCATGTTCGTCACGGCAGACGTGCTCTCGTACTTGACCTGATGCTTCGGATAGAACTTGATGGACGTTATGCTCTTACGGCCCGTCCTTCCCCTGTTCTGCTCAGCCGACTCGGCATATATGGGCTCGTAATCGAAGGTCCATGGTGAGACTCTGTCGAGCTCCTCCTTCGCAGAGACGATCGTGTTCTTGATGAAGTCCTTGGTCTTGGCGTACTTGTCTGTGAGTCCCCACTGCTCCCTGAGTTCCTGGACCGAGAACTGGATAGGATACTGCTGGTTGCTGATGATCTTGTACATCCTCAGCGAACAGGTCCTGGAAAACTTCATCGCCACCTGCAGGTCATATCTCCTGAAGCCCTTCGAGAAGTCAAGGATAGCCTCCCAGGTCGTCTTGTTCACATTAACGATGATGGATCCAGGCTTCTTGTTGATCCAGACGTCGTTCACAAGATTGTGGGCCTCGAACTCATAGACCTGCTCTCCCCTCTCGTTCAGGACCGGCTTGCCGTTCTTCATGGCAGGACGCTCATGGGCTATCGTCTTGTTCATGAGCTCGAGCACAGATTTCTTCGCCTGAGTATAATTGGTGTTCTTGTCTCCGTTGAGAAGCTCACGGGCCTCGATCTCGACCATCGCATCACCGAGCTTGCCTATGCTCACCTGCGCGATCGACGAGCCGTCCTTGAAGTTGAGGCCGGCCACCTGGCACTGCGCAGCCTTCACGAGCTGCATCATAAGACGCTCGGAATAGATGCTGACATCCTGATGACCAGTAGCGAATATATATGACTCCACGACATTCCTCGTAGTAGTCGCCACCGTCTGGATATCAGCCTGCTTGCCGTTATTAAGTTCTTCCTCTGCCATTACTATATATGGAGCATAATTGCAAAACTCCCCTTTAATTCAAAAACTCTCTTAACTGTGCTTCTCCATACATTGTAAAACTCCCCTTTCTAATTTCAGAACTCCCCAAACGAGTAAACTGAAACGCATCTAAATAACTGACAGACACAACATTGAGACATCTTGAAAAAATCCTGATAAGACATAAATAGGCTTTATCAAGATTAAATAAGATATTAAAGTGTTGAGAGAAAGTGAGGCGGAAAAATACAGAAAAGCGCTGAAACGAAGGAAAAGACAAGGACACACCGCGACGGATGGAGCGGTGAAGACAGGAAGCCGGACGCGGCGAATGAGCGTCGCTCCGCAGGACCCATCCCCCCGTTGCGCGCGCCCCCCTTCCCGCCGCCTGACGGGAAAAAGAGACGTAATTATTGCGTCCTGATCCTGATTCCATGGTTTTTTACTCCTATTTCTGTCTGCAAAGATAATATAATGGAAGAAAATAAATGATGGAATCCCAAAAAAGTTTCAATATTTCTCTCTCCTTTTGTACTTGGGGGAGAAAACTCCGACTAAATCGATGAATTTATAATTGTAAAACTCCCCTTTTTATAATATGCTCATTTTCAAGTCTATTTTGAGAATGCCCTCTCCAGGGGACTTTCCAGAGGCTCCAGGAATGTCCTGTTTGGGGAGAAAAATACCGGCAGAAGATATGGAAAACATTGATTTTCCTCTCCCCTGCCGGTGTTATTTCATTATCGCTTTTTTTCTCCCCTTTTGACTGTTTCCTGATCGTGATGGGAGAAGTTTAATTACGCATAACTTTTTATCATACGTTTAATTACTCCCCTATTACTTGCCGTAATACTTGCAGTAAAGATCGTCGAGAGCTTCCTCAACGAGTTCCCACATGTTCTTGTGCTCGCGGAACTTCATCTCCATCAGCTTGTCCTTTGCCTCCGGATGCATCTGGATGGTAACTGTGGCAAGGCCTTCAGAGTCACGGTCCTCCTTCTTAGGACGTCCTCTTCTCTTTGTCTCAGGCTCCACTACCCTGCTGGCTCTCTGTACGACCGGTCTCTCAACGACTGGCCTCTCGACCTGTGGTCTGGTCGGCTCCACCTTTGCAGGCTCTGGCTTTGCAGCTGTCTCCGCTACCTTCTCCTCGACTGCTTTTCTACCTATGGTGATCGGCTCCTCCTGGAGTGCTCTCTTACTGAATTTCTCGAATCCTGTTGGCATATTCTTAAATATTTATTTAATTAAATAGATATTTATATAATTGCTAAACTACTTGATTTCAATACGTTGAAGAAGTTCAGCCGATACTTTCTTATAGTCTTGAGTAGCCTTTCCGTTAGGATCGAAAGTATAGAGATTCTGCTGGAAAGAAGCTGACTGCGCAACCTTGGTAGACTTGCGGATGACCGGTTCGATGACCATGTCGCCGAGGTCGTTCTTGATCTTGCCGAGGTACATCTCAGAGAGATTGTTCTTCTCATATCTGGTCACAACGACGCCGAGGATCTGGAGAGCCGGATTGAGCCTGCGGTTTCCGATCACCTCGTTGTAGAGGCTTGCAACCATCTTGAGACCTCTGTATGAAAGACCCTCTGCGTTTGTCACCATCACAAGGTAGTCGGATGCCACGAGAGCATTGTATGTGATAAGTCCGAGAGCTGGTGGACAGTCAAGCAGGATGTAGTCGTAGTTGTTCTTCACGGTCTCGATAAGGTCTGCGAGGAGGTATTCCCTGCCAGTGAACCTTGTCGTATCCTTGTCGAAGTTCGAGAGATCGAGATCTGAAGGCACGATGTCTATGTACTCGTTGACGTGGACGATAGGAAGACCGAACTCAGGACCTCCTACGAATGCGTCCTCGAGAGTGGTGTCCCACTCCTGAGTCGAAGGATCCGTGTCTGTCACGATACTGGTCAGGTTGGACTGTGAGTCCAGGTCGATGAAGAGTATCTTCTTACCCAGGCTTGCCCAGGCCATTCCGATGGCGCATACAGTAGTAGTCTTTCCGCAGCCGCCCTTGTTGTTTACGAAGCAGATTATCTTAGCCATATATTATATAAGGTGTCTTTTTTTGTCTGTGGCAAATATAATAAATATTCCTTTAAATAAATACTTCTTTATAGATTTAATTAAATAGATGTTTAAATAAATCTATCTTTATTTAAAAGGAAATTTAAGTAAATAATTAAATCTATATTTATTTAAATAGTTAAATATTTATTTAATGACACCTGGAATATTGCCTTTATTTAAATATGTATTTACTTAAATGTATATTTAGATAAATAAAGCTTTAAGTAAATAATTAAATATAACTTTAAATAAAGGTTGCTCCATTGAATAATTTAAATATCTATTTATTTAAAGTAATATTTAATGCTTTATGTAAATAAATGTTTAAATAAATAAAACTTTAAGCATTTAAATATTTATTAAATACCAAAATGCCCCTGCAGTGCCTTGTAGTCTAATATATTTAATTCTTTATATAAAGATATGTTTAATTAAATAAAGATTTAAATAAAGAAATAAAGTTTTGCACAGTTTTCGTGTTCATAGATTTTATGCTATTTATGTAGGCAATACAAGGAAGATTTCGTATATTTGTTATAGAGAATTCAGGACGATGGCGTATAGGAAATACGATACTTGCTTCTTTGAGCGCTATGCCATGGCTGCTCTCAGGACCCTGCTTGGACACAAGTTCGATGATCTTGTGAACGAGGACCGTCCGGACCTTCAGAGCTCTGACGGCTCCCGTCTTGGCATAGAAGTGACCAGGGCGATGGATGGCGGAAAGGCTGCGGCCCAGCAGATGCTGAAGGATCTGGCCGGAATTTCCTCTGCGCATGGAAGCGGAGACGGCCTCGTGGCCGAGATCCTCGAGACAGGTTACGGCTTCGGTCTGACCGACGGAAGGTATGTCGGAGGCCTCGAGCTCGAGTACTGGAAGCTCGCTCTCCCGATGAAGGAGGTGATCGCGAGCAAGGTGGGGAAGGTGTCGTCCGGGTTCTATGGCGAGTTCAACGAGTTCGGACTCTTTGTCTTCAGCAAGGATTTCCTTGATGAGTGGCAGGTCCTCAAGACCGTGAACTACACCATCGACCTGCAGAAAGGAAATGAAGTACGGTATGCACGTCTTTTCCTCCATTGCGCTGAACGTCTCTATGCCTGCAACCTGGAGGAGGGGATTGCTCAGGAGTACAGGATCACCTACAGCGACATCAGTCCTGAGCAGAGAAGGGAATTTTATTTGAAATCGCTTGACTATGAAGTTAAGTAACGACATGCAATCTGAACTCCAGCAGATAGTTGACTTCTGCAGATTGATTGACAAGGAGAAGTTCGTGCAGCGAAGGACTTATCTGTCAGATGGTGAGCGCTTCGAGAATGATGCGGAACATGCGTGGCACATGGCCATGATGGCGCTTCTTCTCTCGGACTACTCGAACGAGAAGGTCGATCAGCTCAAGGTAGTGAGCATCCTGCTGGTGCATGATCTTGTCGAGGTGTATGCCGGAGATACCTTCGCGTATGATATAGAAGGTATGAAGACACAGAGGGAGAGGGAACTCGCGGCTGCGGACAAGCTTTTCGCGCAGCTGCCTGAGAATCTCGGACAGAAGATCCGCTCTCTCTGGGAAGAGTTCGAAGAGTGGGAGACTCCGGAGGCGAAGTTCGCCCATGCCTTGGACAACTTCCAGCCGCTGCTCCTTCAGAATGCAAGTGGAGGCAGAGCGTGGAGGGAAGGGGAGAGGAAACTCTCGGAAGTGCTTCGCAGGAATGCAAGATCCGCAGAAGGGTCGGAAGTCCTCTGGGAATACGCCAGAAAGCACTTCATACAGGCCGAAATCGACAGGGGAAACCTGATTGACGACGAAAATGGCAGAGAATAAGGCCAAAGTAATTGGATAAGAAGATTAAATAAAGTTATATAACCTACTGAAAGTCAAGTAAATGACAGACGAACTATTAGTATACGACATTGCTCCGGAGGTTGAGGCATTCTCTACTAGGAGAGACTGTGTACTGCCATATCCAGTCATCCAGGCCCATCAGACGCACTCTGTCAACGTAGCTGTGATAGATCGTGATGACTATACCCGCGAGCAGCTCGAGGGAGTCGATGCCATGGTCACCAACCTCAGGGGAGTGGCGATCGGCATCAGGACCGCCGACTGTCTGCCGGTATTTCTATATGATCCGGTCAACCATGCTATCGGAGCCGCACATTCCGGATGGCGTGGAACCATAAACAAGATCGCCAACTGGACGATCCGTGCCATGACCCTGAACTATGGCTCGAAGCCGAAGGACCTGATCGCGGTCGTCGGACCAGGAATCGGAGCCGATGCCTTCCAGGTAGGGGAGGAGGTCGCCCAGCTTTTCAAGCAGTCCGGCTTTCCTGTGGACAGGATCTGGTCGTTCCGTGGACCTAGGACCGAAGGTAGCATGGCCGGTGGCCATCACATCGATCTGCATGAGGTGGTGAAGATAACTCTCACAGAATCAGGAATTCCAGAGGAGAACATCCATATGACCGGAATCTGTACATATCAGAACGAGGAATTCTTCTCAGCTCGCCGCGAAGGCAGGGAGTGCGGCAGGATCATCAATTCAATCAAGCTGATCTAATCAGAATATACTAGACCTGACCAGATATTTTTACCGAAAGGGTAGGGGAGTGCAGCAGACGCTGTGCTCCCATATTTATTATATGTCGTGACGGCGGATCGATACAGTTCTGGTGGCATCAATTTTCAGGACAAAGATTCGTTTAATATTTTATTAGGTTTTGTTGTTATAATAACAAATATGTGATATTTTTGTTAAGAAACATTAACGTAGATGATTGGAACGGAGAAATCGGTAAGGGAAAGGATAGCGTCCTGGGAAAGGGGTCGCATATTCTTCATCGACGACTTCTCAGACATGGAGAGTCAGGGGAGTGTCAGGATAGCACTGATGAGACTGGTATCAGAGAGCATGGTCGTCAGGCTAGCGAGAGGCATCTACTGCTATCCTGGAATAAGCGATGGCTATGCACCGAAGATAGTACTGCCGACAGAGGAAGCCATTGCCATGGCGCTTGCAGAGAAGGAAAGAGTAAGGATAATCCCTTATGGAGATCAGGCTGCGTACCAGCTTGGCCTGATAGGTCTTAGGATATCTGACTTGAAGTATCTCACTGATGGAGCTCCGAGGAAGATCAATCTGGCGAAAGGAAGGAAAATCTACTTCAACCATACATCTGAAGTCAAGATATTCGACTACAGGAACAGTGACATGCAGCTCATCTCAGCCGCCATACGAGCGCTGGGTGCAGAAGGCATAGGCCCGGAAGAGAAGAGGAAAATCAAGCTAAAGCTTGCGAATATCCCTGAAAATGAATACCTTGGGGATATCTCCATACCACCCGCATGGGTGCAGGAAATCATAAGGGAAATACGCGAACAATAAACTTTGAATAGCTAACGCCTCGGAGGAGGTGGTGGAGGAGGAATATCGCGCCTATGAGAATTATCATAGGCGTTCTTTATCATTCCTCCGACCGGAAGACCGATGGAGATTCCGTTGTCGAACTTGATGAACGGAGTGACGATAGGAGCGACCTCCATACGTCCGGTCATAGGGTCCATATATCGCTGGGCACCGAGGTCCACACCGACCCTGTCGCTCTCGAAGGTAACGTATGCGCCGTAGCGCGATGACTGGATATAAGGATAGAGGGCCGCGTTGAGATACGGCGCGCTGTTGACGTACTCTCCGAAGGCAGTGAAGCTGACGGAAGGGGTGAGACGGTACTTCAGCTGTGCATCGACACCGAACTGATTGAACGAGGCGAACCCCATAGGAGCCTGGTTGCGCGCTGTGCCTGTGACGGTTGCGGAGAACCTGCCATGGGTATAATTGAGGCCCATCGCGGCGGACCTTGTCACGAGCAGGAAGGGCTGCTCGGTATAGGAATGCGTGCCGACCACAGTCAGCCCGTTGAAAGGAGTCGCCCAGCCTCCGGAGCCGTAGGACTGGATCATAG
The DNA here is from genome assembly GCA_024398105.1 of Bacteroidales bacterium. Taxonomy (GTDB): domain Bacteria; phylum Bacteroidota; class Bacteroidia; order Bacteroidales; family UBA932; genus Cryptobacteroides. The sequence goes on along the minus strand of JAKSJP010000005.1, from coordinate 20,879 downwards.
GATTATAGATGTCCAGGTCCTTCGAATCCGTCCTGACTGCAGAGAAACTCTCGATCTTCTTGAAATCGGGAACGGGATCCGGTGTCTCAAGGAATTCAAGGGAGGCCTCGGCATTCCTTATGGCCGAAGACCCGGTATTCCCGAACTCCCGTCCAGCATTGTTCTGGGCGTAGGCAGAGCCTGCGCACAGCAGCAACGGGACGATGGATATCAGCAACTTGGTGTTCATGTTTCAAATATAGCGATAATTGGCCTATCTTTGCGTCCGTTTCAGGAAGACGCGCCTTATATTTAGCATAAACTATTCCAAAGATGGAGGTAGAGCTCAAAGGACATTACGGTTATCGCAGAATCGTCAGGACCATGGTACCTATGGTGCTGACAATGCTCGTCACGTCCGTCTACACCATCGTCGACGGCTTCTTCATCTCCAACTACGCCGGCAGCGACGCCTTCGCCGGGATGAACCTGATCTGGCCGCCGATGGACATAGTCTGTGCGATCGGCCTGATGATAGGAGCCGGAGGAAGCGCACTCGTGTCCAAGACCTTCGGAGAGCAGGACCCTGAGAGGGCTAACAGGATATTCTCGATGCTCCTGAAGGTGACGGTCACGGTCAGCGCAGTGCTGGCGGTCGTCCTCTTCATTACCATGCCCTGGCTCGCAAGGACACTCGGTGCGGACGACGCGATGCTTCCTTATTGCGTCCAGTACGGACGGATTCTGGTCACGGTACTTCCGGCCTGCATGCTCCAAAGGGCGTTCACGCCGTTCTTCATGGTCGCCGAGAGGCCTCATTTCAGCACCGTGCTGAGCATCGCCTGCGGCATCACGAACATAGTGCTGGACTTCCTTTTCATCGCAGTCTTCGGATGGGGGCTCACGGGTGCCGCCGTCGCGACAGCGACCTCGCTCCTTGTCGGTGGAGGCGTTCCGCTCTGGTTCTTCCGGTCGAAACGCAACCGTACGCAGCTGAAGCTGGTACCATGTTCATATGACTGGAAGGCGATAGCCAACTCGTGCTCGAACGGCATGTCGGAGTTCGTGGGCGCCGTCTCGCTGAGCATAGTCAGCATATGCTACAACTGGCAACTGATGCGCTATATCGGCTCGGACGGCGTTTCGGCCTATGGTGTGATAATGTATCTGGGATTCATCTTCGCGGCGGTGTTCATCGGCTACAACATGGGCATCTCGCAGATCATCTCATATAACTACGGGGCAGGGAACAGGGATGAGCTGAAGAGCCTCCTGAGGAAGAGTCTCGTGATAGTGGGAGTCTGCGGAATCGGGCTTACGGCCATAGCCGAGATGGGTATCCCGCTGATAGCACGCATCTTCGTGGGATATAGCCAACCGCTCTGGGAACTGACCGTCCATGCCAGCAAGATCTACATGATAAGCTTCATAATCTGCGGGTTAAACATGTTCACCTCGGCATTGTTCACGGCTCTCAACAACGGTGTGGTATCCGCCGTAGCTGCGTTCGTGAGGACCCTGGTGCTCGAACTTGGCGCGGTTTTCATCCTTCCTGCGGTACTCGGGATCGACGGTATCTGGATGGCGGTCAACGTAGCTGAGTTCCTTGCCATCCTGCTGTCCGCAGGCCTTATCGTCGGCTTCGGAAAGAGGTACGGAATTTGTAACTTTGCATGACCGACATAAACCCAGAGTCAGACAATGTCCCTCAGGAAACTCATATCCATAGTCTTCGCGCTGATGCTCATCTCCCTGAGCGCCGGTGCGCAGACCGTGCTCGAGCTCAACAAGGGAGAGACGATAAAGAAGGGAAGGATCGAGAACTCGGGTACCATGAAGGGAAGCACCTCTGGGCTGATCGAGAAGACCTTCGACCTGAAGGACATCCCTATCGAGGTCAACAGGCTTCCGGACGACGCCAGGATGAAGGAGATCGAGAAGGAATTCAAGGACAGGGAGTGGAGAAGCGAGGAAGGCGCATGGAACAGAGCCTCTTCCGAGGACACCAAGGAGGCATATGAGAAGTACATAGCCATGTACCCGAGCGGCGAGCACAGGTCCGAGGCGACGGCAAGGCTCATCGCGATGAAGGTCGCCGACGCGTTCACCAGCGCGCACCAGAACCTGCCTCCTATCGAGCGCATCTATGCCGACGACGATTCCCCTGTCAGCACCATAATCGTAAACAATTCCACGGGTCAGGCACTTACGGTCATGTACAGCGGTGTAGACTGCGAGAACATAACCATCGAGCCGGGTGGAAGGGGGATAGTAACCGTCAAGAACGGCTATTACAACATCGCCGCCTCTGTGCCGTCACCGTCGGTCAGGCCGTTTGCCGGTAACGAGATTCTCAGAGGCGGACGATATGAAGTCACTTTCTATATAGTGAGAAGATAGTCTACTTGATTCCGAGCTTCTTGCGGAGATCCTTTGGAAGGGCGTCCTTGTGGACCATCACATAGATCGTCTTAGCGCGTACAAAGCTCTCTGACATGTTGAGATATCCTCCCTGGGCATTGCTGTCGCCCCAGCTGTTCTTCGTGATGTAGTACTTTGTACCGTTCTGGTCCTTCGAGATGCCGACGATGTGCATCAGATGGTCGTCGGTAGTGGCGAACGACTCGTAGCCGGCCTGGCGGATCTCCTGGGTCACGTCGATCTCAGGATATGGGTTCTCGAACTTGTAGACCTCCTCGAGACGGGCAGCAGGAGTCATGTCCTCGAAGCGTGCGCGGTCGGTGTCAGAGTAGTCCTTGAGAACAGCGACCTGAGGGTTGATGGCGACGCAGTTCCTGTGTGAGAAGCCCTTCTCGCTGACGTCACCGTCCCAGTCTATCGTATAGCCGTTCTTCAGCGCATGGTCCATCACCTCGATCATCTCGTCGAGCGGAACGTTGTACTGGCGCTCGTGCTCCCAGTTGTCAGGAACCTCGACGGACATCTGGGTGTAGTATGGCTTGTGGGAGAAGCTGGTGATCTCCACATAGTCGTCCATATCGAGGCCGAGGCTCTGCGCGAAAGACTGCGCGGTGTACTGCTTTCCCTTGTATGTGAATGTCTCAGGAAGCTCGCCCAGATACACGTCGAACATCGCGTCTACCACCTTGTCGAACTCAGGTCCTCTCTTTCTCATCGCAAGTCCTGTCTTCGCCATTCCTGCGACCATGGCAGCAAGCTCCGAATGGTTGTGCGACTGCGAGTCATAGTTGATTCCATGGTACACTTCCTCAGGGACGATTCCGACCTGACGGAAAGCGTTCATCCAGGTATGCGAGAGGCTGCCCTGGCCGACGTTGCCGTTGCCTTGGCGGAGGAAGTTGTCCTTCATCTGGTTGATGTACTTCTGGCGCACGATGAACATCTCTGAGAGGTCGTACTCTCCCTTGCCCATCCTGATGAGCTCCGACTCCATGAACGAAGTGGTAGCGAAGCACCAGCATGTTCCGGTGGAAGCCTGGTCCTTGATCGGTGTGGTCTTGTTGGATACCACCGTGGTGAACTTGTAGCCGCCTTGAGCGAGGGACGGAAGCGACATCATGCATGCGAGGGCAAGGGTCGCGATAAGGGTCTTTTTCATATAATTATTGTTTTTTATTCATACTGGCTACTGCCTTTCGGCGATTATTTTCCTAAGTTCAGCCTCGTACTGCTGCGCATCCTTGAAGAGGATCGCCGGCATACCGACGGCGAGTGAGCCGTCGATGTTCTCCTGCTTGTCATCGGTGAAGACGCATTCCTCAGGCTTCAGAGCGAAGCGGTCGAAAAGGATCCTGTAGATCTGCGGGAACGGCTTGATCTCATGTTCCACAGACGAGATGACCTGCCCGTCCAGAAGCTGGAATATCCCGTACTGCGACATCGTCACACGTACTCGGTTGCACCAGTTGGTCAGCCCATAGAGCCTGTATCCTTCTGCTTTCAGCCTTGTGAGAAGCTCCCTCATACCAGGCACCTCACGGTCGACTATCGAAGGGAACTCGTCGGCGAATATCTGGATCTCCTTGGTGAACTCGGGATACAGCTCCTGCATCTGCCTGATCGTCTCCTCGAACGGCCTGTCCTCCTTGTCGAGCGTCTTGAACCAATGGTCCGTCAGGATGCAGCTGATGAACCTGTCCTTCTTCTCCAGGTCGGGGATGAAAGACTCGATGAACCGGTAGAAGTCGTAGTCCACCAGGACCTTTCCGAAGTCGAATATGAGTGATCTGATCATATATGCAAAGATAGTTTTTTTTGCTAATTTTGTGTTTGACGCATTACATTGTATCATGAAACAATTAATTCTTACACTAATCACTATCCTGGCATGCGCATCCATGGCTGCACAGGTAAGATTCAGTGATGGCTGGATCATTGACAACAACGGGCAGAAGACGGAATGCCAGATCAAGAATGTCGGCAATTTCTGCTCGGAGACCAATATTGTCTACAGGAGATCGGAGACAGACAAGGAGGAGGTGGCATATCTCAATGATGTGACGTCGCTTTTCGTCGATGGAATCCTTTATGAACGTCATGACTTCAGTTACGACAATTCTCAGTCTGACATATCGGCTGGTTATTCATTGAGTCCTCAGCCTGAATTCGTGAAAACGACAGCTTTCCTACGCGTAGTGTGCGACGGACCTGCGCGACTGTATAGATATGAGATGTCCAACGTCAAGGACAACTTCTTCATATCGACAGAGGCCAATCCAGAACCTACGTACCTGATCAACAAGATGTATCTTACCGATGGCAGGTCTGGTTACCTGAGAGAGAATACTACATTCCGTCAGCAGCTCTTCGTCACACTGGCTCCTACCGGTATTACAGAAGACGATGTAGAAGGGCTCAGGTATGAAGAGGCATACTTGATTGATGTATTTGACAAGAGCAACGGCACTAAGACGACAGTCCACCGTGAAGGACGTTCCAACATCGATCTCTATGCCACATACCGTCCGGCAAAGGAAGGTCAGGGGTTAGGTTTCGGACTTTCATATGAATTCCAGTTCTCCAGAAGGAGCTACAAGTGGGCCTGCTTCTTCAACCTGGAATACAAGAACCTGAGTGAAATGCAGGAAACCAAGAAATATAACGACCATGGTGAGGCGTTTTATGGTCCTGAGAGATTCCGTGAAAACGTAATCCAGATTGCTGCAGGAGCAAGATACTACATGTATCTCAGCCCGGATTTCAATATCTACCTGGATGGCGGCATCGGCATGGGAATGGGACCTTTCGATAACGTCTTCTTCGGTGCAGGCTTCAAGGTCGGCGGCTTCGCGGCACTCGGAGTCAGGGCTAATCTCGGCTATCAGCAGGTTTTCTCCTTCGGAAAGGTCGGCAATGGCATGGAGTTCTTCGACAACGCATGGCCTGTCACCTTCTATGCAAAGTTTTCTATTCCAACAAAGTCGAAGGAGTAAGGACGTGCTGATTGTCCCGCTTTTTTGCTAACTTCGCCATCTGAAACAACTTGACAGATGACAACGACGGCAATATTCAAGGAAGGATCGAGATACAAGGCCCTCTTCCTTTCACTCATACTCTCGGCTATCGGATTCGGCCTCTACAAAGGCGTGCTCGACAACTACATGGCCGAGGTCGTCAGGATCAACGAGATGGACCGAGGCATTACCGAGTTCTTCCGTGAGGTCCCAGGTTTGCTTCTGGTGGTGATACTCGCGATCTTCTACCGCTTCTCGGCCGAGAAGATGTACAAGATGGGCATGATAATCATGTTCCTCGGAATGACACTCCAGGCAGCCATATCGCCGACCAAGTTCCTGGTCATCCTGGCCATCTTCATCTACTCGACCGGCGAGCACATCCAGCTCGGAATGAAGAACACCCTGTCTCTCGAATACTCGAAGACCGGCTACGGCGGCCAGGCGCTCGGCTACCAGAATTCCGTCTACCAGATCGGCAACCTGGCCGGATACGCAGTCGTCATCGCCCTGTTCGCCCTGATCGGGGGCTCGGGTCTGTTCAAGCCTATGTTCATGGCAGCCGCAGCGTTCCTTGGCATAGCGATGCTCGTGTCGTTCAGGCTCACCGGAAACAGCGTCACAGACAAGTCCAAGAGCCGTTTCTACTTCAGGAAGAAGTTCAGCAAGTACTACATGCTCGAGGTCTTCTACGGAGCGAGGAAGCAGGTGTTCTTCACCTTCGGTCCCTACGTGCTGATCCTCTTCTATAAGGCGGACGCTGGAGTCATCAGTCTGCTCTTCGCGATCTCCGCGATTGCATGCTTCCTTCTTGCCCCCATGGTCGGAAGACTGATCGACAAGATAGGCTATAAGCCGGTGATGATCGCAGACACCCTGATCCTCGTGATCGTCTGCTTCTTCTACGGCTTCGCGCACCGCATCTTCCCTATGCACGTGGCGTTCATCGTATGCTGCGTCAACTACATCCTCGACTCGGTCATCTCGCTTGCGTCGATGGCATCCAACGTCTATGTCCAGGACATCTCTGACAACAAGGAGGAGATGAGGGCGACCATCTCGACGGGAATCTCTGTGAACCACCTGATCACAATCTTCATCGCCCTGCTTGGCGGATGGATCTGGAAGACTCTAGGAATTGAGACACTGTTCATCGTCTCAGCAGTCCTCGGACTCTGCAACAGCGCGTACGCAGCGACGATAAAGACTAGTAAAAGATAATACCAAGGACTCCGCAGACCAGCATCACAAGGATAGGATTCGCCTTCCTGAAGCCCGTGAGGTAGAAGGACGCGAAGAAGATCGCTATGCTCAGCGCGAAGAGATAAGGATTTTCGGCAGGCGAGCCGAAGTTCTCACTGGTCATGAGGAGGAGGGCTGCGGCGCCGATGAGACCGACGATGGTCGGACGGAGACCGCGGAAGACATCCTTGATTGCCTTGGAGTCCTTATGGCTCATGATATATCGGCTGATCGCGATCATCAGGATGAAAGGAAGCCAGATGACTGAGAGCGATGCTAGCACGGCTCCGACGACGGCAAGACCCTGCGAATAGCCCTCGTTCATCACTGAGGTGTATCCGACATAGGTCGCCGCATTGATTCCGATAGGTCCCGGGGTACTTTGGCTGATCGCGACGATGTCCGCGAACTCTGCATTGGTCAGCCAACCGTTCTTCACGACAGCCTCGTTCTGGATGAGCGATAGCATCGCGTAGCCGCCTCCGAAGTTGAAGATACCGATCTTCGAGAAGGTAATGAAGAGCTTGAGGAAGATGTTCATCGCCTGTCCTCCTTCTGGTTATCAGTCCCACGCCTCGTCTCGTAGCGGCCATACAGGAAACCGCCGACTCCCGCTGCAAGTATGATCAGGATAGGGGAGACGCCCAGCAGCCAGATAAGAAGGCAGCTGACAATCGGGATCCAGAATGTGTACCTGTTGAGATTGGCCTTCTGCGCAAGACGGAAGCACGGCGCCGCGATCAGCGCGACTACTGCCGGGCGCACGCCCTTGAAGAACTTCTCCACCCAGATATTGTCCTTGAAGTTCTGGAAGAACATCGCGATGACTGTGATCGCTATGATGGAAGGAAGCGCGATGCCGATGGCTCCTACGATTCCGCCTCTTACACCCTTGAGCTTATAGCCGATATGGCTTGCCATGTCGACAGCGAAGATGCCTGGAGTAGTCTGGGCGACAAGAAGGATGTCCACGAACTCCTGCTTGTCAAGCCAATGGTACTTGTCGACGAATTCTCTCTCCATGATAGGGATCATCGCGAAGCCGCCACCCAGGGTGAAGGCACCGATCTTATTGCATACCATGAAGAACTTGAAGAGCATCTGTTAACTTGTTGGGTCGCAAAGATAGCGATTATTTTCGGAAGAGAGATGCAAACGGTCAGGAAACAGAACCCCATAAAAAAGGCTTAAGGGTTCGCTTCACAGCGTACCCTTAAACACACTATCTACCTATTCGTTAATAAACAACTCATTCAAACAGCATCTATCACTAGAACGTGACCAATGCTCCTAGAATGCAGTGACAAAAATAATTAATCACATTATCAAGAAAGTGTATTTTTCAACTGAAAAAGGGGACTGGTCAATAATTCAACGAAATTGCGATATTTACCCCTATTATCATTCAATTTTTCCACCTTCCGGCCATTAACGAATGTATTTTTTCATCCTTTACGCGGATCGATCCAGCTGATTCCCACGAAACCTTTGGTATAAAGATCCATTTTTTCCTCAAGAATCCTGGCTACATCTTGCGGTGTATCAGCACCATAGACCTTGTCGTCTTCGATCTCAGGGTACCTGATACGACCGTCGATCCTGGTGTCGGCAAGATTCTGCGCCCAGCCGGGGACAGTACGATAGGCGATGATCAACCTGAGTTCTGACCAGCATGATGCCATCTCCGCCAAGGTGCCTGCACCACCTCCGATCGCCACGACCGCATCGGCATTTCCGGTCAGCGCGTTCCTTACTATATCAAGGCCGGTCGGGATTGCGATGTCGACGTACTCATTGCACTTGTTCCTGTCGAAAGAAGGGAGTATGCCTATGGTATCTCCTTCTGTATACTTCTCGGAAGCATGGGCGCCCTCGCAGACTGCACGCATGATTCCTCCCATGCCACCACTCTGCACGCGGTAACCATGGTCAACCAACATCTTGCCCGTCTCGTAGGCGAGACGATACTTATCAGAACCGGGCTCAGCGATGGCGTCGCCAAGCACCGCAACTATCTTCTTGCTCATATAAACTATTATATATCAGATGATTTTAAAACGCTCTGACAAATATAGACTAATTTTTCAGTATATTTGACGGCAATAATCCATAAACAGAGATCAACATGGCAAAGAGATATCCATTCCTCACCCTTCTGACAGTCCTTCTGCTAATGCCTTTCGTGGCATCTGCACAGTCGCGAGTCGACTCTCTGCTGACCGTCTCAGGTATCGTAAGGGACGACAGCCAGAGGCTGCCATTCGTGAGCGTCGCGATCCAGGGCTCGACTCTCGGAACCATCACCAACGAAGACGGCTACTTCAGCCTCAAGATCCCGAACACAGACAAAGACATCACCATCCTCATCTCGCATGTGGGCTACCATGCCAACGAGCTGACAGTCAAGGCCAGCGAGGCACATGAGATGAGAATCTTCCTCAAGCCTTACGAGAACCTGCTGAATGCCGCATCTATCATCAGCCAGGACCCTGAAATGCTTGTCTATGAGGCACTCAGACGCGTGAAGGACAACTATCCGAAGGCTCCGGTGCTTCAGAGAGGCTTCTACAGGGAGACCGCCAGGAAAGGCAACAGATACATCAGCGTATCTGAGGCTGTGGTCGACATGTTCAAGCACCAGTACAGCCGCCCTACCGACTTCGACCGCGTCGAGGTTCTGAAGGGAAGGCGTCTGATGAGCCAGAAATCGGCCGATACCCTTTCAGTCAAGCTCCAGGGCGGTCCTGTCCTCGCGCTTACTCTCGACGTCGTCAAGAACCCTAACGACCTCTTCTTCGAGGAGGACCTCCGCGCATATGACTATAAGATGTCGACGCCGACCGTGATCCAGGAAAGGCCTGTATACGTAGTTGACATGATCCCGTTCATCCGCAATACACGTTACCCTTTATATAATGCAAAGATCTACATCGACCAGGAGACCCTGGCGATCATGAGGGCCGAGTACAGCGTCGACATGTGGGACGCCAACATCGTGACCGGCGCCATCCTCAAGAGGAAGCCCGCGGGCATGAAGTTCGAGCCGCACGAGGTGTCATTCATTGCCAGCTACAGGCTCGTTGACGGCGTCGCCGTCCTCCACTACGTCCGCAGCAGCATGGAGTTCAAATGCGACTGGAAAAAGCGCCTTTTCAGCAGCGCCTACACGATCGTCTCCGAGATGGTCGCAACCGACGTCCAGTCCGAGAATGTCGAGGCTATCCCAGCCAAGGACGCCTTCAAGCTGACCGACTCCTTCTACGACAGAGTCGACGACTTCGCCGATCCAGCCTTCTGGGGCGACTACAACATCCTCGAACCATCCGAGTCCCTCGAGCACGCAGTGGATAGATTGAGGAGGCGAGTGACAAGGCAGTAGAATTTCCTTTCGAGCTTTTGCAATCAGTTAAGACATTGATTTATTGCGTTTTATTCATTTCCCTGTAGTGCGTCTTGCCCTATAGGGAAATGCGTATATAGCTGAGTAGCAAGGGGATAGGTGTTGGGCTGTAGGTGGATTTGACCTACAGGAAAATGGGTAATCAGTTGTCTATTATCCATTTTCTGGGTATATTTAGAGTGTCAAAAGCTATTCAAAAACTATCTAACCATGAAAAATTCAGAGCTAGCAAGCAAAACCTATGTTTCTCCGGAAGTCATAGTACGCGAAATTGCCATCATCAGCATCATATGCCTGAGTGACGGGTACTACGAAGATGCCGACGTGGAAGGCGATAACAACCTTGGCTCTATTTAACCGGAACAGCTATGAGAAGGAACAGTATTTTATCAATGGCCATGAGCTTGATCATGGCAAGTGCATCGCTTGTGTCACTTGCATCCTGCACGAAGAACAGTGGGGTGGAGAAGGCAGAGAATGATGCACTGATCACATTCGTGGCATCAAAGCCAGCAGTAGACGAAGTGACCAAGACCGGCTGGAACAATGGACTCAAGGCCGTGACGTGGAAGGCAGGCGACAAGATCAAGGTGGCATGTCTTCGTGACGGACAGTACTGGCAGGCGAAGTCCGATGACGCACCAGCATCAGGTGCTAAGATCTATACGAGCAATGCACTTGAGAAAGATGCATCCGTCGCCGAGTTCACGATGGGATCGAGTTCGATATTCACATGGACCAAGCCGGGATCATATCAGTTCTTCTCAGCATATCCAGCATCGCTGTTCTCATCGGCGGATTTCAAGAATGCTCCGGAGGCGACAGTGACCCTGAAGGCGTCCCAGGCGCTTTCCACCGAATCATTCGACGCAGGCGCCGATATCATGGTAGGTCGCTCCACGACAGCATACGCAGAGGTGATCAAAGAAACAACCGTAGTCCCTATGGAGTTCAAGAGAATGGTGGCATTGTCACAGATCACATTCAAGAGCCTCAAGGGCGCAGAGGATGGGGAAGTCGTCAAGAGCATCACCCTTACCGCACAGGACGACGCAAAGATTGTCGGCTCAGTCACATTGAACCTCCTGGAGGGTACAATCGACGGAAGCAAAGGAGTGAACTCAGTCACATTGAAGAGCAGTGACGGCATAGCTCTCGATGAAACCGGCAGCATATCAGCATGGTTCTCAACTCTTGAATTCACAGCGACAAGGATCAAGGTCGAGATCGTGACCGATGCCGCAAGATACACAAGGGACATCGACCTGTCAACGAATCCAAAGACATTCCTTCGCAACAAAAGGAATCTACTGACAGTCAACATGAACTCCGCGGACAGGGAAGATCTGACTTCAAATCAGCCTACCACCGTTGAGTTCGGTAGCCTTGGATATTCAACCTGGGGCGAGACCGTAACTTTCAGCGGCACTACGAAGAACGAAGTAATCCAGACCAAGGACAATGTACAGATAACCTACACAAGAAACGGAAGCAGCCTATATGCAAACTCCACATCGATAAGATTCTACAAGTCAAACACGATCAAGTTCGATGCCCCTAATGGATATGCCATGACCTCGGTCGTATGGGGCATTTCAGGAGGAAAGGAGGATGTCACCACGAACGGAGGAACATGTACATCGACAACGGATGAGCTCTCATGGAGCGGAAAAGCTTCGACCGTGACATTCACAAGACCAGATGGCGCCACAAGCTATATTACCCTGTCATCGGTCACAGTCACCCTTGAGTCTACTGAGGGGTCGAATCCTGGCACACCGGATCCGGTAGTCATGGTCAAGGATGTCGAAGAAGCCACAGCGTCATCGGCAGTCCTGGCTGCCTCATACTCAGGAGCCACAGAGAACCCTGTCGAGGCCCGCTTCGAGATAGGTCTTTCTCCCGAAACCCTGGACAGGACCATCCATTATAACGAAGGAGGTCTGGGCCATCCAAACGGCAGCTTCTCTGTCAATGCTGAGAGCCTGGCAGCAGGTACCACATACTACTACCGCGCTGTCATCCAGGTAGCCGGAAAGGAATATTACAGCGGAGTGAAGCCTTTCTCGACAAGTACAGAAAGCACCGCCCCTCCTCAGCACTGGCTTGAGCTCCCTGCATATACAACGGGAGACAGATACTTCGTCGGCCATTTCGGAGAAAAGAGCTCGAGAAACTATACATACTTATATGACAAGTCCATGTATACTTCTCTTTGGTCGGCGTATCCGCTTACGAAATCACACGTATCAGGCTCAGCAAGCACGACTACCTGGGATTTCAACCCACAGCTAGATCAGGAGATTCAGATCAATATCATTTCCAACAGCTATGGAACCAACTATGGCAACGCGACCTATTCCCGTGGCCATCAGGTCCCTGCAGCCGACCGCAAGGACGACAACACCCGCAGGTCCCAGACCTATTATGCCACCAATCAGACCCCTCAGATCCAGAACAGTTTCAACAATTCAATCTGGAGCAACGTTGAAGGCAAAATCAGGGAACTGACCGAAGGCACCGATACGGTCTATGTCGTGACCGGCGCGACCTTCCAGAAGAAGGGAGGCAACGAGACTGTCAAGTACCTGACTGCCGCAAAGGAGACTGTCCAGCCAAAGACCATCCCTGTTCCAAACTACTATTGGAAGGTAGTCCTCAAGGTTAAGCGAAGCGGAAGCTCCATCACATCTGCAAGCGCGATCGGCTTCTGGCTCGACCACAAGGTGTATCCAAGCAATGACTTCACCCCTTACGTCGTCAGCGTCGACACCATCGAACAATACACCGGCTTCGACTTCTTCGTCAACCTGCCGGACAACCTCGAAACCACCGCCGAGTCCAACACCAGCTGGACGGCTTTCCAGGGATTTTAGGATCATGGTGGTTGGAAGGAGGAGATACAGTAGAGAAAAGGCCCAGAGAACTCTGGGCCTTTTGTTATGGATTACATTATATGCTACTGAGGGAGAATACAGAGATAAACAGCAGATGCTAAGTCGTATACGTATTCACCTCTATCAGTACTTGGCTCCAATCTGAATGCTGGATCGTCAGAATTCATGAACCAAAGAGCATAATAATAATCTGCATCAATACTGCTCGCTGAAAGATAGATGCCGTTTGGAAGGAAGATATATTGCGAAGGATCAGTTTTTGAAGCAAATCTAACGCCCATCTGACCATCAATAGTATCCCATGAGTAATTTGTGGATGCATGAAGTGTGTCAAAAAGTAGGTTAGCTATAGTTTGCGCTGTATGCTAACGAATAGGATAAAAAATGTCAACCGAATAACCAAGTTATTCAGAATGCATAAAACAACCGTTTTAAATTGAGGATTTTCTTGATGAAACGCCGATTTTTCGGGATGAAACACCAACCATGGTCCTAAAGAACCACAACCTTGACAAAATCGGCCAGATTGAAGCCGGCCTTGCCGTAGCCGCCCTGCGAATCACTGACCAGAATCAGCGTCCTGCGGCCGTCAGAAAGGGTTGCGCCAAGGCACATGCCCTCGTAATTCGCCCAATTGATTCCGGCAAGCGAAAGCGACGTCGTCCAGCTGTCCACCAGCTTCTTACGCAGGAACGCGCGTTCACCAAGCTCCGACAGAGGGCGGTCCGAACGCAGACTCCTGGACTTCTTCGGAGAGACCGAATACAGTCGGCATGATACCGTCGACCCGACGTACGCACTCGTGACATTCGCCTCACGCTCGAGCACCAGCAGACGTCCGTCCGGCAACGCACAAAGCTCCGGCACACCGAAAGCATAGATCGACCCAGGCGTCCGCACCGCAGCCGGATCCATCTGATAGGCCCACTGCCGCTCGGCCTTGAGATCCGCACCGAACGACACAATACGCAACAGGTTCATGGTACCTGCCGTTCCGCCGTCCGTCGCCTTGTCCGCCTTCAGCATCGTTTCCGAAGTCAGCCAGAAAAGCGGCTTCTTACCACCATAGGCCAGTGCCTCCAGGCCCTGATTACCCACCGCCGTCCTGAACACAACCGGCACTTCCAGCTCACGCCCGGTCCTCTGGCCCTTCAGGTCATACTCCAGGACCCTCCCGTCGCCCTCGCCGGAGATGAAGAGGGTGCCAGAGTGCGGTACGAAGACGACTCCCTCGCAATCACGGCTGGACGTCGCCGAAACCATGTTCGCCAGAAAGCCCTCATTGACGACCTCGACAACATGTCCGTCCAATCCATCCTGGACGATCCTCCAGACAAAGAAGCCATCGCTCGAACCCTTGTCACTTACGACCGCGTACCGACATGAAACCGTACCGTCAGCCGCCCTGACCGCCGTCTCGAGCGGGGTAATTCCGCTGTAATTGCCGGCCGGAATCTTCCACTGCGCAAGGTTCTGCTGGTCCGCCGCTGCCTCGGCCGCATCAGTTATGCCCGTCACCTGCTCGACCGCCGCGCCCAGAATCGCCGAGACCAGATCCCTCACGCCCTGCGCCTTGGCAGACGGGGCTGAGAATAGCATCATCAAGAGACAAACTAGGGTGAGTGGGGAGTGAGCGGGATGTTTCATAAATCTTTGGGCATTTAGTCTTGCTAATATACAAAAACTCTGCGTAATGCGTGTCTTGACGTCCGCCCGGATTTTTTTGCTGGAACGTAAGTCGCTGACATTCAATCACTTTACACAAGCCCCATTGGTCGTGGCGGCAATGGGAGTTGGCATAAGTAATTAATAGATAGACAGTTACCTTTCAGACAAAACAGCGCCTTCCGGTAAACTCGGATCAGGTCAGGGCACTATATACCCTTCCTGATCATACCCTTTCTTGTGCTTATGGATCAGGTCGACAAGATACTGGACGCGAGTGTCCGGGACTGCCATATGCCCGAATCTGGCAATCTGATTGTCATAGCGTTCACGCGAGCCTAGACGGAGACGCTCATCTGTATCAAACGGGATGAAGAACGAGGCCCTTTCACCTAGACGGTTGTAGAACTCTGTAAGATAGATATTGACTCCCGCCAGATCCAGATCACCGAAATGGACATAACGGTTAGAGATTGTCTGAAGCCAATGCACAAGATCACCCGTCTGAGGATATCTTGAAACAAAAAGCACAGGTGCACATAGGGACTGGAAGAGATACCTTTGCGAGCGGACCTTGCGGAAGTTCTCCATGTTCTCGACACCTACGACGACAACGTCTTCCGGCAAAGTGAACTTCTGCCAGTCGCTTACAAACATAAAAGTGCCTTCGTCCGGATAAATGTCCAATGGACGGCCATCTAGACATGCATGTATCGGCACATACGAATTCACCGGAAAACCTGGGCATGAACGGACATATAGCACTTTGGAATCACCAAAGGCCGCGACCTGGTCCGCCCTGGTTTCAAAAGACAGGTCAGGGACTTCAATCATAGAAGGATCAAGCGCCCTGTATGACACGCGGCTGCCATGGGAAACTGACACTATCAGGTGTTCATCACGCAGACGTTCCAGCAGCTCTCCTTTCAGCCGGCTGGCACCGACAGTCTCTCCTCGAGCAAGTATCTCAAGAATAGCTATATCACTCTTTTTCATTGTCCTATCTCCGCCTCCTTACGGGTAATGAGTGGCGTGACTATAGTCTTGGAAGAACCATCCTTCTGCAAAAGGTAGGTATATCTGTAATCGCTGACGTTATATGTGGTCGGCGAGCTATTGACTAACAATATATTACGGCTGTTTGCAAAATCCAGGATACCCTTCACGTTGGATGGATGAAGCTTGCCTACCTCATCCATCATACAATGTATCCTGAACTCACCGAACCTGCGTGAAACTTTCTCCTTGAAGACATTTATGAGCATGATATTCACCATAGCCTTGACAAGTATGTCAGTTCCATCAGAACCCACATTCGCGATCTTCTCCACCCATCCGGTGTCATTGTCATTCTCAACCACACGGAACTGCAGCTGGAATGTATCTGTAAGCGACAGATACTGCTTGCTTGCGAACTCGCTGAGACAGCCCATGAAGTCCTGAAGATAGCGCACCGCCTGGCGGTTGATGTCAGAATGTTCGTCCGTATCGCTGAACAGGTTGATGCCGCTGAGATGGAACTGGTTCTCATCACTGAACTCCTTTATCCTCAACAGAAGCTGGACCATCTTGTCACCGGAATCAGTCCTGCGTATCTCGATACTCTTGATGGCTCCGACGAAATTCTTCTCCTTGAAGTCATAGTTGATGTCCTTGA
Source organism: Bacteroidales bacterium (assembly GCA_024398105.1). Classification (GTDB taxonomy): domain Bacteria; phylum Bacteroidota; class Bacteroidia; order Bacteroidales; family UBA932; genus Cryptobacteroides. The sequence continues at coordinate 4,604 of JAKSJP010000005.1, read as the reverse complement.
TGATCTTCTCGACCTCAGAGCCGCCACGAGTCAGGTCACCCATCTCTCGGGAAACGCGTGAGAGAATCTCGAGATAGCGGTCACTCGTTCGTCCACGGTAATCTTCTATCTTCTCCTGCCTTACGAACTCCTCCAGGCCGGCGGCGTAGTCCATATAGTCTTCATCACTGACGATATTCGTCTTGAAATTGAAAGTGTTCCCAGGACCGAAATAGCCCTTGAATATGTTCACTGCCTGCTTGAACTGCGAAGAGCGTTCGTTGCGCTGCAGTATGAGATCATGCATGGACTCGAGCAGCGACAGCGCCGAGACCATCGTCGCGCGTTCGCGGACATCGGAGAGGAATGCAGGGAATATGGTCTCGCTGTTCTGGAAGTCAACACACTTGTCTATGCCTTCTTCGCATTCATGGATAGTGTTCCTCACAGACTCAAGCTGAGCCTGGGCGGCACGCTTCTGTTCCTGTAGCCTCTGGCCACGCACATCGAACTTGGCTTTCAACTGTTCTTTCTTGGAGTCAAGAGCCTGCTTATTGTCACGCAGTTCTTCCTCATTGTCGAAAAGATCGCGCTTATCTATCTGATACTCAAGACAGATGGACCTATTGACATCTATGTACTTCAGTTCAACCTCTTCCTGAGAAATCCTACGCTCGCAATCGTTCAGGGCTTCAGTATCTACGCCCGCACCCTTAAGTTCGATATCCCGTCTGAGCTTAAGGTCTGAGACAGAGGCATCAAAAGCTACCTTGTGACGAGCTATTTCCGCATTCGCGTCTCCGATCTTTGCATCACGGACATTTTCCAGCTGCTGTCTGGCCTCTGAGAAATCTTTCTGCAAAGCCTTGAGAGCTTTGTCATGGACCTTGATGGATTCCGAGCGTTCCTGCTGAATGGCCTGACGCGATCCCACCAGGGCCAGCTTGACCTCATCCAGTTCGTTCTTCCTTGCCATGATCATCTCAGACTGCCTGTCCTCAAGTGCCTGCAGATTGACCTGTGCTTCCTTGATCTTCTGAGGAAGGGACTGAAGCTTAGCCTCCGCCACACCTTTCATCTGGCGCAGTTCCTTCGTCTTAGGAGCCATCTGGTCCGAAAGCCCGGCCAGGGCCTTTTCACAGGCCAGGACCACCTCTGCCTTGGAAGCTTCTATATCATTCAGAGCTTCCTCATATGCAGAACGGTCCATCTTCAGGTCAGATGGTGTGCGGACAGTCGATTCAACCTCGCCAAGGTCCAGCTTGACACCGAAAAGCCCCTCCGAAGAAGCCGACAAAACCGGCTTAAGGCCCATGCGATAAAGGATCTTCTTCTCGTCGACAACCTTGCCTATGGTATGTTCCCATCCAGGCATATTGCCGTCAAGCCACTCGTACAGGGATCCTGCAGATCCGGATAGCATTGCATCAATCTCTTCAATCTTGCGCATGCAATCATCCGCATCGCGCTTCAAAGCCTCGAGCCTGGCATTACGTTCATGTTCATGGCGTGCCCGGGAAACTTCATGGTCCTTAGTGAGTGCGCCGATCTCTGCGTCAAGTGCCCGGATCTCATTCCCAAGTGTCAAGCCATCAGTACGCAGACCGGCGATCACTCCCTTCTGAGCCTCGATCTGCTCTCCAAGAGGTTTGAAATAGTTGAGACGTACCACGGACTCGCCATGGACCTGTTCCTTTGCCCTCAGTTCCTCCATCTTCTCGTCGATCAGGGCCATGGCCTCCGAATGTGAGGCCTCTATCTCCGAGCGCTTGCGTTCGTTGGCGAGAGACAGTTTCTCGGAGGCTTTCATATACTCTTCGCGAGCCGAGGATATCTTCTCCTTACAGAATGACTCCTGTCTCTGGTAGTCTGCCTTCAGATTGTTCTCAAGTGCCTCATACTTGGCCGAAAGGGACTCATATTCACGCATGAGGGTATCCCTGGTCTGGCGCAGAGAGTCCAGGCGACCGCGTACCTGGTACTCAGCCTCCACACGGGCCAGAATCTCCTCTATCCTGATTTCAGAATACTTCTTGCGTTTGGCCTTGATCTCCTTCAGCTTCGCCTCCACAGCACCAAGAGACTTGTTGATCTCCGCATATTCCTTATCGAACTTATCCTTCTCCTCCGATAGGAGCCTCTCCAGTTTCTGGACATCCGATGCCGAGCTCTCAGCCTGCTTGCGCAGCAATGGGATCTTCTTCTCAGCATCGCTGATTGCAAAAAGCATCTGGGAATACACATCCACCATCTGCTCCTTCATATAGAGAAGCGACTGGTAGCCTTTTATCACCTTCTCGGCCTGAAGCCTGACTACATTCTCGCCCTTGGAATTCGTTCTGAACCAGATGGAGATATCGTCGTATTCCTGCTTGAAATCAGCGACCTGCCTTCGATAATACCCAAGGTCTATGGCAGCTTCCTCATCATTGATGCTCCGGATGATGATCTCCTTGATGAAATCCGCATCCACACGCGAGTTCAGGAATACATTCTGCAGGCTTCGCGGGATATTCTGATACTTCTGGCTCTCCATGAACGCAAACTTGTAGAACTCCTTGTCCGTTGCGCGATGATTTCCATATATGATGTTACGGTATTCCTCATAATGGTCCACGATACGGCTCATATAGTGTCCATCAAGACGCTGACGTATGACTGTATACTCGCTGGTCACATCTCCGCTCATTCCGTCGACGAACCAGTCACGGTCATATGGCGCGTCAATGAAACGGAAACAGGCACGTCCCTGATTCCGGAACACTACGATGCTGAAGGGACCATGTTCATGTCCCACCTCGTATACGATGTAGGAATTGGAATGCGGCAGGTAGAAGTCGTCGAAGCCCTTCTTCTCCTTCGGGATTCCGAGTTTCGTCTTATCTCCGTTGTAGAAAAACAGGATTGCCCTAAGGAGTGTACTCTTGCCGACTCCCTGCGTTCCGATGAAATGGACATTTCCGTCCAGACGCACCTCTGCATATGGCGTATTGGCGCTATTGATGAATACGACTTTATTCAGACACCTCATTCTCTACCTCCTCCGATACAATCAGACAATCAACCAATTCCTCAATATAATGGAACGCGCTGGTCACTTTCCATGTTCCGTCCAACTCGTTCTCGAGCTCTATGAAGCCCATTTTCTCCATCTCGTCGACAAGCTTCTCGACGACTTCCTCCAGCGTCATCTTTTCCTTATAAAGCTTCGTGGCCTTATCCTTCAGTTCTATGTCCGCCGCCATCTGTTCCAGGATATTGGAGCGCTGGAATGTGAAGCCAGGTCCGAACGCGCTGTTGAAGGTCTTCACAAAGTCCAGACGGTCGATCCATCGCGAGAAACGCTCAAGCTTGTCATTCAGTTCAACCTTCGATTCCACTCGCGTGAAATAATAATAGCCATTACCGCTCTCAAGGGTAAATCCGATGCCATCGAAATATTCCTTGTAGCTGTCATAATCATCCTCGATCGCCTCATACCAGCGCTTCACGCTCTGTCGCACGCTGTTGCTGCAGACGAATCCGCCCCTGCTAAGGCTGTCAAATATTTCTTTTGTATACTTCATCAATAGTTCGTTAATTTTATAAAAGTTACGCCACGGCGCGAACGCCGTAGAATAAAAGTTCTTTGAAATCAGTGTTATTTAATCGCATGTTCGGAGATTTTCCGGACATTGCAATAAATCGATCCACCATTGCAGCGTTGTGCAGCAGGGTTTTGGTTGAACCGACCGAGAGATCCATCCCTTGCTGACGGGCGAAGGCTCTGGCAAGGTTGACGGAAGTGAGCGAAGCGTTGAAAGCAAACGACAGAGCCTCCTTGTTTCTAGCCTGACAATGTGTGAGTCCGGTGAACTGCTTGGCATCGCGAAAGACAAACTCCAGCTGGAAACGTGTCCGGTAAATGTCGAAGATGTCGCGTGCAGACATCGAGGTGTCGGTTGAGAAGAAGACCTTCCTGGTCTGACGCTTCTTTTCCGCATCCTCGTAATCAACCAGGACGACTCTAACCTCACATCCAAGGCTCACAGCCCAGACAACGGCAGTGTACATCTTGTATACGAGCTTGCCCTCTGTTGTGTAGTCCTCCGTGAAGACATTCATGTCCAGATTCTTGAGGTCAACCTTGCCGGCAAACTTCTGCGGGCGGCCCCGCTTGCCAGACTTTGGACCCGTGTACATGTACTTGAGGTTGACATCATCGCGGAAGCGGCTGATAAGGTCAAAGCCAAGTGTCTTGACTCCTGTCACGAAGCTCTCTTTGGAGAAGTATGCATCTGCTACAATGAGCTTGCAGATAGACAGCAGTTGCTTGCAGTTACGATTGAGCATCCTCAGATACCATCCGGTGAGGGAGTCGGGATCTTTCATCCCCTTGGTGCAGTCTGGCTTACGACCACGCTTCTTGTCGGTGAAGGTCTGCTCCGCCTTGAGGAACACAGAGTCCTTGGCATCGGCATCGACGATGGAGATGCCGAGTATCTCAAGCCCCTTTTTCATGGCAGCTGCGCAACCGGACCAGAACCAGTCGATGCCTGGGGTCTTCTTGCCGGACTTGGAGATATAGCAAGGATCGATGGCTATTGCAATGCGATGTCCCTTTGTCGATTCCAGGAACGACCGGT
>JAKSJP010000048.1 GCA_024398105.1 Bacteroidales bacterium | reverse complement strand
TTTCGACTTCCCACCTACGTCACTTTCGGCTGTTTCTGCGGTAGGTGGTCATTTCAACTTCCCACCTACGTCATTTTTGGCGTTTTCTGCGGTAGGTGGTCGTCTCAACTTCCCACCTACGTCATTTTCGGTCGTTTCTGCGGTAGGTGGTCGTTTCAACTTCCCACCTACGTCACTTTCGGCCGTTTTTGAAATAGGTGGGACGTATGCACTGGCGCCTGTTCGTCTGCTTTCCCAAGGTTTCCCTGGTCGTTTTGACCAGGGGAACCTACGTCCTTGGCTAGGGAGGGGGCGGCAGACGACAACAAAAGCCGATCTCTTTCGAGACCGGCTTCGTTGTTGTCAAGGGATGCCCCTGTCGACTAGAGGTTAGGGTTCATTGTGCCCCAGTCTGCAACTGCAGGGATGATGCCGAGGGAGATGATTTCCTCACGCATCTTTGCGAGATGCTCAACTGAAGATGCGAGAGCTGCCATCTCCTCTTCTGTACCCTGAGGTGCTGTGAAGTGAACGCCAGTTGCGTCGATTGTGGTAGGCATAGCCATCATCACATTCTTGTAACCGCACTTGTCGCAGTTTACGTAGCAGCCTGCAGGCCATGTGAATGGAGCGCCACCCATAGCACCCTCAATCATCTTCACTGCCTGGTATGCAGGGCTCTGGAATGATGAACGACCACGGAGCTTGATGATGTTTGAACCACCCTGGATGGTGTCATGCTTGATCTCTGCCCAACGCTCAGCTGAGATGTTGTACTCAGAGAGTGGCTTGCCGTCTACGAGAGCTGCAGAAGCGAATACTGCCATCTGCTCGCCGTGACCGCCGTAGGTGTAGCAGTTTGTGACCTTGTCCTGCTGTACGCCGCACTCCTTTGCGAGCTGCTCCTGGAGACGTGTTGAGTCGAGAGCTGCGAGTGAGGTGAGCTGGTTAGGCTTGAGACCTGAGTGGATGAGAGCTGTAAGAGCTGTTACGTCAGCTGGGTTGAAGATAACGACAACATGGTTTACATCTGGGCAATACTGCTTGATGTAGTCACCGAACTGAGCTGCGATCTGGCAGTTGCCCTTGAGAAGATCCTCACGGGTCATACCGTCCTTACGAGGTGCACCACCTGAAGAGATGATGTATTTAGCGTCTGTGAAAGCGACAGCAGGATCTGTTGTCCAGGTGATGTTTGCACCTGGGAACGCACAGTGATACATTTCCTCTGCTACACCATGAACAGCAGGCTCGATGATGTCATAGAGGCAGATGTTAGGAGTGAGACCGAGCATAAGTGCGGTCTGAGCCATGTTTGAGCCGATAGCACCGCCGGCGCCGACGATGAGCAGCTTCTCATTTGTCAAAAATCCCATGATTGTATGTCTTAAATTTGTATTGTTTTCTTTTGGAGTAACAAAGATAGCAATAAATCAGAAAAATGTATGTATATTTGCACACGTTAAATCATTAACATTATATATGGAGCCCCCCAGTTCTATAAATATCGAAGCAGGAATACTCGCAGGTCAACAGTCTGATGACCCGGGGCGAGCGATACCCGTAGATTCATATATTGTAGTCAGTCATTCGGAGAATGCTTCTCCCGATGACGGCTTTGTCGTGTGTGCCTATTCGGCGCTCACCGGCCTTGCGTATCTGGGAACGTGCAATCCTATAGCATCATAAAGAAATATCTCCAAGACAGATAATGGCACTATATCTAAAAAAGAAACTCGAAAACGAAGCAACCATCGCGGTCTGGCATATAACTGAGTCAGAGCGCGAACTCATCGAACTCAGTTCCACCCCTACGGACGAGATGGAGGAAATCTCCTATATCGCCAGCGAGGCGCTCCGCAAGCAGCGTCTTGCAGTCAGAGCCCTTCTCAACGAGCTCTTCGAGGACAAGGTCTATCTCAGCCACCACGACAATGGCAAGCCTTACCTCGAGAACATGGCAACCAACATCAGCATCACACATACTGATAATTTCGTCGCTGTGATCCTCCATGAGGAAGAGGAAGTGGGCATCGACATCGAGTGCCAGGACAGGGATTTCTCTGCAGTGGAGAAGAAGGCCCTCTCGGAGGACGAGATCGACGACCTCGACGACGAGCGCAAGAACGAGCAGCTCGCCATCTACTGGTGCGCGAAGGAAGCCATCTTCAAGAGAGTCTCAGCATACAATGTGAACTTCTCCGAGCAGATCGAAGTGGAGCGTTTCCGTCCAAGGGGAGAAGGCGAACTTGACGCCACATTCATCCATAAGGATGGCTACGAGGAGGAATTCGAGCTTGAATACATGACTTTCGACAGACACGTCCTCGTCTGGGTAGTTGGATAACATTTTTGTTAGGACCTATTGCGGAAAACTCCGTATAAACAAGTTTTAATGCCTTGCTGATCAAATGGTTAGCAAGGCATTTTCAATTTGTTGATAACTTTTGTCCGGCATTTTTGACGAGCGAGGGGATATTATGTAACTTTGCCATTACCTCATCTATTACGGACTAAAACATCTAAACACTCTTGTCATTATGGTAAAGTATGTAGTAAAACGCGACGGCAGACGCGTAGAATTCAACAATCAGAAGATTGTCGCAGCTATTCTCAAGGCGATGAACGTAACGGACAACGGAGAGGACATCGTCCTTGCCGCAAAGATTGCCGATGCCATCAGTAAGAGAAATGACGAGAGCATGACCGTGGAGGCCATCCAGGACTGCGTAGAGTTCGAGCTCATGAAGAGCCCACGCAAGGAGGTCGCACGTAAGTACATCGCATACCGTAACCAGCGTAACCTTGCCCGTAAGGCAAAGACCAACGAGATCTTCAAGGAGATAATCGACGCGCAGGCGAACGACATTACCCGTGAGAACGCCAACATGAACGCCGACACTCCTGCCGGCATGATGATGAAGTTCGCGTCGGAGGCTACAAAGACATACGTAGATGAGTGTCTTCTTTCAGATGAGGTACGTCAGGCCGTTTATAACGGATACATCCATATCCACGACAAGGACTACTATCCGACCAAGTCCCTCACATGTATCCAGCACCCTCTTGACAAGATCCTCTTCGGCGGTCTTCAGGCCGGTCATGGCGAGTCTCGTCCTGCAAAGCGCATCGAGACTGCTTCAGTGCTCGCATGTATCTCTATGGAGACAGTACAGAACGAGATGCACGGAGGTCAGGCCATCCCTGCTTTCGACTTCTATCTCGCACCGTTCGTAAGAAAGACCTATCAGGAGGAGATCGACAAGCTCGCAGCTTTCATCGGACAGAACCTTGACCATCTCAAGGATGCCGCTATCGACGACTACGTCAAGAGAGACCTCGTCGGCATCCAGGGCGACGACAGATATAAGATCCATGCCGTGAACCAGACCGTGAGCCGTGTGCATCAGGCCATGGAGGCATTCGTCCACAACATGAACACCATCCACTCAAGAGGTGGAAACCAGGTAGTGTTCAGCTCTATCAACTATGGTACTGACACTTCAGCAGAAGGCAGATGTATCATCCGTGAGATGCTCAACACAACATACGAAGGAGTCGGCAACGGCTCGACCGCGATCTTCCCTATCCAGATCTGGAAGAAGAAGAGAGGCGTCAGCTACCTTCCTGAGGACCCTAACTACGACCTCTACAAGTACGCATGTAAGGTGACCGCAAGAAGATTCTTCCCTAACTTCATCAACCTCGACGCTCCTTACAATCACCATGAGCTCTGGAAGGCAGACGATCCGAACCGCTATATGTATGAGTGCGCTACCATGGGATGCCGTACCCGCGTATTCGAGAACCGTTTCGGACCTAAGACCTCAATCGGTCGCGGCAACCTCAGCTTCACTACCGTGAACATCGTACGCATCGCGATCGAGTGCATGGGTGAGCAGGATCAGGAGAAGAGAATATCAATGTTCTTCGAGAAGCTTGACTCAGTACTCGGTATCGCTGCAAGACAGCTCGACGAGAGATTCAACTTCCAGAAGACTGCGATGAAGAAGCAGTTCCCACTGCTCATGGGCAAGCTCTGGGTAGGCAGCGAGGATCTTCCAGCTGATTCTACAATCGAGCCTGTCATCAACCAGGGTACCCTCGGTATCGGTTTCATCGGCCTTGCCGAGTGTCTCATCGCCCTCACAGGAAAGCACCATGGCGAGTCTGCGGAGGCTCAGGAACTCGGACTTCGTATCGTTACCTTCATGCGTGACAAGGTCAATGGATTCTCAGAGACCTACCACCACAACTACAGTATCCTCGGTACTCCTGCAGAGGGTCTTTCCGGCCGCTTCACCAAGATGGACAAGAAGAGGTTCGGCATCATTCCAGGAGTCACTGACAAGGACTACTACACCAACTCAAGCCACATTCCTGTCTACTTCCACTGCACCCCTAAGCACAAGGCAGAGGTCGAGGCACCTTACCATGACCTCGAGCGTGGTGGACATATCTTCTATGTCGAGATCGACGGTGACGCTACACACAACCCAGAGGCAATCATGAACATCGTGGACCTCATGGACAAGTACGATATCGGCTACGGCAGCGTCAACCATAACAGAAACCGTTGCATGGACTGCGGATACGAGGATGCGACCGAAGGTCTCACCGAGTGCCCACACTGCCACGGTACCAACATCGACACCCTCCAGCGCATCACCGGCTATCTCGTCGGCACCACCAGCCGCTGGAACTCCGGCAAGCTCGCCGAGCTCAAGGACAGGGTGGTTCATAAGTAGATTTCTGCGCGCCTAAAGCGCTGATATACAAGGTATTAGCCAAAGTCCTGTAGGGCGGATCGCCCTACAGGACTTTGCGTATTTGGCTGGTTTGTAATGAGTTAGGCGAATTTGCCGAGTGCCAGTGGTAAATTGCACTTGGTCAGAAGGCGGCATTTGCCGCCTTCTTTCGTTTCAGGGACTGAACTTCCATCTGGACATCGTGAGAACTGGCACATCCCTTCGTCCTAGGTACCATGAACCCGAAAAACATCTGCCACACGAATTACCGTTCTGTGACCTGTATTGAGGTTCTGTGTGGAAGATCTCACGATTTTGACGACATCTGCCACGCTGATATATCTCTCAGGGCCTTCCAGACCAGTTCTGTGTGGCAGATGAAAGTTGGGTTGCCGCCTGCCATGCAGTTAGGCAGTTAGGCGATGCTCCGTCCCTGTCGGCGTCGTACGGCGAGAACGGATCCCATGTCTCAGGATATGGAAGGTCATACAGCTACGATATTATGGGAAATGTGCTATCTTTGTCACGAGAGGGGGGCCGTCTTCCGTCACGGAGTACAGGGGCAACCTGGTGTATGAGGACGGTTCTTTGAAATACGTTCTCGTGGACGGCGGGATGGTGTCGATGGAGGGCAGTGCCCCGAGGTATCTGTACTTCCTTGACGACCACCTCGTGCCCCGTCCTGGCTCCGGAGTCATTGACAGTCCGGTCATAGACGGAGGCCAGGAGA
>JAKSJP010000047.1:0-7500 GCA_024398105.1 Bacteroidales bacterium | reverse complement strand
GAAGTGCTGATGTTGTTGTTCTCATCGAGGTTGAGCGAAGTGAGAGCTGAGACGTAGACTCTGAAAATCCTTGAGCTGTCGACAGCGGAAGTCATTTCAGGATTCAGCGCATGGATGCCTTCCATGATAAGTATGTCGTTCTCCTCAAGCTTGAGCTTCGTGCCCGTAGCGGCGCGGCAGCCGGTCTTGAAGTCGAATCTTGGTACTTCTACCTCCTTGCCTTCGCAGAGCTCGTTAAGCTGCTTGTTGAGATATTCGAGGTCCATGGCATAGAGAGACTCGTAGTCCTTCTCTCCATCCTCGTCAAGAGGGGTCTTGTCCCTGTCGACGAAATAGTTGTCAAGCTCGATGACCTTCGGGTTGAGGCCGAGCACCTTGCACTGGAGCGCAATCCTGAGCGACGAAGAAGTCTTTCCGCTCGAAGACGGGCCTGCGATGAAGACGAACTTCACCTGTCCGCGCCTCTGATAAATCATGTCCGCGATTGCTGCGTATTTACGTTCATGGAGTGATTCAGCGAGGTTTATCACAGGAGTAGCATAGCCCTTTGCGATAGCGGTGTTGAGCGATCCTACACCCTTGATTCCTACGACGCCGCACCATGCAGCATAGTCCTCAAGCGCAGTAGCGATCTTGGACTGTCTCTTCTGAGGCATGACCTTGTCGGCCTTCCCGAATACAGGCGGCTGCAGGCAGAGGCCATGGCTGAACGGAATCAGCTCAAACTTGCTGAGCATTCCGGTCGAAAGAAGAAGGGGACCATGGAATGTGTCGGACCATCCTTCAAGGTCGTAGAGGATGACGCTGTACTGGCCGAGGCTTCTGATGAGCCTGGCCTTGTCGATCTGATGATGCTCCTCGAAGATGGCGATGGCTTCTTCTGCAGGGACCCTCTTGCGTACGAAAGGAAGATCAGCGGCGATAAGCTCCTGCATCCTTGCCTTGAGGGCCTCGATCTCGTCGTCCTTGATGAAATATGGCCTGTTCCTGCCGTCCTCGGCCTTCTCTATCTCGACGACCTCGCAGTAGATACCGCTTGGAAGCGAATGCTCGACGACGAGCACCTTGTCAGGGAATATCTCGCTGACAGCCTTCTGAAGTACGAGTACGAGCGAATGGATATAGCATGCTCTTCCTTCAGGAGACGCGTAGGTCAGGAATTCAACGGTATGTGGCTCGTAGATCCTGTATCCGAGATTGTTGACATTGTGGTCCACGAGTGCGACGAGCACAGGCAGCGAGGTCCCGTCCTTTGCGACCTTCACCTTGCTGCACCACTTCTTTGATATCTCAGCGAGGGTGGTACCTGCCTCGACCTTATGTCTTACACCGTCATTGGTACAGCTGACGATGATTTCTGCTTTCTTTTCTTCCATTGTAATTGTCAAAGCCTCTGGGAGGCATGTTCTTCTGAGGTTTCTATAATATCTCTTTCAGGAAAGGACCTGTTACGGAATTCCTGTTCCTTGCTATGTCTTCTGGTGTGCCTTCTGCAACTACCAGGCCGCCCTTGCGGCCGCCTTCCGGACCGAGGTCGAAAAGATAGTCGACGGACTTCAGCACATCCAGGTTATGCTCGATGATGATGACTGTATTTCCTTGGTCAACAAGCTGCTGCAGCACTCCGAGAAGAATCTTTATGTCTTCGAAATGGAGTCCTGTGGTCGGCTCATCAAGAATGTACAGAGTGTTGCCGGTAGCGCTTCTGAAGAGCTCTGCGGCCAGTTTCATACGCTGGCTCTCGCCTCCGGAGAGTGTCACGGCCGACTGTCCGAGCTGGACATATCCCAGGCCTACATCGACCATGGCCTTGAGCTTCTGGGCGATCTTAGGCACGCTCTTGAAGAACTCATAGGCCTCGCTTACAGGCATGTTGAGCACATCGTTGATGTTCTTGCCCTTGTAGCGTACGGCGAGCGTGTCTTCCTTGTATCTGTGGCCACGGCATTCGTCGCAGACCACATTGACCGAAGGAAGGAAATTCATCTCTATCACCTTGATGCCTGCACCCTTGCATTCCTCGCAGCGTCCGCCTGCCACGTTGAACGAGAACCTTCCGGCCTCGAAACCGCGTACCTTCGCGTCGATAGTGTCTGCAAAGAGGTTCCTGATGTCGTTGAAGACACCGGTGAAGGTCGCCGGATTGCTTCGAGGAGTCCTTCCGATAGGGCTCTGGTCAATCTCGATGAGCTTGTCGATATTCTTCAGGCCAAGGATCTCGTCGTATGGGAGCGGCTTCAGCTTGGCCCTGTAGAACTTGTTCTTGAGGACAGGCATGAGAGTCTCGTTGATAAGCGACGACTTGCCGCTTCCGCTGACTCCGCTGATGCCCACCAGGCAGCCCAGAGGGATATCTATGCTGACGCCCTTCAGGTTGTTGCCCCTGGCTCCACGTATTCCGATCGAATGGCCGTTGCCGAGCCTGCGTCGCTTAGGGACCGGGATCTCGTCCTTCCCGTCGAGGTAGTCGAGGGTGCGGGACTTGTCCATGGTACAGTGCTTCAGCGTATCTTCGTCAGGGGTCTGTCCGCCAAGTGCGTAGGACACAGGAGCGCTGATACATATCTCACCGCCCTTGTCTCCGGCACCCGGACCTACGTCCACGAGCCAGTCGGCCGCGTACATGGTCTCGGCGTCGTGTTCCACGACCATCACCGAATTGCCCTCGTCCCTGAGCTCCTTGAGCGAATGTATGAGCTTGCGGTTGTCCTTCTGATGGAGGCCGATGCTCGGCTCGTCGAGGATGTAGAGAACGTTGACGAGCTTCGATCCGATCTGGGTCGCGAGTCGGATTCTCTGACTTTCGCCGCCCGACAGAGATGCCGTCGCACGGTCGAGCGACAGGTACTCAAGTCCTACATCTACCATGAACCTTATCCTCTCGCGAAGCTCCTTGACTATGTCCCTTCCGATCGACTGTTCGCGCTTGGTGAATTTCGAAGGAAGGCTCTCTATCCATTTCTGGAGCTCGCTGATCTCCATGGCTGCGACCTCGGTGATCGTCTTGCCGTCGATCTTGAAGTAGTTGGTCTCCTCGCGCAGGCGGCTGCCGTGGCAGACAGGACATACGATCTTGTCGTCTATGTCGTCGACCACTCCGCCGTAGGATACCATCTCGGACTGCGGACCGTCCCCGATGCGGAACAGCTCGTCGGAGCCGAATACCAGAAGGGAGATGTACTCCTCAGGAATCTCTTCGATCGGGTCGTAGAGCGAGAAGTTGTATTTTCTTGCTATTGAGCGTATTATGTCGAATTTCTTGGTCTCACGTATCTTTCCCAGAGGAACGATTCCTCCGCCGGCGATGGAATTGCTGCGGTCGGGGATGATAGTGTCGATGTTGACGTCGACTATCTCTCCGAGACCTTTGCAGTGGGGACAGTAGCCCTCGGGTGAGTTGAATGAGAAGGAGTGTGGCTGCGGCTCCTGGAGGGAGAGTCCTGAATCAGGGTCTACAAGGTGCTTGGAGAAGTGGCTGACCTCACCGGTCTCGTAGTCCATGACGGCGAGGGATCCTTTTCCACGGCTCAGGGCTGTCGCTACTGATTCCCTGACTCGCTTGATGTCTCCGTCCTCCGGCTTCAGCCTGTCGACGACGAGTTCTATGAAATGGGCCTTGTAGCGGTCGAGAGCCGTCACTTCTGAAAGGTCGGTCAGCTCGCCGTCGATACGGCACTGGGTGTATCCTCTCTTGCGTAACTGGTCGAAGAATTCCTTGTAGTGTCCCTTCCTGCCTCGTACGAGAGGCGCGAGAAGGTAGCATCTGCGGCCCTTGTAGCCGGTCATCACCATGTCTATGATCTGCTCGTCCGTGTAGCGGATCATCTCCTTCCCGGTTACAGGGGAGTATGCTCTTGATGCCTTGGCATAGAGCAGTCGGAGGAAGTCGAAGATCTCGGTTATGGTGCCGACGGTAGAACGGGGATTGTTTCCGGTGGTCTTCTGCTCGATCGCGATGATAGGGCTGAGTCCTGTGATGTCCTCCACCTCAGGCTTCTCCAGGATACCCATGAAATGCTTGGCATAGGTGCTGAGCGTATCCATGTACCGTCTCTGGCCTTCTGCGTAGATCGTGTCGAAGGCGAGCGAGGATTTGCCGCTGCCGCTGAGTCCCGTGACGACTACGAATTCGTTCCTTGGGATGCTGACGTCCACGTTCTTGAGATTGTGGGACTTCGCTCCCGTTATGTCTATATATTCCTTTGTCATACATCACAAATTTACGAAAATGTGTAATTTTGTGAACACTAATAATGAAGAAAACTTATGCTGAAAGTCAAGTCATTCTCATTCAATGCTTTCGAAGAAAGGACTATCCTTCTGTGGGACGAGACAGGAGAAGGTGTGGTGGTCGATCCGGGCTGCTGCAGCGACGCTGAGAACGATGCCTTGGATGCCGAGATCGCCAAAGAAGGAATCACATTGAAGGCTGTATGGCTGACCCATGGCCATCTTGACCATATCTACGGAGTGAACCGTATCGTGGCCAAGTGGGCTGTGCCGGTACTGATGCATCCTGATGACAGGCAGATACTTGACTACAACCCAAGGATGGCTCAGGCTTTCGGAATGCCGGATCCTGGCACCGTGCCCTCTACCATGGACATAGAAGACGGCGAGGAACTGACATTCGGCAAGACTTCGTTCAAGGTATACGCGACCCCGGGCCATACTCCAGGCTCAGTGACATTCTGGTCAGAGGAGGAAAGGCTTCTCCTGAGCGGCGACACCCTGTTCGCCGGAAGCATCGGAAGGACCGACCTTCCGGGAGGCAACTATGACAAGCTGATTGTCAGCCTGATGGACGGAATCATGGGCCTTGACGGCGATACCGACGTCATCCCGGGCCATGGCCCTGTGACCAACATTGGACGTGAGAGGACCCATAATCCGTTCCTCCAGCCGTTCAACGAGAGGGAGGAAATTTTCCCTGATGAGAACCTCCTGTCTTGATAGTTTGGGGCAAGTTGAGTAACTTTGATTATCCAAGGTACAGGACATGCACATAGGCGTAGCAGGAAATATCGGTTGTGGAAAGACGACTCTCACCCGTATGCTCTCGGAGCATTACGGATGGGTGCCTAAGTATGAATCAGTTACCTACAATCCGTATCTGGAGGACTATTACAAGGATATCCCTAGGTGGTCCTTCAATCTTGAGGTGTACTTCCTGGAGCAGAGATTCCAGGACGTGATAGATATCTCGCAGAGCAAGGATACCATAATCCAGGACCGTACGATCTTCGAGGGCGTCTATGTCTTCACTGCGAACAACCACGAGATGGGCAATCTCGAGGACAGGGACTTCGAGACCTATATGAGGCTCTTCAACTCGATGATGTCGATGGTCAGGACTCCGGACCTGATGATCTATCTGCGAAGCTCCATCCCTCACCTTATCTCACAGATCCAGAAGAGGGGAAGGGAATATGAGCAGACGATGAGCATCGACTATCTGGCGAGCCTGAACGAGAAATATGAGAAGTTCATAGGCGAGGACTACAAAGGCAAGGTGCTGGTGATCGATGCGGACGACCTCGACTTCGAGAACCGCCCTGAGGATTTCCGGATGATCACCGAGAAGATCGACGCGGAGCTCTTCGGCCTTTTCGAGATGTAGCACGGACGCCGGGACAGGGTACCATGGACATAGAATCTGTAACAAATTAAAGATAAGCGACATGCATATAGCGATTGCAGGAAATATCGGAAGCGGCAAGACCACACTTACAAAGATGCTCGCCGCGCATTATGGCTGGACCCCAAAGTTCGAGTCGGTGGACTATAACCCATATCTTGCTGATTTCTACGAGGATATGGAGAGATGGTCGTTCAATCTACAGGTCTACTTCCTCAACAAGCGTTTCAAGGATGTCGTGGATATCTCGAAGTGTGACGACGTCATCATCCAGGACCGTACCATCTACGAGGATGCCAGGATCTTCGCTCCTAACCTCCATTCTATGGGTCTTATGTCTACTAGGGATTTCGAGAACTATTCGGATCTCTTCGACCTGATGATGTCTCTTGTCAGTGCTCCTGACCTCCTTATCTATCTCAAGAGCTCGATCCCTAACCTCGTGTCCCAGATCCAGAAGAGGGGCCGCGAGTACGAGAAGAGCATACGTATCGACTATCTCACAGGTCTCAATGAGAGGTATGAGGAGTGGATCTCCAGGTACGAGCACAATCTTCTCGTCATCGATGCCGACAACATCAAGTTCGGCAACCGTCCAGAGGATTTCCAGAAGGTGACCGAGATGATCGACAATCAGCTCTTCGGCCTGTTCTCACAGAAATAGGTCTATGGAGATCGATGTCCAGGCCAGAGTGGCTTCCGCAAGGGCTTTTTTCATGGAGGGATGCAGCTGCAGCCAGTCTGTGGTGCTTGCGTTCCAGGACCTGCTTGGTGTCGATGAGCCGACCTTGAGGAGGCTCTCCATCGGTCTGGGCGCCGGAGTCGGACGCCTGAGGGAGGTGTGCGGTACCGTCGGAGCGATGGCGATGGTGGCAGGTACCATGGCCCGTCCCGAAGGGAAGGACAACCGTCAGCAGAAATCAGATACATATGCGATAGTGCAGCAGCTTGCAGGCGAGTTCCGTCAGAAGAATGGAACCATCGTCTGCCGCGAGCTTCTTGCCGCGCGCGCGGGTGCCGACACCAGCCATGTTCCCGAGGAGAGGACCGAAGAATACTATCGTTCAAGGCCTTGTCTTGGATTAGTTGAATGCTCGACCAAGATTATTGCGGAATATATCGCAAAAAATTATTAAATTTGTCCGATATCCAAAACAAGGATTAATTAGATCAATTACATATCGATATGATTTACACAAATGAAGTGCAGCACATGTGCTGCGTAGCAAAGGGCGCAAACCACGCCAATGCTCCTATTCCTGAGGAAGGAAAGTGGGTGCATGCTAAAGAAATCAAGGACATCTCAGGCCTTACCCACGGTATCGGCTGGTGTGCTCCTCAGCAGGGTTGCTGCAAGCTTACCCTCAATGTCAAGGACGGTATCATCGAGGAGGCTCTCGTAGAGACACTCGGTTGCTCAGGTATGACTCACTCAGCTGCTATGGCATCTGAGATCCTCCCTGGCAAGACTCTCCTTGAGGCTCTCAACCAGGACCTCGTATGCGACGCTATCAACACAGCGATGCGCGAGCTCTTCCTCCAGATCGTTTACGGTCGTACACAGTCTGCTTTCTCTGAGGGCGGTCTCCCTGTAGGTGCTTCACTCGAGGACCTCGGAAAGAACCTCCGCAGCCAGGTAGGTACAATGTTCGGCACACGTGCTAAGGGTTCACGTTACCTCGAGATGACAGAGGGCTACTGCACACAGATGGCTCTTGACGCTAACGACGAGGTTATCGGTTACGAGTTCGTAAACCTTGGCAAGCTCATGGATGCTCTCAAGGGCGGTGCAACCGGTCCGGAGGCAATCGAGAAGGCAAAGGGTACCTATGGCCGTTTCAAGGATGCAGTTAAGTATATTG
>JAKSJP010000046.1 GCA_024398105.1 Bacteroidales bacterium | reverse complement strand
TATACGTAAGTAATTGAAATTTATATAATTGTTAAATTTTTAACGAATCATTGATGTATATATCAAAGAGATTAAGAAACTTTTGAGTGTCTCCCGCTGCCTCCGAATCGATTAAATACATTGTTTGCAAGACGAAGTCGTGATATTCATTTGGGTGGCGCCCTAAATGCCTCATTAGCGCCTTATTCCAATCGCCATCTAGATCTAATCCATATTTACTTGCAATCTCCTGCATCTTAGGAGTATATACCTTGTTTTTGTTTGTAGCAAAGTGGTGTGTCTGTTCTGGAAGAACGTTCTCTTCAACTAGGCTATTATTCTTTGATAGCGTTTTACTTAATTGGTCAGAAATCTCCATATTAACGATTCCCGTAACAAATCTTTGCGAGAACTGTTTAAAGGTGACATCCTGAACACCTTCACCTGTGATATCGACGGCTGATGTTAGAAGTATTTCCCCTGCTTTTACAAGTTTTGTGTGTTTAAGTAAGAATGCACCGAACTTGCTTATGACGTGACCAGATTCAGCAGCTGTTCCATATCCTCCAGTTATACCACCGATTATCCCTGAGATCCCTATATCAAACCAGTCAATTTTGTTAAACCAAATATCCTCTGGAGTCAAATCGGGATTATTCTTAGATTCAATATAATTTGAGAATACTTGAATCCCATAATCTATCGCCATGGATACTCCAGCTACGATAAGTGCGCCTATTATGACAGCGTCATCAATACCCAATAACTCTCCGCTTTCGTCCGTATACTTCAGTGGATTGTTCAGCGCATAGGAGTACCTGTTGAAGCTCTGGGTGAAGTCAGGTGCCTGGACGTAAGGGTCAGGGCTGAGGAAACGACCGATCAGAGGGTCGTAGAGACGGGCATTCATATTGATGAGCCCGAACCATGTCAGATGCTCATGGCCCGTGAATCCCCTTCCGAGGAACAGTTCAGGCTCGTTGCCGTAAGTGAAGACCTCAAGTGTCTCCGGGTCACGCAGCCTGCCCCACGGGTCGTAGCTGTATTCGGCCACAAGGGTTCCGTCAAGGGCCGCTATATGGGTGATGCTACCAAGATAGTCCCTGCCTATGTTGTAGGCTGTCCAGCTTCCGCCTTCCTCCTTCACGTACACCATCGGAGCTGAGTATGCGTCGCCACCCAGATAGAGGCGTTCGACGCTACCCTCCGGTGTCTGGTCATACTCATAACGACCGCCTAAGTAGTAGCGTGTGAGCAGCGATGCAGAGCCGTCAGTCACGGACATGATCACACGCTCGCCGTCTCCGTTATATATGAAGGAAGCAGTCCTTTCTCCCTCGGAGAGGACTGAAGGTCTGTCGTAGCACGTGTAAGCGACACTCTGTCCCCTGGATGGGACCAGCCCGCCTCCAGATGTTGCAAGCGAGGTCGTGCGGTATGGATGAGACACATCCGAGTAGATCAGGTCACCGACGTCTCCTATGGAAAGTATATCTCCATTGTCTCCGTAGGACACCCGTCTTCCATCCATTGAGATGAGACGGTTTAGGTGGTCGTAGCCGAACTCCTCGCACATGCCGCGGACGGAGTCCCCACGAGACAGGAGATTGCCTGTCGCAACGTCGAACTGATAGGTAAAATACTGTGTGTCGCCCTGTGCAATCTTCCTGTACGAAGGCAGGCCGAAGGCTGTGTATCCATATTCTCTGGAAGTCGTGCCTGTGATCATTTCCGTCGGCAGTCCAAGATCGTCCTCCGACACGAGGTTCCAGACGACTGTTCCTCTAGGCAGGGCAATTCCGACCTCATGTCCATTGGCATAAGAATACAGTTCGGTAGCGATAGGACCGTCCTGGGACAAGTACGAGATGCCGGATACCTGACCGTCGGAACCATAGGCGTATATCTTCTCCAGCCACTTGCCACCAGGGACGAATTCCCTCACGGTCGCAATCCTGTCAAGACTGTCATAAGTGTACTGTCTGCCTGTTCCGTTCGTAGACTGTTCGCTCACAAGAAGCCCATATGTGTCGTAGGTGTAACCAGTATCAAATTCACCTTCTCGTTCCACCGAGGTGACGCGGCCGTACTGGTCCTTCCTTGTCACGACACTACCCGTTGGAGTTATGTGCGTGGCAACGGATGTGCCGTCATTGTTCAACTCATAGGTGTCTGTGCGTGTTCCGGCGCTCGGATCAGACATCTGTGTACGCCTCCCAAAAACGTCATAGGCAAAAAACGTGACTGCTCCACCAGGTGCGATCACCGATGAAGGTTGCCCATCATCACGCAGATTATAGGTCACCATTCCTCCTGGATCCGAGGTACTTACTATGTTCCCGGATGCGTCAGCAGTCCTGGTGGATGTCACACCTTCCTTGACGGTCGTCACGCTGGCACCGGCATAGGACCATGTGGTCACTTTGCCGGAGGCCTCAGTGAAACAGTCCGGTCTGTCATACACATCGTAGGAATAGGTATTCCAATACACGGTGGCTGAACCCCTGTATGGTAGGGACTCACGGTACAGTCTACCTCTTGCGTCATAGCTTCTGTCTGTCCACTGCCATTGTCCGTCAAATCGTTCCTCCCCACTTCTTATCTCACGACCGAGCGCATCTACGTGTGTCAATGTCGACGGGCTGCCCGTGATAGTGTGCCCTACGGTGTAAAGTCCCGTTCCTCCCCATGAAAGGGAGGTCACGCCGACCGTGCCGTCAGGATATGAAACCTGAGTCATGTTGCCCCATGCATCGTAGGTGTATGAAGTCGTCCTGCCCCTGTGGTCCGTCACTGAGACAGGGTTCCCGAACTTGTCATATCCACCGTAGATGGTCACTCTTCCTAATGCGTCCGTACGGGAGACAAGATGACGGCCTTCCGAATCGTAAGCGAATGTCTCACCGGTGAACACCTCTGCACCATAAGGGGCCACTGTCTCTGACACGACGTTGCCATGTGAATCATACTGCCACCTCTTCTCAGAAACGAGGTTAGTGGCCATCCCCTGTCCAACATAGTTCTTCAGGGTGGAAGGGCGCAGGGATGTGTCATATGTGTAGACGGCCCTCTCGTGCCATGAGGACGAGACGTCTCCGTCTCCCTCGCGGGTCACGGTCTCTTCCGCTACCGTGCCAAGCACGTACAGTGAAGGATCGGTGTGGTGCTGATATGTGACTGTACGGGACTCCGTAATGAAAGATCCAGATCCTGTGTGGCGACTGGTTATAATGCTTACGGGGAAGTCGTGCGAATCATATGTGTAATCGGTGGATGAGACTATCCCTGTGAGAGCATCCGATCTGACGCTACCGGTCAGTCTCGGATTCAGTTTGCCGTATAGGGTGGTATGGCTGTCGTAGGTGTTCTCGACAGTGAGGTAAGGCTGGAGCCATAGACCCTTGCGGTGATCCACCCTGACGACGGCACCGCGCTTCTGCGGATCATGGGTCTCATCTGTCACATCCATTGAATCGCCAAGGATGTCGACGGTCCTTATCCTTGAAAATCCACAGAACCCCAGACCGGTCGCATGGACGACTCCGTCATAATAGCTGTATGCCCGGTTACGGAATCTGTAGGAGGCCCCACCATGAGGCATGTCGCCTGTCTCAGAGCTTAGGACATATATCGGCAACGTCCTGTAGGCGTACCCGTCAGGAAGACCCGACTGGGACGTCCTGTCCGTCCAGTATCTGCTTCTTTCAGGAAGATAGTCATATGTGCTCTCTGTCCGTCTTCCGTAGCTGTCCACCGACGCCTTCAGATATCTCAGTTCAGAGGACGGAGCATCATAGGCATACTCATGGACCTGAAATCCGTCCATCATGATGAAGCTGCCCGCACCTGTCCAGTCCACGACGTTGCAAGGGACGATGCCTTTCGGGTCGGTCACCGCAGACGTGGAAGACCGGTATGCCCCGAATGAGCCATGGGTGTCATTCATGTAATACCCGAGGGATGTCCCGCTGACCTTGACAAGATCGGCACAGCCGTCGCGGTTGATGTCCATGAACATGAACTCGTCACCGGCGGTCCTGGATGCCGTGAGGATGGAGGACGACACGAAGTCGGTTCCGTTGAATGCGTATCTCGTCCAGTATCCCGACGCCCCAACGGCAGGAGCACGCATTATGTCGATGTATCCGTCGCCGTTGATGTCTGTCGTATGGCAAGGGTACGCATCCGAAGACAGTACCGATGATGTGAGGCCGCTGCACGTACGCTCCCTGGAAAAAAGATATGACGTCTGCAGGCGATACACGTCGAGACCGGAGCCAGTGGCATTGCACAGCTCCGTCTGACCGTCGTTGTCAAGGTCGCAGGCGAATACTCTGCGGCGGCCCATGAGCGTATAGTCGAACACACGCAGGTCGCTCAGCTTGCTGTGCGAGGACAGGTCGACCAACGCGGCGTAGCTTGTCTGGCTGTAGTCCATCAGGTTCTTGTCGTATGCAACGGCCAGCAGCTGTGCCTTGCCGTTCCCGAGGAAGTCGCCCCAGAAGTACTCCCTCTGGTATGGACTCACGAAGCTGCCGCTTGTGATGGTTCCGTTCAGGTTGACGTTGAACACGGTCTCCTGTACAAGGGCTCCCTGGGGGCTGCACCTGTATATCGTGACCCTAAGGATGCTCGTGGATCCGCTCGTCCCGCCAAGGTTCAGTTTCACTATCTCGTCAAGACCGTCTCCGTCCACGTCCACCGCCTCGATGGTCTGGAAACCGCCGCCGGCAGTGATGCTGTCCACGTCGTTGTAGTCTGTCAGACTAGGAGCGAACAGTATCACCTGGTCTGCAGGGTAAGGACTGCCGAACAGGTATGTCCTCGGCTTCAGCAGAGGCTTGTGAGAGTCGATGGCCGCATATGTCTCCATCTGGGGGAATATCAGCATGCCGTCGTTGTAGCTGCCTTGGACGAATTTGCCACGCCTGTAGATGAAATCTGTATCAGAGCCTACAAAGGAGCGGGACAGTGTCAAAGTGTTGATGCGTCCGAGTGAGCCGGATGGAAGATCACGGCCATATTCGAATGTAAGCGGACTGAGGTTTGTGCCGTCAGAGCTGCAGTCGACCCTGGTCAGGAGCTTGACACGGTCCTCGGATGCGTACGTGAGTGAATACCGGCATATCTCCGAGCTGGAGTCCTTCGTGACTATGCCGGTGAGGATGTGGTCATATGCGAGCGACTTTCCAGCATAATACCTGGTCGTATGATCGCTGTTAATGGAATAGATGAACGAGATCTCCCCCTGCGGCATCCCTGACGAGTCATATCCGTAACGGATGGCCACGGGATAGACATCGCCATTGAGGACGTGATGGGAATATTCGAAGGTCATCTTGTTGCCGTCCCTATCCTCCATGAGGACCAGGGGATATGAAAGCATGGTGGATGATGCGCCAGGGTCGGAGCCGGATCCGAAGACAGCACGCCTACCGTCAGGGTACAGCACGTCGAAAGATGAAACGTAGCCCTGTGCATTGTATGTCGGAGACGCAAGGACGTTGCCTGAAGCGGTCACCAGGGGATAAGAGCCCCTGCTGGCGTAGTCCGCATTCGTCACGAGCGGAACACCGTCCAGCGCGAAGACCTGGTCATCGCTCACGGAGTCGGCACCTCGGAACCTGCCATGGTAATAGACGTTCCTTGGAATGAGGGTTATCGACGGGATGCCATATATGTCCCATCCGTAACCGGCCCAGCCTTCTCCGCCCTGGCTGTTGTAACCGATCGAAATAGCGGGAGTCAGTCCGAAGTCGGATGCGGTGGCTATGGGTATCTGGTAGGTCCTCGCTCCCGTAGGAGAGACGCCCATGGACATGGGTATCTCACCAACAGGGTATGATTGTCCGGGTGAGCTGATGTTCCCTGATGCAGAAGGGACCGACATGCGCGGTGACGACAGCGAGGCGACAAGTTTCTCTTCGTGGATACGTTTCTCCTCCTCACTGAAGGCCAGCGGCTTCTTTTCCGCGGCAGACGGATGGACTATCTCTCCGAAATCAAAGGGGCGGATGCTGTACTTTACGGAGATACTTCCGTCAGGATTGCTGACGGCGATACTGTCAAGGCCCCGGTGCTTACTATACGCGTATGCATCATCGTTCTCCGGCAATGCATGGACCAGCGAGTCCAGACCCTGCAGGGGAAGACCTGCGCGTCTGGCCTGACGAAGTCCCACGGCAGTTCTGCCAGTGCGGTTGCCCGACTGGTCATAGGAATAGTCTACTTCATTCTGGCCATATGACTGCATCCCGGCAGCGCTGGCTACAAAAAGGGACAGGAGCAGAGCGAGTCTTCTTATCATAAGCATCTGATTATTAGTCGGTCAGATACAAAAATAGATTTTTCGAAGGACAATTCAAACAAATAGTTCCCCAAAAGCAAACGCTCCATCCTTTTTTCGAACTTCAGGACTTTTGCGTATATTTACACTAAATTCAACCGAAAAAGAAATACACTATGCTTTCTTCCATCATCATCGGATTTCTTGCAGGCTATATTGCAAGCAAGCTTCAGAGCGGCGACTCCAAAGGCCTGATCATCAACCTTTTCCTCGGTGTGATCGGCGGATATGTCGGCGGATGGCTCTTCGACCTCGTCGGCATCGAGACCTACACCTGGCTCGGCCAGCTCATCTGCGGCGTCATAGGCGCAGCGATTGTACTCTGGGTATTTGCGAAGATACGCAAATAGTCCCCCACTGAAAAGCTAAAAAGGATGACCTTTTCCAAGATCATCCTCTTTCAGTTATGCAATGTGAGTGATTACTCGCCCTTGATTGCTGCGATTCCTGGGAGCACCTTGCCCTCGATAGCCTCGAGAAGTGCACCACCACCGGTAGAGATGTAAGAAACCTTGTCAGCGAGACCGAACTTGTTCACACAAGCTACAGAGTCACCACCACCGATGAGAGAGAAAGCACCCTCAGCTGTTGCCTCAGCGATAGCCTCGCCGATAGCGCGTGAACCAGCTGTGAATGAATCGCACTCGAATACGCCTGCAGGACCGTTCCAAAGGATGGTCTTAGCGCCCTTGAGAGCAGCAGCGAACTTAGCCTGAGCCTCAGGACCTGCGTCAACACCCTCGAAACCCTCTGGGATAGCGTTTACTGGAGCGACCTTGATCTCGCCACCCTCCTTGACTGTCATTGAACCGAAGTCAAGAGCGTTTGTGCAGACTGCATCTGGAGCAAGAACGAGCTCTACGCCGTTCTTCTTTGCGAGCTCCTCGACACCGAGAGCTACATCGAGCTTGTCCATCTCGACGATAGAGCAGCCGATCTCACCACCATGAGCCTTTGAGAATGTATAGGTCATACCACCGCAGAGGATGATCTTGTCAACCTTGCCGAGGAGGTTCTCGATGATACCGATCTTTGAAGAGACCTTTGAACCACCCATGACAGCGACGAATGGACGCTGGATGTTGTTGAGGACTGCGTCGACAGCGTTGACCTCCTTCTCCATGAGGAGACCGAGCATCTTGTTCTCAGCGGTGAAGTAGTCAGCGATGACAGCGGTAGAAGCGTGCTTGCGGTGAGCTGTACCGAATGCATCCATGACGTAGCAGTCAGCGTAAGAAGCGAGCTTCTTTGCGAACTCCTTCTGAGAAGCCTTCATTGCCTTCTTAGCCTCGTCGTATGCAGGATCCTCCTTGTCGATGCCTACTGGCTTGCCTTCCTCCTCTGGATAGTAGCGGAGGTTCTCGAGAAGAAGTACCTCACCTGGCTGAAGAGCTGCAGCAGCCTCTGCTGCGTCAGCACAGTCTGGAGCGAACTTTACAGGAGCACCGAGAGCAGCGCTTACAGCGTCAACGATCTGGCCGAGGCTGAGCTCTGGCTTCTTCTTTCCCTTTGGCTTGCCCATGTGGCTCATGATGATGAGCGCACCACCCTTCTCGAGGATGAGCTTGAGAGTAGGGACAGCACCACGGATACGGGTATCGTCGGTGATCTTACCGTCAACGATAGGAACGTTGAAATCGACTCTTACGATGGCCTTCTTGCCAGCGAAGTCATAGCTTGCGATGTTTTGCATATGTATCTATTGTTAAATTTGTTTCAACTGATGTTTCCAGTCTCCAAATATAATGATATTTAGTCAATATCTTGTTATCTTTGCGGACAAAGATTTTCAAAATGGCAGTAGAGTACCCTGAGGGATGGAAAGATTACGAACTTGTCGACTGCGGCAACTTCGAGAAGCTTGAGAGATTCGGCAGTTACTATATGGCTCGTCCTGAGCCTAAGGCGATATGGAACAAGACCATGAGCGAAGGCGAATGGAACAAGCTGATCCATACCCGCTTCAGCCCCGGCGCCGGATTCGGCAAGGCCGGCAAGGAGGACAGCGGAACCTGGGCAAGGCTGAAGAAGATGGACGACCAGTGGTACATACGGTACCATGGTACCGGCGCCACCGCCGGTGCCCCTGAATCAAAGTCCGCATCCGACGCCACTTTGGCAAAATCCGGCCCCGCCTTTACGCTGCGCCTCGGACTGACCTCGTTCAAGCATGTCGGCGTATTCCCTGAGCAGGCCCCTAACTGGAACTACATCTACGCCAACACCAAGGCCCTCGTCGAAAAGGCGAAGGCTGAAGGGAAGCCGGCACCGAAGGTACTCAACCTCTTCGCATACACAGGAGCGGCATCGCTCGCGGCCAAGGCAGCAGGCGCCGACGTCACCCACCTCGATTCAGTCAGGCAGGTGGTGACATGGGCCCGTGGAAACATGGAGAACAGCCGTCTCGACGGCATCAGATGGATCGTGGAGGACGCCCTCAAGTTCGCCCGAAGGGAAGCCAAGAGAGGCAATGTCTATCAGGGAATCATCCTTGATCCTCCTGCCTACGGACACGGTCCGGACGGCGAGAAGTGGAAGCTCGACGAGTGTCTCTTCGACATCCTCGGCTGCGTTTCGCAGATCCTCGCTCCAAAGGACAGCTTCATGGTCCTCAACCTCTATTCCAACGGATACTCGGCAATGCTTGGCGAGACCGTCGTGAAGGAGGCCTTCAAGATCAGGCCTGATTCCAAGGCCGAGATCGAAAGCGGCGAGCTCGCGCTTGCCGATCGCTACGGCAAGATCCTGCCGCTAAGTATCTACATCCGCCTCAAGCGGTAGCTTCCCGACACCGGGTGCGACAACCAATCGCCAAGCCCTGCGGAAAGGCCTTCCCTGCACCAGGTCCCGCCGTTTTCCCGAGACCGGGTGCGCGAAACAGTCGCCAAGCCACGCAGAAAGGTCTTCCCTGCACCAGGTCCCGCCGATTTCCCGAGACCGGGTGCGCTAACCTGTCGCCAAGCCCTGCAGAAAGGCTTTCCCTGCACCAGGTCCCGCCGATTTCCTGGGACCGGGTGCGCGAAACAGTCGCCAAGCCCTGCGGAAAGGCCTTCCCTGCACCAGGTCCCGCCGATTTCCCGAGACCGGGTGCGC
>JAKSJP010000045.1 GCA_024398105.1 Bacteroidales bacterium | reverse complement strand
CCATAAAAGTGTACCTTTTTTGGTAAACTTTTTTTAGGACGATACACACAGGAAATCACTTAATCAGCTGACAATCAGCAATAAACGAATAATCCTGTAGGCGAATCCGACCTACAGGATTTTTGTTAATACATTGTATCCCAGATACTTAAGTACCGAAAATCTAGTCCTTGGCGGCTGTCATTGCGTATGCGAGAACGACGGCGAAGCAGACGAGTGGGACAAGGTATGAGATGTTGATTCCAGCCGCATCGGAAAGGATGCCCTGGAGCGGAGTGAGGACCGCGCCGCCGAGAATGGCCATGATAAGGCCGGATGCACCGATCTTGGCATCGCCTGCCTTTCCACCGGCGTCCTCGTTCTCCACATCACAGAGTGCGATACCATAGATCGTAGGGAACATAAGTGACATGAAGAAGCTTACTCCTACGAGGCACACGACGCAGAGCCAGCCTGTTCCGCCGCAGCAGACTACAAGTGCGGTAAGCACGATGTCCGCAGCCGCAGCGTAGGCAAGAAGCTTCGACGGCTGTACATACTTCATCGCCCAGGTGAACACGAAACGTGCTGCGCTGAAGCAGATGATAGAGACAAGATAGAGGGTCGCAGCCTTTGCCTCAAGGATTCCGAGTTCCTTCATCACAAGACGGATGGTGAAGCTCCACACACCGATCTGGGCGCCGACGTAGAAGAACTGAGCCACTACGCCCCAGATATATTTCTTGTTGCGGAAAAGTCTCCTGAACGATGACATAGTGCTGGCAATCATGCCCTCGGATTCAGCATCATCGGCACTTCCGCCGCCTTCCGGCATCTTCACAAGAAGCATGGCGACCATGATGGCAAGAAGAACGAAGCCAAGGGTCATATATGTTCCGGTGACAGCACCCAGTTCATGTGCCTGCATTGCAGAAAGCTGGTCTGCGCTCATCGACGCACGTTCTGTTGCAGAAGCTGACGAGAGCTCAGAGAGGATGAAATACTGGCTCAGGAGGATACCGGTGATCGATCCGAGAGGATTGAATGACTGTGCGACATTCAGACGCCTCGTGGCAGTCTGAGGCGAGCCCATCGCCATGATGTATGGATTGGCGGTGGTCTCAAGGACAGAGCATCCGCCAGCCATGATATAGATAGCTACAAGATAGAAAGCATAGGAAGCAGTCTTCGCTGCAGGGAAGAAGAGTATCGCACCGGCCGCATAGAGGGCAAGGCCGAGGATGACACCGCTCTTATAGCTGTATTTCCTGATATATAGCGCAGCAGGGAGCGCAAAGCAGAAGTATGAGCCATAGAAGGCAAACTGGATGAGCGAAGTCTGAGCGTCAGACATCGACATGATCCTCTTGAAGGCCGACAGCAGGGTATCGGTCATATTGTTCGCGATTCCCCAGAGAAGGAAAAGCGAAGTCACGAGGATGAACGGAAGGAGATAGCGTTTTTCGATTACTTTCATGGTACCGTATTCCAAGGCCAGGAGCCCTGTCCAGACAGATCGGGCTATTCGGACATATTCTTGATGTATGGCAGTTCAGGCAATGCACCGAAGCCATAGAACTTCTTTGCGTTGCCTCCAAGGAAAGCCTCCTTCTCGGCCTGTGTGAGCAGGTCTGACTTGAGGACGAAGTCGTAGGACATCTTATATGTGATCGCGCAGATCGTACGAGGATAGTCGCTGCCCCACATGAGCTTGTCAATGCCGACCTCGTCGGCAGCCTCACGGATAGCCTTCACGCATGAAGGATATGGATAGAACTCGCTGTTGAAGAGCCAGGTCATTCCACCGGTCTCGATATAGACGTTCTTCGCATGGGCAAGCTTGATCTGGTCCATCCAGTGCTTGCAGGTAACCATTCCGAAATGACCGATGGCGATCTTCAGGTCAGGACAGGCGTCGATCACCTTCTGCATCTGGGCAATCTGCTCAAGATTGTCGTCCAGGCACATGGAAAGGATGATTCCACGGCTCTCCAGTTCCTTGAAGAATGCCATTGACGCAGGATCCGTAAGGTCCTTGTGCATACGGTGGCCCGGGATTGCGACGGCCATGAAGCCTTCCGGAACCCTGAGCGGGGTATCATGGTCAAGGTCAACGAGCGCACAGGTAAGGAAGCGGTCCGGCCACTGCTTCTGCACCTCGAGAAGATAGGCGTCCTGGTTGCCGTCTATGATTTCCTGGACGACGACAGCCGCTCCGACCTGGGCGTAGTCCATATTCGCGAGGAAGACCTCGGCCTTGTTGGTACCGTCAGTCATGAATGGCGGCAGCATCTGTCTTTCTTCGCCGAAGAACATAGAACGTCCGCGGCCTGTAGGGTAATTATGGAAGCCGTCGACGACGACGTCCTGGGTCAGCCAAAGATGGCTGTGTGCGTCAATTATATCCATGGTAAAATCAGTTTCAAGTATATTATCAATTATAGTATATCCCTGAGCATCAACACATTCTCCTTCTTTGTCGCCCAGCTTGAAGCGAAACGCACGACACTGTTGGTCTCGTCATATTTCTCCCAGAACTCGAAGCGGACCTTCGACTTGAGCTCCTCCATCTTTGCGTCAGGCATAATGATGAACTGCTGGTTGGTAGGAGAATCCTTGAAGAAGCGATATCCTTTCTCGGTGAAGACCTCCTTGATCAGGTCTGCCATCTCTATGGCATGGCCGGCGATCTTGAAGTAAAGGTCGTCTGTGAACAAGGTATCAAACTGGATTCCAAGCATCCTTCCCTTCGCGAGCAGGGCACCATGGGCCTTGATTGAAGTGAAGAAATGCTTAGGAGCATTGCCCTTAGGGAATATCACCGCCTCGCCGAAAAGTGCGCCGACCTTGGTTCCACCGATGTAGAAGACTTCGCAGAGGTCTGCGAGGTCCTTGATGGTAAGGTCGCATGAGTGAGCCATGAGACCGTAGCCCAGTCGCGCGCCGTCGATGAAAAGAGGAATGTTGAATTCCTGGCAGACATCGTGGATGTCAGTGATCTCCTGCTTTGTGTAGATCGTGCCGTATTCGGTCGGGAATGAGATGTAGGCCATTCCAGGGAAGACCATATGTTCGTAGCTGCCTTCCTTGTAGAAACCCTCAAGATAGGCTCTGAGGTCAGAGGCATGCATCTTGCCCTCGTGTGAAGGGACTGTCAGCACCTTATGTCCTGTGTACTCCACGGCACCTGCCTCATGGGCATTGATATGGCCGCTGACTACAGATACGACACCCTCGTAGCCGTTGAGCATGGTAGCGATGACGGTAGAGTTGGTCTGGGTGCCTCCGATAAGGAAATATATATCGGCTTCACTCTTGCCTATCGCCTTGCGGATCTTTTCCTTGGCACTTGCAGTATAAGGGTCGGAGCCATAGCCAGGGGTCTGCTCCATATTTGTTTCCACCAGGCGTCTGATGATCTGCTCATGTGCGCCTTCGGTGTAATCACATTCGAATGATACCATTTCAAGTCAGATTTATTCAAGATACGAATATAAGAAAATTCAGCGTATCTTTGCCATAGACATAGGACTATTTATGAGCATGATACTGAACAGTCTGCAGAAATGCAGCTCCTTCCTTTCCAGACAGGCATCGTGGGTGGTGATCGCAGCTGCCTGCATAGCCTTGGCATTCCCTGGCTTATTCGCCTGGGTGCAGCAGAACGGACGCAGCAGCGTCATCCTCGGACTTATCATGCTGACCATGGGATGTACGCTCTCAGGTCAGGATTTCAAGATTCTCCTGAGCAGACCGGTCGACATCCTCATCGGAAGCATCGCCCAGTTCACGATCATGCCGCTGATCGCATGGTCCCTCAGCCATATCTTCGGTCTCAGTCCATATCTTACAGCAGGCATCGTCCTGGTGGGATGCTGCCCCGGCGGAGTGTCAAGCAATATCATGAGCTTTCTCTGCAAGGGAGACGTGGCCTACTCAGTCGGAATGACGACCGTGTCGACCATACTCTCCCCTGTCGTGACTCCTGCTCTTGTGTATTTACTTGTCGGGACAAGCATTGATGTAGATGCGATAGGAATGTTCCGCAACATATTGGTAGTCACCTTGATTCCAGTGACGGTCGGCTGCCTCTTCAATGTATTCCTCGGAAAGAAGTCCTACTTCCAGGACATCCAGAAGACCCTTCCAGGCGTCAGTGTGATCTGCCTTGCGCTGATTGTCGGAGGAGTGATCTTCCAGGTCCATGACCAGCTGTTCACGAACGGCTTCTCATTGATCATGACGACGCTTGCAGTCGTGTTCCTCCACAATGGTCTGGGCTATCTGCTGGGCTATACAGTCGGCACGGTATTCAAGTTCCCGACAGCCAAGAAAAGGACCATCAGCATCGAGGTCGGCATGCAGAACGCAGGAATGGCGACTGTGCTTGCGAACAATTTCTTTGCGACACCTGCAGCTATAGCCACAAATCCTATGGCAGCCCTGAGTGTCATACCTTGCGCCATCTCATGCGCATATCACTCGATCTCAGGAACCATAATCGCGAATATCTTCGCCAAGTCGGACAACCGTAAGAAATAAAGCCTACTGGCACTCCCTGAGGATCTGGAGTATCTCGATAGGAGTCAGTTTCCTGGCACAGCCAGGACGGAGCATCGTCGATGCGGCAGTCTTTCTCAGGACACTGTCCGGTATATCGACAAGTCCCATCTGGGCAAAGCTTGTCGGGAGTCCCATCTCCTTGATGAAATCCGCCAGCGCATCGATTCCGGCATTGGCAAGAGCGATCTCAGACAAAGCGGCGTTATTGATTCCCATCACTGCTTCGGCGAATCTTGCGAATTTCTGAGGATAATCCCTCACGATGTGACGATAATAGACAGGATGAAGCACCGCGAGTCCCTGTCCATGCGAGCAGTCAGTGTAAGCACCAAGCTGATGCTCAATCATATGGCACTGGAAATCAGTTTCCTTACCGAGCTTGAGGATACCGTTCTCAGCAACTGAAGAGCACCACATCAGTTCTCCCCTTGCTTCGATGTCAGAAGGATTGTCATGGGCCTTGCGCATGTTCCTGATGATGTTCCTCATGACAGCCTCATTCAGCTCGTCCGAGATGAAATTGTCCGCCGGACGTCCGAAATAGGTCTCCATCGCATGGCTGAGGCTGTCGAAGGCGCCTGACATGACCTGAGACATAGGAACACTCATCACCAGCTGAGGATCGAGGACGGCGAATTCTGGCAGAAGGCCGTAAAGGTCTCGCTTTACGTGCTCATTCTCGTTCGTGATCACAGCATCATTGTTCTGGTCCGAGCCCGTTCCGCTGGCCGTGACGACGACGCCCACTGGAATGCCCTTGTCAGGGAACCGGCCGTCGCGTACTTCCATGGTCCAGATACCCATTTCGGACATGGCCTGGACAGCGACGATCTTCGCACAGTCGGACACCGATCCACCGCCTACCGCCAGGATGAAGTCCACACCTTCCGCCTTCGCGAGGGCAGCGCCTTCCTTGACCTTGGCGTAGGTCGGATTCGACATGATTCCTCCGAAATCCACGATTTCTTTTCCGAGACCATGGAGTATTGCACATATCCTGTCATAGAGGCCTGTGCGCTTGACTGAGCCGCAGCCATAGGCCAGCATGACCTTGCTGCCATAGCGTGGGAGTTCTTTATTGAGGGCAGTGTCAAGGATACCTGCGCCGAAATGCGTACGTACTGTCGAAGAGAAAGTGAATGGATCCATAATGTCGTTTTGCTAAAGCAAAGATAGTGTATTCAAGCTATTTTTTGTACATTTGTCGAACATAAAGCAAACACCAACTAAACACTATCACAACTAACTTCTTATGGGCAAAATAAGCAGAAAGGCAATTGCCGGCTTCGCAGCTGTCATTGCCTCTTTCGTCTTTTCTTCCGCTGTCTCAGCAGGCGTGAGAACAATCGTAAAAGTTGAAGAAATCAAGGTAGAAGCGACTTTGGGCAGCGCCCCTAGCCTTCCTTACCAGGTCTGGGTCACTTACTCGGACGGGACCTCTGAATTCCGCCAGACCAGGTGGACAAACTCAAGCACAGCGACTGAAGAGACAGAAGCATCAAAGGACGGATCCATCAACAAGCCTGGCAGCGAATACACCGTCAAAGGCTTCATCACCGGAGACAACACCACTCCCAACGGATATCCTATCACAGCGAAGGTGACAGTCACGGACAAACCAGCCCCGATTCCGTCAAACAGACCTGTTGCAGAGCCTCTTCCTCTCAACAAAGTCCACATTACAGGCAACAACCGCCTCACATCCAACAGAGACCTTGACATCGCTGAGATGCTCCAGTGGCCGGTTGCACAGCAGCTCTACAACTACCGTGACACCTATGGTCTCAGCACTGAGGGATATCCTGAGTCAGACGGTTGGGACTCCCCTACCACAAAGCTCAAGGGACATGGTTCAGGTCACTATATGTCAGCCCTTGCATTCGCATACGCAGGCTGCCAGGACCCTCAGGTCAAGGCCCAGCTCCTCGCCAATATCCGCAGGATGGTAACCGAGCTCCGCGAGATGCAGGAAATGACATTCGTATGGAACGACGAACTTGGCAGATACTGGGAAGCCCGCGACTATGCTCCAGAGGAGGAACTCATGAAGATGAACGGCAAGTGGTCAGACTTCGACGAATACAAGAAGGACTATAAGAAATACGGCTATGGCTACATCAACGCCATCCCTGCTGCACACTGCGTCCTTATCGAGAAATACGCTCCTTATAACAACGAAAGCTGGGTATGGGCCCCATATTACTCCGTCCACAAGCAGCTCGCAGGTCTTATCGACATAGCTAACTATGTCGAGGACAAGGAGATCGCGGCAAAGGCTCTCCTCATCGCAAAGGACATGGGTCTCTGGGTATGGAACCGTATGCACTACCGCACATATGTAAAGCAGGACGGAGACCAGGCTGAGCGCAGAGCAAAGCCAGGCAACCGCTACGAGATGTGGAACATGTACATCGCCGGTGAGGTGGGTGGAATGTGCGAGTCGCTCTCACGCCTTTCTGAAATGGTCAGCGACCCTGTCGAGAAGGCACATCTTCTCGAGGCTGCCAACTGCTTCGACAGTCCTGCATTCTTCGACCCTCTTTCAAGAAATGTCGACGAGATCCGCACACGTCACGCCAACCAGCACATCCCGATGATCATCGGAGCTCTGCGCAGCTACCGTGGCAACAACGACCCATACTACTACAATGTGGCTTACAACTTCTGGAACTTCATCCAGGGACGCTACCGCTATGCAATGGGTGGAGTCGGCATCGGAGAGATGTTCCGCCAGCCATACTCCCAGATCACAGGCATGACGACCGCTTCCAACCTCAACAGAAGGACCGGACAGCCATTCCCTATGACCGAGATGAACGAGACCTGCTGTGCATACAATCTTGCAAAGCTCAGCAAAGATCTCAATTGCCTCGACCCTGACGACGCAAGATACATGGACTACTACGAGCGTGTCCTCTACAACCAGATCGTAGGTTCTGTCGACGCACATCACTATTCAGTGACATACCAGTACTCTGTAGGTCTCAATTCTTCAAAGCCATTCGGCAGCGAGAATCCTCAGTCTACCTGTTGCGGAGGCACAGGTGCCGAGAACCACGTGAAGTACCAGGAAGCAACTTATTTCGTAAACGACGACACCATGTGGATCGCGCTCTACATGCCTACAGAGGCTGAATGGGATGCGAAGGGTGTTACGATCAGACAGGACTGTGAATGGCCAGCAGACAAGTCCACAATCACAGTAAGCGGAAAGAAGGCCAGGTTCGCTCTCAAGCTCCGTGTTCCATACTGGGCTACATCAGGCTTTGACATCAAGCTCAACGGCAAGTCTGTCGCAAGCAGCTACCAGCCATGTTCATACGTAGAGATTCCTGCGCGCAAGTGGTCAAGCAAGGACGTCCTCGAGGTCGTGATGCCGTTCAGCAAGCACATTGACTTCGGCCCAGACAAGATGGACACAGCTATCTCATTCTCTGAAGGAAAGCATTCTGTGGAGCCTATGTGGGTCGGTGCATTCATGTACGGTCCGCTCGTAATGGCTACCACCGGCATCAATGAATGGGACCAGGCGACCGTAAGTCTCCAGTCAGACCTCAGCGAGGTCAGCCTCGGCGGCGTAAGCGCTGACAACGGAGTCGACGGACATATCTGGTCTATGACCATGGGAGGATACAAGTTCGTCCCTGATTATTTCGCAGAGGAGAATGCAACACGCTACTTCAGGATCAATCTTCTCGGCGACCCTAGCGCAGAGAACAGGAACCTTATCCTCAGCGAGCTCAACAAGGTCAAGTCTCTTCCAGCCGAGCACTACAGCGCCGCTTCATACGCTGCCCTCGCAAGCGAGATTTCAAAGGCAGAGGCCCTCTACGCAGCAGCCACAGTCAGTGCTGCACAGGCAAAGGCTGAAGTCAATGCCCTCGAGGCTGCGGCCAAGGCTCTTGCAGCTTCTGCCAACGGAGCTGCAACGACCGGCAACGGTGCTGCAGCTATCGACAGGGACGGCCTTACCAGAGCCATCAACATCGCCAGGAACGTAAACCCTGAGGTATTCACCTCCGAGAGCGTTTCCCGTCTCAAAGATGTCATCACCACTTCTGAAAAGATCCTTTCCTCAGCTGGCAGCCAGATTGACGTCGACCTCCAGACATACGCACTCAGGTCAGCGATCGACGATCTCGTCGACGCAACCGCAGTGGAGAAGACCTCGCTCCGCGACATGATGTCACTCGCAAGGTCACGCCGTGACGCTCAGATCCAGTGGCAGGAGATGAAGGTCAAGGTCCCTGAATATGCACCATGGGCCCCTTACGGATACGCCAGACTCCTTGAAAAGTATGACGAGGCAAATGAGGTCATGAACGGAAATGGCCGAAATTACAGCCAGGCCGAGGTCGACAAGATGACCTCAGAGCTCAGCCAGGTGATAAACAACATGCGTCCTGGCAACCTTCCTGAGATCGAGGATCTCGCCGAGCTCAACGCCCTCACCGCCACCGCCAAGGAATCCGGAAGGACCGACGCAGCCACCGTCAGCGCCATCGACTACGCCCAGATGGTCATCAGCTATGTGACCGACGGCTCCGGCACCAGCGACATGATCGAGCGCGCCGTCAACCAGCTCAAGGCGCTCAAGTAGTCCCCGCCGACCGGATTCCCAGGCCGGGCAGAATAAAGGCTCTAGCCTCCAGACCCTCCCACTTCGTGGGCCCCTCCCGCTCCTTGCGCGGGCGCAAAGGTCGGCTAGAGCCTTTATTCTGCCCTCTCCGAGACGGGCGACGATTGGGTGGCGGGCAGGGGGATGGGGCCCGCAAGATGCAAGTTCTGCGTAGCAGGACGCAGCAGATTGTGGGAGGGGCCGGAGCGAGCAAAGCGAGCGGAGTCTCTTGCCGGTCAGCACCCTGCCCCGCCGCTTGACGCCGCCTCATCGCCACCCCCACCTAACGCAGATAACGCCAAATGTGACGTAGGTGGGAACCAGGAATGACCACCTACCGCAGATAACGCCGAAAGTGACATAGGTGGGAACCAGGAATGACCACCTACCGCAGATAGCGCC
>JAKSJP010000044.1 GCA_024398105.1 Bacteroidales bacterium | reverse complement strand
ATCGCATTGCAATAGCCATCGATCCGTGCTACATATCCAAGTCCGGCAAGAAGACTCCAGGCATAGACTGGTTCTGGTCCGGCTGTGCTGCCGCCATGAAGAAAGGTCTCGAGATACTCGGCATATCCATCGTTGATGCCGACGCCAAGGACTCTGTGTTCCTCAAGGCGGAGCAGACCTTCACTGACAAGAAGCGTGGACGCAAGCCTCGCTCCACCTGGGGGATGAAGGATCCCGACTCCCTCACCGGATGGTATCTCCGTATGCTTCAACATAACCGCAAGCAGTTGCTATCCATATGCAGCCTCATCGTTGCTGACGCCTACTTCTCAAAGGAGAGCTTCGTCACAGGAGTGAAGTCGCTGGGCTTCAATCTCATCAGTCGCTTCCGCGATGATGTCAACCTCAAGTACCTGTATACGGGTCCAAAGACTGGCAAGCGTGGACGTCCTCAGAAGTTTGCCGGTAAGGTTGACCTCAAGAATCTGGACATGAATGTCTTCACGGAGGACTACACAACAGAGGGCAAGCTCGTATACAAGATGTACACTGCCGTTGTCTGGGCTGTGAGCCTTGGATGTGAGGTTAGAGTCGTCCTGGTTGATTACGAGGATGCGGAAAAGAAGCGTCAGACCAGAAAGGTCTTCTTCTCAACCGACACCTCGATGTCTGCACGCGACATCTTCGACATCTACCGGACACGCTTCCAGCTGGAGTTCGTCTTTCGCGATGCCATGCAGTTCACCGGCCTCACACATTGTCAGGCTAGAAACAAGGAGGCTCTGTCGTTTGCTTTCAACGCCTCGCTCACTTCCGTCAACCTTGCCAGAGCCTTCGCCCGTCAGCAAGGGATGGATCTCTCGGTCGGTTCAACCAAAACCCTGCTGCACAACGCTGCAATGGTGGATCGATTTATTGCAATGTCCGGAAAATCTCCGAACATGCGATTAAATAACACTGATTTCAAAGAACTTTTATTCTACGGCGTTCGCACCGTGGCGTAATATTTATAAAATTAACGAACTATTGGTCAATATAATCAATTAATAAATAACGGAGAATATTATATCTGATTCTATGAAGAAGTTACTGACATTGGTCATCGTTGCAATCATGGCGGCCATTTCATGTGGAAAAGAAGAAGAGGACAGACCTGTAGCTGTCCTGGAATCATATGATGCTAATACCATGACACTGAGTTTTACTGCGACGCTTACGGAAGATGACCTCTCCGCAGCCGCGCAGATCGGATTAAGTATAAGCCACCAAAATGATCCGTATATGATCTATCTGGACTATTTTAACAAAGAAAAGATGACCATCATACCACGGGAAGAAAACGTGTACTATGGCTTGAATAATTCGGATCCAGGATCCAGATGGGAGAAACTGGGAAGACACACGTACTCGTACTATGCAACAGGATTTCATCCTGGGCAAAAATATTATCTGAGATTCTATGTGAGAATGTATAAAGGCCCTACGGTTGAGGATGGCTTTGAAATAATGTGGTCGAATCTCATCGAAATCGAAATGCCGCGCCCGGGAGAACCATACATCAGATCCATGGAGTTCTCGAATGTAGGAAGCACCAGTGCAGATGCCAGGACGATATGGGCTTCCAATGGTCAACATATGTATAAACAGGGCTATATCATCAGCACTTCTAAGTCGGAAGTCGAAAAAGAGGAAGGTCTGAGTGGTAATGATACCTCATGGGGGGATTATCACTTCACGGACCTGCTTCCATCGACCACGTATTATGTAAGATTCTGGACCCTGTTGGAGAATCCGTTCCCTTCCTATGATTTCTGGATGGATGGTATGTTCTACTTCCCGGAAGTGTATTCTTTCACTACACTGGCCCAGTAACTTAATTCAGCAGTGCTATGAAAAAGAACATCGCTAATATACTTGTAGCACTCATAGCCGTTGCATCATGTTCCAAGACCGATGACGTCAAGCTGGAACCGGGTACCATCATAGGGTCTGTCAGAGACCTGGAGAGGACTAAGGCTGCGTTTTCAGATATTGACAGAGATACTGAGTCGATTCAGTTTGAGGTAGGAGATGAGGTCAAGGTGTACGAGAAGTGGAACAGTTATCATTCATATACATATGTGGCCACCAGGATAAACCGGGACGGTACGGTCACGTTCAAGGGCGAACCTATTCCATTAGGAGGAGAATGGATGGTATGCTTCCCGGCCGACGATATGGAAAACCGGAGGGTCCAGGTATATCAAGGTCCGGGGAAAGTCCCGACTAATCAGTACATGGAAGGAATGCTTATCAGACACAGGTTCGTGCTGGAGAGCTGCAGTGTCCTTCACATCCGCGTGACAGGAAACGGTACGATCGGTCGTATCAGGTTGGGTGATACGACGGAACTTCTGTGTGACCAGGGTGAGTTCTCTGGCGGTGTGACTTTGACCCCAGGAGAAGTGAAGCATTTCTACCTTTCTATGCAGGGTACATATACCAGTACACATGCTTACCCGATAATCATCTACAACACTGATGGCAAGGTCATCTACAATGTGTCTCAGAAACTGGAAGACTATGACATCAACAGGTGTTGGCAAAACTTATTCTATGAACCACCTTTGATCACTATCCGTTAGTCGGCGGCTGCGATTTCAGCCGTCCTGGGACTGTTGTCCCTTGCCTGAACGCCATTATTTTATGAGCTAAGTGGGAATTTACTTTTGAAAAATAAAGTATATCAGTGCGACGATAGACGTTATTAGGAAAAGAATCGGCATGCAATAGGAAAACAGCGGCATAGGATTATGATATGGCAGGTTGCCATATGAAACCGCCATCGCAAATACCGGAACGGAAACCAAAGAAAGCATGACGAAGCATGATGATATAACAATTTTGGCCAAATGCTTTCGGGTCCGCCAAAGAATAACCAAGGCAGCCAATATGAATATTGCACCTATCAAAAAACAAACATAGTCAGGAATTAAAGAATAGTATGTATGGTATTGTTCAGTGAGAATATCATATATCTCCTTTGATGACAATACTCCGATCGTCACTGCTGGAATACCCCATAGCAGTGATAAGGCCGACAGTAATATCCAATCGAAAAGAGACAACTTCATGTGCATAAATTGCAATTTGCCCTCTCGGATAGTACAAACTTTGCCATGATTATTTGCCTTGTGCCTTTAATTCAGAAAGAAATGCATTCCTGTCAAAATTATCTACGTCCCCACTAGCATCTCCTTCGTCTATAGCGGCGCGAAGAGCAGCCAACCTGGCTTCATCATCTTCAAGACGGCGCAAAGCGGCCCTTACCACCTCGCTTGCGTTGTTATATCTTCCCGAAGCAATTGTCGATTGAATAAATTCTTCGTAATGTAGACCAAGTGCCACAGTCATAGTTCTTGCCATAAATAGTATTTTTTCAAATGTAAGAATATTTCTTACAACTCACAAGGATTCATCAAAGAATCCACTCCTGTCATCAAATTGCAATTTATCTGTCAATAACAGGACGAATAGACAGCCCTTGCGAACGATACTCTGGATTAATTGCCGAACCATTTCTATCAAATCTTAGCGCCTTGGCCAGTTCTGGCTGCTCAGTGTAAAGCGAAGAAGACCAATAGTTACCTTCAGCGACCAAAGGATCATAGTATCTGTGGGAGGGCTTGTGCCCCATGTAACCAGTAGATTCAGCGGCAGGCAAGAAAATGTATTTGTCTTCAAAACCTTCTACCAATGATTTTACCTGATACCCATAAACTCCTTTCATCTTAGCCCAAGTCCAGGAACAGTTATTTATCAGTTCAGACCATTCTTTGAATGTTGGCATCCTCCACTGGTCTCCCCAGTTTACTGATGCACAGTCATCTTCTGAATCCAACTCTATCTTGTCATCTGTTTCACCATAAACCCTGAACGGGCTCTCAGTACAGTACTTAGAAATGGTGGTATTCGTACCATTCCACCACATATATGTGTCCCAAAGGTATATATCCTTCTCTTCAAGTTCTCCCCATGCAAAAAGACCGCCGAGTTCATATGGTTCATTGTCTCCTACATTGTTTGACGCCCATTTTACTGATAGACCAAGATCGACATACCAGTGACCGTCCAATGATCCGGAAACCATAGAATCATTCCATTTGCAAGATATCGCTTTCTTTGTGTATTCTTTTTTCCAGGATTCTATTCTTTTCTCTCTCTCTTTGATTCTATCTTGTTTATTGGCTTGTCTATTTAAAGCCATATATTGTATTAAGGATTCTTCATTCTCAGGATAAACGGCATCGCCTCCTCCTTGCAAAGGGTTGAATTCAAACAATACACTGTCACTATATGGTATGCATACAGGGTCGCTGGCCAAAATGTCTTCTAATTCACTGGGAGATAAAGGATTCCAATATAGACGATAATAATATCCGCATTCATCGTTGGCTTTATATAGCACTTTGCAATAATTGATTAGACCGTTAACCAACTCGACACTATTGCAATTGGCGTCTTTAAGTAATTGAACAATCTCATTGATATTCTCCATCGTTAGATTAGAGAACTTGAACAGTCTGTCGAAATCCTTTTTGTTAGGATTCTTTGTTCCAAGCCATATTACATCGTATATATAGAACTCAGTTATTTTCGAACCGTTGACAATCAATTGTATTCCTTTATTATCACCTACAACTTGACTCGTATATTTTGCTGCTGCCCAAATCTCTTCTGTATGTTGTAAGTAGTTGTGCTCTAATTCATCTTGGGGGACATACAATACATCATATGTCCTATTGCATCCAACAATGCATAAAACAATTAGAGCAAAGTTTATTATCCTGGCTATAGATGTCATACTATCTCTTATAAGAAATACAGATATCAGCATATGATTTCCCCAAAAATAGGCTTTTCTCCCGTAATTACTTAGACAGACGCAATTATTTAATCGTATAAAAACGCCCAAGTATTGGACCTGCTAGAGACCGATTCCGAGAACGGGACCCTTGCCGTAGGTGGAGATGTTTGCACCCAGGAAGATGTGGAAGTTCCGATAGATCCGGATCTTCAGGGTGGGCTGCCAGCCTATGAGTGGCAGTATATCCCCTGCCTTGACGTCATGGAACCCTTCGTAAACAAATTCATTACCGTCAGGATCCGTGATGAGAATGTCTTGATCTCCAGTCACCTTGTAGAAATATCCTGCACCAGCGGTCAGTTCATTGCTGACAGAGACGATTGCGCGCCGGCCAAGAGGCAGTGTACGGCGCACGTAGATCGCGCCGCCAGCCCAATATGAGTGTGCGGGATATGCATCGTAATAGAAGGAACCGCTGAGGCCCATGAGACCGAAGGTGCTCCTGTCGTTGACTCTGACGCCAATCGTACCTGCATAGTAACCACCATAGAAGAGAGTAAGGCCCATCCGGGCGGTTACCTCCGGTTTCCAATTCTTGATGCCTTCCTTCGAATAGCAGTATTTCAGCTTTTCAGTGTAGACCTTGGCCTCGATGTCGTCGAATGTCGGAGCAGGATTCAACGGCCTCTTCTGGGCGTCCGCTGCGATGGCAGTCAGAAGCAATATGGTGATTAAAAATACTTTACGTATACTCAAAATATAGTTATCTTGTTTCATCTCTATGAAGAAGTTACTTCCGTTTTGCCGTCGGCAGCCAGGCGATGAAGTATCCGATGGCAGCGACGCTGACGGCGGTCAGGAGTATGTCGGACCATTCGAGGATGACAGGGTAGGCTGAAATGGAGAAGCTGCCTGGCATCTTGACGATTCCGAAGTACTGCTGGGCCAGCACGATGAGGATTCCACAGACAAGGCCTATCAGCATTCCCAGGAGGGAGATCATCCATCCTTCGAGGATGAATATATGTCTGGTGGTGGATTCCTTGGCGCCGAGGAACTGAAGGGTAAGAGTGTCCTCTTCCTTCTCGATCATAAGCATCGAGAGGCTGCTGAAGATGTTGAATGCGATGATTATTATGACGAACAGCAGTATGAGGTAGACAGATGCCTTCTCGTACCGCATCATCTTGTACAGGGATTCATTCTGCTGATATCTGTCCTTGACCTTGTACTCGGGTCCCATCTTGTCTGCAATCTGGGCAAGGAGCTTCTTCTGGGCCTTAGGGGTGAGTGTGCTGTCTATGCGGAGCTCAAGCCCTGACACTTCCTTTTCAAGTCCGAGCAGCTCGCGCATCTGGGCCAGAGGCACTATCACGACATTGTTGTCAGTGCTGGATTCGATATTGTAGATTCCTGAAGGGAATACCTTGACGGACTCGAGTGAGGCTGCAGGATTGCTCAGCGAGAACGGCCTGTCCGCAGAAGGGAAGTACATCTCGATGCCGGC
Organism: Bacteroidales bacterium; assembly: GCA_024398105.1. Taxonomy (GTDB): domain Bacteria; phylum Bacteroidota; class Bacteroidia; order Bacteroidales; family UBA932; genus Cryptobacteroides. The sequence goes on along the minus strand of JAKSJP010000044.1, from coordinate 6,221 downwards.
TATGAAGCGCGGGCTGATTCCCATCTCGTAGGCTACCTGCGAACCGACTACGGCGAGCGGTATGTCTCCCTTGTGGAATTCGAACTTGCCTTCGATGATGTCCTTGCTGATAGGGGATTCCTCCATGTAGACCTCGTCGACGCCTTTTGCGATGGCGATTCCGTTCCTGCCTGAATAGGACAGGTAGACATTGTCCTCGAGGACGCTTGACATGCTGAGGATGGACTCGTTGTCATACAGCCAGTCGAAGGCTTCTCCCTCCGGAACGAAGGTCTTGCCTTTGGACGGGGTCACCATGATATCGGGATCCATGTCGCTGAGCGACGTCTTGACGATCGAGTCGAAACCGTTGTAGACGGACAGGATTATGACCAATGCTGCCGTTCCTACAGCCATGCCCGCAACGCTGATCGCAGAGATGATGTTGATCACATTGTGTGACTTCTTTGCGAAAAGGTAACGCCTGGCTATGAAGAACGGCAGATAAGGCATATCTCTGAGGACTATTTCTTGAGGAGTTCGTCGATGTGCTCGGCGTAGTCAAGTGAAGAGTCCAGATAGAATACGAGTTCAGGGACGATCCTGAGCTGCTTTGCAACGAGATGTCCGAGCTCGCCACGGTAGGTCTTGACATTGGCGTCAAGGATCTCCATCACGGCTGCGCTCTTGGCTGAAGGGAAGACACTGACATAGACCTTGGCGACTGAGAGGTCAGGGCTGATGCGCACCTCGCTCACTGTGACCATGGCTCCGCCGAATGCTGCCATGCCCTTGCTGCGGATAATCTCCGCAAGGGCTTTCTGCAGCTCTCTTCCGACCTTGAGCTGTCTGGTTGATGCTGGTTTCTCCATTACTGTACGTTGATGATGAAGTAGTTCTTCTTGCCCTTCTGGACGAGGATGTACTTGCCGTCGATGATGTCGGCCTCGGTGATCTCGCGGTTGATGTCAGCGGTCTTGTCCTTGTTGATGCTGATACCGTTGCCCTGGACCATCTTCCTGGCCTCGCCCTTTGACGGGAGGACCTGGGTCTTCACTGCGAGGAAGTCGAGGATGTTGCAAGGAAGCTCAGACTTTGCCACGTCGAATGTAGGCACGCCTGAGAACACTGCGAGGAATGTCCTCTCGTCAAGCTTGCGGAGCTCCTCTGACGTAGAGTTTCCGAAGAGCATCTTTGAAGCTGACACTGCGTTCTCGTACTCGGCCTCGCCATGGACCATGATGGTGATCTCCTTAGCAAGGAGCTTCTGGAGGCTTCTCTGGCCTGGATCTTCCTTGTGCTGCGCTACTGCAGCCTCGACGGTCTCCCTGTCGAGGAGGGTGAAGATCTTGATGTACTTCTCAGCGTCTTCGTCGCTGACATTGAGCCAGAACTGATAGAACTCGTATGGTGAGGTCCTCTCCGGATCGAGCCAGATGTTGCCCTTCTCGGTCTTCCCGAACTTGCCGCCGTCTGCCTTTGTGATGAGAGGGCAGGTAAGTGCGAATGCCTGGCCGCCGGTGGTACGGCGGATGAGCTCGGTACCGGTGGTGATGTTACCCCACTGGTCTGCGCCGCCGAGCTGGAGCTTCACGCCCTCGTGCTGGTAGAGGTAGAGGAAGTCATAGCCCTGGAGGAGCTGGTAGCTGAACTCCGTGAATGACATTCCCTCGGAAGAGTCGCGGCTGAGGCGCTTCTTCACTGAGTCCTTGCTCATCATGTAGTTCACGGTGATGAGCTTTCCGATATCACGTGTGAAGTTGATGAAGGTGTAGTCCTTCATCCAGTCGTAGTTGTTTACAAGCTTTGCTGCGTTCGGAGCGTCTGAGTTGAAGTCAAGGAATCTGCTGAGCTGCTTCTTGATGCACTCTACGTTGTGCGCGAGTGTCGCTTCGTCGAGAAGATTGCGCTCCGCTGACTTCATAGAAGGGTCGCCGATCATTCCGGTCGCACCGCCGACAAGAGCATAAGGCTTATGGCCGCAGTTCTGGAAGTGCTTGAGAATCATTACACTTACAAGGTGTCCGATATGGAGTGAATCGCCTGTAGGGTCGATTCCCACATATGCGGCTGCGGGGCCTTTCATCATTTCCTCTTCTGCTCCTGGGGTGATGTCATGGATCATTCCCCTCCACTTAAGTTCTTCAACGAAATTCTTCATCGATTGTATATTTGATTTTTTATTTTCCTAATGAAACGCAAAGGTACGCATTTTATTGTAATTTTTGGATTTAAGCAGTAAATTTGCAGTCTGGACCATGGTCCGCAAAGGTTAGAGTATTCAATAAAATTCTATTAAATATCATGAGAAAGAACATTGTAGCAGGAAACTGGAAGATGAACACTACAGTTCCTGAGGGCGTAGAGCTCGCAAAGGCAGTTGTAGCAGCATCAGCACAGGTACCTGCAGAAGTAGGTCTTGTAATCGCTACTCCATTCACACACCTCTATCCAGTAAACGAGGTTGTAAAGGGCACACGTGTCGCTCTTTCAGCTGAGAACTGCGCAGACAAGGCAAAGGGCGCTTACACTGGTGAGGTTTCAGTAGACATGCTTACATCAGTAGGTTGCGAGTACACCATCCTCGGTCACTCAGAGCGTCGTCAGTACTATGGTGAGACAGACGAGAAGCTCGTCGAGAAGACAAAGCTCGCTCTCGCTGCTGGTCTCAAGGTCATCCTCTGCGTAGGTGAGAACCTCGAGGAACGTGAGGCTGAGAAGCATTTCGCAGTATGCGAGGCTCAGACTGTAAACGTTCTCAAGAACTTCACAGCTGAGGATATGAAGAACATCGTGATCGCTTACGAGCCAGTATGGGCTATCGGTACAGGCAAGACCGCTACAGCTGAGCAGGCTGAGGAGATCCACGCTTTCATCCGCAAGACCCTCGCTGACCTCTTCGGCGCACAGGTTGCAGACGACACAACCATCCTCTACGGTGGTTCATGCAAGCCTTCAAACGCTAAGGAGCTCTTCGCACAGCCAGACATCGACGGTGGTCTTATCGGTGGTGCAGCTCTCAAGGCTGACGACTTCATCGGTATCGCACTTGCATTCTAATTGCAGAAAACTTAAAAAAATGGCGGCCCAAAACGGTCGCCATTTTTTTATTGGGGGCACCCCAAACCCCGCTGATGCGGGCTTGTCACACTCCTACAGCGCCATGACGCTGACCTCGATGCGGCTCTTCCTGCACCAAAGCCAGATCTTGTCGCCTGAGATCTTCTCGACGCGGAAAGTCAGCCCGGTGCGGTTGACTATCGAGCTTTCCGACCACTTGAGATTCGCATGGATCTCCTGACCGACAGCTGTCGGCACCTCCGAGCAGGTCAGTACATAATAGTCCGACATCGTGTCGCTGAACACCCTGAACTCCTTCTTGTCCTTGTTGAAAGCGACCTGCCATGTCAGCGGGTCATAAGTGTGGATCTTCCTTCCGGCCTCGACCAGGCAAAGATTCTCAGAGTCAAGGAAATCCTGGTCCACCTTCACCTTGTCGCAGCTGCATGCCAGTGAAAGCGCCGCAATGATGACAATAATATATCTCTTCATAACCTTTACTTGACCTTTACTTCCTTCATCAGCGACTCCTTCGTCCCGTCTTCCCAGGTCACCACCGCCTTCAGGCGTCCAGAACTGCCGATGTGGTAATAACCGTCGCCCCCGACGCTGATCTTGTTGTTGCCCATATACCACTCGACGGACGTCGCCCCCTTGGCATTGTACAGTCGCAACGGTACCATGGTACCCTGCTCGAACGACCCGTCTTCGTTCCTGCTGACATTGTTAAGGAAGATGAACGGATAGCCGTCGTACATCCTCTTGGTGGTGAAATTGACCTGAGCCTCCTTGCTCGAAAGGCCCATCTCCTTGAAACTTATGGTCGTCCTGTAGGCAGTCATCGGCTCGAGAGAGTCCAGGACGAGTGCGTACCGGCCGTTTTCGTAAGGAGCGACCTCGATCTCTGTCATTGAACCGTCGCTCTGACCCCAGCTGACATACGCGTTGCCGACATATTCAGGGTCGTCCGCGGTCCACTGGATTATCGCTGCATCCTGGAATATCTCATTCCTGGCCAGCACCACATCCGGCACCCTGATGCTCTCCGCCTTGCTGACCTTGAAAGTGACCTTTTCCCCGTCCATCGCGATCGATGTGATCGCAAGAGGAGAAGCCGTTCCGTCCCAGAATATGAAAGCAGGATCGGTCATCGGGGTGAAAGCGTCATTGGACTTGCTTGGGAAGAAGACCTTCTCGGTGTTCCACATCAGATATCCGTCGGAGGTGTAGGCCTTGATCCCCGCAGTCGCAGGAACCAGCGCTGCACACTGCCTGTCAGGCACGCAGTTGACCTCGTTGTAGCTCCATCTGGTGATGGCATTCATGTGCATGTCGTAGCGGTCGGACCTGCCAGCCGCGTTCCTTGAACGGTCGATATGGTAGATCAGCAGTCCCTTTCCACCGATGTATCTGTCCCAGCCCTTGTCACTGCGGCATTCGATAAGGTAGTATTCACCTGCGTTTCCTGTCTCCAGCTTAAGGAACCTACGGTTCTCACTGATAGGCTCAAGAGTATATGTGCCTGCCCTGAGATCCTCAGGATTGCCGATCCCTGAGAGATAGTAATCTATCGCATTGTAGTGAGGAGGGGTGTTGTATTCGTTGTTCTGGTTTCCACCATCCATGAGACCGGTGCTGAACCACAGACCGTTGCCATAGCCTCCGCTGCCGGCGTAGTCAGTGTCGTAAAGGTCCTTGAGACCGAGAGCGTGGCTGTACTCGTGGCAGAAAGTTCCGATGGCCGTGAATGTGAACTGGCGGTCGTCCGTCTGCCTGTATTCGGTAGAGATTGCGTAGTTGTTGATCCTCACGCCATTGATCACAAGATTCCTGATATGAGGATCTTCTGAGAACTCGAGATAGTGCATGTGCGACCAGACGCAGTCCTCTCCGCCGCCGTCGGCTTCGTCCTTCCCTGCCACGAAAAGGAACACGTTGTCGACCTGTCCGTCTCCGTCGTCGTCGCACTGCGAGAAATCGATTCCCGCTGCCGCTGCTTTCTGGCATGCTTCTGCGACTGCGTAGTCAGGACGTATGTCCTCTCCATTCTCAGTGTTCGCGAAGTAATATGCGCAGTCCCTGTCGAGGGTTATGACGTCGCTGATCTCGTATGAGAACTCCACGTCACCCTTGAACTGGTCGTTGAAGTAGTCGTTGACGGAGCCGCTGGCTCCATAGAGGCTGTAGCCTTTCTGCTTGACCAGTTTCTCGAAATCGGCCTTGGTGAAGGTCATCTTCTTATCCTTGAAGTCGACAAGCAGTATCATGCAGTGCTTCCTGACGGGATTGCTGGATGCCATGATCCTTTTGATTATGCTGCCATCAGCGTCCATGCGGCTTTCCATCTGTGCCCTGCGGTCGTTCTTTGCCAGGCGCAGGAGGGGTGCGGACATGCTTGCTGAAAGGATTCCGGAAGGAGCTTTCCCCGAAGCTGAGTATCCCGAGCTGACCTTCCTTCCGTCCGGACTGAACGATGCAAAGCACCATGTCCCGTCCGGGCCCTGGACAAGATTGTGGCCCTGGAGGTCTTTTGTGCTGCGGTGGAACTCATCACCGTTGATTATTGCGCTGATTGTGCTGCCGTCAGGCTGGACCAGGGTGACGGGCTTGTTGTGGACCGGCCTCGCGGCTGCCTGGCAAAATGCCAGAAGGGAGGCGGATAATGTGAGAAGAAGTTTTTTCATGCCTTCTGCAAGAATAGCAAATATCGGGCAGAATGGCAATCGTGACGGGATAAAAGTTAAGCGGCGCCCGAAAAATCACTTCTCGAGACGCCGCTGATAGACGTGTACTAAAACCTAAACCTGCACTATAGATGCAGGCGTTTTCCGAAACGTTGCACGGAAAATGAAGATTTTTTGAAAAAATTGTACTTTCCTGTTTTCGTTCCAATTTTCATTCTGAAAAGAATCGGAATTCCATGCAGGATTCCGATTCTGTCAATTCAGTTGTCTCCGGATTTCTATGCAAGTATTTTCGCGCCATAGACCTTAGAAGTGAAGTGACATTGCTTTTTTGGAGTCTAGAGTGGCAGAAGGGACTGATTGTCACCTTTCCCTGAGGCCAAAATATCAGAATGAGTAAAATGATACAATCAGTCATTCGATCCCTCCTCTCCGCTGAAAGAGGGAGCCTCTCAAGCAAGAGGTTATGCGGAATCATCGGCTGGCTTGGATGCACGG
>JAKSJP010000043.1 GCA_024398105.1 Bacteroidales bacterium | reverse complement strand
ACTTATTAAAAGCTACCCTTTTTCAGTGCCCTCGCCGTGTCAGAGGGAGGGGCCCACAAGCGTAGCGAAGTGGGAGGGATGAAGCGCGAAGCGCGGAAGGTCTTAGGATGGGGACAGCGGGCAGTGCCAATCTTGATGGCGTGAGGAACAGCATCAAGGACATGTACAAAAAAAGGAGACTGACCAGCGGTCAGCCTCCTTTGTGTATGTAGATAGGTCAAGATCCTTTTTCTAGAAGCGTCCACCGCCGAAGCCACCACGGCCGCCACCCATTGGCATACCGCCGCCCATGCCGCCACGGCCACCACGACCACCGCCGATTGTACCGAATCTCCATGTGAATGAGAAGATGATGTAACGGCCGAGTGAGTTGTTGGTACTCTCAGTGTAGGTGTTACCGTTAGATGACTGTGAGAAGTTCTTGGTCTGGCCAAGAAGGTCGTAGATGTTCATAGTAACAGTTGCCCTGTTCCTGAACACGAGCTTAGAGATCTCAGCGTTTACGATAGTCTCGCTAGGCATGTCCACTGTGTAGCCTACGTACCATCTGTAGTTTGCATCAGTCCTGAATGACATACCTGTAAGGTTCCAAGTCCAGGTGATGGATCCGTTGATACCGTTGTTCCATCTGCTGATGTTGTTTTCAGGATTGATACTGTAGTTAGAGTTCTGGTATCTTGCGTTACCGCCGGCTCTTACCTCGAGGACGTCTGTACGGAATGTCAAGGTTGCGTTACCGTTTACATTGTAAGACTTGGTATCGTTCCTCTGGAATACCTTTGACTTGTTGAAGTCAGGATTGTCCTGCATGAAGAGGTCATATCTGAACTCATCCTCTGTGAGGTACTTCGATGTCTCGACGCCGTTTCCGACATATGATGCCGATGTGCTGGTGTTACCACCGAACGAAGCGTTGATTGAGAAGTTAGACTTCGCGATCGGAGAGTTGAAGAACATGTTACCACCGAAGTTGCCTGTAGTAGGACCGTTCACTGGCATTGAGTATGTCTTATGGTTCTCATCCACCCACTGAGCATTCACGATAGGATTCTGGTTGAAACCACCGTTGAGTCTGATGTTGAATGAAGAGAAGTTCTTCCTGTTGTTGTAACGTACCTCAGTACTGATGTTGTGGTTGAAGTATGGGTTGAGGTAAGGGTTACCAAGAGACATCGAGATAGGGTTGCTGTTGTCAAGGACAGGGACAAGCTGTGATACGCTTGGCTGGCTTGAACGGCCACGGTAGTCTACTCGGAGATTCATATTGTCAGTGAAGTCGTAGTCAATCCTGATGGTAGGTGACCAGTTGAGCACTGAATATGTGGTATCGATAGGGTTGACAGCCCTGTCGGTCTTGTTATGAGTCCTTGTAGGGAGCACGCTTACACCCACCTGTGCAACGAGGTTGTCACTCTGGTAAAGCATGTTCGCACCGATCTGCTGGCTGAGGGTCTCGTTGAGGATAGTATTTGTATATGCTGCGTTGATGACCTCGCCTACAGGGTTGTAGTTGAAGTTGCCGATTGAGAAATCATCTACAGGACCTGAATCCCATGACTTCCTGTCTGAATTCTGCTTTCTCCATGTAGCTGAATAGTTTCCTTCAATATAGAAGTTGTTGCCGAGAGGCTCGGTATATGTCGCACGACCGGTCACAGAGAAATTGTTGGAGTTGTCCATTGTCCTCTGGTTGATGATGTTTGTACCGACCTTCTCACCATTCCTGAAGTTATCAGTGAGGGACTGCTTCATACCGTCCTGATCGCTGAGGGTATAGCTGAAGTTTGAATTGATCACGAGTGTACGGCCAGGGAGACCGAGGCGCTGACGATACTGGAGTCGGCCTGAAGCCTGGATATTCTTGCCGTCACTGGTGTTGAGGCTGTAGCCATCCTTCACCTTGTTTGCCTCATCATATACATCGTTGAAGCTCTTGAAGATCTCGTCAGACATAGAGCTGCTCTTGCCGAAGCTTACCTGAGGCTCGAAGATGAGTGAAGAGTTCTTAGAGAAAGACCTCTGAAGTCTAAGGCCGACATTGTGGGATGTCTGGTCCCTGAGAGACTTTGACTGAGAATCATTGATAAGGGTGTAGTCGTCGAAGTACTGCTCCCTATATGAGTTGCTGCGTGAATCGCTGTTGGATCCGTTGAAAGAATAGTCAGCGGTTGTCTCGAGGTCTCCGTCAAGGAAATCCTTACCTACGTTGGCACCGAGCATGTATGAAGAGGTCACACCACCTCCCATGCCGCCACCGCTGCCTCCACGTGCCATACGGCCGCCCATGCCGCCGAAGCCCATGTTGTTGCCGTTGTTGGCATTACCGATGACTGCATACTGTGTACCGGTAGAGAAGTTACCGAGGAAGAGGTTTCCTGTATAGCGGTGCTCGTCATAGAGAGACTCTGTAGCTGGAAGGTCATGACCGAGACCAGCCTTGACGTTACCCATGATACCGTTCATCATACCGTTCTTGACAGAGAGGTCGAGGACTGTCTCCTCCTCACCGTCGTCGATACCTGTGAACTCAGCCTGGTCAGACTTCTTCCTTACGACCTTCACCTTGTTGATGATCTTCGCAGGAAGGTTCTTTGAAGCAAGAGTAGGGTCGTCCATGAAGAAGGTCTTGCCATCGACATAGATCTTGGTGATGGTCTGGCCGTTGGCGGTGATTGAACCGTCAGAGCCGACCTCGATGCCAGGGAACTTCTTGAGGAGGTCCTCAAGCATATCGTTCTCTGTGATCCTGAACGACGAAGCGTTATACTCGATAGTATCTTTCTTGACTGTGATAGGGTTTCCTACTGCGGAAACGCTTGCTGCGTCGAGGATTTCCCTGTCCGGTTCAAGCTTGAACTGGCCGAGGTCGATGTCCTTGCCCTCTACCTTGATGTCTGTCGAATTAGCGACATAGCCCATCATCTCACCCTTGACGGTATACTCTCCAGCCTGGATCTTCTCGAGCACGGCCTTACCGTCAGTACCGGTAAGAGCATACTTGAGAGCGCTGGTAGCTCCCTTCTTGGTGATTGATACGGTAGCAAACGGTACAGGCTCGCCTGTAGACGAGTCGATAAGGGTAAGCGAAACATTGTTCCTTCCCTGTGCGAATGCGTTCGACGCAAAAAACAGCATTGCAAAGAATGCTGCAACAATAGTAACGATCTTGGATTTTACACCACTAAACATATAGTTCTAATTCTTTTTACTCACACTTAGACATACAACCCCCTACGGGGTTTAATCCAAAATGCAAAAAAATGGATTATTTGACTCTTTCCGGGTTCGCTTCAATGAATTTCTCCCAACTGCTGGACGCCTTTGTACTCGAGAGAGGATTCGTAAGCTGGAAATAATGGCACATGGCTATAGCCAAGGCATCGGTCGCATCGAGATATTTCTCTTCAATATTTATCCCCAGGGTCTTCTGGACCATGGTTGCCACCTGTTCCTTTGAAGCCTTACCGTTGCCGGTAATCGCGACCTTGGCTTTCATAGGAGCATACTCGAAGACAGGGATGTCCCTGGTAGCCGCGGCAAGTATCGCCGCGCCCTGCGCTCTTCCGAGCTTGAAGATAACCTGGGCGTTCTTGCCCAGGAACGGAGACTCGAGCGCCATGTCGTCGGGATGGTAGTAGTCGCAGAGATACCCTATCTCATCCAGGATACGCCTGAGCTTAGCATACGCATCCTTCTCCTTGCGAAGGTCGACCACGCCCATGTCCACGAACCTGGCTCCCTTCCTGACAATCTCAATGACCCCGAAGCCAAGAATGTTGGTTCCGGGGTCAATGCCGATTATCGTCCTGCTATCTGGCATCCGGTCAGACTATATTAGTCGATATAGTCAAAACCGGTATATGGCCTGAGCACCTCTGGGATCTCGATCCTGTCTTCCTTCTGGTTGTCCTCGAGAAGAGCGGCAACGACGCGTGGAAGAGCGAGTGAGCTTCCGTTGAGAGTGTGGCAGAGCTGGGTCTTGCCGTTCTCATCCTTGTAACGGAGGTGGAGGCGGTTAGCCTGGTATGATTCGAAGTTGGATACTGAAGAGATCTCCAGCCACCTTCCCTGAGCTGCTGACCAGAGCTCGAAGTCGTAGGTGATGGCTGATGTGAAGCTCATGTCACCGCCACAGAGACGGAGAATCCTGTAGCGGAGGCCAAGCTTGTTGACGAGGCTCTCCACGTGGGCTACCATCTCATCGAGGGCTGCATATGAGTTCTCAGGCTTCTCTACACGTACGATCTCGACCTTGTCGAACTGGTGGAGTCTGTTGAGACCACGCACGTCCTTTCCATATGAACCGGCCTCACGACGGAAGCATGGTGTATATGCGGTCATCTTCTGCGGGAAGTCGTTGTTTCCGAGAATCACATCTCTGAAGATGTTGGTCACAGGGACCTCAGCTGTAGGTACCATGTAGAAATCGTCAAGATTTGCGTGGTACATCTGGCCCTCCTTGTCAGGAAGCTGGCCTGTGCCGTAGGCTGAAGCAGTGTTGACCATCACAGGTGGCTCTACTTCCTGGTATCCAGCTGCTGTGTTCTGGTCAAGGAAGAAGTTGATGAGAGCTCTCTGGAGCTTTGCACCTTTTCCTTTATATACAGGGAAACCTGCGCCGGTGATCTTCACACCGAGGTCGAAGTCGATGATGTCGTACTTCTTGCAGAGCTCCCAGTGTGGAAGCGCATTCTCAGGGAGAACCGGATCCTCACCGCCCATCTTAACTACGAGATTGTCCTCAGCGCCCTTTCCGAGCGGAACCATCTCACATGGGAGGTTAGGAAGAAGCACGAGGGTAGCCTCGAGCTCCTTGTTGTTCTCATCCGCCTTGGCGAGAAGTTCGTTGGACTTAGCCTTGAGCTCAGCGACTTCCTTCTTGGCCTCTTCAGCCTCTGCCTTCCTGCCTTCCTTCATGAGACCGCCGATGAGGGCTGCCTTCACTTTCTGCTGAGCAAGAAGACCATCGCTTTCTGCCTGGAGATTACGTCTGGTCTCGTCGAGGGCAAGTACCTTCTCGACTACCGGTCTTGCGTCGAAATTCTTGACTGCGAGTCTGCTGATTACGAATTCAGGGTTCTCGCGAAGCAATTTGAGTGTAAGCATAACTTCTTTTTCTAATTGCAAAAGAGGACCGCACATCTACTCGAAGTGCTGTCCTCTTCTATTCTTGACTCCTTCGGGGATTAGTTCTCAAAAGGAACTACCGATACGAAAGATTTGTCGTCCTTCTTACGGGTGAACTTAACTGTACCGTCCACGAGTGCGTAAAGAGTGTGGTCCTTACCCATACCGACATTCTCTGATGGGTTGTGCACTGTACCTCTCTGACGTACGATGATGTTGCCAGCCTTAACTACCTGACCACCGAACTTCTTGAGACCGAGTCTTTTGCTCTGTGACTCACGACCGTTCTTTGAACTTGATTGACCTTTCTTATGTGCCATAATTCTTTCCTCCTGATAATTAAACGATTTCGTCGATCTGGATCTGAGTCAGCTTCTGACGATGACCATTCAACTTCTGGTAACCCTTGCGACGGATCTTCTTGAAGACAAGAACCTTGTCTGCCTTTGCGTCGTCTGCAAGGACTGTTGCCTTTACTACTGCGCCCTCTACATAAGGAGCACCTACCTTTACAGCACCCTCATTGTCGATAAGGAGTACCTTTGTGAACTCAACCTTCTCGTCCTTCTTTGCTGCGAGACGGTTGCAATAAATCTTTGATCCAGCTTCAACCTTGAACTGCTGACCAGCGATGTCTACGATTGCGTACATCTTTATTAAAAACTCTTAAAGTTTCAACCGCAAGCGTCTGCTCCCACGGGCAGATCTTATCGGGCTTGACGGCCATGATTATTTAACGGACTGCAAATGTAGCGTTTTTTATCCATTCTACAAAATATTATTTTGATTGACAGGCATTTTTGCCTATATTCGCCTAACAAAACTGTTACACTAAAACGGACGAGCAGATATGAGCACCCCATTCCCCTACGACAAATATGTGACCGGCAAGGATTTCATCGGACGAAAGGAAGAATGCACCGTCCTTGGAAACCTCATCGGCCAAGGCGCGCATGTAGTTCTGTATGAGCCACCTAGAGCCGGAAAGACCTCTCTTGTCCAGCAGGCCCTCTTCACCACCAGGATCAAGGGACAGCAGTTCATCACAGGTCAGTTCTCCCTGCTTAACGTACGTACCATAAGCGAATTCCTCATCCGCCTTGGAACGACAGCCATCAGGACAGTGGCGACCACACCCGGCGAGTTCGCCGACATCATCGGCAGGCACCTCGGCGGCACCCACTTCATCTTCGACCAGGCCAACTATTCCGAGAACGACGCAATCATCTCGACCAACTGGAACGTGGACGACAACGACATCCTCGAGATGCTCCGTCTTCCACAGAGAATCGCCCGTGAGAGACAGCAGCAGATGCTCCTCATCATAGACGATTTCCAGAACATCATGATGACCGAGGACGGCGACAAGGTCTGCAGGATCATGGAATCGGTCCTCGCCGAAATGGCCTCCGATCCGAAGCCCGGCTGCTCCTTCATCTTCTCCGGGTCCATGGTGAATGCCATGAAGGACATCTTCAAGGTGAAGCACTACTTCTACCGCAAGGTAGAGCATCTTCCCCTCAAGGACGTGGACGAGAAGGAAATCATCGAGCATGTCGTAAAGGGCTTCCTCACAGGAGGAAAGATCGTCGAGAGAGAACTTCTCCTGGGGATGTGCAAGCTTTTCAGGAACAACCTCTGGTACATCAACCACTTCGTCAACATCTGCGACTCCCTGTCGAAAGGATACATCATCGAGAACACCCTGATCGAGGCGCTCAACTCGATACTGGCCATCCATGAGCCTAGGTTCCAGGCGACCATGAACAGCCTTACGACCTTCCAGGTCAGCCTGCTCAGGGCAATCCTGGACGGTGTGACGAAGTTCAGCGCATCGGAAGTCATACATAAGTATTCCCTCAATTCTTCCGCTAACGTGAAGAGGCTGAGGGAAGCACTCGTGAAGAAGGAGATCATCGTGTTCGACGACGATGACATCCCTACCCTCCAGGACCCTCTGTTCGAGTATTGGGTAAGGAAGTTCTATTTCGAGATGAAGTAACCATGGTCATAAGATAAACCGTACTGATATGGCAAAGAAGAAATTAGTCGTGCTCAGCGGCGCCGGAGTAAGTGCCGAGAGCGGCTTCAGCACATTCAGGGACAACGACGGCCTCTGGGACAGATACGATCCCCAGGACGTGGCGACCCCGGAAGGATGGCAGCGCAACCCGAAGTACGTCCTCGACTTCTATAACGGGCTCAGGGAGCAGCTCAGGGACGCGAAGCCGAACCAGGCCCACAGGATAATCGCTGAGCTTGAGAAAGACTACGAGGTCACCGTCATCACTCAGAACGTCGACAATCTCCACGAAAGGGCTGGCAGCACAAGGATCATACATCTCCATGGTGAGGCGACCAAGGTGAGGCCCGAGGTCGGTGTCTACGAGCAGAGCGGCTCGGAGCGCGAGGTGTTCGACATCGGCTATGACAAGATCGAGATCGGCGACAAGGCACCCAACGGAAAGCAGCTGAGACCGCACATCGTGTGGTTCGGGGAAGCAGTCCCTAAGATCGAGGCCGCCATCGACGAGGTAGCCAAGGCCGACATATTCGTCATAGTCGGCACTTCGCTGACCGTCTACCCTGCCGCAGGACTTTACAGATATGTCGGTCCCAAGGTCCCTATATATATCATAGACCCACAGAGCGTGGCGATCCATGACAACAGGACCACCCACATCAGGGAAGTTGCGACAGAAGGCATGAATTCTTTGAGAAAAATTTTGGAAAACGGATGATTTCTGCTACATTTGCACCCGCTATATAAAAAGGAGGTGATTTAGAAATGATTATAGTACCTATCAAAGAAGGTGAGAACATCGAGAGAGCTCTCAAGAGATTCAAGAGAAAGTTCGAGAAGACCGGTGCCATCCGTGAGCTCCGCGCTAGAAAGAACTTCGAGAAGCCTTCAGCAAAGAAGAGAGTACAGATGCAGAAAGCAATCTACGTTCAGCATCTCCAGCTTATGGACGAGCAGTAGTTTCTGCAATGTCAGATAAAAGCCGAAAATCGAAAGGTTTTCGGCTTTATTTTGTTTCATACATGTCGCAGAAACTGCATTTATACCTATATTTGTGTAATTGCCACATTTGGACACGTAAGACAGACATATGGAGCCTACCGCCAGAAAGAAAAAACGATTCCTCGGACTGAAAATAGGTCTGGGAGTATTCTTCGGCCTGTGGGCCGCACTGCTCGTGGTCCTGCACATAGTACTCAGCACCTCGTTCCTGACAAAGATGGCAAACAAGTACGCCGCCGAGTTCGTCGACGGCCAGGTAAGCTTCGGAAGCATCAGCGCGTCGATGTTCAAGAGCTTCCCTAACCTCAACGTCAGCATCGACGACTTCACCCTCACCTATCCGCACGAGCGTTTCGCAGCCTACGACAGCATAGGCATAGCCCACCATCTGAGGGATGCCGGCCGAGCAGGTACCATGGACACGCTGGCGTCGTTCCGTAACCTTTCCGTGGCGGTCAACTACATGGCGGCGATGAAAGGCGACTTCCGTATCCCTGGCGCATCGCTTGACGGAGCCAGGATTTTCGCGCATAAGCTGGATTCGACGACCGTCAACTGGGACATGTTCCGTTTCAGCACGGACGAAGATGACACGACCAGCACTGTCCTTCCGAAGATAGTCATAAGGAAGCTTGCCCTTACCGGGAATCCGTATGTGACCTTCGACAGCGCACAGGATACACTCTTCGCGTCACTTGCCATGGACCAGACCATCTTTGACGGAAAGCTTGACATCTCGAACCCGTGGAAATCCAGGATCGGGTTCCGCATCGAAAGCCTTGACGTAGAAGGTCGTCTGCCTGCCGACACCATGTCATTCAATCTCAACAGATTCACCATCGACGAGAAGAAGGAAGTCTACCAGATCGGGCTCGATGCGAGGGCAAGGCTGGCGACCGAGGCTCTCGGCCGATTCGACCTGCCGGCGACGCTCAGCTGCAGCCTGAGTTTCCCGGACAGGGATTTCAATGCATTCTCTATCAGAGACCTGGTTGCCGACATCGCGACACTCGACATCACCGGAGAAGGTGACGTCAGGATGCAGCAGGACAGCTCGTATGTAAGGGCCGAACTTTCCGTCAACGAGTGCCCTGTAGAGCAGACCGTACGCGAATATCTATCCAACATAGTACCTGAGGCACTCAAGCTGAAGACAGACGCCGCCGTCACTCTTACCGCACTTTGTGACGGATGGTGGATCCCATCGAAGAACGCGCTCCCTGAACTGATAGCGGAGGTCGTAGTGCCTCGCTCGGCCGTAAGTTACCAGGGATACCCTTATAAGGGATTGCTCGCCGCGGATATCAGTGCGCAGACAGACAGATACGGCAAGCTCGGAGTCGTCGTGAACGAGCTCCAGGCCGACATAGCAGGCATCTCACTCAACGCCACCGGATCTGCGGACGACCTTCTCTGCGGAGATCCCCTGATCGGCCTCGACGCAAAGGCCAAGGCGTCCCTCGACATCGTCAATGACTTCCTGCCTGAAGGCATAGAGGCAAAAGGAACGCTCGAAGGTAACCTGGAAGGATTCATCCTGCTTTCCGACATGAGCCTCTACAACTTCTCAAGAGCGGATCTTGAGGGATATGTCAGGAGCGACGGCATAGTCATCAATGACAGGCCGGATTCGATCTATGCATTCATCGACAATGCCGATATCAGGCTCGGAAAGGCCGGGAAGGACGCGAAGCTGGGAGCAGACCTGCTCGGACTGAAGGCAAGCGTCGACAGCCTCTATGCGACCATCGGCAAGGCCACATTCTTCAGAGGCAGAGGCTTCACCATGACCGCGCAGAATGCGAAGGAGACCCTCAGCGAAGAATATGGAAAGGAGATCCATCCTATCGTAGGAACCGTCGGCGCGGCCCACATCGCCATGACCGGAGCGGACTCTCTTCTTGTCGGAATCAGCTCTACTGCCAACAGCTTCAAGTATTCGAACAGGAAAGATGACGGCAAGACCCTCCCTATACTGGCATTCAACAGCAGGAACGAGAGCATCAGCTTCCGCCAGGGAGTGAACAGAGCGAGCCTCAACGGCGCCGCATTCAACGCGTCCGCCCTCAGGCATGGAGCCAGGAGAGACGGCATGAAGAGACATTTCCTTGACTCTCTCCAGAAGGTTTACCCAGGTGTCCCACGCGACTCCCTTATCGGCAGGATGGTACGCAGGAAGAACATCCCTTACTACCTGTCAGAGGACGACTTCCGCAAGAGCGACATCGACATGAAGCTTAACGAGACATTTGCCAAGTATTTCCAGGAGTGGGCGATAAGCGGCAAGCTAGACATCGCTGACGGAAATGTCATCACACCTTACTTCCCTCTCAGGAACGTCATCTCCAATGCCGAAGGCAAGTTCACAAACAACCAGATCGACCTGAGCAACATGACGATCACATCCGGCGAATCCGACGTGAGCGTCAGCGGAAAGGTATCCGGTCTCAAGAGAGCCCTTACTGAGAACGGAGTGCTCAACATCGACCTCAAGGTTCTCTCTGACAGGATCAACACGAACGAGCTGCTCGCGGCATATACAGCCGGTACCCAATATGTAAAGCCTGCATCCTCACTTGCTTTCGACGAGAACAAGACCGACGCCCAGTACATGGAGGAAGTGATCAGCACGGACATGGCTAGTGCAGACACCAGCTACTCGCTTATCGTCATACCAGCCAACATCAATGCGACCCTCAGCCTTGAAGGACATGAGATCGACTATTCACACCTGATCGTCGACTGGTTCGAGTCCGACATCAAGATGAAGGAGAGGACCCTCCAGATCACCAACACAGTAGCGACCTCGAACATGGGAGACATCTACCTCGAGGGATTCTACTCAAGCCAGACCAAGAAGGACATCTCGGCAGCGTTCGACCTCAACCTCGTGGACATCACCGCCGACAAGGTCATCACACTCTTCCCTGCCGTCGATTCTCTCATCCCTATGCTCAAGTCATTCAAGGGAATGCTCGACTGCGAGATGGCTGCCACAAGCCAGCTGGACACAAACATGAACTTCATTCCATCGACCATAAACGGAGTGCTGAAGATCGGAGGACGAGACCTGTCGATCGAAGAGGACGGAGGTCTCAAGAAACTGGCCAAGGTACTGATGTTCAAGGACAAGAAAGTCGGAAGAGTCGACAAGATGTCCGTCCAGGGACTGATCTCAAACAATATGCTGGAGATATTCCCGTTCGTCCTTGACATCGACAGATATACCCTCGCGATGAATGGCATACAGAACTTCGACCAGAGTTTCAAGTACCATGTATCCGTACTCAAGTCCCCTATCCCGTTCCGATTCGGAATCAACCTGACCGGAAATTTCGACGACTGGAAGTACAAGATCGGAAAGGCAAAGTACAAGAATGTCAACGTGCCGGTGTTCACGACCGAGCTGCGTGACGTCCAGTACAACCTCATAGGTTCGATCCATGATATCTTCGAACGCGGAGTCATGCTCGCCATGCAGGACAACGAGGCATCTATCTCGAGCGTGGACGAGGCCAAGAGCGCCGCAGGCTATGACGGCAACGAGGACGACGGAGACCTGGAGGACGGAGAGCTCGAATCGATCGAGCAGATAATGAATTCAGAATCAGAAGAAGAATCAGATGATTAATACAAAGGAATATGTCGAGGTAAGCATCTGGATAGAGCCTTACTGTGACGAGAATGTCGAGATCGTGGAAGCAGAGCTTTCCGAGCTCCCTTACGATTCATTCATGGAAGACCAGGATCCGGACGGAAACCCGGTCCTCAAGGCATACATCCCTACCGCAGAGTACGATTCGAGAGCGACCAAGATGGTCCTCGAGTTCCTTGAGTTCAAGACCAGGTTCACAGCAACCATGATCGAGCCGAAGAACTGGAACGAGCAGTGGGAAAGCAATTTCGAGCCTATCTTCGTCGACGGGACGGTAACCGTCAAGGCGCCGTACCACAAAGATCTGAAAAAGACCAGGTTCAACATCACCATCGACCCTCAGATGGCTTTCGGCACCGGACATCACCACACTACATACATGATGATGCAGACCATGCTCGAGCATGAGGACGAGATACGCGGACATTCAGTGATGGACCTCGGAACGGGCACCGGAGTACTTGCCATCCTGGCCGCCAAGATGCATGCAGCCCATGCCTACGGTGTCGACATCGACGCCGTCGCCGCGCAGTCGGCTTTAGACAACGCCCGTCTCAACAGGGTCAGCAGGACCATGGAAGCATTCTACGGGGATGCATCGATGCTTCAGAGGGAGAAATACGACGTCCTTCTCGCAAACATCCACAGGAACATCATACTCCAGGACCTGGACACATACGCAGCTTCGTTGCGCAGACCGGGAATGAGGTACAGCACCGGAAAGTCAGAAGGAGGCCTGCTCATGGTAAGTGGATTCTATGACAGCGACGTCAAGGATATCGTGGAAGCCTGCGAAAGACACGGGCTGAGACTGATTGGACAGAAGTCCAGGGAAGGCTGGGCCTGCTTAGTTTTCAGGCGTTTTAATATTTAGAAAAATCTACTTATATTTGCATTCCCTTACCGGACTCAGATTCAGGCAGCTTCCCAAGGCCTGCTTCGGCGATGGACCTTTGTTACGGTCTTCCGGTGGGTTTTGCGGGCGTGTTGAAATTGGTAGACAAGCCAGACTTAGGATCTGGTGCTTACGCGTATGGGTTCGAGTCCCTTCGCCCGCACGATTTTAAAAGCCAACCTATTGTAAATCAATAGATTGGCTTTTTCTTGTACCAATTTACCCCACATTTGCCCCACAGAGTAAGCATCCGACGAAATGCATATTGTAGCGGGGAGAGATCCTCTCTACTTTTGCAAAAAATCGAGATCTTATGATGACACGAGAAGAGATTGCCGCGATCGACAGGGAATGCGAAGAGCAGCACATCAGTCAGCAGGACTATCTGGAAAGCCACGGAATAGCCAAGCATCAGTACTACAGGTGGAAGCGCAGGTATCGCGATGAGGACGAACAGTCGCTGGTTCCTGCTGGGTTCGTCCCGATGATGCCCGGAGCGGCTCCAATCCAGTCCGCGCCAACCCAGAAGTCCAAAGGCAAACAACAGAAGCCACAGGACCAGGAAAGCTTCCTGACAGTGGATATCCGCACATCCTGCGGCTCGGCGATGCGCATCCAGGGAAACATGACCGCGGCACACCTGCGCGAGATAATATCGGCGAGCAATGTTTAGTCTGGACGGCAGCGTCAAGTACTGGCTGTACAACAAGCCGGTGGACATGCGCAAGAGCTTCAACGGGCTGAGTGGCATCGTGACCAATGGGA
>JAKSJP010000042.1 GCA_024398105.1 Bacteroidales bacterium | reverse complement strand
GTCTACGACACCCTCTCGCCACGCCTCTCTCCAGAGATCGCCGAGTGGCTCAAGGGCAAGTGCGCCGCAATCTAGCCGTCCCGCCAGCCCCAAGCCCCCGACGGGCCGCCAGCTCCACCGTCCTGGCAGCCCCATGTCCTCCGACGGGCCGCCAGCTCCACCGTCCTGGCATCCCATGCCCTCCGACGGACCACCATCTCCGCCCGTCTCGTCAGCCCATGCCCTCCGACGGACCAGCGGCCACAGGGCTCTGTCCATCCTCGCATCCTACGTCATTCGTCATAAGTGAATGCTGGTCATAACGACCAGCATTCACTGTTTCCTCATAACTTGTCTGCTGCGGCTGAGGTCGCCCTGATGTCCACTGTCCCGTCGCCGCTCCGCTGACTGTCACGACAGCCTGCGGCCTCAAGCCTCCATACCCTCCCGGCAATGCTGGGCGCCCTCCCACTCCATGCCTGGGCGCAAAGGTCGGCTTGCCGCTGCAGGCTGTCTTTCTTGTATTATGCGCCTGTACGGTTATCCCGCTTGGCGTCGATCAGCCTAGCAATGGAGCGCTGCGAGGAGAGCCCTTGCGGCGAGCTCCCCGCAGCGGCGCTTCATAGCGGGCGCACTTGCTTGTGTGCGCCCGCGGTGCGAATGGACGAACTATTGCACCCACCCGCTGGTCCATCCGTGCCGACCCGTCTGAAATAGGGTACTCGGCACGCTGATGTTCCTTTGGGGTCTGTCTGCAAGGGTTCCTCCGTGCCGACCCGCCCGGAATGGGGCACTCGGCACGCTGATGTGCCTTTGGGGTCTGTCTGTCGTGGTACTTCCGTGCCGACCCGCCCGGAATGTGGCACTCGGCACGCTGATGTGCCTTTTGGGGTCTGTCTGGAAGGGGTCTTCCGTGCCGACCCACCTGAAATAGGGTACTCGGCACGCTGATGTGCCTTTTGGGCCTGTCTGGAAGGGGGCTTCCGTGCCGACCCTCCTGAAATAGGGCACTCGGCACGCTGATGAGCCTTTTGGGTCTGTCTGGAAGGGGTCCTCCGTGCCGACCCACCTGAAATAGGGTACTCGGCACGCTGATGTGCCTTTGGAGTCTGTCTGGAAGGGGTCTTCCGTGCCGACCCACCTGAAATAGGGCACTCGGCACGCTGATGCGCCTTTTGGGTCTGTCTGGAAGGGGTCCTCCGTGCCGACCCACCTGAAATAGGGTACTCGGCACGCTGATGTGCCTTTAGGGCCTGTCTGTCGGGGTACTTCCGTGCCGACCCTCCTGAAATGGGGCACTCGGCACGCTGATGTGCCTTTGGGACCTGTCTGGAAGGGGTCTTCCGTGCCGACCCACCTGGAATAGGGTACTCGGCACGCTGATATGCCTTTGAGGTCTGTCTGTAAGGGTCCCTCCGTGCCGACCCGCCCGGAACGAGGCACTCGGCACGCTGATGTGCCTTTGGGGCCTGTCTGTCGTGGTGCTTCCGTGCCGACCCGCCCGGAATGGGGCACTCGGCACGCTGATGTGCCTTTGGGACCTGTCTGGAAGGGGCCATCCGTGCCGACCCTGGCGAACGGGCTCCCTCTGGCGAGCCAAGAACGGGCTCCCTCTGGCGAGCCAAGGATCCGCCGCCTCCGCCACCCACCTGACCAGCCCCCAACAAAAAAAGGATGGCATGTGCCATCCTTTTTCTGTCTTTAGCTGCTGCTTGCAGCCGCTTAGTCAACCTTAGGGAGCTGTGCGAAGTAGTTCTCGAGCTCAGCTTCGGTAGGGAGACCGTCGGTCATTGTGCCGTCGTTGTACTTACCGTAGGCTACGAGGTCGAAGTAACCGGTACCTGAGAGGTTGAAGACGATTGTCTTCTCCTCGCCGGTCTCCTTGCACTTGAGAGCCTCGTCGATAGCGATCTTGATTGCGTGGCTGCTCTCAGGAGCTGGGAGGATACCCTCAGCGCGAGCGAAAGTGGTAGCTGCCTTGAATACATCTGTCTGCTCGACTGCACGGCACTCGAATACGCCGTCGTGATAGAGCTGAGAGAGGATGGTAGACATACCGTGGAAGCGGAGACCACCAGCGTGGTTAGCTGAAGGGATGAACTGGCTTCCGAGAGTGTACATCTTTGCGAGAGGACAGATTCTACCTGTGTCGCAGAAGTCGTAAGCGAACTTACCCTTTGTGAATGAAGGACATGAAGCAGGCTCTGCAGCGATGATCTTGTAGTTTGCCTCACCACGGAGCATCTCGCCGATGAATGGGGTAGCGAAACCACCGAGGTTAGAACCACCACCTGTACATCCGATGAGGATGTCTGGCTTGATGTCGTACTTCTTGAGAGCCTTCTGAGCCTCGAGACCGATGATGGTCTGGTGGAGGAGCACCTGGTTGAGCACTGAACCGAGCTCGTAGCGGTATCCTTCCTGTGTCACAGCTGCCTCTACAGCCTCTGAGATTGCGCAACCGAGTGAACCTGTGGTACCAGGGTGCTCAGCAAGGATCTTGCGGCCGACCTCTGTAGTGTCACTTGGAGAAGGGGTGACTTTTGCACCATAGGTGCGCATTACCTCGCGGCGGAAAGGCTTCTGCTCGTATGAGCACTTCACCATATATACCTGGCAGTCGAGTCCGAAGTATGAGCAAGCCATACTGAGAGCTGTTCCCCACTGGCCTGCGCCGGTCTCTGTGGTGACACCCTTGAGACCCTGCTTCTTTGCATAGTAAACCTGTGCGATAGCAGAGTTGAGCTTGTGGCTGCCTGAAGTATTGTTACCCTCGAACTTGTAGTAGATCTTCGCTGGAGTACCGAGAGCCTTCTCGAGGAACTCTGCGTGTACGAGAGGTGAAGGACGGTACATCTTGTAGAAATTGAGTACCTCCTCAGGGATGTCTACCCACTTGGTGTCGTTGTCAAGCTCCTGCTTTACGAGCTCCTTGCAGAAGATAGGCTCGAGCTCCTCTGCCTTGAGAGGCTGGAGTGTACCTGGGTTGAGAAGCGGAGCTGGCTTGTTCGGCATGTCAGCACGGACGTTGTACCACTGTGTAGGGATTTCATCCTCAGCGAGATAGATCTTGTAGGGGATTTTAGCGCTCATTGTGTGATTGTTTTTTATGTTTGTTAATTTCGTTGGATTCTATTTAAAACGGGCTGACCGTCAATCAGATGAAGGCCAGCCCGGTATTTTCTGTTTTAAATGTAGCTTATGCCTGTATGAAAGCGTTCACTGCAACAGCGACGAACATTCCGCAGATGATGGTAGCTACAACGATACCGATGACCTTGAGTCTCTTCATCCATACTGAGCCGCTCCAGCCCACTGTCTGGAACATGCTCCAGAAACCGTGGCACATATGAAGCCATACTGCTACGAACCATACGATGTAGCATACGAGGTTGATGACGCTGCCGAATGTAAGCTTGAGAAGCTCGTAAGGATTCTCAGCCTCACCACCGGTGAACTCCTGGAGCTGCATCTCAGCCCAGAAATGAGTAAGGTGGAAGAAGAGGATACCGAGAACTACGATACCGAGGACGAGCATGTTGGTTGAAGACCATGAATCAGCCTTTGCCTTGCTTGCAACCTCATAGCGCTTGAAACCGCCGCGAGCCTTCATGTTGTACCATGAAAGGTAGATACCATAACCGATGTGCACGATGAAACCGAGCGCAAGTACAGGTACCATGATTGAGATGAAAGGAGTTGACATGAAGTCGCAACCGAGCTGGAAGAGACCGTCACCCTTTGAGAAAAGCTTATCGTCAGCGGCAACGACGCCGAACTTACCTGTGAATGAATCAATTACTGAGAAGAAATTGATGGTGGCGTGGATCAGCATGAAGAGGATGAGGAATGCACCGCTGATTGCCTGTATGAACTTCCTACCAATAGAATACTGGAATGCGTTAGCCATAACGTTTGTCCTTACTTAATTTTTAGATGTTTATACTGTACGGCAAAGATATATGCTTTCTTGGAAGTTTCATAATATTTTTTTAATTTTGTTTCCGCTTGAAACGCGTAATTATCGGCTTTTCAAGCGATTGAATTTAAGGTTTGTAAGAACATGGCAACACAGTACAAGAGAGTCCTCCTGAAACTCAGCGGCGAAAGCCTCGGCGGACCTCAGGGCAAAGGACTTGATACAGCGAGCCTCCAGGCATATGCTGAGGAGATTGCGGCAGCCGCAAAGGCTGGCCTCCAGATCGCTATCGTGAACGGTGGCGGCAATATTTTCCGTGGCCTTCAGGGCGTGGGAAAAGGCTTCGACAGAGTCGACGGCGACAAGATGGGCATGCTCGCGACGGTGATCAACTCGCTCGCGCTGATGATGTTCATCAAGGAGCAGGGCGTCGAGGCCCAGGTCTTCACAGCTACCCCTATGGAGCCGGTTGCAAAGTATTATATGAGGGACGACGCTGTCGCAGTAATGGAAAGAGGTGGCGTGGCTCTCATCTCAGGCGGTACCGGCAATCCATTCTTCACGACAGACTCAGGCGCAGCCCTCAGAGCTCTCGAGATCGGTGCTGACGCGCTCCTCAAGGGCACAAGGGTGGACGGCGTCTACACCGCGGACCCGGAGAAGGACCCTACAGCGACAAAGTACGATGAGCTTACCTTCGACGAGGCGATGGAGAAGCACCTTAAGGTGATGGACCAGACAGCCTTCGCGCTCTGCAGCGACGGCGACATGCCTATCATCGTCTTCGACATGAACGAGAAAGGCAATCTCACCAGGCTCCTGAACGGAGAGAAGGTCGGCACGCTCGTGCACCTTTAGTATGATCATGGTACCATGGTCCAGGGCCGGTGCCGAGAAATCAAGATAATAAGAAAAACAACAGAATATTATGATTCCAGAGAACGCAAAGAATATCATCAGCAACGCTGATGCAAAGATGCAGGACGCTGTCGCATACCTCGAGGAGAGCCTCAAGGCTTACCGTGTAGGAAAGGCTAACCCAGCTATCTTCAACAACGTCACTGTAGACTATTACGGAACACCATCTCCTATCTCTAACGTCGCATCGATCACCACACCTGATGCAAGGACCCTCGCTATCCAGCCATGGGAGAAGAGCATGATCGCAAAGATCGAGAAGGCTATCATCGACGCAAACCTCGGCCTCACCCCTTCAAACAACGGTGAGATCGTACGTTGCATCGTGCCTGCTCTTACAGAGGAAAGACGTAAGGAGCTCATCAAGAAGGCTAAGGCTGAGGGTGAGAACTCAAAGGTTGTCGTAAGGAACGCGCGTCGCGACGCAGTCGACCTTCTCAAGAAGGCTCAGAAGAACGACGGTCTTCCTGAGGACAGCGAGAAGGAGGCAGAGGAAGAGGTACAGAAGCTCACCGACAAGTTCGTGAAGAGCATCGATGCTACCATCTCTGCAAAGGAAAAGGAAATCATGACCGTATAATTTCCGCTGGAAATTTTTGAATTGTCAGAATTTTCATAACTTTGCCCCCGTTATGACAGCAGCATCACGATTTTTTGGCCGATTTTATTTTTACTACGTACCTCAAAGTAAGTAGTCCGGTTTCGTGTGCAGTCATAGGTAAAAGAAATTGAGAGGCTGTCCGGACACTTCCGGGCAGCTTTTTTTAAAGTTATAGACGAACTTATGTCAAGACGAGTAGCAATTCAGGGCTTCGCAGGCTGTTTCCACGAGGAAGCGGCACGACGCTTCTACAAGGAACACTTCGACGAGATCCCCGAAATCGTCGAGTGTGCGACCTTCGACGACCTCTTCAAGGAAATGGAAAGCGGGAACGCTGACGCCGCGATCATGGCGATCGAGAACACCACCTCCGGAGGACTCCTCCCTAACTTCGAGCTTCTCCGCAAGCATGAACAGAAGATCAAGGGCGAGATCTATCTCCACATCCACCAGAACCTGATGGCCCTCCCCGGCCAGAAGATAGAGGACATCAAGGAGGTCCGTTCCCACTACATGGCGATCAACCAGACCCGCCAGTTCTTCGAGAACGAGTGCCCGTGGATGAAGATGGTGGAGGCCGAAGATACCGCGAAGAGCGCCACGGACGTGGCCAGGAACCATCTCATGGGAGTAGGTGCGGTCGCATCGAGGCTTGCCGCCCAGATGAACGGACTTGAGATCCTCAAGGAGAACATCGAGACCTTCAAGACCAACTTCACCAGATTCCTCATCCTCGACGACTCGATCGAGGTGCCGGTGGACAAGATCAACAAGGCATCTATCTGCTTCACCCTTCCTCACAAGCCAGGCTCGCTCGCGTCGATCCTCACGATCCTCTCGTTCTACGACATGAACCTTTCGAGAATCCAGTCGCTTCCTATCCCTGGCCAGCAGTGGCAGTACTTCTTCTACATCGACATCCGTTTCGAGAACTACGAAAGGTACCAGCAGGCTCTCTCGGCGATCAGGCCGCTCATCAACGACATGAACATTCTCGGTGAATACCCTACAGTAATATTATGATCATCCAGCCAGCACATAGGACAGAAACTGTCAAGGAATACTTCTTCTCGCTGAAGAACAAGGAGATAGCAAAGCTGAACGCCATCCGCAAGGAGGAAGGCAAGGACCCTGTCATCAATCTCGGCATCGGTTCCCCTGACGGAATGCCGCCTGCAGCCGCCATCGACGCCCTCTGCGAGTCGGCCCGCCAGAGCGACAGCCACAAATATCAGTCATACGTCGGAATCCCTGCGCTCAGGGAGGCCTTCTGTTCATGGTACCGTAGATTCTACGGCGTCACCCTTGATCCGGCGACCGAGGTGCAGCCGCTGATGGGCTCGAAGGAAGGCATACTCATAACCTTCCTCACCTTCATCAACGAAGGCGACAAGGTGCTCATCCCGGACCCGGGCTATCCTACATATACATCGGCCGCCCGTCTTGTCGGTGCGGACGTCATCAAGTACGACCTGACCGAGGAGAACGGCTGGAAGCCAGACTTCGAGGCCCTCGAGAAGATGGATCTCACTGGAGTCAAGATGATGTGGACGAACTATCCTGCCATGCCTACCGGAGCAAAGGCTACCCCTGAGCTCTACCAGCAGCTCGTGGACTTCGCCCTCAGGCACCGGATACTCCTTGTCAACGACAACCCGTACAGCTTCATCCTCAACGACAACCCTGTCTCGCTCCTTGCAGCCAAGGGCGCAAAGGAGTGTGCGATCGAGCTCAACTCGCTCAGCAAGGCACACAACATGTCCGGATGGAGAGTCGGCATGATTGCCGGCGCGGCAGAGTACATCACCGAGTTCCTCAAGGTCAAGAGCCAGATGGACTCAGGTACCTTCAAGCCTGTCCAGGTGGCTTCGATAGCAGCTCTCGGGCAGGGCAAGGAATGGTTCACGGAGCTCAACAAGGAATACAGAGAGCGCAAGGACCTTGTCTGGAAGCTCTTCGACCTGCTCGGCGCGAAGTACGACAAGGACACCGCCGGCCTCTTCGTATGGGGAAAGGTAGAACCTGACAACAAGTTCCTCGAGGGAACCGACGCAGGCAAGACTCTCGGTGAGAGACTTTCGGACAAGTTCCTCTACGACGCCGGAGTGTTCATCACCCCGGGCTTCATCTTCGGCAAGAACGGTGAGAACTATATCAGAGCCTCGTTGTGCGCTACACAGCCGGTCATCGAGGACGCAACAAGAAAAATCAAAGAACTAATATAATTATGGCAGCATCATTGGAATTGACCCCTATCACAGAGTGGGGATACTTCACACTTCCGCGCCCTATGGTCATTGCAGGGCCATGCAGCGCTGAGTCTGAAGAGCAGGTAATGGAGACAGCCAAGGGCCTCAGCGAGGTCGGCATCCATGTGTTCAGAGCAGGTATCTGGAAGCCTCGTACCCATCCAGGATGCTTTGAAGGCGTAGGCACACCGGGCCTCAAGTGGCTCCAGAAGGTCAAGGCTGAGTACGGAATGAAGGTGGCTACCGAGGTCGCCAGCGAGAGACATGTCTACGAGTGCCTCAAGTACGGAGTGGACCTCGTATGGCTCGGCGCAAGGACTACCGCCAACCCTTTCCTTGTCCAGGAGATCGCTGACGCTCTCAAGGATACGGACATCCCTGTGCTCGTGAAGAATCCTGTCAACCCTGACCTCGATCTCTGGATCGGTGCCCTTGAGAGACTCAACAGGGCAGGCGTGAAGAAGCTCGGTGTGATACACAGGGGATTCTCGTCTTCAGAGAAGATGCCTACCCGCAACGATCCAAGCTGGAGCATCGCAGTGGAGCTCCGCAGAAGATTCCCTGACCTTCCTTTCTTCACTGACCCTAGCCATATGGGTGGCTCCAAGGAATTCATCCAGCCGCTTTCGCAGAGGTCCCTCGACCTTGGCTTCGAAGGCCTGATGATCGAGTCGCACTGCAATCCTTCAGTGGCTCTGAGCGACGCAAAGCAGCAGCTTACACCTGCCGAGATCAATGAGCTTCTCAGTAACCAGATCAAGGTGAGGGAGAAGGGCGGCGACGACATGTCATTCAAGGAGGGCATCGGGCCTCTCCGCGCACAGATCGACGTCATCGATGAGAACATCCTCTACATACTCAAGCAGAGAATGTCGATCTGCCGTAAGATCGGCGAATACAAGAAGGCTCACAACGTAGCTATCCTCCAGACCAACAGATGGGACAGCATCCTGTCCAAGATGGTGGAGGCCGGAAAGAAGTTCGACTTGTCAGAAGAGTTCGTGACCGAGGTTTTCACCGCTATCCACGAGGCGTCTGTGCAGGCTCAGAATGAAATTCTCTCAGGCTCTGCAAAAGAGTAGAACGAAAGATTTCCTTTTCGTTTTCGCTTAGGAAAACGACTTTGATAGGTATCTGGAACAACCTCGTCCTGAGGTTTTCAGGTACCTTTCTGCAATCCAGGATCCTCTGGCTGTCCTTCTCGGTAGACACCACTACCGCGGTAGGGTTGGCCGTAGAGGCTGCCACGATACGCTTGATGTCGGTGTTGGTGTACTTGTGGTGGTCAGGGAAGTTGAAGCGCCTTACGATCTTGTATTTGTCGCTGAGGTACATCCTCAGAGGAGTGTCCTTCGCGATGCCGGAGAAGAGCACGAGCTTGTGCGAATATACGAAGCGTGGGTCGCCCATGTCCCCGTAGACAGGCTCGAGCGGCTGGTATTCGATGCATGTGAAGAAGACCTTGACCGTCTTGCCCTCCTTGTTGACGCCTTCGCATGACTCGGAATTGTAGCCGTTGACGCCGAGGGACTTGACCCATTCGGTCTTCTCCCAGTCCTCCATGTAGACAGGACACTTGGTGACGATTATCATGTCGGCCTTGTAGATCCTTTCAGGCAGGTCCCTCAGCCTTCCGAAAGGAAGGAGATGGTCCTTGCTCACAGGTCTGTTCCAGTCCACCAGGACTATATTGATATGTGCCTTGAGGTTCCTGTACTGATATGCGTCGTCCAGTACTATGAGGTCTGCTGCGGGAAACTCCTTGTCCCTGCACCTGCGGCCTCTCTTCTCACTCTGGAGGAGTTCCGGATGGCAGAGGAAACGGCAGCCTTCATTCCTGTTCCTGTCGACTGCGACCGTCACGCCCAGATGCCTTTTCTTGATCTGGAGAGGCTCGTCTCCGCAGAAGTCCGCGGTCCCGTCCCTGAGGACCTGCTGGAAGCCACGGCTGCTGCGTTTGTGGCCTCGGGAGAGGACTGCGATGTTCCTGTAGGCCCACTCGTCGCTTTCGAGAAGCATGTCGAGGATCAGCTCGGTATGAGGGGTCTTGCCCGTTCCTCCTGCGGTGATGTTTCCGATGCAGATGGAAGGGACCTCGCAGGGATAAGATTTACGGATGCCATGGTCGAACATGGCGTGGCGGAGCTTGAGCGAAAGCCAATATGGTGCGAGTAAAGTCTGGTCTAGCATATCATACAAATTTAGCAATAATATGCCTAAAACCGAAGAATTAAGTAGGGAAATTGGGACCATGTTACCATGATCCCGGGCCCGTCAGACGCCGTAGACGTTGCTGTCCGCGACGGAGCTGTCCTCGCCCCATCTTCCGGCTACATAGTCGAGCAGCGCGAAGACTTCCTGAGGGTCGGTCTCGGTGACGAGCTTCATCCTCGTGTCCCTGAAGTCGGGCAGTCCCTTGAAGTAGCAGCTCAGGTGCCTGCGCATCTCGAGGACGCCGGTGACTGGGCCCTTGAGGTCGAGCGAAAGCTGCATCTGGCGCTTTGCGAGGGCGACTCTCTCCTTGACAGAGAGCACAGGGAGTATCTCTCCGGTGTCGAGATAGTGGCGGATCTCGCGGAAGATCCAAGGGTGTCCGAAGGAAGCGCGGCCTACCATGATCGCGTCGACTCCGTAACGGTCAAAGGCCTCCTTGGCCTTCTCGGGACTGGTGATGTCGCCGTTGCCTATGATAGGGATATGCATCCGTGGGTTGGCCTTGACCTGTCCGATCAGGGTCCAGTCGGCCTCGCCCTTGTACATCTGGCAGCGCGTACGTCCATGGATGGTCAGCGCCTGGATTCCCACGTCCTGAAGCCTCTCGGCAAGCTCGACGATTATCTTCGAGCTGTCGTCCCATCCCAGACGGGTCTTGACGGTGACAGGCTTGCCGACCGCCTCGACTATGGCCTTGGTGATGGCGACCATCTTGTCGGGCTCGCGCATCATGCCGCTGCCGGCGCCTCTTCCTGCTATCTTGTTGACCGGGCAGCCGAAGTTGATGTCTACCAGGTCGCATCCATGGCCTCCCGCTATCTCTGCGGCATGGTCAGCCATCTTGGCGGCCTCGACCATCGAGCTGATCTCGTTTCCGTAGATCTGGATTGCCACAGGTGCCTCTTCCTCGGAAGTGCGCATCTTCGCGATCGCCTTCGCCGCGTCGCGGATAAGGCCCTCCGAAGGCACGAATTCGGTATAGACCATAGCTGCGCCGCATTCCTTGCAGAGAATCCTGAAGGATGCGTCGGTCACGTCTTCCATTGGTGCGAGGAGGACAGGTCTGTCGCCGAGATCTATGTTGCCGATGTTCATGGTGCCTTTCTTTGTTCCTTTTGGACTGCAAAAATACAAAAACAGAGTGAAACTATTGTTTAATCCGTGGCGATTTGGCATTTTTGTATAAATATTAGTAGTGTAAATCAGAAAGATATGAGAGTAATATCTACAATCGGCGTACTTACTTCCGGAGGAGATGCCCCTGGAATGAACGCATGCATCAGGGCAGTGACCCGTACCGCTGTGTACAACGGCTGGAAAGTGTATGGAATCTACAGAGGCTTCGAAGGCCTGATCAACGGTGAGATCAAGGAACTCACGACTGAGAAGGTCAGCGGCACGATCAACAAGGGCGGCACCATCCTCAAGACTGCCCGCAGCATGGAGTTCAAGACTCCCGAGGGACGTGCCAAGGCCTACGAGAACATCGTGAAGTTCGGCATCGACGCCCTTATCATCATCGGCGGCAACGGATCCCTTACCGGAGCCATGGCCCTCGCAAAGGAATATGACATCCCGATCATCGGCCTTCCTGGAACAATCGACAACGACCTCGCCGGGACCGACTTCACCATCGGCTATGACACCGCCCTCAATACGATCATGGACTGTGTCGACAAGATCCGTGACACCGCATCCTCCCATGACCGTATCTTCTTCGTCGAGGTGATGGGCCGTGACGCAGGCTTCCTCGCCCAGAACAGCGCTATCGCTGCCGGAGCGGAAGCTGCCATAATCCCGGAGGACAGCGCCAACGTCGACCAGCTCGCCCAGTTCATCGAGAGGGGAGTCCGCAAGAGCAAGAACAGCTCGATCGTCCTTGTTTCGGAGAGCAAATCAGGAGGCCAGGGCGGAGCGTATTACTATGCTGAGCGCGTAAGGAACGAGTATCCTGAGTTCGACGTGAGGGTGACCATCCTCGGACATCTCCAGAGAGGTGGCGTCCCTACCGCCAGCGACCGTATCCTCGCAAGCCGTCTGGGCTACGCCAGCATCGAGGCGCTCAAGGAAGGACAGCGCAACGTGATGGTCGGAATCGACGACGACAAGATCGTCTACGTGCCTATCACAAGGGCCATCCATCAGGACAAACCTATTGACAGAGAATTGATAGACGTGCTCTCAGTCCTGTCGATATAGAACTTCCGGTCCTTATGTATATAGGACTGAAGTTTTGGAAAATTCAGATATTCTTCGTACATTTGCGGTCCCTATGTTGTGTAGGGATCGCAATTTTTATTATAAACCATTAAAGATCAAGACAGTGGAGACACAAAGCTACAAGACAGTATCGCTCAACGCAGCGACTGTAAACAAGGAGTGGGTCGTCATTGATGCAACTGATCTCGCACTCGGTCGCCTTGCTGCACGAGTTGCTCTTGTCCTCCGTGGCAAGAACAAGCCAGGCTTCACACCTCACGTAGACTGTGGTGACAACGTCATCGTAGTAAACGCAGAGAAGGTAGCCCTCAAGGGTAACAAGATGACCAACCGTGTGTACACACGCTACACTGGATATCCAGGCGGACAGCGTTTCACCACACCTGCTGAGATTCTTCAGAAGAGACCTACTGAACTGGTCAGGAGAGCAGTTAAAGGCATGCTCCCTAAGACCCGTCTTGGTGACAAGCTCATCAACAACCTCTACATTTATGCAGGTCCAGAGCATCCTCACCAGGCACAGCAGCCTAAATCAATCAAGTTGAACGAAATTTAAACAGAGCAAATGGAAAAAACAGTAAACGCCCTTGGAAGACGTAAATCAGCTGTGGCTCGTGTTTATGTATGTGCCGGCACAGGTAACATCACAATCAACGGTCGTGAACTCAGCAACTACTTCGCTGACGAGTCACTCCAGTACATTGTGAACCAGCCATGTGAAGTAACAGGTACTACAGGTCAGTTTGACATCAAGGCCAACCTCGACGGTGGCGGAATCAAAGGTCAGGCAGAGGCACTTAGACTCGGTATCGCTCGCGCACTTTGCGAGATCGACAAGGAGGCTTACCGCTCTACCCTCAAGGCCGCTGGTTTCCTTACCCGTGACGCAAGAGAAGTCGAGAGAAAGAAGCCTGGTCAGCCTGGTGCACGTCGCCGCTTCCAGTTCAGTAAGCGTTAATCGCCTGCCGATACTGATTTACAGGCACAGTCCGGTCCAGAAATCTTCGGACCTTCATTACGGGTGCGAATCCGTGGAAGCTGCTTGAAGATTGCCGTACTGCGAAAAATCCTGGAGACCATGTATAGGTTACATGCTACTCCGGATTGAAGAAAAGAGCCGCACAGGCAAAAGGCAATAGCCTGTGGGGAAAGTTTTTAACAAGACAAAACAAAAAATCAAAATGCCAAGAACAAATTTCCAGGAATTACTCGAAGCAGGTGCACACTTCGGACACCTTGCAAGGAAGTGGAATCCTAAGATGGCTCCATATATCTTCGACCAGAAGAATGGAATCCACATCATCGACCTGCACAAGAGTATCGTCAAGATAGACGAGGCCGCTGAAGTGATGAAAGAGCTTGCGCGCTCAGGCCGCAAGGTCCTCTTCGTGGCTACAAAGAAACAGGCAAAGGAGATCGTTGCTGACAAGGCAGGATCTGTAAACATGCCTTTCGTAACTGAGAGATGGCCAGGTGGAATGCTTACAAACTTCCCAACCATCCGCAAGGCAATCAAGAAGATGAATACCATCGACAAGATGAAGGAAGATGGTACCTTCGACAAGCTTGCTAAGCGTGAGCGTCTCCAGATCGACCGTCAGAGAGCGAAGCTCGAGAAGAACCTTGGTTCTATCAAGGACATGAGCCGTCTCCCATCTGCAATCTTCGTTGTGGACGTACAGAAAGAGGCCAATGCCGTTAAGGAGGCAAACCGTCTCAACATTCCGGTAATCGCAATGGTTGATACATGTTGCGATCCTACCCCAATTGATTATGTGATTCCGGCAAATGACGATGCAGCAAAGAGCATCGAGTACATCATCGCTACTCTCTGCGCTGCCATCGAGGAAGGACTCAACGAAAGAAAGCTCGAGAAGGAGAAGGAGTCTGAGGCTGAACCAGCAGCAGAGAACGCTCCAGCAAAGAAGCTCCGCGCTCGTAAGGGTGCAAAGCCTGTTGACGTAGAGGCTGAGGCTCCAGCAGCTGAGGCTCAGGCAGAATAATCAAGCTCTGTTTAACCATTAATATTTTTACATCAATGGCAATTTCAGCAGCAGACGTAATGAAGTTACGTAAGATGACCAGCGCTGGTATGATGGATTGCAAGAAGGCTCTTACAGAGGCTGACGGCGATTTCCAGAAGGCAGTTGAGATCATCCGTGAGAAGGGTAAGCTCGTAGCAGCAAAGAGAGCTGACCGTGAGACAACAGAAGGTGCTGTATCAGTACGCATCGAGGGTGGTAAGGGTATCATCTCTTGCCTCGGTTGCGAGACTGACTTCGTATCAGCGACTGCAGAGTTCAAGGCTCTTGCAAACGAGATCGCTGACGCAGCAATGGCAGCATTCCCAGCAGACGCTGAGGCTCTCAAGGCAGCAGTATGCTCAAACGGCCACACTGTAGAGGAGGAGATTTCCGCTCAGACAGGTAAGACCGGTGAGAAGCACCAGCTTGCATACTACGCTTCACTCGAGGCTCCATTCATCGCAGACTATGTCCACTTCAACAACAAGCTCGGCGCTATCGTTGCTTTCAGCAAGGAGATCCCAGCTAACGTTGCAAAGGGCATCGCTCAGCAGGTAACAGCAATGAACCCTGTATCTATCTCAGCAGCAGACTGCCCAGCAGAGGTTGTAGAGAAGGAGCAGGCAATTGCAGTCCAGAAGACAAAGGACGAGATGGTTCAGAAGGCAGTTGAGGCTGCTCTCAAGAAGGCTGGCATCAACCCAGCTCACGTTGACAGCGAGGACCATATCGAGTCAAATACAGCTAAGGGATGGCTTACAGTCGAGCAGGCAGCGCAGGCTCGCGAGATCATCAAGACCGTCGCTGAGGAGAAGGCAGCTTCACTCAACGAGCAGATGATCGAGAACATCGCTAAGGGCCGTATGGCTAAGTTCTTCAAGGAGCAGACTCTCGAGGAGCAGGATTTCGTACAGTCAGATGAGAAGATCTCTGTAGCGAAGTACCTCAAGACCATCGATCCTGAGGTGAAGATCCTTGCTTTCCGCAGATTCTCACTCGCAGACTAATTCAGTCGCACATCTCGCGAATTTTCGCGACACCATAAAAAGCCAGGCGGAGAGCCTGGCTTTTTTGCGTCATGGTGCGAGGCCTTCCTTTGCTCCCACCTACGTCACTTTCGGCCGTTTCTGAGGTAGGTGGTCATTTCAACTTCCCACCTACGTCACTTTCGGTTGTTTCTGCGGTAGGTGGTCGTTTCGACTTCCCACCTACGTCACTTTCGGCTGTTTCTGCGGTAGGTGGTCATTTC
>JAKSJP010000041.1 GCA_024398105.1 Bacteroidales bacterium | reverse complement strand
GATGCCCCCTGCTCCGACGGGCCTACGAGGCACTTCCGCGTGCCGACCCCTTTGGAATGGGTCAGTCGGCACGACACCCCCTGCTCCGACGGGCCTGCGTGGCACTTCCGCGTGCCGACCCCTTTGGAATGGGTCAGTCGGCACGATGCCCCCTGCTCCGACGGGCCTACGAGGCACTTCCGCGTGCCGACCCCTTGGGAGTGGGTCAGTCGGCACGACACCCCCTGCTCCGACGGGCCTGCGTGGCACCTCCGCGTGCCGACCCCTTGGGGATGGGCCAGTCGGCACGACGCCCCCTGTTCTGACGGGCCTACGTGGCACTTCCGCGTGCCGCCCCTGCCGCCCCTGCGGCCCATGACGCCCATGGGTCCGCTGAGCGGCCAAGTGCGCGAAAACCGGACCTAGGAGGTCAGGGCGACCATCTCACCGACCCCTTGGGAGCCCGTTCTCCTAGGTCCGGTTGCCCGAATACACTTTCTACCTGTCAGGAAGGCCATCTCAAAGGTTGGACCTCCTGACATGCCGATCTGGGCGGACACAGTAAAGGCCTCTCGGGGAGGGCGACCTTTTCCCAAGTTCTTGGGAGCCCGACCTAAGAGGCCTTTACTATCTGGTCAGCGCCTAGCCGGTACTGACATGCCATCAGCGCCTAGCCGGCACTGTCTTGCTGTCTGCGCTCGTCGACAGGACCGTCTGCTGAATGGCTGGAAGGCCTTGCCGCAGAACTCTACTTCTTGAGGACGATGGTGAAGCCGCCGCGAGGCTGGCAGTTGATCGACATCTGGCCGTTGGCCTCGAGAGAGGTCTGGCCGATCGTGAACTCGCGGTCGGTAGGACCGTCAGTCACGATGAGAGCCTCACCTGCGGCTCCGCCGAGCTTTGCAAGGGAGAAGTTGATAGTCTGAGCCTCGTCCTTGCCGTTGATGCCGGCGATATACCAGTCGTTGCCCTTGCGGCGTGCGATTACGACCTGCTCGCCAGGATAGCCTGCGAGAAGCTTGCTGTCATCCCATGCTGTAGGGAGGGTAGAAAGCATCGACTTGATCTCTGCAGGGAGAGTGAGATATGCCTCAGGTCTGTCCGGCATGTGCTGCACACCTGACTCGAAGAGCACATAGAGAGCGAGCTCATGGCTGTTCGTGGTGATGTGAGGATGCTGTGAATCGGTGAATGTGCCAGGGGTATAGTCCATTGAACCGACGACGTTCCTTGTGAAAGGAAGAGTAGCGTTGTGAGCTGCGGCTCTGTTTGTGAGTATAGGCCTGTTGTTGTACCACTCTGCACCGTATACAGCCTCTGTAGATACGAGGTTAGGATAGGTCCTCTGCCATCCGCGAGGGAGAGTAGCACCATGGAAATTGATGTAGATCTTGTGCTTTGCAGCATCTTCCATCAGGTCATGGTAGTAGTTGATGTCCTCGGCCCTGTCGCTTCTGAAGAAGTCGACCTTGATGCCGACTACACCCTGCTCGTTGAGCCAGGTATATTCCTTCTCACGGTCTTCAGGCTTGTTGAGACGGTACTGAGGGGTAGGAGCTCCTCCGATCCAGTTAGTCGTCGAATTGTACCAGATCATAGACTTCACGCCGATCTCCCTTGAGTATGCGAGGGCGTCCTCGATGTCTCCACCATTGCCCATCTGGTCCCACTCTGCGTCAATCAGGTTGTATGGCCAACCCATTTCCTTCGCGAGGTTCATGTACTCGGTTACGATCTTATAGTCGTTGGAACCATGGTTGTTTGCCCAGTAGATCCATGCTGCAGGAGCAGGCTGGATCCAGTCGGTGTCGCCGATCGCATTTGCAGGAGATACGTCGGTGATGAGAGTCGACTCGACAACCTCGTCAAGACCGCCTGCGATCATCACTCTCCATGGAGACTCCCATGAACTTCCATTCACAGGAAGAGACTCGTCTGCCATCACGACTGCGTACTTTGACAGCGATACATCGTTCCTGAGCCAAGAACCGCAGTGGTCACGCTCGAGACCTGCCTCTGAGAGGAGGATGAACTTCGATGCTACAGGCTCGATGAGCACTGGGTATCCCCAGTCTGGACGGCGCTGCATGCGGCTTGCCTTCTCACCGTTTGTTGCGAGAGGGAAGAAATCCTCGTAGCCGTCTGCGTGGTAAGGAGCGATCCATCTGTTGGTACCGTCAGGAATGTTGTAGACTGTCTTCTCTCCGGTGACAGCCTCGCCTTCAGCAACCTGAGGAAGTACATATCTGAAAGCGACACCGTCGTTGTATGCTCTGAATACTACATTGAGCTTCGCTCCTGCTGCGTTGGTAAGGGTGAATGTCACCTCGTTGGCGTCGTTGACGCAGTGGCTGCGCTTTCCAAGGACCATCACGTAGTCGTCCTTCACAGCCTTTGAAGAAGAGGCGGCTACCTTGAGGCCTGTGCTCCACTCCTGGCTGCTGGTGCTGAGACCGACGCTGATGCTGTCCATAAGACACTGGCCGCCATCGCTTACCCTGAACATCACATTGCCTTCAGCACCCTGGAAGAGGTCTACTGACAGGCTCTTGTCTGGCGAAGCCACATTCAGGCTGCTGTAAGATGATAAAGCCGCTGCTGCGGCAAGGATGAATAATGAAATCCGTTTCATATGTGTGTATCTGTAATTAGCAATAATACACAAAGATACATAAAGAAATGAAAAGAAATCCGTTACTCATCCATCTTCTTCAGCACAATACTTTCGATATATGTCGCGACGCTTGCGATGACGAAATAGATGATAGTCTGAAGTGTCATGCACGTGAACAGAGAGCTCGCTGTCGAGAGATCTCCGCCTGCGGTGTTCATATTGACATAGGCCTTCACTCCGAAAGTCGAAGGGAACAGGTACGAGAACCATCTCCAGAAAGCCGGGAAGGCGGTCGTAGGCCATGAGGTTCCGGTAAGGAACACACAGATAGGGGAGATGAACAGGAAGATCACGAATACGGTCTCCCTTCTCCTTATCAGAGAACTCCAGCTCATGCAGAAGAATACACAGTCTGTCACGAAGAACAGGTCAAGCAGCACGATATCCCAGAAACTGCCTCTCTGAGGCATTCCGAACAGGGCCGGGACGATCAGGGTGATGTAGAAAGCGATCCCCAGATAGATGGCCCAGTACGCGGCGCCGCGGCCGAACACGGTACGCAGTGCGCCACGGCCGTTGATCATGGTACCATGGTCCAGGCCCAGTGCGTAATTCCGTCTTTCCTCCCTCATGGTCCCGGAAAGCAGCGTCATACCGTAGAACATGGTCTGCTGGACGATGATCAGCAGGACTGCCGCGAGCAGGAATATGTTGTAGGCGAATGCCGGGTTGTAGGGGTTGTTCTCGCCGTATGGGACGGCTTTTATCAGCTGCGATGCCTCCTGGGCTGTGTATCCGGCCGCCGAGTATCGTTCAACCTGTATCTGTCCCATCTCGCTAAGCATCACGTGGTTCACGCCCATCAGAGCGTTCTTGTAATACAGGAAGCTGCTCATGTCGCAGTAGACGGATACCGTTGCGGTCTCCATGTTCATAAGCTTCTTTCCGAAATCGGAAGGGAAGAGGATGATTCCGTTGACCTCGCGGTCTTCCATCAGTTTCCTGGCTTCTTCCATGCTTGTGCATCGGTAGGCGACGCGGCATTCTCTGGTGGCGTCGACTTCTCTGGCAAAGCGGCGGCTCTGCTGGCAGTCGGCCATGTCCACCACGGCGACGGGTGTGTCCTCGAGGACTCCGTTGCGGTAGACTACGTTGTAGAGCAATGGATAGACCAGTCCTGCGACGAAGAAGATCAGCAGTACTCCGCTGTC
Organism: Bacteroidales bacterium; assembly: GCA_024398105.1. GTDB lineage: Bacteria > Bacteroidota > Bacteroidia > Bacteroidales > UBA932 > Cryptobacteroides. The sequence goes on along the minus strand of JAKSJP010000041.1, from coordinate 12,264 downwards.
TGAGAATATCTGTCTGAACTCATGCGTCGCGGTGTCCCGGAAATCATTGAACCAGTCTCTTATATATTTTCTTGCGTCCATTTTATTCAATAGGGAAATTCTGGTTGATGTAGGCTCCCTTCAGTCTCTTCAGCACGCTGAGAGGAAGGAAGAGGAAGACAAGCAGGTGGACAACTTCCGGCCACCATGCTGCGAAGCCGCTGCCGAAGATGACCTCATGGCAATAGAAGAGGTAGTAGTGGCGGAGCGGGAAGGCCACGGAAAGGCCCTGGATGTATGCCGGCATGGTCTCGACAGGAAGGGTGAAGCCCGCAAGGGAGAAGCCCAGCACGCTGTAGAGGGCGCCTATGCTGAGGGCAAGCCTTGGGACGGGCAGGCAGCCGATTATGAATATGGCGACTGCCTCCGATGCAAGTACCATGAGCACGATGGCGAGGAACATGTTCCAGATGGACCCGGCGATAGGGAAGTGCATCCAGTGGTACAGGAGTACGATGAGGATGAGTCCGATCGCGCTGAAGAGTACGGTGAATACTGCCAGCTTGCCGAGCAGGGCGCTGCGTATCGAACCGCCGCTCACCTGCATCAAGTGCCTTGACGTGCGGTATTTGAGCTCCATTCCGAGGGAGTAGATAAGAACGATGATTATCACCATCTCCAGGAAGCCTGGAAGCAGGATGTTCGTGAGGTAGTAGCCGTAGTTCGTGTAGACGTTGCCTATCTGATGGGTGTCGACCTGGATCGGCTGTATCAGCCCCATTATCTGCTCTTCGTTGACTCCCTTCATCCTCAGGACTTCCCTCTGGACAGCTCCGTTGGTGAGGTTCAGCATCGTGAGGATGTCCTTGTAGGCTAGTGCGCCGCCGACGAAGTACAGGCCGTTGAGGTAGTACTCTATCTGTGGCTGCCTCTGGGACTGGACATCCCTGTACATGCCTTCCGGAATCACTATGATTGAAGTCACCTTGCCGCTCTGCATGTCATGCCTTGCCTGTGCGAAGGTGTCATACTTGACGACTTTGCCGAGCTGCGTGGCGTCCAGCTGTCGTGCGAAGTTCCTTGAGAGGGACGAGTTGTCATTGTCCACGACTGCAATCGGCAGGTCTTCGGGCAGTCCGTCCCTGAAGAATGTCAGGCAGAATATGGCGCAGAAGGCGATGACGCACACTGAACCGATGAAGTAGACAGGTCTCTGCCTCATTATCCTCAGCTCGCGGCGTGCGACCGCTGTTATTTCATGCCATCTTCCCATTTCTATTTCTCCTTGATTATTGTTGTCATGCCAGGACGGATCCCCTCGATCGTCTCGTCAGGGACTGCCCTTACTTCAAATGTCTTGGCGTCATACATGCCGGTTTCCTTCGTGGCTTTCCATGTGGCGTATGACTCGCGTACTGCGATATATGTGACGGTCGCCGTGCATTCCCTGCCGTCAAGTGCAGGGATCATCACGTGAATCTTGTCACCCTGCTTCATTCCATGGAGATAGTCCTCGCGGATGTTGAATGTGAACCAGATGTCGCTCAGGTCAGTGATCGTCATGATAGGGGAACCGGTGCCTACGAGCTCGCCGACCTTAGGGAAGGTAGCCGAGATGATTCCGTCTGACGGTGCGGTAAGGTAAAGCTCGCCGAGATATGCCTCGACCTCCATCATTGCGCCGTTGGCCTTGTCCACGAGTGCCTCTGCCGCAGCCTTGTCCTCTGCTCTGGCACCGTTGACAGCGGCGTCGTACTGGCTCTTGGCCGCATTCGCCTGTGCGACGGCTGCATCGTACTTAGCCTTGGTCTCGTCGTATTTCTGGGCTGCGATGACCTTCTGGTCGAACAGTCTCTGGACTCTGTCGAAGGACTTCTTCATGACGTCTTCCTGGACGAGAGCCTGCTGCCAGAGCTCATATGCCCCGCTTATCTGCTCCCTTGTCGCGCCGTTCATGGCCTTGTTCTTCTGGGCTATGGCCGCATCCTTCGCCGCATTTGCCTGTGCCAGCTTCGCGCGTACCTCAGGAGAGTCGATGAAGACGACTGTGTCGCCCTTGTGGACCATGCTGCCTTCCTTCACATAGAGTTCCTCGATCCTTCCTGGGACCTTTCCTGAAACCCTGTATTCACTTGCCTCTGCCTCGCCCTGGATTACCAGCGGCTTTGGCTTTGATACGAAATATCCGATAACTGCGATCAGAAGAATGATCGCGAGGAGTGCTGCTACACCGATGATGAGATTGTAGCTTTTCTGTTGCTTTGTCATATTGTTGTTCTTTTATCTATTAGACTTGTTGTTGCCTTCGGCCTTCTGGAGCTCGGAGAAGTTCATCTGGAGCTCGATTCCGGCGTCGATGTATTCAGAATGGGCCTGGAGCCATGCTGTCTGTGCGGCGAGAGCGACATTGGCGTCAGTCACGCCTTCCTCGAAGCCTATGGTTGCCTTGCGGAGGTTCTCCTCTGCGCTGGAGAGGTTGTTTTCGGCCATCTGGAGCTTCTCGAGTGCCTCGGTCTGCTGTTTGCGCAGCTGGCTTACCTGAAGGCTGATAAGATCCTTTGCATTGTCGTACTGGGCCTTGTAGAGCGTTGCCTCCGCCTTTGCCTTGCGTGTCTTCTGTAGCGCTTCGAAACCATGGAAGATAGGCACGCTGACCATCACTCCGGCATTGAACATTCCGCCCCATTCCTTGCTGAATCCATTGTATGGGTTGGAGTTGCTTACCAGATAGTTCGCTGTGAGGGCGATCTTTGGCAGCATGTCTGCGCGAGCCACGTTCACCTTGTTCTCATATATCTGCGATGCGAGCTCGAGACTCCTGGTCTCCGGCCTGTCAAGGAATATCTGCTCCATATCCTTTTCTTCCAAAAGGGCAGGTATGCGTACGCTGTCAAGTCCTTCGTCCGCGAGGATGATGGCGCTGTCGAGCGGAAGCCCGATCTGCTTGCAGAGGAGCATCTTCGCAAGAGAAAGACCGTTGATCGCCTTTGTCTTCATCATGTCGGCCTCGTTTGCCTTTACCTTGATCTGAAGTCCGTCAGATTCCGTGGCGATACCTTCTGCTATCGAAATTTCGACGTCTTTCTCCATCTTGTGCAGAAGGTCTGCATATGACTCGGCGAGTTCTTTCTTGGCTGCAACTGACACAATCTGCCAGTATGCCTGGTCGACGTCGACTATGGTCTGCTGATACTGCTGGTCATACTGTGACTGCGCAAGTTCCTCTGCAAGCTTCGCTATGCGGTTCGCTGCGACGATCTTTCCTCCCATGAACACAGGCTGCTGGAGACTGACGGCCCCGACGAACATGTTCTCGATGTCAAGGTGCATATGGCTTTCGATTTCAGAACCGATCTGGTTTATGCTACCTGCGATCTCGCCGCTCTGCACCTTCTTCATCGCCATCTGGAACATAGGGTCTGTCATCAGCTTCTGTGCATATGCAGGATCGGTCGCCATGATCGTACCGATCATTTCCTGCAGCGAGCCTGACAGCGACTGGCTGAAGGCGGTGCCGAGGTTCTGCATGGTGGCAGAAGTCTCCTTGTCCACAAGGGCTATTTCCTGGGAATTGTAGGTGTAGGCTCCGGTGGCGGAGATGTTCGGGAAATAGTTGGCAAGTGCTATCTTCCTGTCATAGCCTGCCATTTCTACTTTTGTGCGGGACTGTATGAGGTCCTTGTTGCTTTCGATGGCCATCTGTCTGCAGTCTTCAAGCGTGAGGGTCTGTGCATTCATCCCCAACGGGAGGATGGCGCTAAGGAAAAGTAATGTGATCCGTTTCATTTATTATTTGTTTTTATCTTTTTCTGTCAGTGTTGTCAGATGGATGACATCTTGCAAAATAATTGCCTATATGGAGATAAAAAATGTGCTAATAATTGTCAAAAGGTCGAAAAATGAGAATTTTTGCAATAATTAGGACTTTTTTGCTTTTCTTTGTACATAAATGAGAAAGACGTAATCTGTTGATATATGGAAAGCAACCTGCAGAATTTCAATATTCCTCGCCTCAAGTCGGTTTTCTTCGGCGACCATGACATGAATCTTGGCAATGACATCCTGATTGCGGATGTCAGGTATGACGAGACCCTGAATTTCTTCCGTTATCCCTGCCGTTTTGACGGGTACATGGTCGTTTTCTGCATAGGAGGCTCCCTGACCTTGGACGTAAACCTCCATTCTTATAAAATAGGTGAGAATTCCATCGTGATCAGCCTCCCGTCCCATATCATCAGGGTGGCAGACGTGGACGAGCAGCACAAGGAATCCCTGCGCTGTATGGTGATCGCCATGTCAAAGGAATTCATTTCCGGAATCCATCTTGACTTCGCCAGCATCTTCAATGAGAGCCGCAGACTGATGGACAACCCTGTGCTCAGCCTGGAGGGAGAGGAACTGGATGTGGCAAAGGACTATCTGAAGCTGGCGGTCAAGATACTGTCTTCAGATATACTAAGCAGCAAGAAGGAAGTTCTCAGCAGCCTTCTGTCTTCGTTCTGTTATGCTGTCGGTGATTCCTGGATAAAGAAGATCAATAAGGTGAAGTCAGACTACAGACCATCACAGCAGTCCCAGAGGCTCAATTCAGTATTCGAGGAATTCATACATCTCGTCACTGAATATCATGAGTCACAAAGAAATGTGGCCTTTTATGCTGAGAGGCTGTGCCTTACTCCTAAGTATCTGTCAAAGCTGATCAAGCAGGTGTCAGGACGCTCGGCACCGGAGTGGATAGACTCGTTTGTGATCCTCGAGGCCAAGAATCTGTTAAAGTATTCTGATTCAACCATCAAGGAGGTCGTCTATCGGCTCCATTTCCCTAATCAGTCTGTGTTCTATAAGTATTTCAAGGCGCATACAGGGATGACTCCGAGCGAGTATAGGAGAAGTTGAAAATAAGTTCTTGTTAAATAAAAACCAACAGCATAATTGCAAAGATCACGGCAGTCCTGGAAGAGGACATCATCACCGTACGCAACAGCGGGAAATAACCACCGCATCAGGGTACCATGAGCCCGAACTCTGTCGGAATATACTTAGACCAGAAGATCAAAGGTCACCAGACCAACCATGGCCAAGATCCCAATGCTCGTCATACACAAATTCAAAATATGGCAGAGCAAATTCCTGCTCAATCATAGCAGACAGTTCGTCCTCTATCGGTTTGGCCCACTGACCGACGAACACAATGAATTTATCTATATTCCAGGCAACACGGCCTCGAGGAACCTGGGTGTAATCTCCCTTGAATTTAGTTTCCTCATGCTTTGCCTGCGCGCGGAAATACTCCTTTGCCCATACCTGACGATGAAGGTGCGGGTAATTGATGAATGGCAATCCCTTGTCTGCAGCTTCTTCAACCTGTTTAGGTGTCAGCTCAATTTTACGGACCCCAAAGAATTCCTTATCTTCTGGATCATACCAGAAGATTCCTACCTGTGGCATCGGCTCGTCAAAGCCCTTCATATCAGCCATCTGCTGCTGGATTTCCTGTTCACTCATGGTACAAAAATAGCAAATAATCTTTAATGACCAATAGAAATCACCCTCCACGGCTTTCAGACAAACAGGAAAACATCCGCTGACTGGGTCCATGGCACCTCCGGTCCGCTGTCCGTCTCGTGGGGAACCGTCAACATCGGTGTCTGCAACGTCACGAACCATTCAGTCTGTGTTCTATAAGTATTTCAAGGCGCATACTGGGATGACTCCGAGCGAGTATAGGAGGAGCTGAAAATAAGTTCTTGTTAAATATTCTGGGAACTATTTGTTTGAATTGTTCTTCGAAAAATCTATTTTTGTTTCTGACCGACTAATAATCAGATGCTTATGATAAGAAGACTCGCTCTGCTCCTGTCCCTTTTTGTAGCCAGCGCTGCCGGGATGCAGTCATATGGCCAGAATGAAGTAGACTATTCCTATGACCAGTCGGGCAACCGCACTGGCAGAACTGCCGTGGGACTTCGTCAGGCCAGACGCGCAGGTCTTCCCCTGCAGGGTCTGGACTCGCTGGTCCATGCATTGCCGGAGAACGATGATGCATACGCGTATAGTAAGCACCGGGGCTCCTGCCTCTATTTCAAATATCGACTTTTTTTAAATATATAGATTCTGATTTAGTTATGCGTTATATCTCATTCCTGTTATTTTTATTTTTAGTATGCGAATCCCCGTACAACAGTTTTTGTTTATCTTTTGCAGATAAATATAAGCGAGATGAAAAACGTATCCGGAAGGTCTTTCCGTCGTTACCGAAATCCATGTTATATGTTCCAAAAATCATGAACACTGTTGGGGATAAAGAATTTGACAACATGGGTACCCCTCAGAAACGAAAGGATTTATTTTTTATGTTGGCATCTAAAAAATTGTATTTATGCTATCCAGAAGCCATTGATACAATTGATGGCTCATATTACCATAGACCAAATGCAGAGTTGGACTATTATCACCGAAGCATAGTCGCAGATAATCTTTTTATCAAGTTAGATGATTCACATTCTCAGAAAAACACACATGATATGATTGATTCATTAATATCCTATGTGAAAACGCATAAGATCGACTATATCTTTACGATTGCGAATATTGTGGATACGGATTCACCGCGAATGTACTGGGTAATATCGGGTTGCGATCTTTATGTAATACGTTATTCTCCAGAAGAAAAATGCTTTATAGAAATTAGTGCGGATTACTACTTGCAAAATGTTGCCGACGATGCTGTTTTTGATATTGGAAAAAGATTATTATGCTTGTAGCTCGTTCTGAGGGTATGAGAACTGCCCCAATCAAACCAAAACACTAGGCCGTACAAGATTCTTTCTTTTTCCTATTATTCCTTAAAAGATTTATGAGATCATTCACTGTACTGTTATTATTGTTGGTCACTTCATATCTGCTTCCAATGTACCTGATTCGTATAATTTCATAGATAATTATTGTACATTCATGCAGTTGAAACATAAAAAGTATCATAAACGTGTCAACATCCTATCCGAGAGATTCTTTTGGATATCTCTTCTCTCCAAGCACAATAGTGAAGATGATGACATTCGGGCAATTCTGTATTAACAATTTGATTGGATGTCTATGTCTTAGGTGCTGTACAGAAGAAGCTGATCTTAAATTGTTTTATGATTGCAAATTGTAAGAAGTGAAATAAATTTGATTAAAATCTTAAATTTCCCTTGCAATTTGAATTTATATCTCTATATTTGCAGAGGACAATGAAACAATCCTTTCATGTCTATTTGTTAAGTTCGTTTTATATACGGGGTTGCGGTTTTGGGGAAAGCCGCAACCTCTTCTTTTTTTTGAAGACGTTGTTTAACTAGGGACAGTCGGGAAATGTTGAAAATTTCCTAATAAATTGATTGATAATGTGTTGAATATTTTGTAACTTAGATGTAGATAAAAATAATACCTCCAACCGCCCTAGGAAAGCTTGTTTTGGAGGTGTCGTAAAAATTAATCTGCATGGCTAAGGTGCGAAATTTCGCCGAGATTACTCCAAAACTTCCGTTTTCGGAGTTCAATTTTTTGATCTCTATAGGTCAACATTCGAGAAGATCGAACTGGGTAGGATGAAGAAACTGCTTCCTCTTCGAGAGATGGCCGAGAACTGCGGGCTGATCAGCAAGAGCCTGTGACCGAAGCGTGGAAGGCGGCCGTTCTTCACGCCCGAAGGCAAGGTGGCTACCAGGTGTTCTGCTACGTGATGATTGATCCGGTCAGTCCTCTGACGAACTACAAGCTGCTGGATGACATAATGATGGAGCTTGCCGAGAACCTGAGGATCCAACAGCATCAGGACGTCCTGGCAGAGATGTGGAAACCTTACATGGAGAAGCTTGACACGCTGTACGCGGATGCTACCTGCTACGAGAGCGAGATGAGGTATCCAACGGACCCTAAGCTGCTGTGGGAAGGCATCGGAAAGAGCTAAACCACGATGTGCGAGTTGAGCACACTACTTGGGATCCACCGTCCGAGGACCAAGTACCTGGATGTCCGGAAGGCGAATCTGACATACAGGAAGCAGCGCAAGCACACCAAGGTTCAGACAAGGAAGATGACACGCAGACTGCTTGACCTGCTCGGAAAGATACTGAAGGAGATGAAAGATGTTGTCCGCCAAGAGCTTGCCAGAGTCAGAGCTACGGAGATGGAGGGCTCGTTTGGAACGCAGAAGGAGCACTATGATCTGAGACGTGTCAAGGCGAGGACAAAGAAGACGGAGATTCTGTACATCTTCTTCGGCATCCACACGGCTAACGTGGTGCAACTTGCAGACAGGATTGAGAAGCGAGCGCTGTCGGCTGCCGCCTGAGGCGAAAACATGTACATGCAGTGTACACTTGCGGGGGAACTGCGTCTCTGTTACAGAGAACAGACGAAAAATCCGGCCGAAGATGCCGGAATGAGATATAAAAACGTAATTTTGATGAACCGAACGCAGAATACGGATGGGACCAGTCGCTGCTTCGCTCAAACTGAAAACATTAAACGACAATCCCTAACTATAGACGACAAGTGACTGATTCATAATAATTTTGAAATCTATTGAATTATTATTATATTAGCAAAAACCATTTTTGCCAATATGAAGTTACGTGAATTAATCTTAGTTTTACCACTTTTATTTACGTCCTGCGAAAAAGTCAGTACTTTGTCAGGCGTGTGTACTGGAGATGTCATTACACAAAATGATGTAAATGCATTTGTAGGCATCGAAGATATCCGTAAATATGCATCTCTTAATGTTCCGCCCACAAAGGGAAATCTTGATTATACTATAGATGCTATTGTTGGGGAAGAAGCAGATACTTTAATGTATGTAATAAATTATGGCGGCGGAAACGGGTGGCGCGTAATTTCTGCAGACAAGAGAACTCCAGCAGTGATTGCAGAGGGAGATAGAGGACGTTTCTCTTTAGAGAATGGATCTCCGTCAATGGAGTTGTGGCTTGAAGATATTAAAAGAACGATGGCTCGTATCCGTGAATCGTCTAATGATGCTTTAGCATTTTCCGAATCTGAGATTTCTGCTAATGTATCCGCATGGACGGGAAATTCCATAGATAAAGTCGTACCTACTCCAGACCCAATCGAGAATGGTCATTGGCAAGAACTGATAATATCCAGTGAGGAACCCGATGTGATTGTTTCTCATATGGTGCCAAAGTGGGATCAGGGGTTTTCGTATAACCTTTTTTGCCCGTATCAGTCTGATGACTCAGGGAGTCGCGCTCCAGCCGGCTGTGTCGCAGTTGCAGGTGCACAGGTGCTTTATTATCTACACAATAAAATTAATCAGCCAACATATATGGTCAGCCAAGGTTCTTGTGTGGGAAATATTCATAATTACGTGCAGACGTTTTCGTCTTATTCTTCAACTATTTGGGATTCAATGTCGCCAAATTTTAGAAGTTATGGAACGAATGCAGAGGCTTTATTAATTGGTTATGTCGGGAAGGTCGTAAATATGCATTACCATAACACATACTCTTGGGCTTTCCCTCGTAACCTCAAAGATGACCTGTTCTCTTCATTTGGAATATCTTCTCAGCGAGATAATTATGACGAAAATGTGGTAAAACAGTCTTTGGAGTCAGATATGCCGGTTATCATATCTGCCGCAGATCATATTATCCCTTCCGATTTTGATATTCATTGCTTTGTGATTGATGGTTATAAAAAGACCCACAAAGAATATTCGATTTATCATTACTGGGTCCCCGATGATCCATCCGTTGATGGGGAAAGAATACATCCTAGTTATTATACGTACTCTACTGGTCCATCAGAAATTACTGCTGTCCGGATTAACTGGGGTTGGTGGACTCAGTGGCTACCAGATGCTTCAGGTGAAGTTCAGAATGATGGTTGGTATTCTCTTACGGGTAACTGGTTAACTGACGGTGATACGACCTGGGATAGGCACAGGGTGATGATATACGGTTTTGAATATACAGGAAATTAGTTTATAATTATGAGATCTTTAGTACATTCTGCAATAATACTTGCTCTGAGTGTGATGTGTGTTTCATGCAGTACAAACAATATTTTGGAATCCATGCACTCGGGAGAAACGCGATATGTAAAGTATCTTTTTTTACCTGGAGATTGTCTTGTCGGGAATTGCATGAAATTACCTGCTATGGAGGGAGACTATGGCTTCATAGTGATTTTGGATAATACGAAATTTGGCATTTCTGAAGCCACTGTGCCCAGTAAAGTGGTCCATAAGGACTACGACATAGTGTATTCAGAACTTAACGAAATGAGCCTTGGTTTGTTTGATGCCGAAAATGCATCAGTTGTTAATGCTGAATATAAGTCGTTCTGTGGTGATTTGTTCAAGGAAGATCGTTTATCTCCATTTTGTCCATTTGTGAGTTTGACATCGCTGTTTTTTGATGGTGCAATGTCGATTACTGCAGATAGGTCGTTTGCTGGCAGAAATACAGGGGAGGATCTTTCCGATTTGTTTTACACTACTCCTTTGAGGTGGGGAGCTCGTCAGTTTGTAGATTTCAGTTTGAAGTCTGTTGGCCTTGAGGAAGAACTGGCAATAGATACAAATGAAGATCTTTTAACTGTTTTATCTGATGGTAAATTCCCTATCTCCGATTTTCTTTGTGCTGGTCGTTCCGTTCCTGGATGGTTTGAAATACGTGTAGATGTGCCTGACAAAGAGGATCTTTGTATCATTGATCAGGATGTCACACTGACAGTCACAATTCCGGTCAAGGTAGGTAATGTTCTTGATTACCTTCTTGAAAGGGAGACAGATCCGAATGCTGCAATGAACTTCAGGCGTGATACTCTTGTGAGGTCAGTCACTCTCCCTTGGAGAATGACGAGAAAGGTCAATGGTCATCCCGTTGATTATTAGGCCCACGCCAGAGCAGATGCTCCCAGGATTGCAGCATCTGATTCCTTGAGGGCGGAGAACACAAGTTTCACCTTACCTTTCCAGTTCTTCATGACATTCTCTTCCATCGCATTGCGGATGGGAGTCTCGAGATATTTCCTTGATCGTGCCAGACCACCGAAGAGGACAATTGCTTCAGGCGCGCTGAACGCGATGAAATCCGCGAAGGTGCGTCCGAGAAGCTCGCCGGTGTAGTCAAAGATCTTCAATGCCATCGCATCACCTTTCTCAGCTGCCTCGAAGACGTCCTTTGAGCTGACATTGGCAATATCCCTAAGCAAAGACGGTTCGTCGCTGCTCTCGAGCCATTCTTTCGCGGTGCGGGCGACGCCGGTCGCGGAGCAGTAGGTCTCGAGACAGCCTTTCTTTCCGCATCCGCACTGGCGGCCGTTTTCGCGGACCACGCATACGTGTCCCAACTCTCCGGCGAAGCCGTCATGACCATAGAGCACCTTGCCGTCGATGACGATTCCGCTGCCGACTCCGGTTCCGAGGGTGATCATGATGAAGTCCTTCATGCCTTTTGCAGCGCCGTAGGTCATCTCGCCCACAGCGGCCGCGTTCGCGTCGTTGGTGAGGGTGACCTTCAGACCGAGCCTTTCGCTCAGTATCTTCGAGAACTCCACGCTCCCTTGGGCTGCCCAGGCAAGGTTCGGCGCATTGGAGATCGTACCGTCATAGTAGTTCCCGTTCGGAGCGCCGACTCCGACTCCGACGATTTCCGCCAGGCTTTTCCCGGCGTTTGCGACAACGCCCTTTATCGCGTCTGCCAGCGCCGAGATGAACGCCTCTGCATCGCTGCCGTAGATGTCCGACCTGATGACGCTCTGAGAAAGGACATTGCCTTCCTGATCAACGATTCCTATCTTGGATGTCTGTCCTCCGACATCGACTCCAACTGCGTATTTCTTATCCATGGTACCTTGATTCAATTGCTTTCCTCAAATCTACGGAATTCTCCTCAATTCTCAGCCACCCCGTTGATATTTCCTTTTCCCACCTACGTCACTTCGGCGGGAATCTGCGTCAGGTGGGCATTCTCTTTCCCCACCTACGTCACTTTCGTGGGAATCTGCGTCAGGTGGGCAATTCCTTTTCCCACCTAGGTCACTTTCGTGGGAATCTGCGTCAGGTGGGCAATTCCTTTTCCCACCTAGGTCACTTTCGTGGGCATCTGCGGTAGGTGGGCATTCTCTTTTCCCACCTACGTCACTTCGGTGGGAATCTGCGGTAGGTGGGAAATTTCTTTTCCCACCTATGTCACTTCGGCGGGCATCTGCGTTAGGTGGGCATTCTCTTTTCCCACCTACGTCACTTTGGCGGGAATCTGCGGTAGGTGGGCA
>JAKSJP010000040.1 GCA_024398105.1 Bacteroidales bacterium | reverse complement strand
CCTTTCCGGTGTGGAATGATGCGAGCTTCGCAGCGTTCTCGTTCGACTCTGCTCCCGAGTTGTCGAGGAAGAGCGAGTAGTCCTCATAGCCGCATGCCTTGCCGAGCTTCTCGGCAAGCTGCTCCTGGAGAGGGTTGATGACGCTGTTTGAATAGAAGCCGATCTTGCCGAGCTGGTCGGAAAGGGCTGCGATATAGTCAGGATGGCTGTGACCGACTGAGATCACAGCATGTCCGCCGTAGAGGTCGAGATATTCCAGGCCTTCCTTGTCCCAGACGCGGCATCCCTGTGCCTTGACAGGAGTCACGTCGAAAAGTGAATATACGTCGAAAAGGTTCATGGTACTTTCAATTAAAAGGCAGAAGCCTTGAGGTTGAGTCCGGCTTTCTCGTCAAGGCCGAACATGAGGTTCATGTTCTGGACAGCCTGGCCGACAGCTCCCTTGAGGAGGTTGTCGATGGCGCTGCTGATGACAGCCTTGTTTCCGAACTTGTCGATATGGACGAGGGCCTTGTTGGTGTTGACGACCTGCTTGAGGTCGATGGCCTTATCGCTGTAGTGGGTGAAGGCGGCGTCTGCATAGAAGTCCTTGTACATCTGTGCGAGCTGCTCTGCACTCGGGTTGGTCGGAGTTCCTTCCTCACCGTCGAAGCGAACGACGCTGGTGCAGAAGATGCCCCTTGTGAAGTCGCCTCTGTAAGGGATAAAATCCACGCTTGGCTCAAGCGAGCCCTGGAGCTCGGTGAGGGACTGGCGGATCTCGTGGAGATGCTGGTGGGTGAACACCTTGTAGATGCTGATGTTGTCGCTTCTCCAGCTGAAGTGTGTGGTTCCTGATGGCTTCTGGCCTGCGCCGGTGCTTCCAGTGATGGCATTGACTGCCACGTCATGCTTGAGAAGACCTGCCTTAGCGAGCGGAAGAAGCCCCATCTGGATACATGTGGCGAAGCAGCCTGGGTTGGCCAGGTGCATGCAGCCCTTGATAGCATCCTTGTGGATCTCAGGGAGACCGTAGACATAGTCGTGTGTCGGAGCCGCGATGCGGAAATCCTGGGCGAGATCGATGATCTTCACATTCTCCGGGATGCTGTGCTCCTTGAGGAACGCCTCGCTCTTGCCATGTCCGAAGCAGAAGTATACGACGTCTACCTTGTCGAAAGGCATCTCGTCCGTGAAGCACATCTCGGTATCTCCGTAGAGGCCCCCATGGACATCGTATACCTTGTTACCGGCATTCGACTCGCTGTTCGCGAATACGATCTCAACTTCAGGATGGTTGAGGAGCAGGCGGATGAGTTCTCCTCCGGTATAGCCTGCTGCGCCTAAGATTCCGACCTTGACCATATTATCTCTTCTCCTCAGGGTGTGCAAGATAGTATGCGCGGAGCGGTGTGCTGGTTACCTTGATGAAGCCCTTGGCCTCCTCTGATGTCCAACCCTTCGCGCCCTCGCCGTACTCGCCGAGCTTGTTCTTCACGAGGTCGTCAGGAGAGTCGACGCCGACTGTCGAGAATCCGAGAGGACGGAGCTCGAGGGTCACGGTACCATTGACATTTCTCTGGCTGCTTGCAAGCATTGCCTCGATGTCCGGCATGACCGGCTCGAGATACTGGCTCTCGTGGAGGAACATTCCGTACCAGTTGGCAACCTGCTCCTTCCAGTACTGCTGCCACTTGCTGAGGGTGAACTTCTCGAGGAACTTGTGGGCTCCGATGATGAGCATAGGCGCTGCTGCCTCGAAACCTACACGGCCCTTGATGCCGATGATGGTGTCACCCACGTGCATGTCACGGCCGATACCGTAGGCTGCGCCGATCTCCTCGACAGCCTGGATAGCTGCGATCTTGTCGTCGTATTCCTTTCCGTTGACAGCTGTGAGCTCTCCCTCCTTGAATGTGAGGCTGAGGATCTCGCTGCCTGTCTTTGTGACCTGCTTGAGGTATGCGCTCTCAGGAAGACCCTGCTTCGAGTCGAGGATCTCGCCGCCGCAGATAGAGGTTCCCCAGATACCTACGTTGTAAGAGTACTTGAGCTTGGTGAAGTCAGCGAAGTAGCCATTGGCGTTGAGGTAGTCGACTTCTTCCTTGCGGCTGAGGTTGCTGTCGCGGGTGAGGGTGATGATCTCCATCTTAGGGCAGAGAACGAGGAAGGTCATGTCGAAACGGACCTGGTCGTTGCCTGCGCCTGTTGAACCGTGTGCGATTGCGTCCGCGCCGATCTCGTTGGCGTAGCGTGCGATGGCCATGCCCTGGAAGATTCGCTCTGAAGATACGGAGATAGGGTATGTTCCGTTACGGAGGACGTTGCCGAAGATCATGTACTTGAGACTCTTCTCATAGTACTCCTTGGTCACGTCGAGAGTCACGTACTGCTTTGCGCCGAGCTTGTAGGCATTCTCTTCGTTTGCCTTGAGCTGCTCCTCGCTGAAGCCGCCTGTGTTGGCGCATGCCGCATAGACCTCATAGCCCTTTTCCTTGGCGAGGTACATTACTGTGTATGATGTGTCGAGACCGCCGCTGAATGCGACAACTACTTTCTTTGCCATAATATTATTCGTCTTCGTTGTTTAACTGTCTGTCTATGGTTCTGATTCTTTCCATGTCCTCTTCTGAGATCTTCGCAGGGAGCTGCTCGGTAGGATCGTAGAGCATCGCTGTGCAGATGCAGTACTTGCGTCCTGTGCGCTTGAGCACGTCGACGTTGATACATCCCTCGCATCCCTTCCAGAAGCTCTCGTCCTCTGTAAGGTCAGCGAATGTCACAGGCTTGTATCCCAGTGCGGTGTTCATCTTCATGACCGCCGCACCGCTGGTGAGGC
The DNA here is from genome assembly GCA_024398105.1 of Bacteroidales bacterium. Classification (GTDB taxonomy): domain Bacteria; phylum Bacteroidota; class Bacteroidia; order Bacteroidales; family UBA932; genus Cryptobacteroides. The sequence continues at coordinate 14,183 of JAKSJP010000040.1, read as the reverse complement.
TGAAGATCTTCGCGTGAGGCCAGCGGAGCCTTGCGAGGGTGAAGGTTACATCCTTGATCCTCTTCGCGAGGCCCTGTCCGCGGAAATCAGGGTGGACGATGAGACCGGAAGTAGTCACATAGTGCTTGTTCTCCCATGTCTCGATATAACTGAAGCCTGCGAATGTCTCTCCCTGAAGCGCGATGACGGCCTTTGCCTCCATCATCTTCTTGGCCACATATTCAGGCTTTCTCTTTGCGATTCCGGTGCCCCTTACCTTGGCGGCACTTTCGATTGTCTCGAGGATCTCGTCGATGTACTTGAGATGCTGCTCTCCGGCAACCTCGATTCTTACTTCATTCATTGGTCAATAAGATATACTACTAACTTATTCTGATATCCGATGTGTTACTTCCTCAGACCGGGAAGTGCTGAAATTATCGCCCTTCTGCAGGAGTCGGCAGTGACGCCGTTGCGCAGCACGAGGAAGATGGTGTCATCTCCTGCGATCGTGCCTGCAATCTCAGGGAGCTGCTTGCGGTCGATGATAGATGCGAACATGCTCGCATGGCCTGGAAGTGTCCTGACCACGGCGATGTTTCCGCAGATCTCGATTCCGATGATTCCGGAATCAGCTCCGTCTGCGCTGTATCTTCCTTCAGGGATTATGTAGTATGACAAAGAGCCGCCATGGCTCTTGACCACACCCATTTCCTGGAGGTCTCTTGAAAGTGTCGCCTGGGAAATGGCGATGCCGCTTTCTGACAAAGCGGCCTTAAGATCCTCCTGAGATCCTATCTTCTTGCTCTGGATGGCTTGCCTGATAGCCTCCTGTCTCTCACTCTTGCTGAATGACATGATTGAATATTATTCGTTTATTCAGTGCAAAAATACGCATTGTTCTGAGATTTACAATGCGTATTATGAATTTTATTCAAATAATAAACGATTTATCTGAGGATTTCCTTGAGTTCGGACCAAGGTACATGCACCTTTATGCATCCAAGGTATACAGGCCCGAGCTCGTACTCCTCGTAGATATAGTCGATGCCTGTGCTGGTGACACAGTAGTCGGCACTTGGCATGATCTCGCTTACGAAGATCGAATCAAGATCCTTGTCGCAGTTGAAGGAGTCGCACAGGTGGCTGGTGAGAAGTTCTCCCATGCGTGTCTCGAAGCCGTCCACGAATATCTGCCTGTCCTTTACGATGTCGCCGGTGTTGACGTTGAAGTTGTAGCAGTATGTACCGATGGAGCCATGGGCACCGCCGGAATACGAATATGTGTCGATCCTGTAGGATACGATGTCACGCCATCTTCCGACAAAGTAGCCTTCGATATAGTCGTCCCAGTCGCAGCCGAAGATGTTGTCCTCGTCCTTCATCTCCTCGTAGAGAGGCAGCATGGTCTGGAGATAGTTCGAATATCGGGTCTGGATATACTGCTCCGCAGCCTCCTCGATGCCGATAGGTCGGTCAAGCCTTGAATGGCCCATGATGGCGTTGGTCATCTTGACGATGGCCTCTTCAGGAATACCTGCTGTCGGGTATTCAATGTCGATGAGGATGGACATGGTGTCCTCTGAATCCTCTGTAAGTCCTTTCTCGAAGAACTTCTCGAATGTGCTGGTCTTGAGTTCCTGCTTGCCTGTGCAGCTGACCATCACGGCGACTGCGGCGATGCAGGCGAAAATTCTTTTAATCATTTCTAGTCGTTGTTTAACTCCTTTATGTCAACTTCTCCTCTCTTGCTGCTTCCCATCAGCCATTCGCTGTAGAAGTCAGCCATCTTCCAGAAGAAGTAGTCGTCCATTTCTCCATAGCTGTGTCTCTGGCCAGGGAGGAACATCATGTCGAATCTCTTGTTTGCCTTTATGAGGGCGTCGATCACTCTGATCGTGTTGGCAGGATGTACGTTGTCGTCGATGTCGCCGGTCCACAGCATCAGATGTCCCTTGAGGTTCTTGGCAAGCTCCTGGTTGGTATCGATGTGGTAGACGAAAGTAGTGTCTCCCTTGTCGATCTTCTCGAGGATTCCGTGGTGCTGCTCGCTCCACCAGCGGTTGTAGATGCTGTTGTCGTGGTTGCCGGAGCATGACACAGCAGCCTTGAAGAAGTCAGGATATGTAAGTATGGCTGCGGTCGACATGAATCCGCCGCCTGAATGTCCATGGATGCCGATCCTTTCTCCGTCGATGAACGGATGACGTGCGATAAGCTGCTGGATGGCATACTTCTGGTCCTCGAGACCGTAGTCACGGAGGTTGCCGTAGCCGTAGTTGTGGTACCACTTCGAGCGGTTAGGGTGTCCTCCGCGGTTTCCTACCGTCACGACGATGAAGCCGAGCTGCGCGAGACGGTCCACACGGCAGAATCCCTTGCTCCAGGAGATGTTGTTGGCCTCGACCTGAGGACCTGGATAGACGTAGTCTGCGATAGGGTATACCTTGGTGGAGTCGAAGTCGAACGGCTTGTACATCACTCCGTAGAGGTCTGTGATTCCGTCGGCTGCCTTTACCTTGAAGCGCTCAGGGAACTTGTATCCGGCCTCGAAGAGAAGGCTGAAGTCCGCCTCCTCGAGATCGAGGACCTTGCGGCCTGTCACTGCGTTGAAGAGCGCTACCGCAGGCTTCGCGTCGACTCTCGAGTAGTTAGCCACGAACCATCTTGCCTTGTCGTCGGCTGTCGAGAGGACGTCCATGTCGTCCATGTCAAGCTTTGTGATCGCGCCTCCGCCAAGAGATACCTTGTAGGTGTGCATCTGGTAAGGGTTCTCGTCCTTCTGCACTCCGCATGCGCTGAAGAGCACATATCCGGCCGCCTCGTTCACTCCGAGTACGTCCTCGACGTGGAACGCACCTTCGGTAAGGTTGCGGATAAGCTTTCCTTCCTTGTCGTAGAGGTAGAGGTTCGCCCAGCCGTTGCGCTCGGACCAGTGGATGAACTGGGTGTCGTTCCTGATCCAGTACGGCTTGCGGGTCTCGACATAGGTGTTGAGCCTTTCCTTGACCACGACGTGGGTCGAGTCACCGCCTACAGGGACATAGCAGAGGTCGACTCTCTTGAGGTCGCGGCTTGTCCTTTCGACATAGAAGCCGTCATTGTCGCCCATCCACTTGCCTGTCCAGTGCTCGATATACTTGTCCTCGACGTCCCTTCTGGCCTCGAGAATGGCAAGGTCCTGGTCCTTGAATGCATGGCTCTTGATCTCCTTGACACTGCCGTCTTCCATGGATACGACATAGAGAGTGCCTACAGGTCCCGGCTCGCCGGGCATCTGGTACTTGTACGTCTCAAGGGTAGGCCTTGGCTTGCTGGTCGAGTTGATGACCCAGAAATCCTTCAGCGGGGTCATGTCCCACCTGATGACTGCAAGGTGCTTCGAATCAGGCGACCACTCCACGTTCGACGCGGATATCCTCTTGGTCGAGTCGGTCTCATGGTTGCCGCGGTAGCTGTCCTGCCCGTAGCTGTTGTCAAGCACTCCGTCGAAGGTCAGCTGTCTTTCCACGAGGGTGCTGTCCTTCTCGTCCTTGGCAGCCTTGTGGAGCGAAGTCGAGTCCATGCAGAAGAGGTTGTGGTTCTTGACATAGATGCCCATGGTGCCGTCTGGGGAGATGAGAGCCCATCTCGGCATCTTCGCCTCTTCCTTCTCCTCTACCTCGCTGAGCTTGCGCGACGCGATGTCGTAGCTGAAATGGAAAACCTTCTTGACAGTCTTGGTGCTGTCCTTCTTGTCCTTGGTATCGACCGTGCTGGTGATGTCGAATGTGAAAGCCTTGTCATCCTTGAGCTTGAGCGAGGTCATAGGGATGTGCTTCGCGTCGAACGGGTCGCGGACGATCTCAGTCAGTTCCATGGCGAGCTTGTCCATGTCGAAGATCTCGGTCTTCTTTCCTGTGGCAGGGTCTACCATGAAATATTTCCTTCCCTCGGAAGTCGTCCATGTGTACCAGAACTTGTCTCCGCTGCGGAACCAGTTCGGAGTGATCTGGGTAGAGAACACCATCTTCTGGGTCTTCTTTGTTGAAAACCTTGAAGCGAGCTCGTAGTTCGGGGTCCTGACGTGGTTGTCCTGCGCGCTGACAGAGATTGAAGTGAGAGCTGCGAGGACTATTGTAAGAAGTCTTTTCATCTTTGAATACATAATGGGATTGCGAAGGTACGAAATATATTCATATATTTGCTTTCAGTGTCAATGCATTTCACCACCGGATAAACCATTTCGCCACTTATGATACTCATCGCAGATTCAGGCTCTACAAAAACCGCCTGGGCAGCTCTTACGGGCGGCCCGGACCCTCTGATGTTCAGGACATCGGGATATAATCCAAACTACATGACAGCCGACGAGATACTCGACGACATGGGAGAGAACTTCCCAGAGGACCTTGACCCTATGGAGGTGACGGAGGTTTATTTCTATGGTGCCGGCATCAACGACGCCACTTCGCCTGTCCTGTTCGGCGTCCTGCACGAGGCTTTCCCGAATGCCTATAGGATGATGGTCGAATCCGACCTTCTCGGCACGGCCAGGGCTCTGCTCGGACATGAGAGTGGCTTCGCCGCGATTCTCGGCACAGGCATGAACTCATGCCTCTTCGACGGGGAGAAGATCGCTGCAAATGTGGGCTCGCTGGGATTCCTCCTCGGGGACGAGGGAAGCGCCGGCTATATCGGCAAGACGCTCCTTCGCGACTATCTCAGGGGGAACATGCCCGATGAGGTACGCAAGGAAGTCGCCGCCCTGGTGGAAGGAAAGACCGATGCCCAGGTGATAGCCCAGCTTTACAGCCAGCCGAAGCCGAACACATTCTGTGCAGGGTTCTGCAGCTGGGTGACAGGTACCATGGACAAGTACCCGTATTGCCGCGACCTCGTGGCCACGTCGTTCAGGGCCTTCTTCCGCGACGTCATCTGTCTCTATCCGGACTATGCCAGCTACAGCCTGAACTGTATCGGGTCGGTCGCATATATATGTAAGGACACGCTCGCACGCGTGGCGGATGAGTTCGGGATGAAGCTCGGAACCGTCCTCCAGGAGCCTCTGGAAGGGCTTGTAGAGTATCACAGCAAGGCTTGAGAATGCCGAATGTGGCGTTTTAGAGCACGAAATGGATTGTTAATTCAAATATTATGCGTATATTTGCAGTCCCAATTTTTTGGGGTAAACACATAAATTATAGATTTTCAATCATTTATGCCAACAATTCAGCAATTAGTCCGCAAGGGACGCGTTTCACTTACTGCTGCTAGTAAGTCACGTGCATTGGATGCTTGCCCTCAGAAGAGGGGTGTTTGCGTACGTGTGTATACAACTACACCTAAGAAACCTAACTCAGCTATGAGAAAGGTTGCCCGCGTACGTCTCACCAACGCTAAAGAGGTCAACGCTTACATCCCAGGAGAGGGCCACAACCTTCAGGAGCACTCAATCGTGCTCGTACGTGGAGGTCGTGTAAAGGACCTTCCTGGTGTACGTTACCACATCCTTAGAGGAGCTTTGGATACAGCTGGTGTAGAGGGTAGGACTCAGTCACGTTCACTCTACGGAGCCAAGAGACCAAAGAAGTCTAAGAAGTAATTTTTTTCACCTTAATTTTTTCTAATTACAATGAGAAAATCGAAGCCTAGAAAGAGGATTCTACTTCCTGATCCTAAGTTTCACGACGTTAATGTAACACGTTTCGTGAACAATCTTATGTTGCAGGGAAAGAAGAGTATCGCGTATTCTATTTTTTACGACGCCATTGACATGGTAGGCGAGAAGATGAAGGATTCTGACAAGGCTCCTCTAGATATTTGGAGGAAAGCTCTCGAGAACGTAACACCTCAGGTCGAGGTTAAGTCACGTCGTATCGGTGGAGCTAACTTCCAGGTGCCTACAGAGTTGAGACCAGAAAGGAAGATTTCAGTTTCTATGAAGAACATGATACTCTATGCCCGCAAGCGTTCTGGCCACTCTATGGCAGAAAAACTCTGCGCCGAGATCATGGCAGCTTACAACAACGAAGGTGGTGCATACAAGAGAAAAGAGGATATGCACAAGATGGCAGAGGCAAACAAGGCTTTTGCTCACTTCCGTTTCTAATTGAGTTTCCAAGATGGCAAAAAGAGATCTTAAATTCACTAGAAACATCGGTATCATGGCTCACATCGATGCCGGTAAGACAACTACATCTGAGCGTATTCTTTTCTACACCGGAAAGACCCACAGGATCGGTGAGGTCCATGAGGGCGCCGCTACAATGGACTGGATGGTTCAGGAGCAGGAGCGTGGTATCACCATCACCTCTGCTGCTACCACCGCGTTCTGGCATTACAACAACGACACTTACCAGATCAACCTTATCGATACTCCAGGCCACGTTGACTTCACTGTCGAGGTTGAGCGTTCACTCCGAGTACTCGATGGTACTGTAGCTACATTCTGCGCAGTAGGTCGCGTACAGCCTCAGTCTGAGACTGTATGGCGTCAGGCAGACAAGTACGGTGTTCCAAAGATCGCTTATGTAAACAAGATGGACCGTGTAGGTGCCGACTTCCTCGCTTGTGTAGAGGAGATGCATACAAAGCTCGGTGCTCACGCAGTTCCAATCTGTCTCCCTATCGGAGCAGAGGATAAGTTCGAAGGTATCGTTGACCTTATCGCAAACAAGGCAATCTACTACAGCCGCGCTGAGGAACTCATCAACTACGAGGTAAAGGAAGTCCCTGCCAACATGGTCGACGAGGTCGCTCGTTGGAGAGACAAGCTCGTTGAGTCAGCAGCTGAGTGCGACGATGCACTTATGGACAAGTATTTCGAGGATCCTGACTCACTCACAGAGGAGGAGATCATCGCAGCACTCCGTAAGGGTACAATCGCAATGCAGATCATCCCTGCATGCTGTGGTTCATCATTCAAGAACAAGGGTGTACAGTTCCTCCTCGATGCAGTAATGCGTTATCTCCCTTCACCACTCGACAAGGGTGCTGTCACAGGTGAGAATCCTAAGACAGGAGACGAGGAGACACGTCAGCCTTCAGCAGACGAGCCATTCTGCGGTCTCGTGTTCAAGATTGCTACAGACCCGTTCGTAGGTCGTCTTGCATTCCTCAGAGCTTACTCTGGTCGCGTTGACGCAGGTTCATACGTATACAACACACGTACAAACAAGAAGGAGAGAATCGCACGTCTCTACCAGATGCACTCTAACCATCAGAACCCTATCGAGTTCGTAGAGGCTGGTGACATCTGCGCAGCTGTCGGTTTCAAGGATCTCCACACAGGTGACACCATCTGCGCTGAGAACAATCCTATCACTCTCGAGTCTATGGTATTCCCAGATCCAGTTATCGGTATCGCAGTTGAGCCTAAGACACAGGGTGACCTCGACAAGCTCGGCATCGCACTCGCAAAGCTTGCAGAGGAGGATCCTACCTTCACAGTACGTACAGACCATGAGACAGGCCAGACCGTCATCAGCGGTATGGGTGAGCTCCACCTTGACATCATCGTTGACCGTCTCCGTCGTGAGTTCAACGTAGAGATCAACCAGGGTGCACCTCAGGTTAACTACAAAGAGACTATCACAGGTACCGTTCAGCATCGTGAGGTATTCAAGAAGCAGTCCGGTGGTCGTGGTAAGTTCGCAGATATCATCGTCGAGATCGGTCCTGCTGACGAAGGCAAGACAGGTCTTCAGTTCGACAACCAGGTCAAGGGCGGTAACGTGCCTAAGGAATTCGTTCCTGCAGTACAGAAGGGATTCGAGTCAGCAATGGCTAACGGATGCCTCGCAGGATATGAGGTTCCATCACTTAAGGTGACACTCCTTGACGGTAGCTTCCACCCAGTGGACTCTGACCAGCTCTCATTCGAGCTCGCAGCACGTATGGCTTTCCGTCACGCTTGTCCAAAGGCTAAGCCTATCATCCTTGAGCCTATCATGAACCTTGAAGTCGTTACTCCAGAAGAGTACATGGGTGACATCGTAGGTGACCTCAACCGCCGTCGCGGTCAGATCAACGCAATGGACACCACAGCCAACGGAGCAAGAATCATCAGGGCATTCGTTCCGCTCTCAGAGCAGTTCGGTTATGTTACTGTCCTCAGAACTCTTTCTTCAGGCCGTGCTACAAGTACCATGAGCTTTGACCACTACGCAGAGGTTCCTACCAACCTTGCTAAGGACATCGTCGAGAAGAGTGGTTACAAGAACAGCGACGAAGATTAATTTACTAACGGTTATAAAGATTAATTGATATGAGCCAGAAAATCAGAATCAAACTCAAATCATTCGATCATATGCTGCTTGACAAGTCAGCAAAGAAGATCGCCGACACAGTCTCTTCTACCGGTGCAAAGGTTTGTGGCCCAATTCCACTTCCTACCAGCAAGAAGATCTTCACTGTGAACCGCTCTACTTTCGTCAACAAGAAGTCTCGTGAGCAGTTCGAGCTCAACTCTTACTGCCGTCTTCTCGACATCGACGAGTCTAACGCAAAGACAGTTGATGCTCTCATGAAGCTTGAGCTCCCTTCAGGTGTTGAGGTAGAGATCAAAGTCTGAGATGACGCTGCGCTTGCCGCAGCAATCTTATAGAACTTACAGGACTTGTCACCAGATAGGTCCTGTATTCGGTCCCATAGCTCAGTTGGTTAGAGCAACTGACTCATAATCAGTGGGTCACAGGATCATGCCCTGTTGGGACCACAACGAGGTTTTGACTTACCTCATAAAACAGCAAAAACCCCTCTAGAGTGCGTTCTAGAGGGGTTTTGATTTTTTTTATCGGTAGTAGAATGTAATGAAAAGTAGGTGATACCCTTAATTTGTTTCACCAGGGTTACACCAATTTTAGTGCCCCTTCTTGGCCTCGTCAAACAGCCTTTTAACGTCACTTTTCCCGTATCCAAGGCTTGCTAATTCTCGTACTAAGGAGAGAGCTTTTCGTTCGCGTGTTTCACCAGAAAATGTCTTTTCGAGGGCGTTGTCTTTAGCGGAAGTGTCAAATGTCCTCATGTATCGTTCTGTTGTAGTTAGGCTTTCGTGTGCTAGGAGGTCCTGTACTTCAAGACATTTTACACCAGCATCATTAGCCAATCGAGCAAAATCTCGTCTGGCTGAGTGGAATGTAAACGCTTCTATGCCTATCATGTCCGCGACGTTATGAAGTTCCTTGTTCACCTGTGCTTCCTTTGAGTTTATTGCTCGGAATAGCTTCTTGTGAATGTCTTTTGGCATAGTTTGAATGTCGTTGAATGTCTTGTACCTAGCATAATCTGCAGAGTTGTCAAGATATGGGAAAATGTAGTCATTAGGAGCAGACGTTTTGTTCTTATACTTCTCAAGGATACTCTTTGCGTCATCTACAAGAATGATGTCTGTCGGTTTCTTGTTCTTTGTCATCACATAGTTAACCCTGACCTGGTCTCCTTTATCAATGATGTTTCTCCATCTGAGTGAAAGTACGTCACTGATTCTCATTCCTGCAGTGTAAATGGCAAACAGATAGAGGTTACGCGCATTATCTAGTCCAGACCCAGATTTAAAGTGCGCTTTCTGAAGTTTTTGTATCTCCGAGTTGTTGAGATGCCTGGTGACCGTTGGTGTTTCTTTGATTTCCATACCAGCCATCGGATTACTGTTGATAAGACCATGTTCAATTGCTGAACTCAATATCGCTCTAAGTACTTTTAGGTGCTTTACTATTGTGTTTGGAGAAAGAGAATTGATGCCCTCTGAATCTCTATGGTTTTTTAGAGAGAAAAGGTAATTACGGAAACCATCAATCAAAGGAGCGTCAACTTCAGAAATGAGAAGTTGTTTCTTGTGATTTGTTTCTAAGTAGTTCTCAAGTTTGCTGATGGTGTCACCGTATTTTTGGCGACTGCCATATTGCCGGTTATTCTCTAGTTCGACGAGCCTTTGCTTGCAGAAATCAAGTAAGAGGTGCTTTTCGGCCTCAAATTGAAGTTTTCTTTGGAGAGATGACACAGAGACCGGTCCTGCCTCTTTAAGTTCTTCATAAGCCTTGATTGCGTCGTTTCTCATCCTGAACAGAGTGTCGTTCAATTCGGATGAATGTTCTGCCATATTTTTTATTTCCTGTTTCTTTTGGCTCCAATCAGTTTTCCTAGAAATCTCTACTGGGGTCATGATGCGTTTATGCTGTCTGTCTTCAGAAAGACGCAGCATTACTTGATATTTCCCTTTTTTGTTGGGCGTCGTTTTTAGTTCGAAATTAAGTTTTATCATAATCTCAAAAATAATAAATCTAAATCATTGATATATAATTAAATATAAACTTTCTCACGGAAATTGAATTCTGTGAGAAATAGTATTTTTAGAATTTTTCGCGCGCTTTATTTATAGGCAGACTGCACAGTAGACCTGATTTCGGAAGCATTGAAACCTTTGGTGTCCACATAGTAAGCGACCAGATAATCCTCTGCTATTTGCTCAGGTATTCCATCCTCTCTGAAGAACATAGCTAGAACGAAAAGACCGTTGTTCCTTGTGCCTGGATAAAGGCTGTGATATCTCTCAAAAAGCTCATGAGATTCCTTGAGTCTTTTTCTGATTTCGCCTCTATCCGTAAGAGGGTCAGGGAAGGAAGTCTCACCGGTAGGGATAACTGCCTTTCCTGTGGATGATGCAGATGATGGAGGAGTAGACAGGATACTTGTGTCCACATGGAACTGGATTGCATGTTGGTTGATGTAGATATTCTTGTCCATTGTATAGAAGCAGCCATGACTCAGATTTCGACAGGAGGTATCCAGAACCAGGTCTGTCCTTCCTGAGAGGCCAAGGTAATTCCCCAGGTGCTCATAGAGGCTGGAGTGATACTTGGTGTCTGAAAGGTCGTGAAGAACCAGAACCTTGAGCCCTTGACCGGAAGGAGAATCAAAGACTGACAGTACATTCTCACAATCTTTCATTTCTGCTCTGACTTTGTAAGAGTCATGAACATGGTCAAGGTCTATACACATGACCTGACTGTACGAGATAAGGGAACTGTCATTTCTTTCCGAGAACGTTCCTGATGGGCAAAGGGCAGGAAGCAAAAGTTTATAGCGGTTCTTGTCTTCCTTTGTTTTCGCATTCCTGATTTGAGTCACAATAGACTGGAGATGCTGGCTTGGGCTCTTAACTGAATCCAAAAAATCAGTCAAAGGAAGGTTAGTCGGGTTATGTATCTCTCTGATATTACAGAAAGAGGATACCAGTATTTTATCGATGTCCATAAATATTTGCATTTGCCGTTGCCATCTCCCATACCATTTTCTTTATTCTCTATATATCTATTTTAGAGAGGGTATGAAAAAAAGGTCTAAGAGATGGTTAGGTATATCTTTCTTGTTTTTAGATAGTCAATGAATCTTCTATATCTATCCTTACATTTCTTATCTACAGGAACATAAGAGTAAAGTTCATCTAGAGTAATGTTCAGTGAGTAGTTGGAATCTGTATCTATGGCATTACGGATTTTTCCATCATAGCCATACAGTGATATCAAGTCGAATATCCAACCTTTTTCTGCTTTTGGCCTTTTCTCACATGGCTTCTTAAGACCAGATATATTGCATTTCGGGTTAGAGTTTGACCTGAAGTATTCTTGGACAGACCACATAAGATTATAGCTGATATCCGAAGACAAGTGGACAGATATAGAATCTCCTTTGTGTTGTCGAATCCTCAATCTACAAATTGTCTGGATGAGCAGGGATTTAAGATAGTCCTGGAACTCACATTTGCATCCGAACTGGTTATTGATGTCTCGGGTAATGTCATCGGGGATTCTCCATTCACCAAGAAAGACCACAGAATCATAGTCTCGATACTGGTTGCTTCCTCGGTCTTGTCCTGAGCCTCGATAGATGACCTGGAATTTATCAGAGACAGCACCCTCGGACACAAGGACATTCTTCAGTAACTCAGGGAAGGAATAGGATTTCTTGCCCACTTCCCCCAATTCTATCCCGTCTGCATCATTGTTCTTGTTCTTGGGTCTGAAAACATCAAGGGTTTTCCAGCATACGACAAGGACCTTATGACCGGTCAGAGTAAGGTCTTTCACAAGATTCAGGAACTCACCGGTAGATTTCTTTACATCACCCTCAGCCCATCCCTCATTGTTCTTTCTTTTGAGGGAGCTATGGAATTGAGTGAACGTGATGTCTGAAGAATACTTGAATCCACTGAGAGGGACCAGTCTAGAGTCGGTCGGAGAAAAGATACAATCAGCCGTTCCGTCAAAGAGGATGACACAGGTCCTTCCACAAAAATCCTGAATTCTCTGGAGTTTTGGAGAGAAGCCATATGAATTGACATGGTTGAAGATGTATTCCATTTTCAGTTCATCCAGTCTATGCTTGGGTTTCTTTCCATTCCAGTAGGCCGCTTTCATCAATCCTGTGTCCTTGTAGATATGCCTGTAGTATTTGACTCCAGATATATCTATGGTCTTGACAGCAACCCTACCGTTGGAAGTCTTGGACTTGCTGATGTAGGTAAGAGTGTCCTGTAGTCCCTTGGAGATTGAGTATGATTCAGGGTAGAAGTTTATCATCTCATCTACGAGAACATATTTTCTCAGCCCTAACCCGAACCTAAGGAACAGGTCTATAGGGTCAATCATCATTCTGGCTGCGGTTATGATGAGAATCTTCACTCTCGCTAGGTCTTCAGGATGGTCTCTATACTTAGCCATCACTTCGGAATCCTGGCAGTTGAGATTCAAGATGGTCCCGGGGATGAAAGCCGCAGACATCCCTAGTTCATTCTTTATCTTCTGCTCGACCTCCTTTGCTGAATCTATGGTCTGTTCTACCACAAGGACACCAGAGTCCTTCTTCTTGGCGGCAATCTGTGATATAATTGTGCTCTTTCCAGAACCACAAGACGAGGATACCACATGAAGGCCGTTTGAAGAGGGTAAAGGACAGGAGCATGTTAGAAACTCCATAATCTCCTGTCCTGTATCTGTTCTGAGCTGAATCACTAGAGAATGTTCTTGAATGCACGAATCTTCCAAGCCTCGTCATACTCGGATTCATTGTACTCGTCATCGAACTCCTTCATGAAGTCATCCTGCCTGGTCTGGTCGTACCATCCTCCGAGTTCCTTCTTCACAAAAGCGAATGCATCGTCCCAAGGAATTCCAGCCTTTTTGAACATCCCTGCAAGATACTGTGTGTCTGACTTGCCATCCTTTGTGTAGGACATATACTGAGGTGTCTGCTTCTTCCTCCATGAATTGATTATCTTCATGATGGCATTGTTGATAGATTCTTCAGACTTCTTAGGAAGCTGAGAACGCATTTTTTTCATAAAATCTTTTGGATTCATTGTGAAAATATTGTTAGAGGAGCACCGAAGCACTCCTCTTTGGTTGATAATATTTCTATCTTGGTGTTGGATAGCTCTTGTATTCAGAGCCTTTGAGAAGACACCCGTTCTCTGATTTCTTTCTCCTGATGCCGTCTACACCATAAGTACCCCATTGCTTGAGAAAGAAGGCTACGTCCGATTCTTCACATTTCTCCTTCAGATTCCAAACCCAGTCTTCCTGCATTGGCCTTGCCTTCGGCCCAGACTCGCCACCTACGACAACCCAATCTATTGAGGTTAGGTCAAGGTTAGGAGTGATGTCAGACAAGAGTGGTTCTGCTGATATCCATCGTACAGGGGCGTCTATTGTCCTAAGGATATCAACACGGTAAAGACTGTCCTCATGACCACAAGTGACTCCGAGCCAGAAGTTCTTTGGCACAGGTCTGTTCTTAAAGAATTCTGCCATTCTTTCCGCTCTCTTCGTCAGAATCTGGAAGGTCACATCTTGTCTCTTCTCGCACTCCGATACAATCTGTTCTATGATTTCAACTGAGAAGTCCTTATGGAACAGGTCGCTCATACTTGGAAGAAATACAAGAGCACCAGAGGGAATTTTGGGAATCTGTTTCAAAACCTCCGGATGGAAAGTCGGTGTAAATCCGTTCATGTAGTGGGGATTGTGCATAGCCTTTAACCTTCTAGCCATCGTCTTTGCATAGCAGTTGTCGCATTCTGGTGTCCCGGCATGTGTGCAGCCCGTGATTGGATTCAAAGAGTATTCCGTCCAGGCTATTTCTGTTCTATTTGCCATAATCTTATATTATAAATTTAAGTTTCGCAAGTGATTTAAACGGCCATTTGTAGTTGCTGGACAACGCCA